>JAZRXJ010000127.1:0-124545 GCA_045600165.1 Clostridia bacterium
CTTTTCCGTCCCACAGGCGCAGCGTCACCGGCTCGGCGCACACCGCCCGCAGGATCACCTCCGCGCCCTGACGGACCGCGCCGAAGGGCGTGCGGCAGAAGGGATTGTGGGAATGATGATAAAAAAACACGCGCCGCCCTCCTTTCATGCGGACAGATCAGGCGTTTTGTCGGAAACAAGCCGCGCCGGCGTAAAAAAACCGGCGCGGAAAATCGGATTATTTCTGATAGGCCTCCACCGGCTTCAGATGCCAGATGCGGTCGTTGTACTCGCTGATGGTGCGGTCGGACGAGAAGAACCCCGAGCAGGCCGTGTTGAACGCGGCTTTTTTCGCCCAGAGCGCCCGGTCGGCGTATTCCTCGCTGATCCGCGCCTGAACGGAGCGATAGCTGTCGAAATCGCGCAGACACAGATACGGGTCGGCGATCTGATGCTGATAGCCGAAGATCAGGTAATGGTAAAGCTCGCTGAAAAGCTTGCTCTCCGCCGGGCAGAGGGTGCCGTCGATCAGCTGTTCCATGATCAGGCGGATGGCCGGGTCGTTTTCGAAGATTTCCCCGGCGCGGTAGCCACCGTGGGCATAGATCGCCAAAACCTCCTCGGCGGTCAGGCCGAACAGATAGATGTTGTCCCGCCCGACGCACTGGGTGATCTCGATATTGGCGCCGTCCAGTGTGCCGCAGGTCAGCGCGCCGTTCATCATGAATTTCATGTTGCCGGTGCCGCTGGCTTCTGTACCGGCAGGAGAGATCTGTTCGCTGATATCTGCGGCTGGAATGATCTTCTCTGCCCACGAACAATTGTAGTTCTGAATGAAAACGACTTTCAGACGGTCGTTCGTCTTTGGATCATTATTGACTTGATCGGCAATCAGATTGATAAAGTGGATGATGGCTTTGGCACGGTCGTAACCGGGAGCGGATTTGGCACCGAAGATCATGACGGTAGGTCTGAAATCCGGCAGCTGTCCATGTCTCAGCAGATCATGGATCGCCAGAATGGACAGGGCGTTCATAAACTGACGCTTATACTCGTGCAGGCGCTTTACCTGAACATCGAAGACCCAGTCAGGATCAATATCAATTTCTTCCGCTTTTTTGACTGCTTCACACAGTTCAAGCTTCTTGGCTTTTTTCACTTCAATGAATTTTTTACAGAAAGCGGGTGTGATCTTTTTTTCCAGCTTTTTAAGCTGACCGAGATCCGTAAGATAGCCGTTGCCGATCAGCGGATCAATGATACTGCACAGCTCGGGATTACAGAGACCGAGCCATCTTCTTTGAGTAATGCCGTTGGTCTTGTTCTGGAAACGTTCAGGCCATACGGCATACCATTTGCTGAAGAGATCATCTTTCAGCAGCTGCGAATGCAGTTCAGCCACTCCGTTGGTTGCATGGGTTGCGTAAACGGCGAGTTGAGCCATATGGATCATGTTGTCGCGGATCAGACAACGGTCAGGCAGGACTTCAAGTTTCCCGGATTTCATTTCTTTCATGAATCTGCGGTTAATAAGCCTGATGATCTTCACGATATCGGGACAGACGGATGAAAGAAGCGGAAGATACCATTTCTCCAGTGCTTCCTGCATGACAGTGTGATTGGTGTATGCAAATATTTTTTCAGACCAGCCGAAGGCAGTTTCAAAATCGATGCCTTCATTCATCAACAGCCGGATCAGCTCAGGGATTGCCATGACCGGATGAGTGTCGTTCAGTTGAACGGCAACTTCATCCGCAAGCATTGAATAGTCGTTTCCGTGTCTGATACGGTACTTTCTCAGAATATCCTGTACTGATGCGCTTGTGAGAACGTATTGCTGTTTTACGCGAAGCTGTTTGCCCCGGTTTGTTGTGTCATTCGGATAGAGAAATTTGGTAATGTCTTCAGCTTTGTTTTTTGCTGAAGAAGCTTTCTGATAATCCTGATCGTTAAATGCTTTGAAATCGATTTCTTCGGGGCTTTCACACTGCCAGAGACGCAGCGTTCCGATGTTTTCGGCGCCGTAGCCGATGACAGGCATATCATAGGGAATCGCTTTGACTGTACCGGTTTTCATCACAACTGTGACAGCTTCATCTTCTCTTCGTACAGACCATGGATCTCCGAAAGCAGACCAGTCATCCGGAACCTCATATTGCCTTCCGTCACGGAAAGACTGTTTGAAAAGACCGTAGCGATAACGGAGACCGTATCCGGTCAAGGGAACATTATGGGTTACAGCACTGTCCAGGAAACAGGCCGCAAGACGGCCAAGCCCGCCATTACCGAAAGCATCGTCTTCAATGTCTTCCAGGACTGCAATATCCACACCTTTTTCTTTCAGTCCGTCACTGACGTCATTCAGGATACCGAGACAGAAAAGGTTGTTATAGATCAGACGTCCGGTCAGATATTCCGCTGAGATGTAGAACGCGTTTCTTCCTTTGGCTCTCTGATTTTCTTTCTTTATCCAGAGAGGGGAGATCTCCTGCATGACTGCCTGGGAGAGTGCGTTATGCAGCTGAACAGCATTGGAATCGGCAATCTTCTTGTGATACAGCCAGTTCATGTTGATTTCAGTCTTTTTCAGGATATCTTTAGCATTGATCATTTGGTATTACCCCTTTCTGTGATATATCTCATTGAAAGTCAGCAGTTTTGCTTCAAGGGCTGAATTCAGAAGGGACGCATCCAACCGCCACTGCCAGTTGCCTCCGACAGAACCCGGGAGATTCATCCTGGCACTTCCGTCAAGACCGAGCAGATCCTGCATCGGAACAACGGCCAGTTTACAGTCGGAAGCAAAGATCATCCGGATAAAGGCATCCGGAGCATCAGCGATTGCTTCAAATCCCAGAGTCGTTTTCGCATCGGTCAGAGATGCTTCGTCAGCTGTCATACACCAGCCAATGACGGTATCATTATCATGGGTGCCGGTATAAACAACACTGTTTTCTCCATAGAAGGAAGGATAATGTGGGTTATCATCATGATTTCCGCCAAAGCCGAAACTAAGTACTTTCATACCCGGATAACCGCACTGACAAAGAAGCTTACGTACGCGGTCATTGACACACCCGAGGTCTTCCGCGACAATACTGAGCTTTGGCACTTTTCTTTTCAATACGCGGAACAGACTGTATCCGGGACCGATGACCCATTTACCGTTTCGTGCGTTGGGTGCTCCGTAGGGGATGGAATAGTAATTGGCAAAACCGATAAAATGATCGATACGGAGCATGTCGTAACGGGACGCGAGAGCCTGCAGACGCATGACCCACCATTTATAACCGGTTATACGCAGATATTTCCAACGGTATAGCGGATTACCCCATAACTGGCCGTCTTCTGTGAACAGATCCGGCGGAACGCCGGCAACGCGTTTCGGAATACGGTTTTTATCAAGCTGGAAAATTTCGGGATGGGTCCATGTGTCAGCAGAATCTTCAGCGACATAGATCGGAATATCACCGAAGATCCTGATGCCAAGATTGTTGCAGTATGTTTTGAGTTCATTCCATTGCAGATCAAACAGATACTGCTCAAAAATCCTGAATTCTATTTCATCCTTCAGCATTTCGGTGTACCTGACAACTGCCTCTTTATCCCTGAAACGGATGCTTTCATCTGGCCATTTGGTCCACATGATTTCTCCAAAGTGTTTCTTTACGGCAGTGAAAAGAGCGAAATCCCGGACCCACTCATGATTTAGACAAAACTGGTTCATTTTATCCATAAGCTTGTCCCGGCACTCTGAAAAGCAGATACGCAGACAGGTATCCTTGTACTCGCGGACTTTTTCATAATCCACTTTGGAAGGATCAATTTCATCAGGTTTTTCGGGAAGTCCGTTTCCGCTGAAAATCCCCTGGGAAATCAGTTCGTTTACAGAGATAAACAGGGGATTCCCGGCAAAGGTGCTGGTTGACTGATACGGGGATTCTCCATATCCTGTCGGCCCGATGGGAAGAACCTGCCAGACAGATACTCCGCTGCGTTTCAGAAAATCAGCAAATTGCCGTGCTTCACTTCCGAGAGTACCGATTCCTTCGTCGGAGGGCAGACTTGAAATATGCATCAGGATACCGCTTTCTTTCATATCGATCACTCCTTTTTCATTACAGATTCACTGATTGAAATCTCCGCATCAAGGATCACGTGGCGCGGAGCAATATGATTGCTGATCATTTCTGACATGATGCTGACACTTTCGGATGCGATTCTGTCGACCGGCTGAATGACTGTCGATAAACGTGGAACAGTATAGTTGCACATGTCCACACCGTCAAAACCTATTACGCTGATATCACGTGGAACATTCAGACCGAGATCGGTCAGGGCACGCATGGCACCGATTGCGATGCTGTCACTCATCGCAAACAAAGCAGTAGTCCCGGGATGAAGACGGAAGAAAGACATTGCAGTCTGATAACCGTCTTTTACAGAGAACCGGCACTCACAGAACATGTCGCTGTTGAAAGGGATACCGGCATTTTCAAAACCGTCGGAGATTCCTCTGTATCTGGCGGAGAAGGCTCCGGATCCGGACGAACCGGCTCCGAAAACCGCGATATTACGGTGACCGTGATCAAGAAGTACCCTGATTGCTTGAGAGGCCATAGCCCTGTCGTCGATACATACGGATGAAGCGTAAGGGAAGCTTGCTTCGCGAACCGGGACGGTAGCAAAAACAATTGGAATATTGAGCTCGGCGACTGGTTCGGTAAGCGGGTCAGGATGACCGCCAATCAGAATCAGCCCTTTCAGATCCTTCTGATGGACAAGCCTGCGGGCAGCTTCCAGTTCATCATCTTTTTCATCCACATATTCCGTGATCGTGCTGCAGGGCAGTGAATCTGTCATTGAAAGGATCTTTTCAGACAAGTTGTAGAGAAAAGGATTGGACTTGCCATGAATGACGATCGCAATCACGGAACGGTCATTTTGTTTCAGTTCACGGGCACTGCTGTTTCCGACAAAATGATGGTCCCTGATCACTGATTCTACTTTCTCCCGTGTCGCGGGATTGACATCCGGCTTATTGTTCATGACACGACTGACAGTGGCGACACTGACACCGGCAATCTCAGCAATATCACGGATCGTCTGAACGCTCATAAGGCGAACCTCCGTTATGTAAACGTTATCGGTAACGTTTACATCATAACATTTACTTGATTCTGTGTCAATCGGATCGCATGACTTTTAACAAAAAAATGAATGTGATATAATATTATTGGTATTATGCGTCGGGAGGAATGTAAGATGTCAGAAAAGACACAGGAAAAAGGGTCCTTGCTGACCCAGGCGATCAAAGCGGTTAAAGGAGAAAATACTCAGCAGCTGATCGAAAATTTCACTTCCGAAATGACGCTTGTTGCGGAAGGACTTTTTGAGGATCAGGCCATGATCAACCGCAGGATGGATGATCTCACCAAGGAAGAAGACAGCAGATTGCAGAGCATCCAAAGCGAAATTACCTCTGTTGATGAACAGAGAGAAGAAGACCGTCGTGATCTTGATAAAAGGCTTGACGAACTCAAAAGTAAAATTGCAGAATTGGAAAAAAAGAACAGGGAAATGGAAAAAAAGCTGAATGACAAAAGGGGAAAATCGTCCACGCTGAATAAAATCATCATTCTGGCTCTGATCATATGCATAACAGCAATCATCGTGATGGTGCTCGGTAAGTTACTTTAAAGAATGTATATACATACCGACCGCTTTTAAAGGAGAAGGGATAATGAAAAGTTATTCTGAAATTGTGGAAGGCTACAGGAAAAGACAGCAAACAACTGTGATCGACACGATCGCAACCGGTCTGACCTATGCGGACGAGATCGCGGTGGAAACCGGTTTGCTGGAAGAAACAGGACTGATTACCGATATTTCATCTGCTGTGACGGGAGTCCTTCCGTTTGCTGTGATTGCTGTCACGGAGGGAACAAAGGTACTGTTCAAAAAGAAACCGGGAAAGACAGCAGTAAAGGACGGCGCTTTCCGTATGGCAAAGACCGGTGCCGCAGTAGGTGTCGGTGCCGCTGTGATGGGCCTCGGAGGGCTTTGGGCGGCTATACCTGTAACGATGGGTGTCAGAGCTATGTTTGACCGATATAAAAGCAAAGCGCTTACCGGATTGCGGGTCAATGGGAGGATCGACCGTCTGAAGCAGATCAACCGTTGTATTCGCGAAGGTGGATGTGATCCGTACTATCTTGAAAAAGGAACTATCCGTGACAATGATGACAGTATGATGATTTCTGCCGATGAACAAGGATTTGTAATATGAAATTCATTAAGATGAACGGGCTCGGCAATGACTATGTATTTATTGATTGCCGTAATGAAGAAGTTAGTGATCCCTGTATGCTTGCGCGGAAAGTCAGTGACAGCCATAAAGGAATCGGTTCGGACGGTCTTGTACTCATGTTTCCGGATCAGGAATGTGACCTTGGAATGAGAATATTCAACGCAGATGGCAGCGAAGCGGAAACCTGCGGAAATGCCTGCAGATGCATTGCACGATATGCGTGGGAATCAGGCTGGTGCCGTAAACCGGAGATCCGCCTGATGACGGCTGCAGGCCTGACAGTACTGAAACCGGAAATTGATCATGAAAAATTCTGCTCGGCTTCCGTGGATATGGGTCAGGTACGCGATATACAGGGACCGATGAAAGTGAATGCTTATGAATCTGCATTTACAGGTTTTTATGTCAATATCGGAAATCCGCATTTCGTGATTTTTGGCAATCCTGTTTCTGATGCGTTGCTGCTCAAATATGGTCCGTTGATTGAAAACTCCGATCAACTTGCTATGACTGTTAATGTTGAATTTGCGACTTTGATATCCAAGGATCGCCTCAGAGTAAGGGTATGGGAACGGGGAAGCGGTATAACACGTGCCTGTGGTTCGGGAGCTTGTGCGGTATTTGCTGCTGCCCGTCAAAAGGGACTGTGCGGAGATTCGGCTGAAATAGAACTGGACGGAGGGACTTTGAATATCAGCTTTGAAGAGAAAACGGGTCATATCATACAATCAGGACCTGCTGAAGTGAATTTTTACGGCGAACTGTAAGTTTCAGAACATCAAAGGTTATTGACAGAAAACGAAGAGGGCACGGAATTACTCTGTGTCCTCTTCGTCATCATCCACAACAAGCCATGTCATTGGATCGTGATCGATCATAAAATCAATATCATTGTCGATATTTCTCTGCGTTTCGATATTGGCAATGCCGTTCATTTTCAGATCACGGTCGTACTGGTAATTCCATACGGCATCTCTGGTAGCGTTACCAAAGTGACCGGTCAGATACTGTTCATCAAGATAGCCGAGAGAAAACAGCTTTTCCTGAAGCCGAAGGACTTTCTGACCATCATTTCCGAACTTCATAGTGATGTCCATGACATCATGAACCGTTCCGAAACCAAGGATGCGCGAATTGGTCAGTTCGTAAGAAAAACGCTCTACGGCAGAAGGCTTGTTTCCCTCAATTACATTGACCCAGATCACACCATTTTCATCTTTGATGCAATTTTCGACCATTGCCACATGATCTGTATCCGTATTGGATGTCCAGGTGAAGAAAACCCAGTCCCCCGGTTGGGGAACATAACTTCCGGTGGTCAGAAAAGAATCTTCTCCTTTGAGCCACTGATATCCCCATCCGTCAATATTGCCCCAGCGGCATACATAACGTCCCTGACGGATAAACCAGTCTCTGCCTGTATTTTGTCCGGAATAGAGGGGATAAATATTGTTGAGCAGTTCTGTTCCGTAACGTTGATCTGTCTGATCGACACACCAGCATTGGAATTCGGCACACCATTGAGCATATGGGTCGCCGGCCCATTCACCGTATTTGGACCAGCCGTGATCGCCCTCCGTGTAGCCAACTTCCTCGGCAGCAACGGATAACAATTCTTCCACATAATCCGGTACAGGGTAAGCGGGTGGTATCAACTCTCCCGGATGCTGCGTTGACTCGGACAAGGAAGACGCACTGACCGACAGAAGCAAAACAAACAGGATAAAACCAGTAAGTTTTCTCATAGCAGACCTTTCTGAATTTGTTCAGACATATAACCGCTCTGAACGGTTCATTCATATTATACTGAAAAATATAAAAAAAGAAAGGCAGACGTAAATCTGCCTCTCTTTGTTGCTTTCGAAATTACTTGATTTCGACAGTAGCACCAACAGCCTTGAACTGTTCGGCGATCTTTTCGGCTTCTTCCTTGGTGGCGCCTTCCTTAATGGTCTTGGGAGCGGCTTCAACGATGTCCTTGGCTTCCTTCAGGCCCAGGCCGGAGATAACTTCACGGACAACCTTGATGACCTTGATCTTTTCGGCACCGGCATCCTTCAGGATGACGTCGAATTCGGTCTTTTCTTCTTCAGCAGCAGCAGCGGGAGCAGCAGCACCGCCGGCAACGGCAACGGCACCGGTGACACCGAACTTTTCTTTCATGGCGTCAACGAGTTCTTTAACCTGGAGCAGAGTCATGGACTCAATAGCTTCCATAATTTCCTGATTGGTCATTGTATTTCCCTCCATAATAATTTATTGTCATGAATTTAAGCAGCAGATATAAGATCAGGCGCTTTCTTTCTGTTCCGCGATCTGTTCCAGAACGGAAACCAGAGCAGAAACAGGGGAGACGAGACATCCGACCAGAGTTCCCAGCAGTTCCTCGCGGCTGGGTGTAGCGGCCAGGGCTTTGATGGTATTGACATCCATCACTTCGGTCCCCATCAGACCGCCCTTCATGCTGACGTTGGACAGCTTATTTTTTTCGATGTACTGAGAAATAACTTTGGGAGCGGCGGTAACATCCTTGGTACCGAATACAAAGGCGTTCGGTCCTTCCAGCTTGTCAGCCAGTCCTTCAATCTTCAGTTCTTCCAGTGCACGATTCACCAGACGGTTTTTCAGTACACAGTAAGTTACATCGTTTTCACGGCACTGCTTACGCAGTTCAGTGACCTGTTCCACAGTCAGTCCGTTTCCTTCGTAAGAAACGATCACCATGGATTCGGCGTTTTTCAGCTTTTCCACGATATCGGCAACGACTTGCTGTTTCACTTCCAGATTCTTGCTCATTCCATTGCACCTCCTTAATGGTTGTGAATAAGAAAACCCTTGCGCGCGGCGCAAGGGTTGAGCAAAGCAATCAATCCTAAGCACCTCGGCTGGCGGACATAAGCCCTTTAAATCTTTCGATACCTGCTGTCTTTGGCACAGGGTCTCTGAAACCACAAGCAATATATCATCTTTCGCATGTGATGTCAATCTTTTTTAATAAATTCCTGTGTTCATGAAAAGAAGATTGTTGATTACATTGTATTTATAACGATTTCTTTAACAATTATGTTGACAGTGTAATGAATTTGTAATAAAATCATCATGAATTGTAATGAAAGGAGGAACTATAATGAAAAACAAAAAGTTTTTGATTATTTTCCTTTCTGTATTTACAATTCTATTATTCATTGCCGGCACCTGTATGGCTGATAGCGGATATATTACTGCTTCATCATTGAATATGCGTAAATCAGCCAGTACAGACAGTAAAGTGGTCACAGTTTTGCACAACGGAGCAAAAGTTACGATCAAAGGAACAAGCGGCAGCTGGTATAAAGTCAGCTACGGAAGCTATACGGGATATGTCAGCAAAAATTATGTCAGCAAGTCATCGTCTTCGTCAAAATCATCCTCATCGTCTTCATCAGGATCATCTGCAAAAGTATCCACTGGCAGTACACTGAAAAAAGGATGCAGTGGTACTAATGTTAAAAATCTTCAGAAAAAACTAAAGCAACTTGGATATTATTCTGGTACAGTGGACGGCGATTATGGTACCGGCACAGAAAACGCGGTTAAGAAGTTTCAAAAAGCCAAAGGACTTTCTGCGGACGGTGTGGCTGGTCCTTCGACATTAAAAGCCATCAATGGTTCTAAAGACACGGATGACAGCAGTTCATCCGGAAGCAACAAGACAGAGAAGCTAAACTGGTTCAACGGTGGTTCTTCAAAGATTCCTAAAGGTGCTATATTCAAGGTGAAGGATTGCTATACGGGAAAGGTCTTTACATGTAAACGGTGGAGCGGCGGAAGCCATATTGATGCTGAACCGAAAACAGCTTCTGATACGAAAGTACTGAAAAGTATTTATGGTCATTGGAGCTGGAGAAGGCGTCCTGTACTGGTTAAGTATAACGGTCATGTTTATGCTGGGTCCATGAACGGAATGCCGCATGGCACGCAAACGATCAGCAACAATAATTTTGACGGACATTTCTGTATTCACTTTACCGGCAGCAAGACACACGGTTCCCAAAAAGTGGATAACGAACATCAGAGTTGTGTAAAGAAAGCATTGAATTACTCCTGGTAAAAACCGGGAGTATTTTTTTACCAATGGGAAAGAATAGAATGATGTGGAAATGAGAAGTACGCAGGATGTCCGACGCGTATATTCACTGATGTGATTAAGCTTGTAAAAAAAACAATTATCAAATAAAATAATGTTATGGAGGAGACCGGATATGATAAGAAATATTGTGTTTGATATGGGTCAGGTAATCATACGATTTGAACCACATACTTTTCTTGAACGTTATGAGATCGGCGGAGATGATAGAAAACTGCTTGAGAATGAAGTTTTTCATTCGGTTGAATGGGTAATGCTTGACCATGGTGTCATTACCGAGGATGATGCGACTGATCGGATCTGTAAACGTGTACCCGGCCATTTGCATGATATTGTTAACGATCTGGTTCATCACTGGTATGAACCATTGCTGCTGGTTGACGGAATGGAAGACCTGATCAAAGCTCTCAAAAAAGCCGGATACAGGATCTGGCTGTTGAGTAATGCGGCGTGTAATCAGCCTAAATACTGGGCAAAAGTACCTGTCAGCGATTGTTTTGAGGGAACGCTGATATCATATGAAGTAAAGATGATGAAACCTAACCCGGAAATCTACCGCTGTTTCACGGAAAGATTCAGACTGAAGCCGGATGAATGCCTGTTCATCGATGACAATTGTATGAACGTTGAAGCTGCTGTTCAGTGCGGATGGAATGGAATTGTGTTCCATGGTGATACCGGGGAATTGATCAGGAAGACTGCTGAACTCGGAATACAGTGCTTTATTTGAATCATGAAGTATGATATAATTGTTTGTCTGTATGCCGTAATAAGAACGACAACGGAAAAAACGATAAAATGTATATGATATAAACGGAGGAAGCAATATGCAAAACAGGACACATAATTGCAACGAACTCTCCATGACGGAAGTCGGTCAGAAAGTACGTCTTTCCGGATGGCTGGAGAATATCCGTGAAGTCGGCGGAAATCTCGCTTTCCTTGTGTTGAGGGATTTTTACGGAACGACTCAGATCGTCGTTGAGGACGAGGAACTGCTTAAAAAGGTGCTTGAATTGAACAAGGAGAGTGTGATCTCTGTCTACGGAACAGTGCGTGAACGCTCCAGCAAGAATCCTAAGCAGAAGACCGGCGACGTTGAAGTGGTACCGGAGAGTATTGATGTTCTCGGACGCTGCCGTTACAATGCGCTTCCTTTCCAGATCAACCGCAGCAAGGAAGCGGATGAAACCATCCGTCTGAAATATCGTTATCTGGACCTGAGAAACCCTGATGTAAAAAAGAATATTGTACTTCGCTGCAACGTTGTTGCCGCGCTTCGCGCGGCGATGATCGAACATGATTTTCTGGAGATCACAACACCGATCCTGACCGCGAGTTCTCCTGAAGGCGCGCGTGACTATCTGGTACCGGCCAGGAAACATCCCGGAATGTTCTATGCTCTTCCTCAGGCTCCGCAACAATTCAAGCAGCTTCTGATGACATCCGGATTTGACCGTTATTTCCAGATTGCTCCCTGCTTCCGTGATGAAGATGCAAGAGGAGACAGAAGCCCCGGTGAATTCTATCAGCTTGATATGGAAATGGCCTTTGCGGGACAGGAAGATGTTTTTACTGTTCTGGAGGATGTACTGCCTCCAATTTTCGCGAAGTACGGCAAATATAATATTGCTTCTTCCGCTCCTTTCAGACGTATTCCTTATCTGGAGTCCATGGAACGCTATGGGTGTGATAAGCCCGACTTGCGTATCGACCTTGAAGCAACCGATGTTACGGAACTGATGAGCGGTGTCGGTTTCGGACCTTTTGAAGGACAGATCATCAAAGCAGTTCCGGTGACTGATTTTACATGCACCAGAAAACAGATCGACAAACTCTGTGCCGACGCTGAAGTAATCAGCGGCAATAAAGCTTACTGGTTCAAGATGGACGAGAACGGCGAACTGACCGGTGGAATCAGCAAATTCCTGCAGGAAAAGAAAACAGAGATCATTGACAAACTGGGCCTGAAGAAAAATACCTTCGTGGCTCTGTCTGCAGGCAAGAAAAACGCAGCCCAGAAAACAGCCGGTGCCCTGATCAAGCTTCTCGGACAGCTTTGTCCGAATCACATGGATGTTGAAAGATATGAATTCTGCTGGATCGTTGACTTCCCGATGTATGAAATTGGCGAGGAAAGCGGAGAACTTGAATTCTGCCATAATCCTTTCTCCATGCCTAACGGTGGTCTCGAGATCCTGAACAAAGCAGCGTCCGGTGAAGTGGATCCTCTGACCATTATGGCTTATCAGTACGATCTGGTCTGCAATGGCGTTGAACTTTCAAGCGGAGCTGTCCGTAATCACGATCCGGAAATCATGGTGAAGGCTTTTGAACTTGTCCGCCTGGGAGAAGACGATGTCAAGGCAAAGTTCCCGGCTATGTATAACGCATTCTGCTACGGTGCACCGCCGCATGCCGGTATTGCTCCCGGTGTCGACAGAATGGTTATGCTGCTTGCCGGTGAAGAGTCAATACGTGAAGTGATTCCTTTCCCGATGAATAAAAACGCGCAGGATATCATGATGGGTGCTCCGGGTTATGTTGAACAGAAGCAGCTCGATGAACTTCATATTGCTCTTGTACCCGTCAGCAAGGAAGAATGAATGTTTGATTTGAAATGATTCTTCTGTTATAATTAGCTGAATCACTATGGATTTATGTCCTCAGTCTGAAGGAGGGAACATCATGGCTTCCAAGATGAAGGATTCCGGTCTGATATCTTCGGCGGGAACTGATACACCGAAGAATAATATTACTTACGCCAATGAAGTTGTTGCCACAATTGCCGGAATAGCTGCCAATGAGGTGAAAGGCATTGCGGGGATGACTGCAGTAAACGGTGGTATTCTTGGAAAGAACAAGAATCTGACCAAGGGTGTCAAAGTTGAAATAGGTGTGGAAGAAGTCAGTGTGGATCTTTACGTAACCGTTGAATACGGTACTCCGATCCAGAAAGCCTGTCTTGACGCTCAGGAATCTGTGCGGAAAACCATTGAGTCCATGACAGGTCTGCATGTAGTACGTGTAGATGTGCATGTACAGAATGTCAGCTTTGAAAAAGAGAATATGGCATTGCAGACAACCAGTGAAACCAATGTTCTGGAAGCAGGAACTTCGACCAATGCCAACACTCCCGCAGAAGAAATCTCAGAAGATACGGACACAACCGAAAAGAACGATAAGTAACCAGTACAACTGACAGAGGAAAGTTTCCTCTGTCATTGTCATACTGATTATCAGAAAGGTCACATTATGAAGATCAAACTTTTCGACAGGATCTTATCCGCCCTTCTCGCTCTTATACTGCTGTGCGGCGCTGCCGGGATCGTTGCACAACTGTTCTTTAATGTACCGATCGTTGAGAAAGTAAATTCCGTTTTCCAGAACCCTGATTCTTTACTCAAAAAAGCAATTCTTATCGCCGCATTTGTCATCCTTTTTATACTTGCTCTTTATTGTCTGTCAGTGTTGTTCCGGCATAAGAAAAAGAATTCCAGGTTCCTGACACAGACAACAGAAGGCGGAGAACTTGATATTTCCCTGGAAGCGCTCAATAATCTCGTTGGTAAGTGCATTGAACAGCATCCGGAAGTTACGACCGAAAAGATCATCCTTGATAACGAGAAGAACTGTCTTTCTGTAAAGATCATTGGTAATGTGGCCGGCGGAATCAGTATACCGCTTACCGTATCGCAGCTGCAGAAACAAATCAAGCAGTACGTTACAGCTTGTTCCGGAGTTGAAGTAAAGGAAGTCAGAGTAATCGTACGGTCATCCGGCGAGGATGCGAAAGATGCCCCCTTTGCTATTGAAGCCCCTGCGATGGTGCCGAGACTGAAAGCATCCGAAAACGATAATACGGAGACGAACGAACCTGTTGCGGATAGTAGCGAAAAGCCTGTTGCCGCACCTCCTGCCGCCATGAATGTACAGGATGTGAATCAGTCTGGTCCCGCATATCCTACGGTTGAAAATGATGACGAACCGGACAATGACGACAGACCCTTGCATCAGCGGATTTTCAGTCAACCGGAAGAAATGTGCTTCGTTCCGGGCCCTGAAGCAATGAAAGAAACAGGTACTCCAGAAGAGATCAGCAGCGAAACTGAATCCGTTGCAGATGATGCTTCAGCTGAAGAAAAACAGATTTCGTCAGAAAACAGCGAAACAGAACCAAGCGAAGAAAATATAAATTAACAGAAACGGTGGATGATACATATGTCAAGAACAGCAGCACGTGCTGCAGTCATGCAGATGATTTATGAACATCTTGAAGGCGGAGAAGGTGGAGAAGAAACGCTTCAGCTTGTCTATGATGAACTGCGTGAGAACGGTGTTCCCGGAGTGGATCGCGTGGATGCCGGTGAACCTGTCAAAGAGGATCGTGAGTACATTGACCGGGTGCTTGAAGGTGTCATCGGGCATCTGGAGGAGATCGACGAAAGAATCAACCGGGCTGCAGTCGGCTGGACAACCGAACGGATGTCTATGATCGATCTGACTGTGATGCGTCTTGCAGTATGGGAGATCTGCTATGAAGAAGATATTCCCGACAATGTTGCAATCTCACAGGCTCTGGAACTGATCGGTCAGTATTCCGATCCGGCTGATAAGAGCTTTGTCAATGGTGTACTCGGAACAATCTGCCGTGAATACGAGGCTCAGAAATGAAGCCGGTTGTGATCGGATTTGATACAAGCTGTTATACAACATCCGTTGCGGCGGCAACTCCCGATGGCCATCTTGTCTGCAGCTGCAGGAAGCTGCTGCCGGTAGAAACCGGAGAAAGAGGGCTGCGACAGAGTGACGCCGTATTTCTTCATGTCAGGCAGCTTCCTGATCTGATCAGACAGGTATCCGAACAAATTTGCGGTTATGATATCACGTTGGTATGCGCCAGTACAAAGCCGCGAAAGGGCGAAGACTCCTATATGCCTGTTTTCATGGTCGGGAAGACAATGGGTGAATCCATGGCTTCAGTCCTGAATGTTCCTTTCGTTGAGACGGATCATCAACAGGGTCATTTTGCCGCGGCAGCTTACGAAAGCGGAATCGATACTGATCAACCGTATCTCGCGGTTCATTTGAGCGGCGGCACGACAGATCTTGTTCTGATCAGTGAAGACCGGCTCGAACTCCTCGGAACTTCGCAGGACCTTCATGCCGGACAGCTGGTTGACAGGATCGGTGTCGCAATGGGGATGAAATTCCCGGCAGGTCCGGAGCTGGAAAAACTGGCTATGGATGGCATGGCAAAAGCATTGATTCCTTCCAGCTTAACCAATAACGGCTTGTCCTGCCATCTTTCCGGCGCTGAAGCTGCCTGTATGAGAATGATCATGGATCATAAAATACCGGAAGCGGATATTGCAGCAGAAGTATTTGACTGCCTTGCAAGAACAATATCCAAAATGATTCTGAACGGAATGCAAAAAACCGGGATATCCCAGATCCTGTTGGCGGGAGGAGTATCATCGTCTGCCTTGTTCAGATCCATGGTGACCGAACGAATAAGAAAGAATAAACGGAATGCCTCTGTATGTTTCGGACATCCGGAATACAGCGGTGATAACGCAGCAGGTGTGGCACTGATCGGTGCATCATTATCAGACAGGAGTGATCAATCATGAAGGCTGAAATCATCAGTGGGAAGACCATGTCGGAAGAAATCCGTAACGATATCAGAACCAGAGTCGAAAAACTGAAGAACGAATATAATTATGTTCCGGGGCTGGCAGTGATCCTGGTCGGTGATGATCCGGCAAGCGAGATCTATGTCAATAATAAAGGTAAAGGCTGCAATGAGGTCGGTATTCATTCAGAAACGATTCGAATGAAGGCTGAAACCACGCAGGAAGAATTGATCGGCACGATCCGAAAGCTGAATGAAGATCCTTCTGTCAACGGGATCCTCGTTCAGCTGCCGTTGCCTCGACATATCGATGAAAATGCGGTTCTGGCTGAAATCGTCCCGGAAAAGGATGTGGATGGCTTCCATCTGCTGAATGTAGGGCATATGATGACAGGTACTGAAGGCGTAGTACCCTGCACTCCCAAAGGTGCGCTGAAGATGATCAGAAGCACGGGAATTGACCTGAACGGAAAAGAAGCGGTGGTCATCGGAAGAAGCAATATCGTTGGTAAACCCATGGCGATGCTGCTTTTACAGGAAAACTGCACTGTGACAATGTGTCACAGCCGTACAAAGGATCTTGCCGCTCATACCCGTAATGCGGATGTGCTTGTGGTTGCAGTGGGAAAGGCTGGTTTTGTCACCGGAGATATGATCAAGCCGGGTGCTGTTGTCATTGATGTGGGTATCAACCGGGTCAACGGAAAAGTAACCGGTGACGTTGATTTTGAATCCGCTTCCGAAGTGGCCGGATGGATCACACCGGTTCCGGGCGGTGTCGGAAAGATGACGATTACCATGCTGCTTGAAAACACGGTGGAAGCGGCTGAAAGGTTGTGTCGTCAGCATTGATACCGGAAATGACTCTGAATGTTTCCGAGCTGAACAACTATATCAGCGGAATCATCAAAAGAGACGGAATGCTCCGGAATGTCCGGGTCCGCGGAGAAATCGGATCCTTCAAACACCATTTTGCCAGCGGACACTGGTATTTCAGCCTGAAGGACGATACCGGAAGCATTAATTGCGTAATGTACCGCAACAGCAATGTACGCTGTTCATTCATGCCGCAGGACGGCATGAAAGTCATTATGACTGGCAGCGTGGATGTGTGGGCAAAAACCGCGCAACTGCAGTTCAATGTAAGCGCAATGCGGCCTGACGGCGAGGGTGACCTCTGGATGAGAATGGAAGCTCTGAAGGTCAGACTGGCTGAAGAAGGACTTCTGGATCCCGGAAGAAAGAAACCGATCCCCATGTATCCTAAGAAAGTTGCAGTCGTGACGAGTGAATCCGGTGCCGTATGGCATGACATTATTAATGTTTCCTCGGAACGGAACAAAGCCGTCAGGATCGTGCTTGTACCCGTTAGTGTACAGGGAAAAGGCGCTGAAAAAGAGATTGCCGATGGGATCAGGATCGCCCAGAGCATTCCGGAAGTGGAAGTGATTATTGTCGGACGCGGCGGGGGATCCATGGAGGACCTTTGGTGCTTTAATGAGGAATGTGTTGCCAGAGCCGTTGCAGACAGCAGACTTCCTGTGGTATCCGCTGTCGGACATGAGACTGATTATACGATATGTGATATGGTGGCTGATATCCGTGCTTCCACCCCATCCAATGCCGCGGAAATTGTTGTTCCTACAGTCAGAGAACTGAAGGACGGACTGGATTCGCTACGTAAGGATCTGACAAGGAATGCTTTTGCAGTATTGGAAAGTACGAGACTGAAGCTGCTCCGGAAACGGAATGGGATCATGCGCTTTGAACCGTCGGGACATCTTTCCGGACTGCGTGCAGAATGCGATAAAAAGAAACTGGTCCTTGAACACCTGGCCCGGACAAAGATCAGGAATACCGCGGATAAACTGAAGGATTACAGAAACAGGATCAACACAGTTCTGGATGAACGGATGTCAAAGACACGCGCAAAGCTTGAACTGACGAAGGGAAAACTGGAAGCGATCTCACCGCTTGCCGTTATGGACAGAGGATATGCTATTGTCAGTGATCCGAAGGGGAAATTGATATCATCTGTACACGAAGCGGAAGGCCTGGATATAATGAAGATCCGTTTCCGCGACGGAGAGACGGAAGTCGAAAGAAGGAAATGACATGAGTGAAAGCAAAAGTTTCGAAGAGAAGCTGAAAGACGTGGAGAATATCATTGGATGTCTTGAAGAAGGAAAATCAAGCCTTGAAGAGAGTTTGAAACAATATGAAAATGGGATGAAGATCCTTCATGATCTTGAAACGGAACTGAACGCTGCCGAACAGAAATTGACTGTGATCAGAGATGGAATCGAAGTCCCTGTTGAAAAGTAAGGTTAATGAATATACAGGAGGAAAAGAATCATGCTGAACGATCATTTTATGGAAGAAGTAGTTGTCAGAAGAAAAAAGGGGCTGACCGAAGCATTGTATTATCTGAGCTGGGTGATCCTTGCTTTCTCGGTTTTGTGCGCTATAATCGGCTTCAATTCCGTTACCCTCGGATTGTCCACTGGTAACGGCATCGATATCGTCTCTGTAATCTTCACGCTGGTAACTGCGGGTATTGCTGTTTATACCTGGCTTTTCCATGACAAGCTGAGGCTCGAATATGAATATACCTTTACCAATGGTGCGCTTGATTTTGCCGAAGTATATAATAATAAAAAGAGAAAGAGTCTGGGCAGCCTGAATGTCCGGAACATCGAATCCTTTGGCAAGGTCAGCAGCAATGCTTTTTCACGCTATCTGAATATGAATGATATCAAGCGGATGAACTGGTTCCTGAACCGGGATGCCGAACTCTATTATTTCTATTTCAGCAAGGAAAACAGCCGTAAAATGATCATCTTTGAACCTTCTGAAGAAATGGTAGAAAACATTAAATTCTATCTTCCTCACGGTACGTATCAGGAGTGACCGGTATGATTTACCTTGACAACAGCGCGACGACACAGCCACGCCAGGAAGTTCGCGAAGCAGTCAACCGCTCCATGGAAGAAGGATGGAATAATCCTTCTGCAATCTATAAACCTTCTATGGATGTACAGAAAGCCATGGAGGATGTGCGCTCTTTATGTCTGAAAGCAGCGCACTGCAGAAACGGACGTGTTATATTCACCTCCGGAGGTACAGAAGCTGACAATCTTGCGATTCTGGGAGGATTGAAAGGAATTCGCGGTGGCGGTAAGGTCCTTCTTTCATGTCTTGAACATCCGGCAGTGCTGAACTGTGCAGACGAGATCCGCCGGATGGGTTTCGAAGTCGGGATCATGCCCTCTGACAGGAACGGTCTGATCGATACGAACGAGCTGGAGAAACTTCTTTCTCCGGAAGTCAGAATGATCGTTCTGATGCAGGTGAATAATGAAGTCGGAACGATCCAGCCGATAGAAAAGGTGATGGACCTTAAAAGAAAACTGTGCCCGGAAGCCTGGGTTCATGTGGACGGTGTACAGGGGTTCATGAGGGTCCCGATGGATATGGATGCGTTGAGAATCGACTCCTATGCCTTCAGCGGACATAAGATTCACGCGCTGAAAGGTATTGGAGCGTTGATTGTCCGCGGAGACAGAAAGATCAGTGCAATTATGCACGGTGGAGGACAGGAGGGAGATCTCCGCTCCGGAACTGAAAATACGCCGGGCATCATGGCTCTCGGAGCTGCTGTCGGAAACTACAATACGGAAGATAATCAGAAGATGCGTGAACTTAAGATCCGTCTCTGGAACGGGATACAGGAAATGATTCCGGAAGCTGAACTCAACGGTCTGCCTCCCGAAAACGAATTTTCCTCTCCGCATATCCTGAATGTATCTTTTCGTCCGGTCCGTTCCCAGACAATGCTATTTGCTCTGGAGGGAGACGGTATCTATGTGTCAGCCGGCTCTGCCTGCGCAAGCCGTAAACAGAAGATATCGCCCGTATTGAAGGCAATGGGTGTGAGTACTGAACGCGCGGATTCAGCTGTACGTTTCAGCCTTTGTCCGTTCAATACCGCGGAAGACATTGACGAAACGATCCGGGCGCTGAACAGACATTATCAGATGTTGAAAAAGTATGTTCGCAGATAAATGGGGGAAGAATAATGCGTGAATTGCTTCTTGTACGATATGGAGAGATCTTTTTGAAAGGTCTGAACAGACCGTACTTCATGAAAGCACTGGTCAAAAAGATCCGTTACGCTGTAAAAGATCTGGGAGGGCAGGTATGGCTTCATGACGGTCGTATCTTTGTCAGTGATTTTTCCGATCTGGAATCCTGCATCGATCGTGTTCGCAGGGTCTTTGGAGTTCACAGTGTTTGTCCGGCTGTGGAGATGCCGAAAGAGGATTTTGAAGCAATTGCCGCCAAGGCGGTCGAAATGACTTCGGATCTGACAGGAACTTTCAAAGTCTCCGCCAGAAGAAGCGATAAGATGTATCCTATGGACTCTCCGGCTATCAATGAGGAGCTTGGTTACAGGATCCTGACGTCTCATCCGGAACTGAAAGTGGATGTTCATGAACCTGAACATATTCTGAATGTTGAGATCCGTGATCATGCCTATCTGTATGTAAAGGTGATTCCGGCTGTGGGCGGAATGCCGGTGGGAACCAACGGAAATGCAACACTTCTGCTTTCAGGTGGTATCGACAGTCCTGTTGCCGGATGGATGATTGCCAAACGCGGTGTCCAGATCAATGCGGTACACTTCCATTCCTATCCATATACCTCAGACCGTGCGAAGGAGAAAGTGCTCGATCTTGCAAGGAAACTCAGCTATTCATGCTGCGGTATCCGGGTCCATGTGGTACCGTTTACCGAGATCCAGATGACGATCCATGAAAAATGTCCGGAAGAATATACTACGCTGATCATGAGACGGTATATGATGCGGATCGCGGAAAAGATCGCCCGTCAGGAACGTTCCGGTGCGCTGATTACCGGAGAAAGCATCGGACAGGTGGCGAGTCAGACCATGGAGGCGCTGAATGCGACCAACAGTGTGACTGAAATGCCTGTCTTCAGACCGCTGATCGGGTTTGACAAGAGTGAAATCATTGAGATCGCCCGTAAGATCGATACATACGAACTTTCATCCTTGCCTTATGAAGATTGCTGCACGGTATTCACGCCCAGACATCCCGCGACAAAGCCGAAAATGGATATCATTCTCGGGGCCGAAAGCAAACTGGATACGGATGGATTGATTGAAAGGGCACTGGAAGGGACAGAACTGGTTTCTGTATAATTGCTGTATTTGAAAAAATCCGCTTGCATCCCTGTAATTGATATGTTAATATTACATGGGACGTATCCTGACCTGCGGGACGGAAAATGACCCACATCATTCGGAGGTGAGAGCGGTGCAGAACGAATTTCTTTCGCTTATGCGTAAACTTGCTCCTGACCTTACGGATGAAATGGCCAGAAGGGCAATGATCCTTGACAGGATCTCGCTCATGCAGCCGGTCGGAAGAAGGCAGCTTGCCGGTAAACTGAACATGACTGAGCGTGAGATCCGGAATACCGCTTCAATCTTGAAGGATCTGGGGTATATCGAACTCAATACCGCAGGGATGGTTCTTACTGAAAGAAGTTCTGAGATCATTGAAAACGCGCGGAATTTCTGCAAGGCAATGAGCGGACTCAACGATATGGAATCCACCATCAGCCGTCTGCTGGATATCGAACGTGTCATCATCGTTGCCGGGAATACGGATGAAGATCTTCAGGTTCTCCAGGATCTGGGAAGAACCGGTGCCATGCAGCTTAAATCGGTCCTGCAAAACGGTGATACGCTGGCTGTAACTGGCGGAAGTACCATTGCGATGGTTGCACAGAATATGAGCCCGTATACGACTCCGCTGAATGTTATGGTCGTACCGGCCAGAGGCGGATTGGGCAGATCAGTGGCGACACAGGCAAATACGCTGGCGGCAGAAATTGCTTCAAAGCTGGGCGGGCATCACAGACTGATCCATCTTCCGGATCATATGGATGAGGCCGCCAAGCAGGAAATGCTTAAGCTTTCTGAGATCCGGGAAGTAATTGAACTCCTTGAAAGAGCTGATATCATTCTTCACGGGATCGGTACAGCAAGCCAGACCATGAAGGAAAGGAAGCTTTCCCAGTCCGAACAGAAATTTCTGACGGACAATCATGCGACCGGAGAATCATTTGGTTCATACTTTACTCTTGACGGAACATGTCTGCTTGATTCTTCAAGTATCGGGATCGATCTTGCGAAGCTTTCACCAAAGTGCAGGATGATTGCTGTAGCCGGAGGCGCGAGAAAAGCGGAAGCAATCATCGGCGTGATGCGGCATTACCGTCATACTACTCTGATCACGGATGAAGGTGCTGCCGAAAGGATCATCCGGATCCTTACCTGATTCAGGTTGCTCTATCCGAAAGGATTTGCAATATATATGAACAACAAACACATTGAAGGAGTGTGCGTCATGGCTAAGAAGACTATTGAGGACATCCAGGTTAACGGTAAGAAAGTACTTGTCCGCTGCGATTTTAACGTCCCGCTGGATGAAAACAAGAACATCACAGACGAAAACCGTATCAAGGGTGCTATGCCGACTATCAAATATCTGGTTGATAACGGCGCCAAAGTTATCCTGTGCTCTCATCTCGGACGCCCCAAGGGAGAATTCAATATGAAGTATTCTCTGGCTCCTGTGGCTGCCCGTCTTACCCAACTGCTGGGCAAGGAAGTGAAACTGGCCAAGGACGTCATCGGTCCCGATGCACATGCTTTGGTTGATGCCATGCAGGATGGCGATGTGATCCTGCTCGAAAATGTCCGCTTCCATAAGGAAGAAGAAAAGAACGATCCCGAATTCGCCAAGGAACTCGCTTCTCTGGCCGAAGTTTACGTAAATGATGCATTCGGTACCGCTCACCGTGCACATGCTTCCACCGAAGGCGTTTCCCACTATCTGAGCCCCTCCGTTGCCGGTTATCTGATCGGTAAGGAACTGTCCGTCATGGGCGGAGCTCTGGAAAATCCCCAGAGACCTTTCGTTGCCATCCTGGGCGGTGCCAAGGTTTCCGACAAGATTGGTGTAATTGAAAACCTGATCGACAAAGTTGATACCCTGATTATCGGCGGCGGCATGAGCTACACCTTCCAGGTCGCTCTGGGCGGTCAAGTCGGTAAGAGTCTGTTGGAACAGGATAAGGTTGAACTGGCCAAACAGCTGATGGCCAAGGCCGAAGCCAAGGGCGTGAAACTCCTCCTGCCCGTGGATAACGAAGCCGGTAACGAATTCTCCAATGACGCCATGCACATCACTGTGCACAGCAAAGAGATCCCCGATGATTTCGAAGGTATGGATATCGGACCGGAGACCCGCGTGATATTCGCCAATGAAATCAAGTATGCCAAGACTGTTATCTGGAACGGTCCCATGGGCGTATTTGAATTCGACACCTTCGCCGAAGGTACCCGCGATATCGCCCGCGCGTGCGCGGAATGCAAGGGCGTGACCATCGTCGGCGGCGGCGACAGTGCTGCTGCAATCACTCAGATGGGCTTTGCCGACAAGGTTACTCATGTTTCCACCGGCGGCGGCGCCAGCATGGAATTCCTCGAAGGAAAAGTCCTTCCCGGTGTTGCCTGCCTGGACGAAAAATAAGAATATTCCGGAGCGGGGGAGACCCCGCTCCTGTTTATGAATGTTATTGAGAGGAAGTAACTGATCATGCGTAAACCCATTATCGCTGGCAACTGGAAAATGAACAAGACTCCCGCCGAAACCACCGCTCTCATCAACGAACTAAAGCCCCTTGTCACCGATGCAAACTGCGACGTTGTTGTTTGCGTTCCTTATGTTGATATCCCCGCTGCCGTTGCGGCTGTGAAGGGCTCAAAGATCAAAGTCGGTGCCGAGAATGTACACTGGGCGCAGAGCGGTGCCTTTACCGGTGAAATCAGTGCTGACATGCTGAAGGCTCTGAAAGTGGAATATGTGATCATCGGTCACAGCGAACGCCGTCAGTATTTTGGTGAAACTGACAAGACTGTCAACAAGCGCGTACTCACTGCTGTGGAAGCCGGACTGAAAGTGATCCTTTGCGTTGGTGAAAACAAGGAAGAACGTGAAGCCGGATATACTGACGCGCTGGTTGAATATCAGACTCTGATTGCTCTGAACGGACTGACCGCCGCTCAGGTTGCCAAAGTCGTCATTGCATATGAACCTGTCTGGGCTATCGGAACCGGACTGACCGCAACTGACGAACAGGCCAATGAAACCATCGGTGTTATCCGCAAGGCTGTTGCCCGTAAGTACGGAAAAGCTACCGCCAACAAGATGCGCATCCAGTACGGCGGAAGCATGAATCCCAAGAATGTAAAGGGACTGATGGCCCAGGAAGAAATCGACGGAGGCCTGATCGGCGGCGCCAGCCTGAAAGCTCCCGATTTCAGCCAGGTCGTGAATTACGATAAGTAATTCAGGATTCAGGGTGAAGGATACAGGGTGAATAACAAAGGTTATCCCGTAAAACATGAGGGATAACCTTTTTCTTTAACTGCTTATTTGTTATAATGAAACAGGGTGATGTAAAAATGTATCTGATCGGAATATGCGGAGCCAGCGGAAGCGGCAAATCCACTCTGGCAAATGAACTGATCACCAGGATCGGAATTGACAATTGCTATGTACTGCAGCAGGATGCTTATTATATCGACCATTCGGATATCTCCTTCGAACAGAGATGCCTGCTGAATTATGACAAGCCGGATATGTTTGATCATGATCTTCTGCTTGAAGATATGACTGAACTGATGGAAGGCCGTCCTGTTACCAGAAAGAGATATGATTTTTCCCATCATTGCAGGGATGATAATCCTGATGAACTTGTCTTCCCCAGAAAAGTCATGATTATTGAAGGAATACATTCTTTCTATGATCAGAGACTGCTGGACATAATGAACATGAAACTGTATATCAATGTTGAGCCGGATATCTGTCTGCTGCGCAGGATCCACAGAGATATCAAGGAACGTGGCCGGGATATCGATGAAATCAGCAAGCGATATCTGGATGACGTGAAACCTATGTTCGACAAGTATATCCGTAATTATATCCGTTACGCGGATGTGATCGTCGCCGGAGGCGGAGAAAACACTGCCATTGCGGATATGATCGTCGGCTATGTAAAAGACTCAATATTGTTATAATGAGCTGTTGCAAAGTCCGGAACGTTGTGATATAGTACTCACATATCCGAAAGACGAAGGACAGATCCAGCGGATCTGTTTATCAGAGAGCGGGAAACCAGGCTGAAATTTCCCGTTAGGCAGACTGAATCGGAGTACCACCTTCTGACGGGTAACGGGTTCGCCCGATAAAGCGTGAATGAGTGGTTTGTGAAAACAAGCAGGGTGGAACCGCGGATACTTTGTCATTCAAAGCATTCGTCCCCGCGAACAGGGGCGATGCTTTTTTTATTGCCCGAAACCAACAAAACAGGAGGGAAAAAACATGAAGATCATCTACAACAACGGTACGGTTGCCGAGTGTCCCGAAGAAGAAGAACTTCAGGTGATCAGACATACAGCTGCCCATATTCTGGCACAGGCTGTCAAGCATCTGTATCCTGACGCGAAGTTTGCTTACGGCCCAGCGACTGAAAAGGGATTCCATTATGATATCGACCTGGGCGATGTCAAGCTGAGCGAAGAAGAACTGCCTGCCATTGAAAAAGAAATGCAAGCCATCGTGAAACAGAATCTGCCGCTGAAGGTCTTTACGCTCCCGCGTGACGAAGCTGTTGCCCTGATGAAGGAACGCGGAGAGATCTATAAGGTCGAACATATCGGCGATCTGGCTGAAGATGCCGTCATTACTTTCTATCAGCAGGGTGATTACATCGATATGTGCGTCGGACCGCACCTGACCTACACAAAGGCTCTGAAAGCATTCAAACTGACTTCTGTCAGCGGCGCTTACTGGAAGAACGACAGCAAGAACAAGATGCTGACCCGTATCAACGGTATTGCTTTCAGAAACGGCGATGAACTTCAGGAATACCTGAAGATGGTGGAAGAAGCCGAAAAACGCGACCACCGCCGGATCGGCAAGGAAATGCAGCTCTTCATGACCGACAATCTGATCGGCCGCGGACTGCCGATGTTCCTGCCCAAGGGATATATCATCTGGCAGGAACTGGAAAATTATATCAAGGAAAAAGAGCGCCGTCTCGGTTATCTGCATGTGATGACTCCCTGCGTCGGTTCCGTTGAACTGTACAAGACTTCAGGACACTGGGCTCACTATAAGGACAATATGTTCCCCGCCATGGAAGTGGAAGGCGAATCCTTTGTACTGCGTCCCATGAACTGTCCGCATCATATGGTCATTTATTCGAACCGCCCGCGTTCCTACCGTGATCTGCCCCTGCGTATCGGTGAAATCGCCCATGACTTCCGTTTCGAAGCCAGCGGAACACTGAAGGGAATTGAACGCGGCCGCCATTTCTGCCAGAATGACGCACATCTCTTTGTGACTCCCGAACAGATCGAGGACGAAGTCTCCAGCGTCGTAAATCTGATCCGTGATGTCTATAAGGACTTTGGCATTACAAATTTCCGCTGCGTCCTTTCTCTGCGTGATCCGGACGATACCGAAAAGTATCATCCGGACGATGAAATGTGGAACAATGCGGAGAATGCACTGCGTCAGGTCCTGAACGATCTGAAGATCGATTATACCGAAGAGATCGGTGAAGCGGCCTTCTACGGACCGAAGCTGGACGTGAATGTGAAACCCGCCATCGGGGCTGAGTATACGCTTTCCACCTGCCAGCTTGACTTCTGTCTTCCCGCTAAGTTCCAGCTGACTTATGTGGATAAGGACGGTAGCTACAAGACTCCTGTCGTTCTGCACCGTGCCATCCTCGGATCCCTTGACCGCTTCATGGCTTATCTGATCGAAGAAACCAAGGGTCGTTTCCCGCTGTGGCTTGCTCCCGTACAGGTCAAGGTCCTGCCTGTTTCCGACAAGAGTCTCGATTATGCTTCCAAAGTCAACGATGTGCTGTATGATGCCGGAATCCGTTCCGAACTCGATTCCTCCAGCGAAAAGATCGGTTATAAGATCCGTGCCGCCCGTCAGGAAGACCGCGTGCCTTATATGCTGATCATAGGTGAGAAGGAGGTCCAGGAAAATACAGTTTCCGTACGTGACCGTGAAACAGATCAGACAGTGACCATGACACTGGACGAACTGAAAGAAAAACTCCTGAAAGAGATTCGCGAAAGAGCATAAATGATCTGACACACCCTTGGAAAAGGGTGTGTTTTCTTTATAAACAGACAAAATTGACAAAATATTCACAAAATCTAAAATAAAAGAAGGAAATAGGGGAGAAAGATAGAATAAAAGAAATTGGGTCAAGTTGGTAAATAATCAATTTGACATTATGTATTCATTTGGAAGGAGATCAGCAAAGTGGACATGAAACTCATTCTGGAACAGAAAGAAGCGCTCATTTCCGGTAACGCGGAAAAGGTCGCGGCGCAGCATGCTTCCGGAAAAGCAACCGCCAGAGAACGGATCGATATGATCCTGGATGTCGGTTCTTTTGTGGAAACGGACACACTGCTTGCGGAAAATTCTGACTATGCCGGCGTTGTGACCGGCTACGGTACCGTGGACACCCGTCCTGTGTATCTTTTCGCACAGGATTTCACCGTTCACGGCGGAGCCATGGGTGCTGCCCAGGCCAAGAAGATCAATAAGATCCTTGACCTGGCTGCGAAGACCGGTGCTCCCGTTCTCTGCCTGAGCGACAGTGCCGGCGTGAAGGTGGATGAAGGAGCAAAGGCGATGAATGCTTTCGCTTCCATCTATGCAAGAATGTCGAAGCTAAGCGGCGTCTGTCCGATCATCAATCTGGTGCTTGGTCCGGTTGTCGGCGGTGCCGCCATGCTTTCCCAGCTGGCTGATATTACCGTTCAGGTAAAGAAGATCGGACAGCTCATGGTTTACGGACCGACTGTTGTCGGATCCCTGACCGGAAAAACTCTGAATGCTGATGCCGTCGGCGGTGCCGATGTCATGAGCAAGGGCGGGGCTGTTGCCCTGACCGCCAACGATGAGAATGAAGCATTTGCTCTTTGCAAAAAGGTTCTTTCTTATCTGCCCGCTTCCAACCGTGAATTCGCTGAAGTCATCGATACCGATGATATGAACCGCGTGATCGCCGATCAATTTGACAGCGCCGAAGCTCTCATGACCGCCATTGCTGATCTCGGTCAATATATTGAACTCAAGGCTTCCTTCGGCAGAGCTCTGCATACGGCTCTTTGCCGTATCGGCGGACATGCTGTCGGACTGATCTGCTCCGATTCCGAAAACGACGGTATGATCGACTCTGACAGTGCTGTAAAGGCAGCCGGCTTTATCCGTTTCTGCGACAGTTTTGATCTGCCTGTGATCAGTCTGATCGACAGCAAGGGTGTTCAGGTACCCGATGAAAATCATCAGGCTGAAACAATCCGCGGCATCAGCGCCCTGCTGTATGCCTATGCTGAAGCAACAACCGCCAAGGTTTCCGTCATTACTGGTAAAGCCATCGGTCAAAGCTATGTAGCCATGGCCGGTAAAGATATTGCCGATATGACTTATGCCTGGCCGGATGCTGTGATCTCCGCTCTGACGCCCGAAGCCGCTGTTCAGGTCCTGAACGCGAAGGAACTGCGGGAAGGCGGAAACCGCTTTCAGATGGAAGCCGCTTTCATGGCTGAAAAGGCCGGCGTGATCAATGCCGCGTCCGAAGGACTCATTGATGATATCTGTGTTCCGTCCGAAACCAGAAAGTATATCATTGCCGCGATTGAAATGCTGCTGACCAAGGAAGAAAACGGTCCTGACAGAAAGCACGGCAATACCCCCATGTAAAGGAGAATTGTCGGTATGAGTACATTGTTAGAGGGCCTCAAGGTTGCTCTGATCGGTATGATGATCGTTTTCTTCGGACTGACGGTCCTGATCGGTCTGATCAAAGTACTGACTGTTGTGACTGATCCTTCCAGGAAGGAAGCGAAGAAAGCCGCCAAAGCAGCTGTATCCGCACAGACAACTGAAAATGCTGAAGATGAAACCGAAGAGATCAGCGTTGAAGATGATGGCGCTCTTGTAGCCGCCATTACCGCCGCGATCGTATCGGTTCTTGGAACTGAAAACCGTTTTACTGTCCGTCATATCAGACGGATCGCCAGATAATTATTGCAGGAGGATATCAAAAATGCGTAAGTTCAATGTCACCGTCAATGGTACTGCCTATGAAGTAGAGATCGAAGAAGTCGGCGCCGGTCAGGCTGCCGCTCCCGTTGTTGACACTCCCGCTGCTCCTGTTGCCGCCGCCCCCAAGGCTGCTCCTAAAGCTGCCCCCAAGGCTACTGCCGCGGGTGAAGCTGTCAAGGCTCCCATGCCCGGCACGATCCTTTCCGTTTCCGTGAAGGAAGGGGATACCGTGAAAGCCGGTCAGGCCGTATGCGTTTTGGAAGCCATGAAAATGGAAAATGAAATTCCCGCTTCCAAAGATGGTAAAGTCCTGCAGATCCTGGTTCAGAAAGGTGCCTCTGTTGAAGTCGGCGCTCCTCTGGTGATTATCGGCTGATCCCAACAGATGAATGGAAGTGAGATGATCCAATGAATATTGATGTAGGACAGACCTTGGTATCTCTGGCGAATACCAGCGGTATCGCTCAGTTCATCAACGATCCCAAGGCTCTGATCATGGTTGGTATCGCGTGCTTCTTGCTGTATCTGGCAATCGTGAAGCAGTTTGAACCTCTTCTGCTGCTGCCCATCGCCTTCGGTATGCTGCTGACCAACCTGCTGGGAAGTGAAATGTTCCATGAAGAACTGTTTGCCGGCGGGCATGTCAACTGGGGATTGTTCAACAGTGCTGTATTGATAAAATCAAATGACGCGCAGTTTATATCCCTGATCGAAGCCGGAAGACTGACGATCGACGGAGCCGGTTCTGTTCTGATGGATGGTAATATGATCGGTCATATCTGCAGTGTGCTGACTGAGAATACCGTTCATTTCGGAACTTTGGGCGAAGTTCTCGGTGCCACTGAAAATGTTCTTTTCGACACTGTGAATATTGTGCTCAACGGTGCATATGTCAGTGATGGTGCTGCTTACAGCGGACTTGGCGAACTGATTGCCTCAGCCGGAACCGTGATTACTCCCGGACTTCTGGACTATCTGTATCTCGGTGTTAAGCTGGGCATCTATCCCTGTCTGATCTTTATGGGTGTCGGTGCAACGACGGACTTCGGTCCCCTGATTGCCAACCCCAAGACGCTTCTGCTGGGTGCTGCCGCCCAGCTGGGTATTTTCATGACCTTCCTCGGTGCCAGTCTCATGGGCTTCACTCCCGCTGAAAGTGGTTCGATCGGAATCATCGGCGGTGCTGACGGTCCTACAGCTATCTGGCTGACCAGTAAGCTTGCGCCGCATCTGCTGGGACCCATTGCTGTCGCTGCATATAGCTACATGGCTCTTGTCCCGGTCATTCAGCCTCCTATCATGAAAGCTTTGACCACCAAGAAAGAGCGTATGATCGTGATGGAACAGCTGCGTCCCGTCAGCAAGACCCAGAAGATCGTTTTCCCGATCGTGGTTACAATCCTGGTTTCTCTGCTTCTGCCTTCCGCAGCTTCTCTGGTGGGTGCGCTGATGCTGGGTAACCTGTTCAAGGAGTGCGGTGTGGTCGAACGCCTGAACAAGACCGCCCAGAACGAACTGATGAATATCGTCACGATCTTCCTGGGAATCACTGTCGGCGCTACCGCGACCGCCAGCACCTTCCTCAGCCTTCAGACCATCAAGATCATCATCATGGGCGTTGTGGCCTTCGGTTGTGGTACCGCGGGCGGTATCCTGCTGGCCAAGCTGATGAACAAACTCAGCGGCGGAAAGATCAATCCTCTGATCGGTTCTGCCGGTGTTTCCGCCGTTCCTATGGCCGCACGTGTCAGCCAGAAGGTCGGTCAGGAAGAAAATCCCTCGAACTTCCTGCTGATGCATGCCATGGGTCCCAATGTAGCTGGTGTTATCGGTTCCGCAATTGCTGCCGGTGTTCTTCTGAGCATGTTCGGCTGATCACATATTTGAAGGAGAGTTGGTTATGGCTAAAGTACAAATTACCGATACGATCCTGCGCGACGGTCATCAGAGTCAGGCTGCTACCCGAATGACGACTGCCGAAATGCTTCCTGCTTGCGAAATGCTGGATAAAGTCGGTTTCTATTCTCTGGAATGCTGGGGCGGCGCCACCTATGACAGCTGCATCCGCTTCCTGAATGAAGATCCCTGGGAAAGACTCCGTCAGCTGAGAAAAGCGCTGCCCAACACCAAGACTCAGATGCTGCTGCGCGGTCAGAACTTGCTGGGATACCGTCCTTACAGTGACGATGTGGTAGATTTCTTCGTAAAGAAGGCCGTGGAAAACGGGATCGACATCATCCGCTGTTTCGATGCTCTGAACGATCTGCGCAACATGCAGACCGCCGTCAAAGCCACCAAGAAGTATGGCGGTATTGCTGAAATCGCTATGAGCTATACCGAGAGCCCTGTTCATGATGAAGACTATTTCGTCCGTCTGGGTACGGAGATCCAGAAGATGGGCGCCGATGTGATCTGCATCAAGGACATGGCCAACCTGCTGCTGCCTTACAAGGCATACAGCCTTGTGAAGAGACTGAAGCAGGAGACCGATCTTCCCGTTGTGGTTCATACCCACAACACTACCGGCACCGGCGATATGGTGCTGATGAAGTGTGCAGAAGCCGGCGCGGATGTCATCGATACCTGTCTGAGTCCGCTGGCTTCCGGTACCTCCCAGCCCGCGACAGAATCCATGGTTGCCACCTTCAAAGGTACCGAATATGATACCGGACTGGATCTGGATCTGCTGGCCAAGCTGGCTGAACACTTCCGTGGAGTTGCCGATCGGCTGACCAAAGACGGATGGCGTGATCCCGGCCGTGTTCTGAGTGTTGATGCCAAAACGTTGCAGTATCAGGTTCCCGGCGGCATGCTGAGCAACCTCATCGGTCAACTGAAGGCTGCCAATGCCATGGACCGTTATTACGATGTGCTGGCGGAAGTTCCCGCGGTCCGTAAAGACTTCGGTTATCCGCCTCTGGTTACGCCCACCAGTCAGATCGTGGGTACCCAGGCTGTCATGAACGTTCTGTACGGTGAACGCTACAAGATGGTTCCCAATGAAAGCAAGGGACTTCTCAGAGGCGAATACGGCAAGCTGCCCGCTCCTGTCAATGAGGATGTGAGAAAGAAGTGCATCGGAGATGACAAGGTCATTACCTGCAGATTCGCCGATACTCTGCCGCCTGAACTTGAAAAGCTTAAGAGTGAAATGATGGAATGGTACAAGACGGATGAAGACATCCTGACCTACGCCATGTTCCCGAAGGTTGCTCCAAAGTTCTTCGAATACCGTCAGGCGAAGGAAATGCAGATCGAACCCACCATGCTGGACAAACAGGAAAAAATCATGCCCGTCTGAATTAATGGATTGACTATTCAGTCCATATGAATATAATCATTTGAGGATATTTGATATCAGAAAGGATCGGTAGCAAAATGGCTGAACTGAATCTTGAAAAGTATGGAATCAAAGGCGTAACCGAAATCGTTCACAATCCTTCTTACGAAGTGCTGTTCGCTGAAGAAAACAAAGCGGATCTCGAAGGCTTTGAAAAGGGTCAGCTGACCGAACTGGATGCCATGAACGTGATGACCGGTATCTATACCGGCCGCAGCCCCAAAGACAAGTACATCGTTATGGATGAAAATTCCAAGGATACTGTATGGTGGACTTCTGACGAATACAAGAACGATAACCATCCGCTGTCCGAAGAAAACTGGGGCAAGCTGAAGGAACTGGCTCAGAAGGAACTTTCCGGCAAGCGCCTGTTTGTGATGGATGCTTTCTGCGGCGCCAACGCTGATACCCGCATGTCCATCCGTTTCATCATGGAAGTGGCCTGGCAGGCTCACTTCGTAGCCAACATGTTCATCAAGCCCACCGAGGAAGAACTGAAGAACTTCGAACCAGACTTCGTTGTCTACACCGCTTCCAAGGCCAAGGTGGATGACTATAAAGCCATGGGTCTGAATTCCGAGACCGCTGTTGCCTTCAACATCAGCAGCCGTGAACAGGTGATCCTGAATACCTGGTACGGCGGCGAAATGAAGAAGGGTATGTTCTCCATGATGAACTACTACCTGCCCCTGAAGGGTATCGCTTCCATGCACTGCTCCGCCAACACCGATATGAACGGCGAAAACACCGCCATCTTCTTCGGCCTTTCCGGAACCGGCAAGACCACTCTGTCCACCGATCCCAAGCGTCTGCTGATCGGCGATGACGAGCACGGCTGGGATGACAACGGCGTCTTCAACTTCGAAGGCGGCTGCTATGCCAAGGTCATCAATCTGGATAAAGATTCCGAACCCGACATCTATAACGCGATCCGCCGCAACGCCCTGCTGGAGAACGTGACTGTTGACGAGAACGGCAAGATCGATTTCAACGATAAGAGCGTTACTGAAAACACCCGTGTTTCTTACCCGATCGATCATATCGAAAAGATCGTCCGTCCCGTTTCTTCCGCTCCCGCAGCCAAGAACGTGATCTTCCTTTCTGCTGACGCTTTCGGCGTTCTGCCTCCCGTGTCCATCCTGACACCCGAACAGACCAAGTATTACTTCCTGTCCGGTTTCACCGCCAAACTGGCCGGTACCGAACGCGGCATCACCGAACCCACTCCCACCTTCTCCGCTTGCTTCGGTCAGGCTTTCCTGGAACTGCATCCCACCAAGTATGCTGAAGAACTGGTCAAGAGAATGGAAATGAGCGGTGCCAAAGCTTATCTGGTCAACACCGGCTGGAACGGAACCGGCAAGCGTATCTCCATCAAGGATACCCGCGGCATCATCGACGCGATCCTGGACGGCGATATCCTGAACGCTCCCACCAAGAAGATTCCGTACTTCAACTTTGAAGTGCCCACCGAACTGAACGGTGTGGATACCGGAATCCTGGATCCTCGCGACACCTACGCTGACGGTTCCGAATGGGACAAGAAGGCTCAGGATCTGGCCGGACGTTTCATCAAGAACTTTGTCAAGTATACCGGAAACGAAGCGGGCAAAGCCCTCATCGAAGCCGGTCCTCAGCTGTAAAAAATAATTCCCGTCGAAAGACGGGAATTTTTTTTACAAAGGATACAGGGCGCGATCATAGATCGCACAAGGGGGAAAGGTGAGTGCAAAGATAACTTATACCGGCATCCCTCTCAGTCAACTTCGGTGACAGCTGTCTCGTACAGCAAGTTGTACTCGGTCAGCTTCGTCATAGTCGTATTGCTTCACTATCGTTTGCAATACTCTTTGACTCAGCAGGCTTCCGATTCGTTTCCGACTTCGTCGGACACCCTTCCACGACTTTCGCAAACGAGAAGTCGCTCCAGGCCCCCGCGTTTTCGCTTCGCGAGAAACGCTCGGTCACACTGTGCTGACACTCATCTTCGCCCCCAGAGGGAGAACTCTGAATTTTCAAGTTACTCTTATAATAAACCCCGAGTGAATCGGAAAAAACATACTATAATAAAAGTCCTTACCTTTGGAGATCCAACCCTCAATCCTTGTGCAGCTTTACTGCGCCCTTGAGTGCGCAGAGCACTCCCTTGCGCAGCTGCGCAGCGCACACCCTTCCCCCTGTATCCTGCATCCTTGGCTGCAACGCGGAACGCACAGGCTTAAGCCTGTGCGTTCAGTGTTGCGGCCATAATCGCCTTGATCGAGTGCATCCGGTTCTCCGCCTCGTCAAAGACAATGGACCGGTCGGATTCGAAAACTTCATCGGTGTCTTCCATGCAGTCGATGCCGAACTTATCATAGATCTTCTGACCGATGACGGTATTCAGATCATGGAAAGAAGGGAGGCAATGCATGAACTTGCACTGAGGTCCGGCAATGTTCATCAGTTCCATTGTAATACGGTAAGGAGTCAGATCGGCGATCCGTTCGGCCCATACTTCATCCGGTTCTCCCATGGAAACCCAGACATCAGTATAGAGCACATCGGCATTAACCACGGCTTTCTTTGGATCGGTTTCAAATTCGAGTATAGCGCCGGTTTCAGAAGCGATTTTCCGGCAGGTATCGACCAGTTCCGCCGCGGGCATGTATTTCTGAGGAGCGCATGCAACAAAATGCATACCGGTTTTCGCGCAGGCAACCATCAGAGAATTACCCATGTTATATCTGGCGTCACCCATGTAGACCAGCTTGATGCCTTTCAGATGACCGAAATGCTCTTTTACAGTCAGCAGATCAGCAATCATCTGAGTCGGATGAAATTCATTTGTCAGTCCGTTCCAGACCGGAACGCCTGCGTATTTGGCCAGCGTCTCAACGATCTCCTGACCGTAACCGCGGTATTCGATTCCGTCATACATTCTGCCCAGCACTCTGGCGGTATCGGCAATGCTTTCTTTTTTGCCGATCTGGGATCCGGAGGGATCGAGATAGGTGGAATGCATGCCCAGATCCGCTGCGGCTACTTCAAAGGAGCAACGGGTCCGGGTACTGGTCTTTTCAAAGATCAGTGCGATATTCTTTCCATCAAAATAACGGTGCGGGATACCGTTTTTCTTTTTGGCCTTCAGTTCAGCGGCGAATTCTACAAGACCTTCCACTTCGGCGGAAGTCAGATCAAGCAATTTCAGAAAACAGTTATTCTCAAGATGAAACATGAATAACACTCCTTTCAATATGTATAATATATGCATAATTATACATTTTGTCAAGAGATGCAGATCGGCAAAAAGAACAAAGATATTGTGCTGACGTGTATTGCAAAAACAAAAACATTGTGCTATGATGATTCTGATGAGGTGATGAAGATGATGCACAGTGAACTCCGTTCCGGGAATGACAGCAGTCGAAACCGCTTTGGCGCCCTGATCCGGGAATACCGGATAAACGCCGGAATGAGTCAGGAAGAGCTTGGCTTTATGATCGGTGTGGGGAAGAATGCTGTCGGAGCATGGGAAAGCGGCCGGAGTCGTCCGGATCTGAACAGTATTTCGGATCTGTGTCATATCCTGAATATTCCACTGGCGGTCTTCTTTGGCAGAACCGAATCGGAACTGAAGGGCCTTAATCGTGATTTTCTGTATAAATTCAGGAAACTGAATAATTACAACAAGAAAGTGATCCTTCATGAAATGTCCGCTTTACTGGAGCTTCAGGAAGAATACGTAAAAGAAGAAACGTCGGAAACGATACATCGGAAGATCAAACTCTTTATCAATGACGCGGTCGCGGCTGCCGGTTTTTCGCCTGAACTGACGGAAACTTCCGGTCAATATGCGCTTTTTGATCCCGATCCTGTTGTGAATGAAGCGGATGAAGTGATCCGTGTCAACGGAGACAGTATGGAACCGATGTACTCCGACGGGGATCTTGTTTTTGTAAAGCATGTCCCGTCGGTCCGGGAAGGAGAAATCGGGATTTTTATTCATCATAATGCCGGTTATATCAAGCAATATATGAAAGACGGACTGCATAGCATCAATCCGGATTATCCTGTGATGCGCTTCACACAGGAAGACCAGATCACCTGCATGGGAAAAGTTCTCGGCAAGGTGGATCTGAGCAGGGCTGAACTGAATCTGTGAACGGAGGGAGAAACCATGACACATCGTACCAACATTGAAAGAAGAAAACGGATCGCTCTGTACATGAACATGTTTTACACAACCTATGGAAAACAGCCCAGTGTCCGCGAGATCGGGAAGGCTGTGGGAATCTCCTCCACGTCTACCGTTTCCGGCTATCTCCAGAGAATGGAGCGGGACGGAACCCTGGCGCGCAGCGAAAGCCGCAACCGTTCTTATTTCGTAGTTCCGGCGGGAACTGCCGTCGCCGAAGAAAGAACCGCATGAACGTTGGGAATGCCGGTTCGTGGATGATACTCCGAAGAAATGCGATTGGACAGGGATTGAAAAAAATCCCTGCCTTTTTTCTTGATTCGCTTCCGTTGAAATGATAGAATAAATATATGAGACAAATAAACATTTGAAAGGATTGATTATTTTGCCGCAGACGAATGCGTGGAAAAAGTATAATAAAAAAGACATGAAAGCCCTCAATAAAATCGCGGATCGTTATCGCGTATTCCTGAATGATGCCAAGACGGAACGGGAATGTGTTGCCTTTATCGTCAAAAAAGCTGAAAAGAACGGATATATGCCTCTGGAAGAAGCAGTTGCATCCGGAAAGCCTTTGCAGCCCGGAGACCGGATCTATGTCAACCAGATGGGAAAAGCGGTCCTGATGTTCATTATCGGGAATCAGCCGCTCGAAAACGGTATGAACATCGTTGGCTCCCATATTGATTCTCCCAGACTGGATCTGAAGCAGAACCCCCTCTATGAAGAAGGCGGATTTGCTTATGCCGATACTCACTATTACGGCGGAATCAAATACTATCAGTGGGTAGCCCGTCAGATGGCGCTTCACGGCGTTGTGATCAAAAAAGACGGCACTTCCGTGAATATTCAGATCGGCGAAGATGAAAATGATCCTGTTGTCGGTATTTCCGATCTGCTGATCCATCTTTCCAAAGAGCAGATGAGCAAGAATGCTTCTGAAGCAATTGCGGCTGAAAAGCTGGATGTGATTCTGGCCGGCCGCCCGCTGAAGGGTAAAACGGAAAAACCGGTGAAAGAACAGGTCCTTCAGCTCATGAAGGAAAAATACGATATCGATGAGGAAGACCTTATCTCTGCGGAAATTGAAGTCGTGCCCGCGGAAAAAGCGAGAGACTTCGGACTGGACCGCAGCATGATCCTTGGTTACGGTCATGATGACAGATGCTGTGCTTATGCGTCGCTGGAAGCCATTCTGAATATCGGCGGTATTCCCGAAAAAACAGTATGCTGCATGATGGTGGATAAGGAAGAGATCGGCAGTGTCGGTGCAACGGGAATGAGAGCGCGTTATTTTGAAAACGCGGTTGCCGAAATCATTGCTCTGAACGGAGACTACAGTGAACTGAAGCTTCGCCGCAGTCTGGAAAACAGTGAAATGCTCAGCTGTGATGTCAGCGCGGGTTATGATCCCATGTTTGATTCAGTCTTCGAAAAGAAGAACGCGGCTTATCTCGGTAACGGTGTTTGCTATAACAAGTATACCGGTTCCCGCGGCAAGAGCGGTTCCAATGATGCCAATGCCGAATTTATGGCTTCTGTCCGGGCAATCATGGATGATAACAATGTGACATGGCAGACTGCCGAACTGGGAAAAGTGGATGCCGGCGGGGGCGGTACGATCGCCTATATCTGTGCTCTGTACGGTATGAACGTGATCGACAGCGGAATTGCTGTCCTGAATATGCACGCGCCTCTGGAAATCATCAGCAAAGCGGACCTGTATGAGGCTGAAAAAGCATATTATGCTTTTATGAACAGATAACTATTTTCATGGCTGTATCCGAAAATTGACCGGATACAGCTTTTTTTTTCTTTGAATAAAGGAATTGTACGGACAATGTGGAATACAATAAGTAAACAATGACCATGAAAACTGAATCAGATCATTATGACTGATCCTGAAAGAAAGGAAGCTTTTTATGACCGGGGAAAAAGTGAATCTGACTGACGGTACTCTTTTTGACTTCTGGGAAGAAGAACCTGTTTACACCCGCGAACTGTTTGTGGATGCTCTGTCACCCGATTCTTCGGATGAGAATGACGGCAGCAGGGAAGCACCGTTCAGAACAATACAGGCAGCTGCGGATATTGCTGTGCCCGGAACACATATATGGATCAGTCCGGGTATCTACAGAGAATGTGTCCGGCCACAGCAGGGCGGTATTGACGCGAAAAATATGATCTGTTACGAGGCGACGGAACCCGGAAAGGTCATTATTAAGGCTTCGGAAATTGCGGAGGGTTTTGAACCTACGACTGACTGGCAGCTCTTCAGCCGTTTCGATGCGGATCCTGATACCTGTCCGAAGATCGCAGTATGGCAGCATCGTCTGGATCCGGAACAGTTCAAAGGATATAATCCTTTTTGCGCGGTCAATATCATTCATGACAGGCTGTTTATTGAGTTCGACAAGACAGACATGACCCCGTATCTGAATCGGAGAGGGATGGTCTTCTGTGACGGTAAACCTCTGAAGCAGGTACCGCTCAGTAATGATCTTGGCTCGGAGGATGGCACCTACTGGGTTGAATCCAACGGGATGACGGTTCACTTCAGACTCACCGGCGACGAAGACCCGGCGGATCATATGATTGAGATCTCCTGCCGTGAACAGTGCTTTGCACCGGAAAAGCCGTTCTTATCTTTTATCAAAGTCAAGGGACTGACCTGCAGTCACGCGACCATGGGAGCCCCCATTCCTCAGCGCGGGTCCATTTCAGCCAATCGCGGACATCACTGGGTCATTGAGGATTGTACGGTTGACTGGGCAAATGCTACGGGTATTGATATCGGAAATGAATGCTGGCATCACAATGCTGATCCGGAACAGACAATCGGATACAGTGTCATCCGGCGCTGCAAAGTGATGGACGCCGGTGTCTGCGGTATTGCCGGACTCTTTGCGACTCATATGCTCGTGGAAGATAACCTGATTGAAGGAACCGGCTGGCAGAAGATGGAACTTTCTTGGGAGGCTGCCGGACTGAAATTCCATAATACAGTGAACAGCCTTTTCCGACGGAATGTATTCCGCCGCACGTATCGTGCCGATCATATCTGGTTGGATTGCGGAAATATCAATAACCGCATCACGCAGAACCTGTTCCTTGACGGGATCGAGCAGAGAGAAGCGATCTTTATTGAATGTACGCGTGAGGGAATCAACCTGATTGACGATAATATCTTCTGGAACGTGGAGGGGCGTTTTGACCCGTCGAAGATTCCGGCAGAACCTGGCTCTTCAGGATGGTATAAGCTTGTCGAAAATGATGTCATCAACGGATATGCCATTTACGGTGAAGGAACCGACTGGATGCAGATTGAGCACAATCTGATCGGTAAATGCCGTGTTTCCGGATACTACGCGAAGCCGGTACCTTTCCGCGTGTCGAAATTCCAGCGCGGTGGTACTTCCCGTGACGCGGTGTTCATGAACAACCTGTTCTATGATTGCGGTGTTGCTGCTATTACCATGCCCACTGAGAAAAACAAGTCGGAAGGTAATTTGTTTGTAAAGATGGGCGGAGGATATCTGCGGATCATGTATCCTGCTCCGGAAGTCTGCCTCGACCTGAAGTCCTGGCAGGAATTCTACGGCTTTGATCTGAACGCGCAGGAAGCATGGTTTGATATTGATATCAACACCACTGATCTGACCATGACGGTGAAGCCTTCACTCAAGGGTCCCATGACCTTCCATGGTCCGGTCAGGCAGGACGAAATCAAAACTGCGGATGATCTTGTCACAGTTGAAACCGATAAACGGATCGAAACTGACTTCCTGGGTAATCCTGCCGGAGTAAAGAGAATGCCCGGACCGTTTGACGATCTGAAGAACGGCTTCACGTGCTCAATTGATCCTCGACATTAAGGATTAAAGATCCAAAATGTCGAGGATAGAATACAGGGAACAGGGGACAGGGTGAAGTTAGTTAGTATTGCCGCCTGAATAAAAGCGGCTTGTGTTTATCTCACAAGCCGCTCATTCTTTATCATCCTTGCGCAGCAAAGCTGCGCACACCCTTCACCCTGTATCCTTCACCCTTGCGAAGCAAACCTACGCACACCCTTCACCCTGTATCCTTCACCCTGGAATCTGAATAAAAAAAAGCCCTTTCGGGCTTTTTTTAATTCAGATCCTGAGCATCATTTTCAACGGTGATATCTTCAACATTGCGGATACCCCAGCGGGCGATGACCATGTTGGTGTCGCTGCGGCCCACAGCCAGAGTCACGGTGTCATCCTTGATGCCAACGATGGTTCCGTAGATGCCGCCGATGGTGCAGACGCGATCGCCGGCCTTGAGGTTATTCAGCATTTCCTTTACCTGTTTGTCCTTTTTGCGCTGAGGACGGATCAGGATGAAGTAGAACACAACAAAGATCAGGATCATGGGAGCAAAGGTAACGAGAAGAGAAATAAGAGGACTTGCTTCAGGGGTCATGGTGCTTTCAGCTCCGGCAACGGTAGCATCGGAAGCCAAAGCAGTACTGATACCGAACAGACGATCAATCATAAGGCGTAACTCCTTTCAATATTCCAAATCATCATATCAGAAAGAATTAGCGTTGACAAGCATTTTTGTGTTCTTCCTGAGTGAAAATACAAAGCGCAAAACATTCAATACTAAACCAGTCTGGGGATGACTGCGGTGGACTGATGTTGCGGTTGCACCCGGACCACCTGAATGATATAATAATATGAAAAACTATTTTTTCGTGGTTTTGTTCGTATACTCCGGAAACTGAAAGTACGGAGATGTATGATCATCGGAGGTGGGAGTATTGATCACTACCATTTGCATGAATCCCTGCTTTGACAAAACTGTTGAAGTGGATCAGATGACGCTGGGGGAAGTGAACCGGATCCGTACCAGCAGAATTGATCCCGGTGGAAAAGGAATCAATGTAGCGACTGTTGCCGCTCGTCTCGGTCTGGATGTGCAGTGCGTCGGAATTATGGGAAGAGAAGGTTCCGAGCAGCTGACATCCATGCTGGATGAAGAAAAACTGAATCATCGCTTCTTAAAGGTTCCCGGATCGATCCGGACCAATCTGAAGATTGTCAGCCGCGACGGGAAAGGTGTAACGGAACTGAACGAAGCGGGTGCTTCGGTGACTGAAGATGAACTGGAACAGTTCATAGAAATGACGCGCGAATCTACGGCTGACAGTGATCTGGTGGTTGTGACGGGCAGTATTCCTCCCGGATGTCCGGAAGGAGTATACCGCAGGATCATGGAAGCTCTTGGAGATAAGAAATGCATCCTGGACACTGAAGGAAAGGAACTGGAAGCAGGTGCAAAAGCACATCCGTTTCTGATCAAGCCAAACCTCAGTGAACTGGAAGCCACGCTCGGAATAGAACTGCGTACCATGCGTACTATTCGTGACGCGGCATTGCTGTTTATTCGCATGGGTGTCGAGCATGCCGTGGTTTCAATGGGTTCCATGGGAGCGATGTACGTGAGTAAGGAAAAAACACTTTTCGCTCCTGCGTTGAGAGTTGAAGCAAAGTCCACCGTCGGCGCGGGTGATGCCATGATCGGCGGTATGCTGCTCGGGTATGAGCAGGAACATGATATGAGCAAGGCTTTCCGTTATGGCATTGCCGCGGGGGCGGCCAGTGTGATGACAGAAGGAACGCAGCTCATCAATAAGGACGATTTTGAAAAACTGCTTGAGCAGGTTCGCGTACAGGAAGTCTGATCCGAAAAGAGGCATTCAGTATGCTGGGTTTCAGAAGACCGGAATTCACGGACGGTCAGATTGATTTATATCCGATACGTGTCGGATTGCCGGATCAGGACCTGCAATTTGGCAGGGAACTGGTATGGCGGATCACCGAACACGGGAAAAAGCAGGAGATCGGTCAGATCAGTTTTCGTAACGGAGAAAGCGTATATATCTATTATTTCGGTCATATCGGATATCATATTGATCCTCCGTGGCGTGGGCATGGATATGCTTATGCAGCATGCAAACTGATTTCAACATTATTTTCCGCGGAAGCAAAAAGTTCTCTTGTTATTACATGCGATCCGGACAATATTGCCAGCAGAAAAACCTGCGAAAAACTGGGCTGCACGCTGGAACGCATTGTTGAAGTACCGTTGTTAGTACGTCAGAGATATGAGATCAGCGCGGTAAAATGCCGGTATATTTACAGGATCGGTCAGAAGCACGAATGAGGAATTGCTGGTCCGGTCTGTTCAGAAACGGGGAATAAGATGGAACTGAAATTGAAAGGAACGACTGTTTACGCGGAAGTTTATGGAGAAAAAGGATCGCCGGTGCTGCTCCTCCATGGATGGGGATGCCATACCGATTTGATGCGTCCTCTCGCGGAACAGCTTGCAGATCGTCATAAAGTTTATATTCCGGATTTCCCCGGACACGGAAAGAGCGGGAGGCCGCCGGAACCGTGGGGAGTACCGGAATACGCCGAATGCATTCTCGAATTCATCAAAGAGAACGGAATCGCGCCGTGCACGGTGGTGGCGCACAGCTTTGGCTGCAGGGTCGCGACGATTCTTGAAACGGAACATCCGGAATTGTTTATCCGGATCATTTTCACGGGTGCAGCCGGTATCCGGAAACAGGATAACGGAACGGTATCCGCGCGTACCACCAGATATAAAAGGCTCAGAAGCACTGCCGAAACCCTCGGGAAACTTCCGGGTATGAATAGAGTTTCAGAACGTATTGCTGAGAAACTTGTTCAGAAATACGGCAGTCCGGATTATGCCGCGCTGGATCCGGAAATGAGAAAGACTTTTGTAAAGGTCATCAATCAGGATCTGACCGAATACTATCCGCGTTTCACTCATCCCACCCTGCTTGTATGGGGACGTCAGGATACAGAGACGCCTCTCTGGATGGGGAAAAAGATGGAGGAACTGATTCCGGACGCGGGACTCGTCGAACTGGATGGGGATCATTTCGTCTATCTGAAAGAACTTCCGCGTTTCGTGGTCATTCTGAAAGCGTTTATTACGGAGGAATAATTCCGAATGAATATGTGGTCACTGACTTTGCTGGCCGGGATCGCCCTTGGATTATTGCTTGCTTCCCGTCAGCTCATACACTGGTTTCAGCTGGAAAGTTATCAGTTTCCGGGATACTTCCGTACGCTGCGAAGAAACTGGATCAAAGCGCTGATCCCCGGACTGATCATGTCGGTTCTGCTGACAGTTGCGTTCTGTGCGTTTTCTATGGTCGGTTCCGATGACCAGCAATGGCTGCGGTATATCCTGGTGGCGGTGGTCATGATCGCCGGTGGATTCGGGATCCATTGTTTCCTGAAGACACGGAAAATGAAGAAGCCGCTGGTTTATACGCCGAGAGTCAAACGTCTCTGTGTGGTTCTGTTCCTGACTTTCTTTGGCTTGCTTGTCGCGGCGGTAGTGATCGCCGGACAACAGGAAGACAAGTCATGGCTCATGATCCTGCTGGCGGTACCGCTCCTGCTCCCGTTATGGGTCGCGCTTGGCGGTCTGCTGGCATGGCCTGTTGAAAAAGGGATCAGTGAACTGTATTTCAGGGACGCGAGAAAGAAGCTCCTTGCGAGAACGGACCTGATCCGGATCGGTATTACCGGGAGCTGGGGCAAGACCAGTGTGAAATTTATCCTGGGGACATTACTTCAGGAAAAGTATAACACCCTCGTTACGCCTGCCAGTTATAACACGCCCATGGGCGTCACAAAGGTCATCCGGACCATGCTGGAACCAGGTCACCGGGTGTTTGTCGCGGAGATGGGTGCGCGCCATGTAGGCGATATTAAGGAAATGTGCCGCCTGGTGCATCCGACATACGGGATCCTGACTTCTGTTGGTCCGCAGCATCTGGATACATTCAGGACGATCGACCGGATCAAAAAGACCAAGTATGAACTGATGGACGCGGTTCCGGAAGACGGTGCCTGCTTCTTTGGGGATGATCAGGGAATATGCCGTGAACTCTATGTGAACACCGGAAAGGAAAAGTATCTCGCCGGTACGGAAGCCGGCCTTGATGATGTATGGGCGGAGAACATTACTGTTACGCCGGAAGGATCCGTATTTGATCTATGCACGAATCAGGAACGGTTTACCTGCCATACGCTTTTGCTGGGAGAACTCAACATCCGGAACATTACGCTGGCGGCTTCTGTCTGCCTGAAGCTGGGAATGACCATGAAGCAGATCAGCCGCGGTGTGGCAAGACTGCAGCCTGTTGAACACAGACTTCAGATGATTCCCCGGCCGGATGGGATCACAGTGATTGATGATGCTTTCAACAGCAATATCCGCGGCGCGAAGACGGCATTGAAAGTATTGAAGAATTTCACCGGCCGCAGGATCGTGATCACTCCCGGTATGGTGGAACTCGGAAACGAAGAGGAGAAGCTGAATCGGGAAATCGGCGAAACAATGGCTGATTGCGTGGATATCGCGATCCTCGTGGGCGGAAAACATACTGCTCCGATCGCGGAGGGATTGAAATCCCGCGGATTTGATGAGAAAAATATCCTGGTTGTCCGTGCACTGAGTGAAGCAACGCAGTGGATCAATGCATATGCAAAAGCCGGAGATGTCATTCTGTTTGAAAATGATTTGCCGGATAACTACAGTGAGTAAGTACAGACTGATGAAACATCAAAAACTAATAAATCAGTTTTCTGAGAATAACGGGAGGCCCCTGTATGAGTAAGAAACAATTGGGTGTCATTTATGGCAGCAGATCCTGCGAACGTGAAGTGGCAATCATCAGCGCGGTGCAGCTGATGAACGCGATCGATACCGAGAAGTATGATGTCATTCCGGTTTATATTGATGAACGTGGAAACTGGTATACCGGAGAAGCACTGAGAAATATTGCCGCATATAAGAATTTTTCCGGAACCGGAAAAGGAATTGAAAAGGTAAGCCTCGACATGACGTCGGGAAGCGGGGCGCTTCTTGCCGTCCGTCCGGGTAAAGGACTGTTCGGAAAGACAGAGCAGGTGATTGTGGCCCGGGTCGATGTATTTGTGATTGTGATGCATGGTCTGAACGGAGAGGACGGCACCCTGCAGGGAATGCTGGAACTGGCCAATATTCCGTATACTTCAACTGGTGTTGCGGGCAGCTCGGTCGGTATGGACAAGATCATGATGAAGCAGTTTTTCCGTGGGGGAGATCTGCCTACTCTTCCGGGAACCTGGAGTACGCGCTCGGAATACGCCGCGGAGGCTGAAAAAGTATTTGAGGAAGCAGAAAAACAACTGGGATATCCGGTTTTTGTGAAACCTGCCAATCTTGGCAGCAGTATCGGCGTGAGCCGTGCAAACAACCGTGAAGAACTGAAGGACGCCCTGGATCTCGCTTTTGAATATGACCGCCGCGTTCTCATCGAGAAGGGACTTGACAAACCTATTGAACTGAATTGCTCAGTCATGGGTTACGATGACTATGTCGAAGCCTCACCGATCGAAATGCCGTTGAGCAGTGAAGAGTTCCTGGATTTCGGTGAAAAGTATCTTGCAAATGGAGGCTCCAAAGGAATGGCCAGCCTTCACCGGGTGCTGCCTGCTCCGATCGAGGACAGCCTGCGTGATGAGATTCAGGAACTGAGCTGCAGGATCTTCCGTATGATGGATTGCAAGGGTGTTGTCAGGATAGACTATATGTTCGATCGCAAGGAAGAAAAAATATGGATCACGGAGATCAACACCATCCCCGGATCTCTGGCTTTCTATCTCTGGGCGGAAGCTGGATTACCCTATGGAAAGCTGATTGATAAAATGGTGGAATTCGCCGAAAAGGCATATGAAGACAAGAACAGTTCAAATTATGCCTTTACCAGCGACATCCTGAAGTCTGTCAGTCTTGGCGGCAGCAAGGGAACCAAAGGAGCTAAAGGCGCCAAACAATAAGCTTTGACAGGGAGTATAGAAATGATTCTGGATAAGATCTCGTGTCCTGCGGATCTTAAACAACTGAATAATGACGAACTGAATACACTGGCTGCCGAGATCCGGGAGGAACTGATGGATAAGGTGTCCCGTAACGGCGGTCATTTGGCTTCGAATCTTGGTATTGTTGAACTGACGATCGCGATCCACCGTGTGTTCAATATTCCGGAAGACAAACTGATCTTTGATGTCGGTCATCAGAGCTATGTGCATAAATTACTGACAGGTCGTGCAAAACGCTTCGGCACGTTACGTACATATGGAGGGATCTCCGGCTTTCCGAGGCGTGATGAAAGTCCGTACGATGTTTTTGAAACTGGCCATGCATCTACCGCGATATCCGCTGCGCTTGGCTTTGCCAGAGCCAGAGATTACAAAGGCGGGCAGGAAAATGTGATTGCTCTTGTGGGTGACGGTGCGCTGACTGGCGGGATGTGCTATGAGGCGCTTAATGATGCCGGTAACAGTGGCACACCAATGCTCGTGATCCTGAATGACAATGAGATGTCCATTTCGAAAAACGTGGGAGCATTGAGCAAACATCTGTCACGGATGCGGATGAGCAAAGGATATCTCTCCACGAAGGAAAAGATCCGCGGAATCAGAAAGATCCCGATTGTTGGTAATCCGGTCTATCATTTGATCCATGGAAGTAAGGAACTGGTGAAGACCGCTTTCGTGAAGGAAGAAAGTGAAGGCTTCTTTGAAGCATTGGGATTCCGGTACTTCGGACCTTTTGACGGTCATGACATACAGGGACTTGAAAAGGTGCTGAAAGAAGCGGCGGGAATGCGCGAACCGGTTGTTGTTCATGTCATGACCCGCAAAGGAAACGGATATAAACAGGCGGAAAACCGTCCTGAAACCTTTCATGGAACCCCCGCGTTCTATGTCGAAACAGGTGACCGGGTGAAAGAACCGGATCATCCTTCCTGCGGTCACATCATGGCTGATAAACTGGCTGAACTTGCCGGGACTCATCCGGAGATCGTCGCCATCACGGCTGCCATGCCTCTCGGTACAGGACTGGACCATTTTGCGGAAAAATGCCCGGATCGTATGATCGATGTCGGGATCGCGGAGGAACACGCGGTAACGATGGCCGCTGGCCTCGCGGCGGGAGGAATGCGTCCGTATTTTGCAGTATACGCGTCTTTTTTCCAGCGTTGCTATGATCAGCTGATCCATGATGTCTGCATGCAGGATATGCCTGTCACATTCCTGCTTGATCGTGCGGGGATCGGCGGAGCGGACGGTCAGACACATCACGGCGTCTATGATTTCGCTGAAGTTTTGCCGATTCCGAATCTGACAGTGCTGTCACCGGCTGATACCGGCGAGCTTTGCGAAATGCTCGAATGGACGCTGACCCAGGAACATCCCTGTGTCATCCGTTATCCGAGATATCTTGATACTCCGGAAACCCAGCCATCATCCGGACCTTTTAAACCAGGATGCTGGAAAAAGCTCAACGAAGGAAAAGATATCCTTCTCGTAGCGAGCGGTTCTGCCTGCGGGATTGCTTCAAAGACTGTTCAGTTCCTGAAAGAACGCGATATATCCGCTTCTTTGATCAGTGCTTCCTGTATCCGTCCGGCGGATAAAAAAGTCCTTTCAGAGATCAATGTACCATGGTTTACTCTGGAAGAACATTCTGCTTCGGGGGGAATAGGCGTATATCTGACTCAGATCTGTATTCGGGAAGGATGGAAAGTACCTTCCGGATGCTTCGGGGTCGGTGAGAAATTTCTTCAGCACGGGGCACACGATCTGCTCCTGAAGGATGCCGGACTGAACCCCGAACAGATTGCGGACAGAATAGAAAATACTTTGAAAAGAGAGAAAAAGAATGGCTGAAAAGCTGAGGGTGGATCAGGCACTGGTGGCTAAAAGCCTGTGTGAAAGCCGTGAAAAGGCACAGGCGGCTATCATGGCCGGGCAGGTATATATCGGCGAGAAGAAAGTACTGAAACCTTCCGAACTGTTACCGGAGAACGGCGAACTGATCCTGCGCGCACCGGCACATGATTATGTAAGTCGTGGAGCACTGAAGCTGGAAAAGGCAGTCAAAGTATTCCAGGCTGATCTGAAGGATAAGGTGATCATGGATATCGGTGCTTCGACCGGCGGTTTTACAGATGTAAGTCTGCGCAACGGAGCACGGCATGTCTATTCCATTGATGTGGGTTACGGACAGCTCGACTGGAAACTTCGGAATGATGAACGCGTTACAGTCATGGAACGGACAAATGCCCGATACCTGACCGCGGATAACTTTCCCGAACGGCCTGAAGTAACGGTGATGGATGTCAGCTTTATTTCCATTAAGCTCATCCTTCCGGTTGCGGCGATGATCATGGGAGATAACGGAGTCTTTTATACACTGATCAAACCACAATTTGAAGCAGGCCGTGAACGCGTCGGAAAGAAAGGCGTTGTACGGGATCCAAAAGTCCATGAGGATATTCTGAGGGACATCATTTCATTCACCGAGACCTTTGGCTGGCGCGTGGCAGCCATTGATTTCAGTCCCATTACAGGTCCCGAAGGAAATATAGAATTCCTTGCAAAGATCGTGAAAGCAGACGAGTCAGTCATGCCGGTTTCAGCGAAAACTGCAGCGTCCGTTGTCGAGTCTGCGCATAGGAGTCTTTCAAAGGCTTAAGCCTTTGAAAGACTCAGGGCTTAAGGCTTAGTGATAGTGTTGTTCTTGATATTGAAACTTGGATTATTCTATCATAGGTATTTTATGCATGTGCAAAAGAGCGGCCTGTATTGATACAGCCGCTCTATTTTATATCATCAGAAAAGTCACCAACTATCTACTAACCACTAACTACCAAACGCCGCAGGCTTCACCCTTCACCCTCGCGCAACTTCGTTGCGCCCTAGCGTTGCTTGCAACGCCCTCGAGTGCTTCAGCACTCCCTCGCGCAGCTCCGTTGCGCCCTAGCGTTGCTTGCAACGCCCTCGAGTGCTTCAGCACTCCCTCGCACAGCTCCGCTGCGCCCTATTCCCTGAAAAGACTGAATGGAAATTCAGCCTTTTCAGGGAACCTTGCAAAATCCATCATTTCTCCCGTGACAGGATGTCTGAATGCAAGTCTGTATGACCAGAGCGCGATACATGGAGCTTTGATCCTGCTGCCGTATTTGCCGTCACCAACAAGCGGCATTTTCCGGGAAGCAAACTGGATACGGATCTGATGGGATCGTCCGGTATGAAGACCGACCCGGATCAGCGAAAGCGGACCGGAATCTGTTTCAGCGGTTTTTTGCAGGATCCAGGCGAGCTCCGCTTTTTTGACACCTTTACGTTCGCTTTTGACCACGAATGTCTTGTTATTTCGTTTATCATGATAAAGCCAGTCTGTCAGGATCCCGTCCTGATCCGCGGGAATACCGGGAATAACGGCGAGATACTCTTTCTGAACTCCGCCGGACGCGAACATCGCGGTCAGCTTTGCGGCGGTATCTCTTTCCAGAGCATAAACCATCAAACCGCCTACCGACTGATCCAAACGGTGAACAGGAAAAACATCATTTTCAGGAAAGACTGTTTTCAGCAAAAGTGGCATTCCGTCTCCCTCGGAAGAAATACCGACTGGCTTAATACAAATGCATAATTGCGAATCAGAATAAAGAACACGAATTCCCATATGCAAGAACCTCCGGATAACTGAATTATAGCATGTATATGGCGAATTTCATAGATAAGTAAATCATTTATGCATGAAAAATACGGATATTATGCAGGAAATGATTGCATGAATATGCATAAAATGTTAGAATAAAGTGAATAAACAGGGTGAATGGGGGAAAGACAATGAAGCTGAAGTCGGTTGGCATGGTGATTAACCAGTTCAGCGAAAATGCGATCCACTATTCTGATGAAACCGGTCTTGCTCTGAAAGAGAAGGGAGTCGCTGTTCTTTCTGAAAAAGAGATGACCGAAGGAAAGTCAGCCGATCTGATTCTTGCTTTCGGGGGTGACGGAACGATCCTGAAAGCGGCTCAGTTCGCTATCAGAAGCAGCATTCCGGTTCTTGGTCTGAACTTTGGCCGTCTTGGATTCCTGGCTGAGAAAGTACCGGAGGATCCTCTTACTCTGGTCAGCCTTCTGCTGAACGGTGATCTGCCGGAAGAGGAACGAATGCTGCTTACAGTGGAAAGAGAAGGCTGTGAACCATTGTCGGCTGTCAATGATGCCGTTATCAGCCGCGGCGGATACGCAAGACTGATCTCATTGCAGGTCATGGTGAACGGAGAGCCGGCAGGCAATATGCTTGCGGACGGACTAATCATCACGACGCCTACCGGTTCAACCGGATATTCGCTTTCGGCGGGCGGCCCTGTCGTATCTCCGGATGTGGATTGTATGACAGTCACCCCGGTATGTCCGCATTCATTACAGATCCGGCCGCTGGTGATTAGCGGCTCCTCTGAGATCACTCTTACTATGGGAGAGGATCCGTATCAGGCTGCGGTACTTCAGGTGGACGGCCAGAATCATGGAATTCTGAAACAGAATGATCGTATCACAGTCAGACGTTCAGACCGGAAGATTCGTGTTCTGAGACTGGAAAAAACGAATTATTATACACTTGTGCGTACAAAACTAAGTGAATGGGGAACCAACTGACAGGAGCGTGACATTATGAAAACAGAACGTCAGGATGCCATTATCGAAATGATCGAAAACAACTGTATCGAAACACAGGAAGAACTGGCCGTGCGTCTGCGTGCCCTTGGGTACAGCGTGACACAGGCAACCGTTTCACGCGACATTAAGGAGCTGAAACTGTTGAAGGTACCTGCGCATGACGGCGGGTATCAGTATGCTTTACCGGAGAAACAGGATGTCTCTGTCAACGACCGGCTGATCCGCATGCTGACGGATTCTCTTGTCAGCGTGAAGTATGCGGGGCATATGATCGTTGCCCATACGCTTTCCGGCTCGGCGAACATTGCTGCCGAAGCGCTGGATAACATGGAATGGCCCGAGATTCTCGGCACCATTGCCGGCGATAATACGGTATTTATTGTGATCGACAGTGAAAACAACGTGACAAAGATTGCCGAGCGGATCAGCAAACTGATCCGTCACTGATGATGTATCTTTCTGCGTGTCCTGTCTCTGACAGCATGAAAACGGAGAAAAGGGGACAATTATGATCCGATATCTGACGATAGTGAATATAGCTCTGATCCGTCAGCTGACTCTTCAGTTTCATGATGGGATGCATGTGCTGACGGGTGAAACGGGTGCCGGTAAATCCATCGTCATTGACTCGCTGAACCTTGTCCTTGGGGGCAGAGCTGACCGGGATCTGATCCGGACAGGGGAAGAGAAAGCTTCGGTTGAAGCTGCTTTTGATGTCACCGGTATGGAAGACGTTACATCATTTCTGGAAAAAGAGCAAATCGACGCGGATGGAAATACCGTCACGCTTTACCGGGAAATCAGTGTATCCGGCAGAAATGTTTGCCGGATCAACGGTGTACCGGTCCCTGTTTCAACGGTACGTGAAATCTCATGTATGCTTCTCGATATTCACGGTCAGCATGAACATCAGTTTCTGATGGACCCGGACAGGCATCTGAATTTCCTCGATGAACTTGGCGGAGATGAACATGCTGCTCTGATGGACCGTGTTCGGATTGCTTCGGATGTATTTCTCGCAAATCATCGTGCCTATGCTGCTCTGGTCAGGCGAAACGATAGAAAAGAACAGCGGATGAAGGAACTTCAGGATGATCTGACATTACTGCATTCCGTGGATCTGGGAAAAGAGACGGAAGAAGATCTGAAAGAACAGTATGATCAGGCCAGATTTGCCGAAAAGATCGAAGAAGGGCTGAAAACCGCAAAGGATGAACTTTCTGTCGGAGAACTTGAACGTTCCATTCTGTCAGGAATGAATACTGCTGTGACAGCACTGAGAAATATTGCCGGATACGGTAAGGATCTGAATGAACTTGCTGAACGTTGCCAGTCGGCATATTATGAATTGCAGGAACTCGAACTGGATCTGGGATCTGCGATCAGCCGCAGTGCTTTTGATCCGGTAAAAATGGAGAAAACGGAAAAGAAACTGGAAAACTACAGAAAAATCAAGCGCAAATTCGGTACGGATGAAACAACGATCATGCGGACCAAAGAAGAGCTTGAAGCGGAATACGATGAGCTGAAGGATCTGGATGGGACGATGGCCGACATGGCGCGTGAACATAAACGTTTGCTCTCTGAATATCGATCCCTGGCAAGAGAATTGACTGCTGGACGAAAATCGCTTGCATTGTCATTTGAACAGAAGATAACATCCGAACTTCACGATCTCGGTATGGAACACGCGGTATTTACAGTTCGCTTTGTGGATCAGTCCGGCGGTAAGCCGCTTCTGCCGACCGGTAAAGGTGATGATAAACTGGAATTTATGATCGCACCGAATCCGGGAGAGGATCCCAAACAGCTTGCAAAGATCGCTTCCGGCGGTGAACTGAGCCGGATGATGCTGGCCATCAAATCGCTGGAAGCCAGACATCATGGTACCGGTACGATGGTCTTCGATGAGATCGATACAGGTATCAGCGGCCGTATCGCGCAAACAGTTGCTGAAAAGATGGCCTCGATTGCGAAAGAGCGCCAGGTGATCAGCGTAACACATCTTCCACAGATCGCTGCCATTGCCGATCATCAGTATCTGGTTCGGAAATCGGTGAACGGAGAAAGGACAGAAACAACCGTCAGTGAACTGGATACTGAAGGAAGAATATCAACGATCGCGTCTATGATCGGTGGCGGAAGCGGTACGGGTGAGGACGCGGCGGCTTATGCACGCAGTCTTCTGAAAAAAAGTTGAATCAGTTAAAAAATGGTCGAAATTCGCTAAAACATGTTTTGCTACAATGGAACCTGTGTGATATAATATTAATAATTGTAAATTCATAACATGGAAGGAGGCTTATTCCGTGTTTTTTAGTAAAAAAGCTTTTCCGGGTGGAATTCATCCTGTGGAAGGCATGAACGGAAAAGCGGTCAACGGATTAAACGCGATCAGAGAGCTTGAGGCTCCGCCCCGGGTTGTTATCCCGCTGCAGCAGAATATCGGTGCTCCCGCGAAGGCGAATGTCAATAAAGGGGATCATGTAAAGGTCGGGCAGGTCATCGGTGTTGCCGGAGGATTTGTTTCTGCGCCTGTTCATTCCTCAGTGTCCGGAACCGTCGTAGACATCCGGGATTGCATGCTGCCGAGCGGGAAACTGACACCGGCTGTTGTCATTGATAACGATTATCAGGATGAATGGGTGGAACTGAACCCGTCTGATCATCCTGAAAGCCTTTCTGCTGCCGAACTGCAGCAGATCGTCCGGGATGCCGGTATTGTCGGTCTGGGCGGAGCGACTTTCCCCACTGCGGTGAAAATCACGCCTGCCGCTGGAAAGACGATTGAAAAGCTGGTTATCAACGGGGCTGAATGTGAACCTTATCTGACCGCCGATCACCGCCTGATGCTGGAAAATGCATCCGATATTGTCGACGGTATCCGTCTGATGATGCTTGCGCTCGATGTACGTGAAGCTATTATAGGTATTGAAAACAACAAAATGGACGCGGTGGATATGCTGAGCGCCGCGGCGAAGAACGTCGAAGGCATCAAAGTGACAGCGCTTCCTGTCAGATATCCGCAGGGCGGTGAAAAGCAACTGATCTACGCTCTGACAAAAAGACAAGTACCGAATGGCGGTCTGCCACTGGATGTAGGCATTGTTGTATGCAATGTCGGTACGGTTTATGCCATTGACCGGGCCATACGTGAAGGACGCCCGCTCGTTGATCGCGTGGTCACCGTGGGCGGTCTGGTGAACAATCCCGGTAATTTCAAAGCCAGGATCGGTACTACGATCGAATATCTGATTCAGGCTGCCGGCGGCTTCCGTCCGGGAATCAAGCAGTTTATTTACGGCGGTCCCATGATGGGTATGAGTATTGCGCGTACAGATATTCCTGTGACAAAAGGGTGTTCAGGAATTCTGGCGCTGGATCAGCCTGCTATGGAATCACAGGAAAGTGCATGTATTCGCTGCGGTCGCTGCATGCGGGCATGCCCCATGAAGCTGAATCCCACGAAGATCGATGCCAATGTTCGACTGGACAGATTTGATGAAGCCGAAAAACTCGGTGCCATGAACTGCCTTGAATGTGGCGCATGCACATTTGCATGTCCTGCAAAACGCAGTCTGACTCAGAGCTGCCGAGTCGCGAAGACAACGATCGCGAAGAGAAAGAAGATTGCTGCCGCGAAGGCCGCGGAACAAAAAGCACTGGAAGAAAAGAAAACTCAGGAAGCCGCAAAGGCACAGGCTGAATCAGCCGCTGCCGAAGCGACGGCACCTGTGGATAAGGAGGGATGAGACAATGATGAAGAATATTGAAGTCACTTCTTCTCCGCATCTGAGGGACAGTATTTCAACCAGACGGATCATGCAGGAAGTATGTCTTGCACTGGCACCCGCTGGAATCGTCGGAATCGTTCATTTTGGTTTGCGTGCTGCAGGTCTAATAGTTGCTTGTGTACTCTGCTGTGTGCTTTTTGAGTATCTTTTCCAGAGAATCAGCCATCAGAAGATCACGGTGGGGGACTGGAGTGCGGTCGTGACCGGTTTGCTCCTTGCCTATAACCTTCCTGCAAACGCTCCTCTATGGATCGCGGTCATCGGTTCCGCGATCGCCATCATTCTGGTCAAACAGTTTTTCGGCGGTCTGGGATGCAATTTCATGAATCCCGCACTGACTGCCCGAGCAATCCTTTTTGTCAGCTGGGCGATGCTGATGACTTCCTATCCGCAGAACGGATTCAATGTGGATGCTGTTTCGGCTGCGACTCCTCTGGCCTTGCTGAAGAACGGTTCTGCCGCGGATGTCAGTATTCTGAATCTGCTGACCGGAAGCTGCGGCGGTGTGCTGGGTGAGACCTGCAAACTGGCGATCATTGCCGGCGGCGTTTATCTGATTATCCGCAAAATTGCCGACTGGCGTATCCCGGTATTCTTTATCCTGACTACCTTTGTATGTTACCTGATCCGTGATAATGCGGACATCGCGCTGAAGGAAATCCTCAGCGGCGGTCTGATGCTGGGTGCTTTCTTCATGGCGACTGACTATGTGACCAGCCCGATGACGGATGTCGGACGCATCATTATGGGCGTCGGATGCGGTCTGCTGGTCTTTGTGATCCGTTCCTTCACAAACAGCGCCGAAGGCTGCAGCTTCGCCATTCTGTTCATGAATGTCATGACTCCTCTGATCGACCGCTTCACGGTCGGGAAGATTTTCGGGGAGGGAAAGAAAAATGGCTGAGAAAAAGAGTAATGGATTCTTTTCCACTTTCCTGAACGGCCTGGTTTTCGAGAACCCGACTTTCGTTCTGATGGTCGGTATGTGTCCGACACTGGCCGTTACGACCGCTGCTTCCAATGCCATCGGTATGGGACTTTCCACCGCGGCGGTACTGGTGTGTTCCAACCTTTTCATCTCGCTCCTCCGGAATCTGATTTCCGAAAAGATCCGCATTCCCGCTTTCATCGTTGTAATTGCCAGCTTTGTTACGATCGTGGAAATGTTGCTGAAGGCATTCCTGCCTTCTCTCAGCGCGACTCTGGGTGTCTATATTCCTTTAATCGTCGTGAACTGCATTATCTTTGCCCGTGCCGAGGCGTTCGCCTTCAAGAATCCGCCGCTGGCCTCCGTGGCTGACGGTCTTGGTATGGGCCTCGGCTTCACGATTGCCATCACAATACTGGCTTCCATCCGTGAAGTACTCGGAAGCGGCACTCTGTTCGGCACTGAGATCATGCCCGCGAGTTATCAGCCCATGGCGATCATGATCCAGCCTTCCGGCGGTTTCCTGACCCTCGGACTCCTGCTGATCGTGGTCAATGCCATACGCGGAATCATCACAAAACGGAATAACGCGAAGAAGGAGGCTGAAGAAGCATGAACACCAATTATCTGCTGATGCTGGTCGGCTGTCTCCTGGTCAATAACTATGTGATGTGTCAGTTCCTGGGCATCTGTCCTTTCCTGGGCGTTTCCAAGAAATTCGATACCGCTCTGGGAATGGGTCTGGCTGTGACCTTCGTTATGACGCTGGCTTCCTTCATGACCTGGATCGTTGAACATTTCCTTCTGGTTCCTTTTGATCTGATGTATTTGAGAACGATCGCGTTTATTCTGGTCATCGCTGTGCTCGTACAGGTCGTGGAAATGGCCCTCAAGAAACTCAGCTTCAGCCTGTATCAGGCGCTGGGTGTTTATCTGCCACTGATCACCACCAACTGCGCTGTGCTGGGCGTGGCGGTACTGAATTCCACCAACCAGTATGGTCTGCTCGAAAGCACCCTGAGCGGATGTTTCTCCGCGCTGGGATTCACGCTGAGCATGTTGCTATTCTCCTGCATCCGTGAACGTCTTGCCCTGAGCAAGATGCCAAAGTGGATGGAGGGATTCCCGGGAGCCTTGATTGCCGCCGGTCTGATGTCCGTCGCTTTTGTCGGCTTCAAGGGTCTTGTGTAAGGAGGCGCGAAGTATGGACATCTTATATGCTGCTTTGATTTTGGGTGGCATGGGCATCCTCTTCGGTTTGCTGCTGACCCTGACTTCAAAGATCTTTGCTGTACCGGCTGACCCGGTCAAGGACGCCATACGCGAAGCGCTTCCCGGCGCCAATTGCGGTGGATGCGGATATCCAGGCTGTGACGGATGCGCCGAAGCCATTGCTTCCGGAAAAGCTCCGGTGAATGCCTGTCCTGTGGGCGGCGCGGATGCCGCAGCGAAGATTGCCGCTGTCATGGGGGTCGAGAACGAAGAACCTGCCGTGAAAATGGTTGCCAATGTGATCTGTCAGGGATCTGAAGAACTTTGTAAGCAGAAGTTCAATTACACCGGTATTCGGGACTGTGTGGCGGCTTCTCTCGTCAATGACGGCGACCGCTCATGCAAATATGCCTGTCTCGGTCTTGGAACCTGTGTACGGACTTGTCCTTTCGGAGCGATCCATATTGATGAGTATAAAAAGATTGCCGTAGTGGACAAAGAAAAATGTCAGAGTTGCGGAAAATGCGTCGAAGCCTGCCCGAAGAATGTGCTTCAGATGCAGCCTGCGACGCTGCCGGTTCGTCTGATGTGCCGCGCTGCCGATAAGGGCTATGTGGTTTCTGATAACTGCCGCATCGGGTGTATCGGATGTGAACGCTGCGCGTCAGCCTGTAAATTCGGTGCGATCACGATTGTGAATCATCTGCCGAAGATCGATCTGGATAAGTGCCGCGGTTGTATGATGTGTGCCGAAGCCTGTCCGACCAACGCGATATGGGCCAACTGGGATGAAAGAAAGATCGCCGAGATCGACGCGAGCCTTTGCGTGGGCTGCACGCTCTGTAAGCGTCAGTGCAAGTTTGAAGCCATTATCGGCGAACTGAAGAAACCGCATATCGTGACCGATGCCTGTACCGGATGCGGCGCGTGTGCCGAAAAGTGCCCGCGAAAGGCGATCGTCATGAAGGTCCGTGAACACAGGAGAGACAGTTTCTCCAAGATCGGTACCACGCCTGAAGAGATCATTGTGGAAAACAAACAGGGCTAAGATCTGTGAGGGTGAAATGTTACGGTCAGGATCACTGATCACTGATCCGGACCGAAGTCATGTAAGCTTTATATTCAGACATCTGCAGGGATTACCGGACAGGTAATCCCTGTATTTGTCGTGTTTGTGATGATTATCGACCGCATAAAAAGCTTGCAAAAACAGGGAAGTCCGCTTATAATTGAAATGATGTGTATGGATAGGCTAGCCGGACTACCGGGATCGGCCGTGTCCGGGCACCTGTATAAATGCGAGGAGGAGTTTTAACCATGGCGAAGAAGTATCTGTACCTCTTCAGTGAAGGCAATGCCGACATGCGTGAACTGTTGGGCGGCAAAGGCGCGAACCTTGCTGAAATGACCAACATCGGACTGCCTGTTCCCCAGGGCTTCACGATTACCACCGAAGCCTGCACCCAGTATTACGAAGACGGACGTCAGATCAATGACGACATCCAGGCCGAAATTATGGAGTACATTGCCAAGATGGAAGAAATCAATGGCAAGAAGTTCGGCGATCTGAAGAATCCCCTGCTGGTTTCTGTCCGTTCCGGTGCCCGCGCTTCCATGCCCGGCATGATGGACACCATCCTGAACCTTGGTCTGAACGATGACGTTGTTGCCGCCATGATTGCCGGTAACGATGATCCTAAGTTCGCCCGCTTTGTTTATGACAGCTATCGTCGGTTCATCCAGATGTATTCCGACGTTGTTATGGAAGTCGGTAAGAAGTATTTCGAACAGCTGATCGACGAAATGAAGGAAAAGAGAGGCGTGAAGTTCGACGTCGAACTGACCGCTGACGACCTGAAGGAACTGGCTCAGCAGTTCAAAGCCGAATACAAGAATAAGATCGGCGAAGATTTCCCCTATGATCCCAAGGAACAGCTGATGGGTGCCATCAAGGCCGTTTTCCGTTCCTGGGACAATCCCCGTGCAAATGTTTACCGTCGTGACAACGACATCCCCTACAGCTGGGGTACTGCCGTCAACGTCATGCCCATGGTCTTCGGTAACCTGAATGACAATTCCGGTACCGGTGTTGCCTTCACCCGTGATCCCGCCACCGGCGAGAACAAGCTGATGGGTGAATTCCTGAAGAACGCCCAGGGCGAAGACGTTGTTGCCGGCGTCCGTACTCCCATGCCCATCACTCAGATGGAACAGGAATTCCCGGAAGCTTATGCAGAATTCGTCAAGGTTTGCAACATCCTGGAAGAACGTTATCGCGATATGCAGGATATGGAATTCACCGTTGAAAATGGTAAGCTCTACATGCTGCAGTGCCGTAACGGCAAGCGTACCGCTCAGGCCGCTCTGAAGATCGCCTGCGATCTGGTCGACGAAGGCAAGCGCACCGAGAAGGAAGCTGTTGCCATGATCGATCCCCGTAACCTGGACACCCTGCTCCATCCCCAGTTCGACGCTGCCGCCCTGAAGAAGGCTGAAGCGATCGGCAAGGGCCTTGGTGCTTCCCCCGGCGCTGCCTGCGGTAAGATCGTCTTCACCGCTGATGACGCTGTTGAATGGGCTGCCCGCGGCGAAAAGGTCGTTCTGGTTCGTCTGGAAACCTCTCCCGAAGACATCACCGGTATGAAGAGCGCTCAGGGTATCCTGACCGTCCGTGGCGGCATGACCAGCCACGCTGCCGTTGTTGCCCGTGGTATGGGTACCTGCTGCGTTTCCGGTTGCGGCGACATCGCTATGGATGAAGAAAACAAGAAGTTCGTCCTGGCCGGCATTACCTTCAATGAAGGCGATACCATTTCCATCGACGGTACCACCGGTAAGATCTATCAGGGCCTGATTCCCACCGTGGATGCCACCATCGCCGGTGAATTCGGCCGTATCATGGACTGGGCCGATAAGTATCGTACCCTGAAAGTCCGCACCAATGCCGACACTCCCCGCGATGCGAAGAAAGCACGCGAACTGGGTGCCGAAGGTATCGGTCTGTGCCGTACCGAACATATGTTCTTCGAAGCCGATCGTATCGCGGCCTTCCGTGAAATGATCTGCTCTGACACCGTTGAAGAACGTGAAGCCGCTCTCGATAAGATCCTGCCCTATCAGCAGGGTGACTTCGAAGCTCTGTACGAAGCTTTGGAGGGCTGCCCCGTTTGCATCCGCTTCCTGGATCCGCCGCTCCATGAATTCGTTCCTACCACTGAAGAAGAAATCGAACTGCTGGCCAAGACCCAGGGTAAGTCCGTCGAAGCCATCAAGACTCTGATTGCTTCTCTGCATGAATTCAACCCCATGATGGGCCATCGTGGATGCCGTCTGGCTGTGACCTATCCTGAAATCGCCAAGATGCAGACCAAGGCCGTGATCCGTGCTGCCATCAACACCAAGAAGGCTCATCCCGACTGGGAAGTCAAGCCCGAGATTATGATCCCCCTCGTTTGCGAAATCAAGGAACTGAAGTATGTCAAGAACGTTGTTGTGGAAACTGCTGATGCTGAAATCGCTGCTTCCGGCATGAAGCTTGAATACGAAGTCGGTACCATGATCGAAATCCCGCGTGCCGCTCTGACCGCCGATGATATCGCCAAGGAAGCTGACTTCTTCTGCTTCGGCACCAACGACCTGACTCAGATGACCTATGGCTTCAGCCGTGACGATGCAGGCAAGTTCCTGAACGCTTACTATGATGCCAAGATCTTCGAAAACGATCCCTTCGCCAAGCTGGACCAGACTGGTGTTGGCAAGCTGATGGAAATGGCCATCAAGCTCGGCCGTCCCGTGAATCAGAAGCTCCATGTCGGTATCTGCGGCGAACATGGTGGCGATCCTGCCTCCGTTGAATTCTGCCACAAGATCGGTCTGGACTATGTGTCCTGCTCTCCCTTCCGTGTCCCGATCGCTCGTCTGGCTGCTGCTCAGGCTGCTATCAAGGGTTAATCAAAAACGAGGACTTCCGCGAAAGCGGAAGTCCTTTTTTTGATAAGGATACAGGGTGCGATCGTAGATCGCACAAGGGCGTGATCAAAGATCCCGCAAGGGTGCAATCATAGATTGTATAAGGGCGTGATCAAAGATCCCGCAAGGGTGCAATCATAGATTGCACTAGGGCACGATAAGATATCGTGCTAGGGCGCGATAGGAATCGCGCCAGGGGATAGAGTTAAGTTCAACTATGCTACTTAAAAACAAGCGGCTTGTTTGGAAACAAGTCGCTTTTCTCACTCTCCAACCTGGCGCAACGCGCCCTAACGCAACGCGCCCTAGCGCAACGCGCCCTCTATTCGGTTATGACGTTAATCACTAAGCGCCTCAATTGCTTGTCTGACAACGTCATAACCGAATCCTCTTCTGCACAGCATGGCAAAGATCCTTTGCTTTGCTTTCCTTGGATCCTCATCCGTCTTTCGTCTGACCCAGAATTTTTGAGCGAGATTTACGGCACTTTCCAGTTCTTGCTCCGGATCGGTGTCCTCAAGAGCACTCCGGATCTGTTCTTCAGAAACACCTTTTCGTTTCAGCTCAAAAGCAATCTTTTTCCGGCCGTATTTGCCCTGATTCAGCCGGCTTTCTGTCCACTGACGGGCAAAGTCCTCGTCATCCAGAAAACCTTCACGTTCAAGCTTGTAAAGGACCATTTCGATTGTATCGGGCAGATAATGAAGATTCTTCAGTTTCTGTTCGATCTCACCCTTACTGCACGCGCGCTGGGCCAGCATAGCGACGGCACTGTTCAGACCTGCACGGTATTGTAATACTGTAATCTTCTTTTTCAATTCTGCAAGATCACAATGCATGTTCTCCGTCAGACCAAGTTCGTAAAACAGGGAACGGGTCAGCATAATTTTTTCGCCACTGTCAAAGCTTACCGTGAAGCGTGTACCGTTCCGCTCAATCTCAGTGATTACTTCCATAGAGGAAGCTCCTTCCTGAATGCCCAATGCAAAAGTTCATCATTTCCGGCTCCCAGACGTCCCGTACGAAGTTCGCTGCAACCGCCGTCAAGAATGATCAGGACATTTCCGGTTTCCTCATCATAGAACGCGCCATCCACGCAACCATACGCGAATCCCTGATGTCCCAGGATTCGTTTCGATGAAAGTGTCGGATCTGTAATGATGAACAATCCCAAACCATAATCAAGACCAGGAGCATCAGTTCCGTAAGCGGATTGTTTCTTTGCGATTTCGCAGCCTAGTTCAGGAGAAAGATATCCTTTGGCCTCATGGGATACTGTGTCAAGCAGGATCCGGATCGATTCGGCATCGGCATATAGACCGCCGGCAGTATATCCGTAATGCAAAAGCGGATCCGCTTCTGTGACAGGAGTTCTTCTCAGCGGAATGATGACGGTATCCTGACCGGGATGATAGGGCAGGATACGGGAAATCGGCATGATCTTTTCATAAGGTAGCGTAGTCGGATCAAGAGTGGCGCGCATACCGAGAGGCTTAAAGAGTTTCTCACGGAAAACGGTCTCAACATCCTGACCGGTCACATATTCCATCATGGAACCGAGAAGCCCAAAGGCCAGATTGCTGTAAAGGAACGCGGTGCCCGGTTCATGCACTCTGACGTGATCTTTCATCAGGACCTCTTTGAAAGTACATTTGGCATAAAGGTCTTTTTCGAGATCTTCCGGGTCATCCAGACCGGATGTATGACTCAGGATCATTCTTAATGTCACACCCTTCAAAGAAGGGATATCCTGAGCGTTGGGCAAATAATCACACGCCGGTCCGTCCAGTGAAAGCAGTTCTTCTTCACAGAGTTTGAGAGTAACGAGTGAAACAGCCATTTTGGTGATGGAAGCGACCCTGAAAAACGTATCCTGATCCGCGGGATGCTTTGGATCTTCAGTGGAGGAATAGATCCTGGCTGTATCTTTACCATTGCTGATAATACATGCGGAACCGAGGATATGATGTTTACGGATCAGTTTTTCATACGCTTTTTTGCTTTGCACTTCGTGACCGTTGTAATCGAAAACTGAATGTGCAGCGGATGGTGCCATCAAGGGAAGTGCGATCCGGTACACGATGTTTTTCACTCTGGTTACTGGCATATTTCCGCCTCCGTGGCTCTGTGATATACGATCGCGCCTGTCATGATGGAAGAAAGGCTGAACAGCATCAGCATCCATGTGGAGGAAGCTACAGTCAGAATATTCCCTTCGACAAGACTGGAATAAAGTCTGAAATGGAAGATCAGAAGGATCAGCAGGATTACAGGTGCAATCAGACTTTTGACTTTGTGCTTGTTGAATGTAATGACCAAAGTCATATCAGTCAGAAGGATCATAGCCAGTAAGGCAAAGCAGTAACGGTAGAGCAGGAAAGGATCCGCGTTTCCTTCATATCTGAACAGACGGATGAAAAGAACCGCGATCACGGTAATTGAAGCCCACATTCCGATCCGGCCTTTTCTTTCAAGGTAATGCCTGTTCCGTATCATACGGATACTGAAATAAATCAATACGCCAAGGCACATCGCGACGCTCAGGATCTGACTGATCCTGAAACTGCCTCCGGTGCTGAAAAGGCTGTCCATACGGTAATGTTCCGTAATCAGGCGAGCCGCTCCGTAAAGCAGAAGATACCAGCAGAAAGTATCGCCGGTCTTTTTAATTTTCTTATGACGAACGGAGAGCAGGAAGAGCCCAATCAGGATATCAGCAAGGGACTCATAGAAGAAAGTGGCCATATGCCAGACCTGACCGCCACCTTCGTTGATCAGTACGGCGAAAGGGAAGAATTGAAGAGAAGGATTGGTCACCGGCAGACCGAACGCTTCCATGTTGAAGTAATTTCCCCAGCGTCCGATCCCCTGCGCAATCGCGAGACCGGGAGCAATAATGTCGCATAAAGTCAGTAAAGATATTTTTTTGATTTTACTGAAGATCGCGCATGTGATCAGTCCGGCGATGATCCCGCCGTATATTGCGAGACCGCCTTCCCAGATATATAGGATCCGGATCGGATCCGAAGCATATTCGTTCCATGAAAAAGCAACAAAGTATATCCTCGCGCCGATGATCGCGGCGGGAATCATCCATAAGACCAGTGTCAGCACTGTATCCTGCGGCAGTCCCACGCGCTTTTCTTCACGGATCGCAAGGATCAGCGCGATGACCATACCGCAGACAATCAGAAAACTGTACCATGGCAGGACACCAAAGATCAGTCTGGAAGAAGGTTGGGCCGGCATTTCTCTCACCTCATCAAAACTTTTACGATGATATTATAACAATTTGGAATCATTTAGAAAAGTATGAAGGGAACAAATAGTGCTTGTAAAAGAAACCAAATTACGGTAAAATATTCAAAAGAAAAAGAATACTAACGAAAGGCAGGTTCTTTATTATGAGTAAAGTCGTCGTTTTTGATCATCCCCTGATCCAGCATAAGCTGAGCATCATGCGCGATAAGACCACCGGTCCCAAGGAATTCCGTGAACTGCTTTCTGAAATTGCTACTCTGATGATTTACGAAGTCACCCGCGATCTGGAAACGGAAGAAGTTGAAATCGAAACTCCCGTCAGTGTTGCAAAGTGCAGAATGCTCGCAGGCAAAAAGCTGGGAATCGTTCCGATCCTGCGTGCCGGACTGGGCATGGTGGAAGGTGTGACTACGCTGATTCCTGCCGCCCGTATCGGTCATATCGGTCTCTACCGTGATCCCCAGACGCTGGAACCTGTGGAATATTACTGCAAACTGCCTGACGACAGCGAAAACCGTGAACTGATCGTTGTGGATCCCATGCTTGCTACCGGCGGAAGCGCAAGTGCGGCCATCAACTTCATCAAGAAGCGCGGCTGCAATCATATCCGTCTCGTCAACCTGATTGCCGCTCCCGAAGGAATTGCACGTGTGCAGGCCGATCATCCCGATGTGGATATCTATGTGGCTGCTCTGGATGAAAAGCTGAATGAACATGGCTACATCATTCCCGGTTTGGGAGATGCCGGCGACAGACTGTTTGGTACCAAGTAATCGTATTTCCCATCAATACTATCAATACTATGTAATATTTCCCGTTTCCGATGATGTTCGGAAACGGGATTTTTCTTTGTCACAATTGTATGAGAAATCAATGCTGAAGCCAGTTTTTCCTTGCCTGAGAACATAAATTGGAATATAATTAAGATTGTATATTTATGATCATCACGGAGGGTTGGACATGCCTTTAAAGCCTGTTTATAAAAGAGCTCCTTTGCTGACACTGAAGCAGCTTCCTGTATCCTGCGGTGCTGTAAGCACAACTGAACCCGCGGTTAGAAAACTGTATGAACTCTGTAAACAGTATCCGGATGAAATCAGCCTTTTGGAAGGCACTTTCGGACTCAGCTGCCTGCTGACTCAGGATCCTATGCAGGAAATGGCTGCACAGAAGATCATCAGTCTGACAGATGCTCTGAAAAAGAAAACAATCAGCCTGAGCGAAACTGATCAGATTTCTCTGATGCGGGCCGCTCTTTCCGTGTACGAGTATAACGGGGATAAATCACTTGTATCCTCGATTCTTTCCTGGTGCGCGAATAAAGAAGCTGATTGGGATCAGCTGATTGCCGTTGATTCTGTCCGGCAATGTCCCGCTGATCTGATGGAACTGCTGGTACGACTGTATCGCCGTACCGGCAGCAAGGGCCTGCTTCGCCTTTGTACGCGTCTTCGTTCCCAGTCCATGGACTGGACAAGCATACTGAAGACGTTTGATCAGAATCGCGGTCTGAAGAAACTGATCGACAGAAACGAACTGAAGGAAGCGATCAGCAAGGAAAACAATGATGAGACCGCTTACTATACGCGTCTTTATCTGACCAACAATGCCGTCAATTATGCGGATGGGATCCGCTATACGGCTTTTACGGGTCAGTTCAGCGGAAACGGTCAGGAAATGTCTGCCGGAGAACGCGGGTGGGATATGATCAGGAAGTATCACTACGCTGTTTGCGGTGGATCCACCGCTGACCGTACTTTGCAGGGTATGGGTACTCACAGGGCTGTAGATGCCGCTTCCACCGCTGCCTGGTGTGAGGCGCTCTGCCGCGTTTATCAGGTCAATTCAAAGGCAGCTGTTCTTCAGGATATTATGGATCTGACTCTGAACGCGATCCCCGCGCTATTCAGTGATGCGAATATTGCTGAATATCAGTTTGTCAATATTCTGAAAGACGGCGCAGGATCCGAAAAATTCTATGATCCTGATAAAACCGGTCGTCATTTGATGCTTTGTCTGGCGCGCCTGAGCAGAGCAATCGATCTGCTTTACCGTACCGCTGTAACTCAGACAGAAAACGGCATCAGTATCAACCTTATGCTTCCGTGTGCTGTCAGGACTCTGGTAGCCGGAAAGCCTTGTGCTCTGATTTCAGACGGCAGAAAGATCATTCTTAAAACGAAGGAAGATGTGAAAGCCGGTATCTTCTTCGCTGCTGCGAATGATATCGATGTTTCTGTAAATGGAGATTCCGCCTTCCGTGTCATCAGCGGATCACGGATCCTGCTGGACCGCATCTGGAAGAGCGGCGATCAGCTGATCACCGAATCGGCCGTTTCGGTACGTTCAGTGGAATCTCACCATCATTCAGCATGTATCAAGAAAGGCAGTATGCTTTACGCGATCCCGGCTTCTGAAAAGAAGTTTGCCTATGCTGTCTGCGGTGAGCCTGAAGAACGGGATGGAAAGGTATACGCTCCTTTCAGAAAAGTGAAGGACTGGAAACAATTGAACGGTATTCCGAACAATGTTCCTGTTTATCCCGTGACGGAAGGGGCAGTCACCGAGCTTGAACTGGTGCCCTATGCGACGCTGAAAAACAGGATCGCGGTCTTCCCGAGAGGAAAGGCGGATACATGAGCTTATTCAGACTCGCGCCATTATGTGGAGTGACTGACAGACCTTATCGGAGTATATGCGCTTTACAGGGCTGTGAATGCGGCTATACCGAAATGGTCAGCGCAATGGGGTTCCTTTGCGCGCCGGTCGGTCAGCCCGCTACATATTCTTTGCTGGAACGCGGAGAAACGGAGAAGAAACTGATCCTGCAGCTTTTTGGTCGCGATCCGGATATCGTGGCGGAAGCTGCCGCGCGCCTGGCTGAGACAGGAAAGTATAACGGTATTGATATCAATATGGGCTGTCCTGCGCATAAGATCGCTCCTTCGGGAGAGGGATGCGGACTGATGCGCACCCCGGATGTGGCCGAACGTATGATCCGGAGAACAGTCGCGTCATGTGGTCTTCCGGTATCTGTCAAGATGCGTATCGGCTGGGACCGGTATTCGGTCAATGCCGTCGATTTCGCTCGTATGGCTGAGAATGCCGGTGTATCCGAAATTACAGTCCATGGCAGGACACGTGAACAGCAATACAGTGGTGAAGCGGACTGGGATATTATCGGTGAAGTCAAAAACAGTGTCTCGGTTCCTGTCATTGGTAACGGTGATATCTTCGATGCCGAAACGGGTCTTCGAAGAATGAAGGATTACGGTGTCGACGGAATCATGATCGGACGCGGAGCGATGGGGAATCCCTGGATCTTCCGGGATCTGAACGCTTTGTCTTCCGGCCTTGAGATCAGGGAAATCACCGCTGAGGAAAGACTTGAAACGATCCGTCTGCATTATCGGATGATGCTCGAATGGAAACCTGAGTACATCGCGGTACGCGAGATGAGAAAACATATAGCCTGGTATCTCCATGGAATCCGCGGAGCAAGCAAGATGCGAGTGCAAATCAATCATATAGAATCCGCGGATGAAGCACTGGAAGTTGTACGACAATTTCTGGAAGAAGGACCGAAAGAGGAATGATTGCAAATCGGAGGGGGATTCAGTGAAAAAGAAGATTCTGTGTTTTCTGCTGGTCCTTCTTTTGCTGACAGGGTCCGCTTTGGCAGATCCTTTGACTGACCTGACAGAAAGTCTGAACGATATCCGTGCAGATAATATTCAGGTTACAGCTTCTCTGCAGTTCGTTGTTCATCAGCCTTACAGTACTGAACGACTGGCACCTCTGAATAAACTGCTGCAATATCTCAGTATTGATGCGAAAATGACTGAAGAAGGCAGTATTGTCATATTAATGGCGGACGGCAATCCTGCATTGACCTGGATCCGAATGGAAAATCACGATCGAAGTCTTGAATGGATCGATTCTGTTCCGCATAATGTATATATCAGTACAAGCGGAAATGATCTCCTGAACTTGACAGATATACTTCCGGAAGAAGGATTGATCATCCCTGATCAGAATGGTGAAGAGTATCTTCTGATTGATGAAATCAGGAATTGCATTCTCCATATACCGGAGATCTTTCCGGAACAATGCAGGAGTGAAAAGATCAAAACAAAGATCCGTGATTACGGAACCGCGACGGAAAAAGTTACCTGCACACTAACCAAAGAAATGGTCGATGACGGAAGTTATTCCGTATCTGTTATAGCAGGTGCTGAAAGCGAAGCGCTGAATGATCTGCTAACATCCTTTTCATTTGTTGGAAAACAAAGAGTGATTCTTTACAGGGACGAAAACGGCAAAATCATTAAGTTTGTCTATGCGGGAAATATCCGGTACCCGGAAGGAAAGGTCCATTCATTGAACCTTGACTGGAAAATGTCCGACAGCGATGGAATCATCCGGGATCTGATCGTTCTGAAAAGTCCCGCGGTCAATGGAAACGATCATGATAACATGAACATTGAGCGGACTGTCACGGTCACTGAAGAAAAGGAACGGATTGAAATGACCTGGAAATGTACTGCTGTAACCGGTAAGGAAAAAAGGGTCACGGAAGGGAATGCCGATCTTGAAAGTTCCACTGCTGATAACCGGACATATCATGGAGTGATTGAAGGGTACATCCGGAAGAACAACGATGTGAAGAAAGGCTGGATACTGAAACCGGAACTTGAATTTGGAGCGGATCAGGTCTCCGGAAGAGTTGAGATTTCGCAGTCTGCTGACGGAAAAATTCCGGAATCGTTCATCCTTGATGTAAACCTGAAACCTTCAGAATACCGGCCACAGATACCGGATGATTGTGTCGAAGTCATGATTCCCGAATCTGCAGAGGAAAAGGATCAGCTGATTGATTTCCTGACTGAAAAAACAGCGGTACGGTTGATCAAACCATTATTGAATCTCCCGGATGAGGCGCTGGAATATTTCAGCATAGGCCTGACAGACGAACAGTGGAACCAGGTTACTGATGCAGTAATCCATTAAGATTCACAGGAGGATTTATCATGAAAAAGATCATTGCGATTCTACTGGCGATTTTCATGACCGCCGTATCTGTCTTCGCAAGCGCTGCTACTTATACGCTGCCTGAAAAGATGCAGAAGCAGCAGGAAGCCGGAAGCGGTCTGAAAGGATCTTTCAGCATAGAAGCGGAAGGCACATCTCCCGTAATGATGCTTCTGAAAGAATTAAGCGGCAGGGAGATCCAGATACGCGGTATCTCAGCACGTGATTCTGAAAATTATGTATATTCGCTGTATTTGGATTCCGGCGATGATAACCGTCAGGGTCTTGTTGAAATCATGAATCGTGATGGTGAACTCTTTATTCGTAATGAAGCTGACGGAAACACTGTCTATACACTCGGAACGGCAAGGATCGTCTTTGATATGCTGACTGCGGAGGAAGGTCAGAACGTTCAGATCTGGAGTTCACTCAGGCAGATGCTGTCAATTCCGGATGAAGAATGGGAAAGCACCTGGAAACCTGTGAGCGAAAGAATGACAAAACAGATTGAAAACTGGATGAGCAATTTCGCTTCTGACCCGGTCAGGTTTACGACAGAAGACGGAGAGTCAGCCCTTGAGCTCAGATATGAAATCGAACCGCAGAGTATTCGCTCTGGTATCATTGAACTGATCACAATGATTCTGAACGATGAAGAAGCTGTCACGCTGCTTTCCGGAAAGATGGCTCCCGAGCAGGCTTCAATATATCTGAATAAGGATCTGATCTGGTATTATCAGGAAGCTCTGAATGCTATGGAGCTGAATGGTCCCGTTATACTGAGCCGGAAAATGACGACAAAAGGCGAGGAGATCAATTCCTCGATTTCCCTGCCTTTGGGAACCAATCCATTTGGATTTGACACAGTCACAGCGGAAAATACGAATGGTTCCGAAGAATGGATCTTCTCCGGAGAAGAAGTTACGGTCCGTTATATTCCGGGTGAACAACAAAAAGATAATTTCACATATTTGTTTACCTGTGGTCTGGTGGTCACTCCCGGAACGAAAGAAGAAGGTTTCCTGAGCAAGGCCGGTGCATATACCCTGAAGATCAACGGTACAACAGAGCCTACCACGGATGAAGAAGGAAAAGAACATCAGAATGAAACATGGACCCTGCAGCTGATTCCGGATATGGCGTTTGTAACGGAGAATCAGGATCTTTACAAGGATTGTAAACCTCTGAATGGCGAACTGAAGCTGCATTATTACAGTAAACTGGCACAGACCAGCGCGACAACGCTGGAGATCAACGGCAGTTATGAATATGGTGAAGATAAGCTGACAGGAACCGCGAAGATCAAGACATCTTCCGCCTGGGAACTGGTCCCGTTCGATACAGCGAATGCGTTGGAAGTGCTGAAGATGACTGATGAAGAGTTTATGAAGGCACTGGAATCTCTCATGAAAGTAGGAGAATAAACTCAAAAATCAAGGACTACCGGAAGGCAGTCCTTTTTAGTTAGTATATCTGATGATCCCTCTCACCGCTTCACATATGCCGTAGGCATATTCTCGCGTACATGAGTGCGCTCTTCTCGCAAGCTTGCTTGCCAATTGCGCTTACAGCGCAATCAGACACACCGCCTGTGCACTGATTCCCAGTTCTTCACCCTCAAATCCGAGCTTCTCCGTCGTAGTGGCCTTCACGTTCACACAGGATTCATCACATCCCAGTGTTTCAGCCATATTCTTCCTCATCACAGGAATATACGTTGCCAGCTTCGGTTTCTGTGCAACGATCGTAATATCGCAATTGACGATTTTAGCATTCTTTTCCCGAACTTTCGCCATCACTTCTTCAAGCAGCACCATGGAAGAGATATCTTTATACTTCATATCCGTATCGGGGAAGAAATGACCGATATCCCATAATCCCATAGCACCCAGAATAGCATCCATCAACGCGTGCAACGCGACATCGGCGTCACTGTGTCCCAGCAGTCCGAGTGTATGCGGGACTTCGATACCGCAAAGGATCAGTTTTCTGTCCGGTACAAGACGATGTACATCGTATCCGTGACCAATCCTGAATGGTACAGCAGGGGAGAAAGAATGGAGGTCTTCAGGAACGGTGATCTTAAGATTACTTTCTGCTCCGGGTGTCATATAGACCTTCTTTCCCGCGTGTTCCGCAAGAGACGCGTCATCAGTTCCTGTCCAGTCTTCATTTTCGGCATTCAGATAAGCCTCAAGGATGAGATCCCAACGGAAGCATTGCGGAGTCTGGGCTCTGAAAAGAGTCGAACGATCCGGTGTTTCATCGACTGTTTCTTTGTCTGATGAGACTTTTACAGTGTCTGTCATAGGCAGGCAGGGAACACCGGAACCATATTTCTCTGCAGAAAGCAGGGCCAGGCGAATGGTTTCCGCATCCACTGCACATCTGGCGGAATCATGGATCATTACGATCTCCGGAGGATCATTCCGCATCGATTTGAGCGCGTGAAGAACAGATTCCTGTCGTGTCTGTCCTCCTTCAACAAATGAAACATCAATATTCCTTGGCAGAAAAGACAATTCTTCTCGGATGATCTCTTCTTCACCGGCACGGTATACGACAGTGATTGCATCTGCGAAAGGAATAAAAGCTTCAGTACTCAACCGAATCAGTGATTTTCCTCCGATCGTCAAAAGGATTTTGTTCTTTCCGGCGTTCATTCGGCGTCCTTCACCGGCAGCAAGGAGGATAAGTGATTTCATATCAGTTTCTTTCCGCGGCCATTCCTTCGTCTTCACTGAGAACACGGAACATTTCCGCTGCGTTTTCTTTACGTACGTTTTCCTGAACGGAAAGGATCTCGTACTTTCCGAGATGTTCGCCAAAGCGAATGGTCAGAAGATCTCCCGGCTTTACTTCAGCACCGGGCTTGGCTACCTTACCGTTTACTGTCACTCGTCCACCGCTGCAGGCTTCATTGGCAACAGTCCGCCGTTTAATGATTCTGGAGACCTTCAGGTATTTATCGAGTCGCATGCGTTCTTGATACCTCCGATTAAGGGTATAGGGCACTGCAGAGCAGTGCAAGGGCGTTGCAGAGCAGTGCAAGGGCGTTGCAGAGCAACGCTAGGGTGTTACGTAGTAACACTAGGGCGTTACAAAGTAACGCTAGGGGATAGGTTGAATTCCAAAAATATAATACTAGGAAAACGCCAAACTATCAAGCTCTCCGTTCTTTATTCTAGTGCAGCTTTGCTGCACCCTAGCGTGGCTTTGCCACGCCCTGGAGTGCCTGGCACTCCCTTGCGCAGCAAAGCTGCGCCCTATAGCAATAAAAAAAGACCTCCGAAGAGGTCTTTTTTATTGCTATTACTTCTTAGCCTTTTTCTTGGCGGGGGTGTTGACCTTGTCCTTCAGAGCCTTGCCGGCCTTGAAAGCAGGAGCCTTGGAAGCGGCGATCTTGATTTCTTCGCCGGTGCGGGGGTTGCGGGCAACGCGGGCAGGACGATTCTTCACTTCGAAGGTGCCGAAGCCGACCAGCTGGATCTTTTCACCCTTGGCCAGGTTTTCGTTGATAACTTCGATGAAGGCGTTCAGGGACTTTTCAGCATCTTTCTTGGTGAATTCGGTCTTCGCGGCCAGAGCATTGATCAGTTCGCTTTTGTTCATAATGGTAACCTCCTCATTTTTTGACCATATGAATATCATATGGTATCTTCCTGTTTTCAGGGTCATCAAAAGATAGAAGCATATACTATGTTTTTATCTTTTAATTCTATTCAAGTATACATCCAATTCATTATTTGTCAAGCGTTCCAGACAATTTCCATCCGTTTTCGTCCAATTTTCGGTGCTTTCCAGCATGCTGATCAGCTTTTGGACAGCATTGTGAAGCAAAATCTCCGGATCGTTAGATTTTTCACGAGTTTCAGCCACTATGGAGAGTAAATCACACGCTTCTTTGGGACATTGCTCACGAAGCAGATTCATGATCTCATCAAACCGGTCTTTCCACCAGGGATAATGTTCCGCCTTCTTCATTACTTTGGAAGCGTAGGTCAGACCCGGAAGAGCATTCGATACGCTGCGCAGACTTTCGGTAACGGTCTTGTTACCGTTTTCTGCTCTCTTCTTTTTCTCCCAGTTTTCGGAGACTTCTTCGGCATTCTCACAATGATCGTTGCCGAAAATATGAGAATGACGATAAATCATTTTTCGGCAGATATGATCAGTGACATCCTGGGATGTGAACTCATCAAAATCCTTGCCGATGGATGCATGGAAAGCGATCTGCAGCAGCAGGTCCCCAAGTTCATCCGCCAGATGATCCGGATCTTTGTCATCAATGGCTCCGAGTACTTCCCAGGCTTCCTCAAGCAGGTAAGTCTTGAGGGATTCATGACTCTGCTCCCGGTCCCATGGACAGCCGTCAAAGGCGCGCAGCCGGTCCATGAGCCGATTCAGATCGGTAAAGGAATAATGCTGTCTTTTTTCAAACGGTATTATCGGAATAAAGAAGGCGGTCGTATGATCATACTGATCCTGACGGTCGGCATCCATGGTCTTGATCTCTTTGCAGACGATTTTGCCATTGACGGAAGTCATGTAGCTGATGTCGGCTTCTTCGTCATATCCGTTTTCCATCCAGAGCTTGATTTCACCGGCGCGAATAAAAGAATCGGTCTCTGTGATCAGATATGCCTGATTCGTGTCAAAAACGGTCTCACAAGCTTCGGAAGCAGCAAGTACGGTAACTTGTCCGGCTCCGCAGAGGGAGGTGCAGGCAGCGCTGTAAAGATCAAACAGAGATATGCCAGGAATGACAGTGACCGTTTCGTTTTTTCCAGCTGTCCGGATCAGTTCACGAACGGAACCGTCACCCCGCGCGTCGATTACGGCATAGACAAGAGAACCGTTTTCACGGACCTCTTTCCATAAATATTCAGCCATGGCCGTATGCATTTCGTCAAAGTCATCATAAAGGTCATAATAGTCATCCAGAGAAGTCCAGCTGAGCCCTTCTTCCATCAGTTCCTTGGCGCAGGGGATCATTTCCGTACGCAGAAAAAGTCTGTCAGCATTCTTCAGCATATTCATGCTTTCTACGGTCAGAAGTTCTTTGCCGCAGATACCGAGAGAAATGACGGTGATCGTTTTCTTGTTCATGATGCTTTCTTCTTTCTGGTGAACGCGTTGATGTCTTCACGGGTCACCGCTTTCAGGAAGAATGCCGCGGCACAGAATACGCCGACACCGACAAGTACTTTCACAATCGTGGTGATACGTCCGTAAGGCAGAATGGCTTTCAGACCCCATTCGGTCAGATACATCGCGAGAGCGGCGAGTCCGGGACGCAGGATCCATCCGGACCAGTTAAATTTCATCTTGGCGTATTTACAGCATAGGATCAGATTCGGGATCATCGCGGCGGAATAGCATACTACAGAAGCGATCGGTCCGCCATGAATGTTGATGGAAGGAATGGCAATCAATACATAGTTGAGAATGATCTTGCAGACAACACCGACTACCATGGTGATTGCGGGAAGATTCTGTTTTCGCAGTCCCTGAAGAATGCTGCTCGTTGCCTGAACAACGGTGAAAAGAACGACTGTAAGTCCGGAAACAGTCAGTAGTTCGGAAGCAATCTGAAGACGTTCGGGACTCAGAGTCTCCTGATAGAAGAAACCAAGGATCTCATAGGCAAGTACACTCATACCGAGCGCACATGGGAATCCGATCAGGAAAGCGTAGCGAATACCGTCATCGCTCTGCTTACGGATAGAATCAGAATTGTTGACGGCTTTCGCCGCTGAGATTGCCGGAACCAGACTCATTGAGATCGCGAGCGCGAGCGCGGTGGGGATATTGATCAGGCGAATGACCATTCCGGAGAAAATACCATAGAGAGCTGTCGCGGAATCCGTATCAAAACCGGCAACCACCAGTCTTTTGATCATCAGGGTGCTGTCAATGAACTGCGCCAGGGGAATAATGCAAGCGGTCAGAGTAATCGGGATAGAGATCCGGATCAGTGTAGAGCATAATGTTTTCTGACGGGCTTCCGGTTCAGTGGGGTTGGCTTCGATGGAATTGAACTCATTCGCTTTCCGGTAATACCGGATGATCATATACAGAAGCGCGAGCACTTCAACGATCGTGATGCCAAGGAGGGCACCCGCTGCACCCTCGGCCACGCTTCGCGTCATACCGAGCGCGGCCAGCGGGAGAGAGAAAGCAACTTTACCGACCTGTTCGATCAGCTGAGAGATCGCTGTGGGGACCATGTTCTGCTGTCCCTGGATAAATCCTCTGAAAGCGCTGAGTACACAGACGATCGCGATACAGGGCGCGATGACATAGAATCCGCGGGAAGCTTCCGGTACACCGACAAGCTGTGTCAGCAGGGTGTTGCCAAACAGCATCAGAAGCGTACAGAAAACACCCATCAGCGCAAGCAGCTTCAGGGCGACAATAAATACTTTCTTTGCGTTTTTAGGGTCTTCTTTAGCAAGATAGGAAGAAACCATCCGGCTGACAGCGACCGGCAGACCAGCGCTGGATACAGTGAGAAGCAGGTTATAGGTCGGAAATACGGTCTGAAACATGCCCAGGCCGGTATCTCCGAGGATCGCGGCAAGCGGAATGGAATACAGAACACCGACCAGTTTGCATATGATACCGGTCACTCCCAGTACGGAGATCCCGCTGACAATGGATTTGGGTTTGATAGCCATACTTATCCTCCGGATGAGCGTTTTTAAGTACCCGGTATTATCGACTCTTCCAAAGATATGGATCCATGATCACAAAAAGAGGGAAGAGTTCGAGACGTCCTGCCAGCATCAGGAAGCTGCAGATAATTTTTCCGTAGGTTCCGTAACCAGCGAAAGTCGAGGCGATCTGTCCCAATCCAGGACCGACATTGCTGACGCATGTCAGTGAAGCTGTGATATTCTCAATCGCGCCAAAATGATTCTCAAAGGACAGAAGGAGAGCACCGACTACGAATAATGCAATGTAAAGGCAAATGAACACAGCCACCTGATGAAGCATGTCTTCTTCGACAGCCTTTCCGTCCATACGGATGACATTTATCTTTCTGCGGTTGACTGTTCCGGTGATTTCGCGCTTGCCCATCTTGCAAAGGAGCGCGATACGGATCGTCTTCATACCGCCGGCAGTGGAACCCGCGCAGGAACCCAGGAAAAGAAGGAAGAACATGAGCCCCTGAGCCGCTGCGGAGAATTGGTTCGGATCCAGCAGACCGAAACCGGTGGTGGAGGTCAGGGAAGCGACCTGGAAGAAACCGTAACGAAATGAAGTACCTGTATCCGGACAAAGAGGACGGATGAAGAAGGACATCAGAACAGCGCTGACCAGATAGATCGCGACGTACCAGTGAAGCTCCTCATCTTTCAGAGCATCTTTCCAGGAACCGATCAGTACTTTGAAATAAAGCGCAAAATTAACGCCGAACAGGAACATGAATACAGTAATCACGATTTCGACCGCGGGATTATTAAATGCGGCGATGCTGGCTCCGTAATTGCTGAATCCGCCGGTACCGGCATTACTAATGGAATGTAGTATCGCGTCATAAGGATTCAGACCGCAGATCAGCAGACAGATGATTTCAAGAATCGTCAGTCCGAGATAAATGAAGTACAGGATCTTGGCGGAATCGCCCATCTTCGGAACCAGCTTGCTCATGGTGGGCCCTGGGCTTTCCGCGCGAACCAGATGGTTGGTCCGTCCCGTGACCTTCGGAAGGATTGCCAGCGTCAGGACCAGAACACCCATACCGCCGATCCAGTGGGTCGAAGCACGCCAGAACATGATGCCGCGCGGGAAACCTTCGAACTCGGTCACAACGGTGGCACCGGTAGTCGTGAATCCGCTGACGGCTTCAAACAACGCGGATGCAAAATCCGGAATCACTCCGCTGAACAGGAAGGGAAGTGATCCGCAAACGCTCAGCAGGATCCAACCGAAGGATACAACCATCAGACCTTCTCGGGCACGCAGATTCGGATTTTTAACTTTGCAGAGGAACCATAGCAGAAGACCGGGCACAACGCATGCGATCATGGACTGAAGCAGCGCGGGCGCATCCCCGTCTCCATAGCAAAGCGCGATGATCCAGGAAGGAATCATGGCAGCTGCTTCCACAAGCATAATGGCTCCCAGAATGCGCAGGACTAATTTCTTGCTCATAAAGAAATTACCTCGTTCAGATTAGCGATACCCTGCTTACGGGTAATGATGACGACGTGGTCATCCGCTTCAATATGATCATTACCGAAAGGAATAATAACTTTGTTCTGTCTGACAATAATCGAAATCAGAGTACCGGGAACAATTTTCAGTTCGTGGATCGGCTTGCCGATATAGTCATCTTCTCCGCGTGCGATAAACTCTATGGCTTCCACTTTTCCGCCAAGGAGTTTATACAGTCTTTCCATGTTTGATCCGGTTCCGTTCTGTCGGGCACGAACATAGCGTAAGATGGTCGCGGTAGTGATATCTTTCGGACTGATGATCGCGTCCAGGCCGATACGGGACAGGATATCCGCATAGGCAGCGCGGCTGTTCTTGGCGATAACACGTTTCACGCCGCGTTCGGAAGCGTACATACCGGTCATCAGATTTTCTTCATCACGGTCGCAGAGCGCGACAAAAGCATCCATGAGTTCGAGTCCCTGTTCAGTCAGCAGTTCCTGATCAGTACCGTCACCGAGGATGATATCTGCTTTCGGCAACTGTTCGCTTAAGGTACGGGCTTTATCTGGATTCAGTTCCAGGATGGTCATATGGACACCCATGGGGATGATCATCTTCGCCAGATAGTACGTGATGCGCCCGCCGCCCAGTGCCATCAGACTGCGGATACGGAAACTGTCACGGTCCATAAAACGGAAGAAAGAAGAGATAGTGACAGGTTCACCGATCACAAAGACACGGTCACCTTCCGCGAAAGAAAATTGTCCGTCAGGGATGATGACTTCTCCGTTGCGTTCAACGACAGGATACAGGATCTTCGGAAGGGAAGGCAGACGATTGTGCAGGTCCTTCATCGGGATGCCGATAAAAGGATCACCCTCCTTTACCCGGAAATCAACCATTTCCACCTGACCGCGGGCAAAGGTCTCAATGCTGCCGGCAAAGGGATAGCGAAGCAGACGGGAGATCTCCATGGCGGAAGCGCGTTCCGGATTGATTGCCAGATCAATACCCAACTGCTGCTGCAGAAGCATCTGTGATTCATTGAATTCGGGATCACGGATCCTCGCAATGGTATATTTGGCGCCAAGCCGTTTGGCAATCAGGCAGCTCAGCATATTGGTTTCATCACTGTCTGTCGCGGCAATGACGATATCGCTGCGATCCACGCCGGCATCAAGCAGTGTCTTGGCATTGGCGCCATTTCCTTTGACATACATGGCGTCAATACTGTCCTGACCGTGCTGGATCACGATCTCATCATTCTCGATCACGGTAACATCGTGTTCTTCTTTAACAAGTTGTTCAGCCAATGCATGACCGACTTTTCCGTCGCCGGCAACAATAATCTTCATGATGGATTCCTCCACATAAATATTCATTATATTTTACCATGAAACAAAGGAAATTTAAAGCTTTTCCTATTCTGCCAGGCAAAAGAAAAAGGATACCGAATTCGGTATCCTTCCGCGGAGAGTTAGAGATTCGAACTCTAGGTGAGGTATCACCCCACACACGATTTCCAGTCGTGCGCCTTAGACCACTCAGCCAACTCTCCACAGGTGGCTTGCGCTCACGAATATTGATTATATCAAAAAATCAGTTCTTGTCAAGGGCTTTATTGAGGGTTTGGGGCGAGTTTAGGGCGAAGCGAAGCTTCGCAAGGGAGTGCAAGCACTCGAGGGCGCTACGCGCCAGGGCGTTGCGGTGCAACGCCAGGGTTGGAGATGAATGTCAGCACAATTTGCTGACAAGTTTGACTTTCTGATGATCCCTCTCAGTTACCTTTGTTGACTGAGAGGGATAACATGAAAACAGTATTATCTCGCAAGCGAAGCTTGCCGTTGTATCACAAAGCACTCCGGCGCGTCTTCACCGGCGTTGATGAACTGCTGTCTGAGTATATTATATTCCTGCGGTTTGATTTCAGAAAGCAGGGTAACCAATTCGTTCTTTTCCCGTGTTCCTTCGGCATGTCCCGGATAAACACATACGGTACATACGCCCATAGGTTCGAGCAGTGCCAGTGCTTTCATGATCGCTTCTCTGGTTGTTTCCCATAAGGTGGTCACACTCTTGTCACCACCGGGCAGCCAGCCAAGATTGAACATGACAGCTTTCACCGGCTTTTTGACATACTGGTCCATATTCTGATGTCCGTCACAGACCAGTGCGACCCGTTCTTCAACTCCGTTCTCTCCGAGCAGAACACGGCTGCGTTCAATAGCATCCGCCTGAATATCAAATGCGGTCACATGACCGTTTTCACCAACCAACTGAGCAAGAAAGAGTGTATCATGTCCGTTACCGGCGGTCGCGTCGATCACATGATCTCCGGGAACAATGATCTGTTCCATAATGTCGTGAGCGAGCCACCGTGCGGACTTCAGTTCATATGACATGTATTTCAGCTCTTTCTTTATTATGTATTTCTGATATCTCGCAAGCGTAGGTTGCTTCACCCTACACCCTTGAGCGCAAAGCACTCCCTTGCGCGCAGCGCCCTAGCGCAGCACCGCAGCGCCCTAGCGCAGCTCCGCTGTGCCCTAGCACAGCACCGCTGTGCCCTAGCGCAGCTCCGCTGCGCCCTCGCGAAGCACCGCTTCGCCCTTAAGCTGACATCACAGACTTTTGAGCTTTTCTACTTCCATCGATGTCAGCTTTCTCCACTTTCCCATCGGCAGATCATTCAGCTTGATCGGTCCGAATTCGACTCTCTTCAGACTGACCACCTGATGACCGATGACTTCAAACATCTTTCTGACCTGACGGTTTCTGCCTTCGTGAATCGAAACCAGGATCACACTGCAGAAGGTCTCTTTACGAACGAGACGAACATTGGCGGGGGAAGTCATCTTTCCTTCGATGATCACCCCTGCGCGCAGACGCGCGAGTTCAGCTTCTGATACCTGGTTGGATACTTTTGCCAGATATACTTTGGAAACTTCGTGACTCGGATGTAGCAGATGATTCATCAGGTCTCCGTCATTGGTAAGCAGAAGAAGACCTTCGCTGTCATAGTCCAGGCGTCCGACAGGAAACAGCCTTACGGGATAATCCCTGAACTTGTCCATGACAGTGGCTCTTCCTTCAGGATCAGAGACAGTCGTCACTTCTCCGACCGGTTTATAGTATGCGAGATAATGTTTTTCTTCTTCGGGCTTGACACGGACGCCGTCAACTTCCACGATATCCTTTTCTTCATCCACCTGAGTACCCATTTCGGTGACAGTGATCCCGTTCACCCGGACACGACCGTCCAGGATGATCTTTTCGGAGTTTCTTCTTGAGGCGACACCGCAGGCGGCAAGATATTTCTGTAAACGCGTCATTTTGTTTTCGACACCTTCCAATATTTGATTTCAGCGTCCGGCAGAGCCCGGAGCAGTTCTTTCTTTCTGCAGTTGATGAGATTCTTTCTCTCCGCGAGTTTCAGCATCGGCAGATCGCTTTTTGAATCTCCGAAAGCAACACAATCGGCTGCTTCCGGCAGTCCGCCCAGTGCTTCTTCGATCCGCCGTACTTTTTCTTCACCTTTGCAGTTGATATCCATCTTTCCGGTATAGCATCCATCATGAAACTCACAGCGGGTGGCCAGTACCGTATCGACCGGCAGCAGACGGGTGATATGTTTCATGTACATATCCGAGGACGCGCTGACAAGGATGATCCTGTATCCTTCTTCACGGAGATGATCGATTTCTTTCTTTCCGTCCGGATAGATCCGTTTTGAAAGGACTTGATCAATAAACCTTACGCAGATCTCATCGATCTCTTCCTGAGACTTACCTTTCAGAAATGAAAACGTTGTCTCCTTGACCGGAATATAGTCCTTTGTTCCCGTGATCCATTTCCGGATCCACGCGAAGCCTGTACGAATCAGATGAAAAGGAGAAGCATAATGATTCCGGATGCAAAAGGGAAGAAAGGAGAGGATGGAATCTCCTTTGGACAATGTATTGTCAAAATCAAAGAAAGCGTAACCTTTCATGCTCTCTCCTTATCAGAAAGGACAGTCATTGTCCAGCAGACGATGGGTATAAGCGATCTTTCCGGCTTTGACTTCGCTCATTGTCTGACCGCTGCCGATCAGTTTATACTTATAGGTGGTCAGACCTTCCAGTCCCATAGGTCCTCTGGCGTGGATCTTTCCGGTGGCGATACCGACTTCGGCACCGAACCCATACACAAAACCGTCCGCAAAACGGGTCGATACATTGACATAGACACCGGCACTGTCCACAGCGTTCAGGAAACGGGCTGCATGTTCCTTGTTTTCGGTCACGATGCAGTCGGTATGGTGGCTTCCGTAATGATTGATATGTTCAATGGCCTCTTCGAGTGAATCCACTGTTTTCACGGAGATCTTCAGATCCAGATATTCCGTACTCCAGTCTTCATCCGTCGCGGGTTCGCAGTTCATGAGCCGGCAGGCGGTGTCATCACCCACAACGGTCACATTCTTTTCCTTCATGGCTTCAGCAAACGCGGGAAGGAAAGAATCTGCAACGTTCCGGTGAACCAGCAGCGTTTCAGCGGCATTACAGACGGATACATTCTGCGTTTTGCTGTCAACCGCGATCTTCAGTGCCTTATCGGGATCACAGGCATCATCGATGTAGACATGGCAAAGACCGTCCGCGTGTCCCAGTACGGGAATGCGGCTGTTATCCATAATATAACGAACAAAAGCTTTGCTGCCTCTGGGAATGATCAGATCGATCAGAGTATCTTCCTTCAGCATGGCAGCTACGTCATCACGTGTTTCAAGAAGTTGAGCGAAATCAGCAGACAGACCTGCCTTTTCCACGCCTTCACGCAGGGCTTCACAGAGGACCTTGTTGGTTCTCAATGCTTCTCTTCCGCCTTTCAGAAGAACGGTGTTTCCGCTCTTCAGCGCCAGGGAAGCAATCTGGACCAATGCGTCCGGTCGGCTTTCAAAGATCACTCCGATGACCCCGATGGGGCAGGTGATCCGGTAAAGCTCGAGTCCTTCCGTCAGTTCACGCGCCAGCGTTGTCTTTCCGATGGGATCTTCCATCTGAACCAGATCCTTCAGACCCAGCACGACCTGATTCAGCTTTTCTTCGCCGAATTTCAGCCGGTGCAGCAGCGGTGCCGCCAGGTGATCGTTTTCGGCGTCCTGCAGGTCGATCTCATTGGCGGCAAAGATCTCTTGCTTATAAGAAATCAGAGCTTCCGCCATACTGAGCAGAGCACAGTTTCGCGCTTCCACATCGGAAACGGACAGCTTATAAAATGCTTCTCGGCTGAGGCCGGACATTGCGTGAAGATCCATGATTCATCAACTCCCGCGCGTATTATATCAGAAAAATCCGGGATTGAAAAGAATCCGGATTGTATGCTATAATGCACTGACAACAAAGAGGAAGGGAGCTTTTCGATGCCGCATCAAAAAGGGATCAAACTGGTCGCGCAGAACCGGAAAGCCACCCATGACTACTTTGTTGAGGAACGGCTGGAGTGTGGGATCGCGCTCTTCGGGACCGAAGTCAAAAGCATGCGCCTCGGCAAGGTCAACCTGAAGGAAAGCTGGGCTCAGATCCGTAAAGGGGAAGTCTGGGTCGAAGGCATGCATATCAGTCCCTACGAGCAGGGGAACATCTTCAACCGTGATCCGCTCCGTCCCAAGAAGCTGCTGCTTCACAAAAGCGAGATCCGTAAGCTGGAAGGTTCTGTCGCGCGTCAGGGCTACACCCTGGTTCCTCTATCCGTTTACCTGAAGGAGGGACGGATAAAAATGGAACTGGGAGTCTGCAAGGGCAAACAGCTGCATGACAAACGCGACGCCATGGCGAAACGTGATTCTGACCGTGAGATCCAGCGTGCTCTGAGGGACCGGCAAAAATAAGCATGGGGATGATCCGGTTTCGACGGGGATATTGGAGGCACGATAAGCGAGCCGCGGACCCTGTACCGCGTTAAAACGGGGAAAAACAATAACTGACGAAAATAATTTCGCTTTCGCGGCTTAATGCCGCGCGTCGGCCTCAGGCACCTGCGGCCTGAGATACCGGCGTCATTAACGCAGGGAACGAGCACCGCCCAAGCTTTGAATCGGTGTCCGTAATCATGAAGCTACCAAGCCGTGCAGCCTGTTCGTGGGCGGCCGGTGAGGGAATGTAAATCACGGACTGCGCTCGGAGAAAGTTGTGTGGACAGATCTTCGGACATGGGTTCAACTCCCATCATCTCCACACTGACAGGGACCTGATAAACTTGGGGCCCTGTTTTTATATTCAGATATTGATTTTATCGCCATACGCTAATAGAATGGTTATGGATTCGTGATCAACCATACATCTGTAATGAAGTTCATTGAAGATCGGGGGTTATTTGAATGAAGACATTCAGAACGGTTATTCTGTGCATTCTGTCCCTTATACTGTTGCTCTCGTCCTGTTACGCCGAAGGAACATTCGATGAATCACCTTATCTGAATACCGAATTGTTCGAAATGGTGCCATCGGATGACGGAAACAGTATGTTTGTGGATTGCGATCAGAAATACAGCGTAGCGAACCGTTCCTTTGATCATCCATATGATCATCCGAATTACTACAGCAGTATCACGACGGATATCCTGATCGTTGGATATAATGGACTGGATAAATATCCGGTGCTTCGTACCTGGGTCAATTTCTTCACCACAAAGAAGATTGATGTTGAAAAAGTTACTTTCGATCTCGACGGAACAAAGTACATTTTCACTAATATTGATTGTGAACCGGAAGAAGTACCGGAAGGCGGATATAATGAAGATATCATGATCAAATACGGTCCGGAAGAAGCAAAATTCATGCTGGCTGTACTTCAGTATTTTCAGAAACATACCGGCACGTATGTCGGTATTCCCGTGACGATCAGCGGCTCGGAAGAAATAACATCGACCATGTCCCTGTCCTCACTGAACGAAATGAATGACCTGTTTAACGCTTTTGTTCAGTCAAACGGTCTTGAATATCTTTCGATAGCAATCAGTCCCGCCAGTCTGGAAATACAAGAAGGACATAATGCTCTTTGATGATCTTTACAATCTTAAAAAAGGAAGTCTCCGTTACGCGGAGACTTCCTTTTTGGCCATTTCTTCATTTTCAAGGACTCGGTAAGCGACTTTACCGACCAGAGTCTTGGGTAGTTCCTCTCTGAATTCGATATCGTAAGGCATCGCGTACTTGGCAATGTTCTTCTTGCAATAATCGATCAGCGTCTGTTTTGTCTCTTCATTGGCGGGTACGCCTGCCGCGAGTTTGACAAACGCCTTGACCTTCTGGATCTTGTAAGGATCCGGAACACCGATGATACAGCTCATCTGGACCATCTCATGGGCGTCCAGAATGTTTTCAAGAGCCGCGGGATAGATATTGTATCCGCTTGAAACGATCATTCTCTTGGCGCGACCTTTGAAGTAAATGAATCCGTCGCTGTCCATAATGCCGAGGTCGCCGGTATAGACCCAGGTCAGACCGTCCTCATGCTTACGCAGCGTTTCTGCTGTTTCCTCGGGATGATTGGCGTATTCCTGCATGACTGTCGGACCGGCAAGCAGGATCTCGCCTTCTTCACCGTAGGGAAGTTCTTCATCGGTATCGGGCTTCACGATCTTGATATAGGTATCCGGGAAGGGAATACCGATACTGCCTTCCTTGAACATCTTAGGCGGGGTCAGGCAGCACGCGGTCACTGTTTCCGTAGTTCCGTAACCTTCGCGGATCTGGATCACAGCGTTGTGGTCATACAGGAACTTGTCCAGCTTCTTCTTCAGCTCGACAGACAGGGAATCGCCGCCGCTGAAGACACCCTTCAGACAGCTGAGATCCGCTTTTTCCATGGAGGGCAGACGGAGCAGGGCTTCAAACAGGGTTGGGACACCAGCCACAAAGTTACAGCGATATTTGACCATCTTCTTGGCATAGCTCTTGGGATTGAAGCGGGGGATCAGAATGCATCTTCCGCCCTGGCTCAGCATGGTATGCACACAGACACCGAGACCGAAGCCGTGGAAGATCGGCATGGCAGCCAGCATCTTGTCTCCGGAACGGAACATGGGATTCGCGGCAACGACCTGCTGACCGAGCGCGTTGAAGTTCCGGTTGGAAAGGACAATACCTTTATTTGTTCCGGTCGTACCGCCGGAATACAGGATGACCGCGGGATCGTCACTCTTCCGTTTCACTTTATAGTTATAGAAGCAATGCCGGGACATCATCATGAAGTCCAGCCAGCGGATCACAGGCGCGTCGGAAGGAATCTTTTTGATTTTTCTTCCTTCGGTCAGCATATAGCCGTAGCGGACGGGCTTGTACAGTTCATCCTTGATACTGGCGATGATGATGTTGACGACTTTGGTATTGCCACGGATGCTTTCAAACTTATGATAGAACTGATCCAGTGTGATCGCGGTGACGCTGTTGCTTTCGTTCAGATAGAACTCGATTTCCTTTTCCGCGCTCAGGGGATGGATCATGTTGGCTACCGCACCGATCAGGTTGATGGCGTACAGCATATAGATCGCCTGAGGACAGTTGGGCAGGGCAATGGTCACACGGTCGTTTTCGCGTACGCCGATCGTTCTGAGTGCCATGGCGGTCCGTTCGATCCGGTTCATGAGTACTTTATAAGTGGTATGTTTGCCCATGAAATCAAACGCGATTGCGTTCGGGTACTTTTCAGCAATTGCTGCAACAGCGTCGTACATGGATCCGTCGAAGTAATCCAGATGCATGGGTATATCGCCCATAAAAGGTTCCCATGGGGTTTTCAGAAGATTGTGATCGATATTCATCAGTAATCTACCTCCGTATTGAAGGGCTGTTCGAGAAGTTCGGGATTTTCAAGCAGCTTTTTCAACAGACGTACTGTTTTAGAATAGTAATAACCGTCAGCAATACGTTCGTCTACTGTGAGACCCAGATCGATACTGTCCCGCATCTGCATGGAACCGTCATCATAGTAGAAGGGACGGAGCTTCTTTTCACCGACCGCGACAAACACGGAATTGGTACCCCAGTTGGTCAGGTGATGGTATCCGCTGTGCAGTTTGATGGACCCCAGATTGGTCAGCACGATGGAAGAATAGTAAGGATCAGTTGCAATCAGGGAGGAGGGTACCCATCCGTGCTTATCCAGGAAACGGATAAAGGCGATAATAGTCTTGGAAACAAAGCGGGGGAGTTTGTTGAAGAAATCCATGCTTTCCGTGGATCCGTCCTTCTTGTCGCTCCGGCAGTAGTTCACCTGTTTCCAGATCTCCTGATGTACATCCTCAAATGTGAATTCGGGCTTGGAATGAATGAAGGCCAGTGCTTCGTCTCCGTTATCGGAGAAGATCTTCTTCACCACAAAGGACGCGGAGACTTCGTTTCTCTGATACATGTTCTTGTTTGCGATGAACCGGTTCATCTTGGGACGGACGGTCAGAATCTTCAGCATGGCCGCCACGATGACCTGAAACAGATTGTACTTGTACTCCGGATTGGAAGCATTCTTTTGTTCCAGAAAACGATTTACATTCGTAAGATCGATCCTTTCGGAAATGAATGCTTCATTGTCACACCGGTTGGGGTACAGCAGCGGAACGATAAAGTGCATGGAATCGAGATTCCTAAGCAGTGTTCCATCCTTTCTGTCACCGATCTTTCTGTTCATGACAATTTCCTCCTGTATAATGACGTATAAATGGGGAAAAATAAAACCTAACTATTATATAATGTTTGACTGCAAGATACAACTATTGATTGATTCAACTTTCAGTCAAAGAAAATAAGTACGCATGGCAGTATTAACTGACAGTAAATGCACCAGAGCTGAAACAAAGAGCACGTAAAAAGCCTTGTGAATTTTGCTTCACAAGGCTTTTCATTGCGTGCGGTCGACGGGACTTGAACCCGTACCCATTGCTGGACACGCCCCTCAAACGTGCGCGTATGCCGATTCCGCCACGACCGCAGAACATTGATGATTATAAAGACCGAATCAAAGTTTGTCAAGGATAAAATGAGGATACAGCAGATAGGGTGGAGGGTGAGTACTGGTTCGCTATGCTCACCCTTCCCACTGTATCTTGTACCCTGTTCTGCGCCTATTTGGCGCAGAACGTATAGAACGTGCATTCCAGTGTCCCGTTATAGAACCTTCTCTTCTTATCCGCTTTTTTTCCGTACGCTCTTTCAAAGAACGGATCAGATGAGATCGCGCTCAATGTCCAGCCCGGATGTCTCTTCTGCAGCGCGTTCAGATCCCGGTAAAGCGCGTGACAGCTGTCACGGTCTCCGAGTCTTTCTCCGTATGGAGGATTGCATAGGAAAACCCCGTTCTCTTCTTCCCACTGTACTTCCTGCAGCGGCAGCACATTGACTTTCACATATCCTTCCAGTCCGGCCTGTCGGATATGCCGCTTTGCCAGCTCTGCCGCCTCCGGATCAATATCGCTTCCCGCGATCATCTTTACTCTTTCGGGATCAAAATCTTCACGGATACTGTTCCTTATCGCATCAAGTTCACGTTTATCGCAGAAGGCGAACTGACTCATGGCGAATTCCCGTTCCATCCCCGGAGCCCGATGAGCTGCTCTCAGTGCCGCCTCGATGATCAATGTTCCTGTACCGCAGCAGGGGTCATAGATCGGCATTCCGGGTCTCCAGGGACTGCATTCGACAAGCGCGGCGGCAAGGGTCTCTCTTAAAGGAGCTTCTCCGTTCCAGGTACGGTAGCCCCTTCTGGATAACCCTTCTCCTGAAGTATCCAGTGTTACTCTCAGAATGTCTTCATGCAGATTCAGATGGATCGGGAAGGGGACACCGCTTTCCGGAAAAACAGTCCTTCGGGTCTTTTCTTTTAGCCGTTCGATCACAGCTTTTTTGGAAACGGACTGACAGTCCCTCTGACTCATCAGCTGACTTCTGGCACACTTGCAGCTGATGTTGATTTTCTCCGTACCGTTCATCATGGTTTCCCATGGCAGGCTTTTGATCAGTCTGAAAAGTTCTTCAAACGTCTTCACTTTTTCTTCCGCAAGCAGGATCATGATACGGTCCGCAAAACGCGAACGAAGATTACAAAGAAACGCGTCTTTCAGACTGCCGGTAAACCGGACCTGTCCGTGATCCGCAATAACGTCTTTCATATTCAGCCGCTTCAGCTCGGCGGATATCAGTCCCTCCAGACCGAAAGCGGACGTGGCGATCAGATTCATATGCTGAAAATCCATCAATTTCACCTCGTGAACAATATATCTGTTTTCACAACTCAAGTAAAGTGTTTCTTCTAATACATGATTCCTCGCGCTCCGCGCCCTAGCGCAGCCCCGCTGCGCCCTTGCGCACCGCGCCCTAGCGCACCGCGCCCTAGCGAAGCTCGCTTCGCCCTTGCATTTTTCACCTTGCTACCTTATAATTATTCAGTATTCATATGCGGATACAAGGGGGTGTGCTTAATGAAACTGATCATTGCCATCATTCAGGATGAGGATACGCCTCGTCTGCTCGGTAAGCTGATGGAATCCGGCTTCTATGCCACCAAGCTGGCCACCACAGGTGGTTTCCTCAAGGCAGGTAATACCACGCTGCTCATGGGTGTGGAAGACGAACGTGTCAAAGAAGCGACTACTGTCATTGAAAAAGTCTGCAAGAGTCGTAAACAAATGACAACAGCAGCAACCTCCACCGCCGGTGCTGCAGGAGGGGGCTATTCTCCCTATCCTGTGGAAGTCACGGTAGGCGGAGCCACAGTTTTCGTACTCTCTGTGGATCAGTTCACAAAAATGTGATCAGGTTAAAATCATAAAATAATGAGGTGTCGGCGCGGATGATCCGGTTGGAGATCTTTTACGGTCAGGGCGAAAATGTCCGGGCCCTCATCGCTTCTGTCAGAAGCGATACGCTTCCACATGCCTGTATCGTCAGCGGCGCTGCCGGCAGCGGCAGAAGAACCCTGGTCCGCCTGATCTGTAAAGCTCTGTATTGTGCGAATTTCGGGCAGGAAGATCTGACAGGAATCAGAACAGAGCCCTGTGAAACCTGTCCCGCGTGTCTGCAGATCGAAGCCGACACCTACCCCTATGTGACCACTCTTGCACTGGATAAACCGCTCGTCCCGGACGCGAAGAAGGATCGCAAAACGATCTCCATCGACGATGTCCGTGAAGTGATCCGTCTATGCGGACAGCTTTCAGGCGACAAAGGACGTGTCGTGATCATCGAGAAAGCGGAGACCATGACGCCACAGGCGCAGAACACGCTGCTCAAGACACTGGAAGAACCGCCGGAAGGGACTCATTTCTTTCTCATCACGGAACGTCCTGAAAATCTTCTGACGACGATCGTGAGCCGCTGTACAAGAGTTCATCTGCAGCCGTGGCCGGATGATTATCTGAAAAAGATTCTGCTCGCTGACGGGATCCCGGAGGCCAGAGCTGCCGAGACGATCCTTTATGCCGGTGGTTCCATCGGCAAAGCCCGGCAACTGGCCTTGAACGAGGAATACTGGAAATACCGCAGCGAAGTCATTGAGAAGGCATTCAATATCACCCAACGCAGCGATATCTTTTCCACTGCCACTTCCATGAAGGACAATAAGGCACAGTTCGAATCCTTCTGCGATACACTCGAATCTCTGCTCATGACGCTGCTTTATGTCCGAAACGGACAGCTCCCGGAGACCGCGGCGAAGGAATTCCCGGATCCCTGGAAAAACTTTTCAAAGAACGCACCGGTTGAAAACTTCGACAACATTTTCCGTGCATTGTCCGAATGCCGTGAAATGAGATTTTTCAATGTCAATATACAGGCAATCATCGAAAACCTGTTGTTATTACTGATGGAGGAACAGACGAAATGGCGCAAATCATAGGAGTTCGTTTTCAGAACGCGGGCAAGATCTATTTCTTTGACGCGAACGAGCTGGATATCAGCGTTGGTGAATATGTGATTGTAGAAACAGTGAAGGGAATCGAGCTGGCGGAAGTCACCATGGGCAAGCGCTTCATGGAAGACGAGGAACTGAAAGTTCCGCTCAAGCCTGTCATTCGTAAAGCGACTGCTCAGGATGTGGCGCATGCCGTTGACAACCGCAACCATGAAAAGGAAGCCTTCGGGATCTGCCAGAAGAAGATTGGCGAACATAAGCTTGAAATGAAACTGGTTGGTGTCGAAGCCGCTTTTGACAACAGCAAGCTCACTTTCTTCTTCACGGCCAATGGTCGTGTTGACTTCCGTTCTCTGGTCAAGGACCTGGCTTCTGTCTTCAAGACCCGTATCGAACTCCGTCAGATCGGTGTTCGCGATGAAGCCCGTATGATCGGCGGTCTCGGACCCTGTGGAAGACAGATCTGCTGCGGAAGCTTCCTGGAAGACTTTGAACCCGTATCCATCAAGATGGCGAAAGAGCAGAACCTTTCCCTGAATCCGACCAAGATCAGCGGAGTATGCGGACGTCTGATGTGCTGCCTCAAGTATGAAGAAGACAGCTACGAAGAAACCCGTAAGCGTATGCCGCGGATTGGCAAGGAAGTCATCACCCCCGACGGAAACGGAACTGTTACGGAACTCAACATCGTCAAGGAGACCGTTAAGGTCCGTATCGCGAAAGGCGACTCCTTCGAAATCAACGAATACGAACTCGAAAACATTACCCGTCCTGGGAATCATGCAGGGGACAATGCACCCGCTACGGATGATCCCGAGGAAACCGAAGAATCCGTTCAGAATGAAGAACTGACTGAAGCAGAAGGGAAAACAACAACTGAACCCGAAAATACAGCTGCCAAAGCAGAAACACCCGCGCCGGACAACACAGAGAATAAAAAGCCTGCTGTCGCCAATAACCAGACAGTTCAAAGCAATCAGGATAAACAAAACAACCAGAACAATCATAACAATAACAGCAATCAGAGACGACAGCTCGGTCAGCCGGTACGCCGGGAGAAAAAAGACAACGGCAATCGTCCTTTCAACCGCAAACAGGACAACCGTCCCGCCCATCAGGACGCTGCCCCTGTTCAGGCACAGCCTGAAAAGAAACCCCAGCCCGCACCTGCGCCTGCACCTCAAAAAACTCCCGCCAAACCCGCCAACAGCTGGGCCGCGGATCTCGAGCGTGCCATGAAAGCCGCGGAGCATAAAGAATAAAAGTGTTATTAGTAATTAATTGATTCAAAAGATGGTGTTGTAATTGCCTGAAATAACTAGATTTTATGGTATTGTCATTAAAATGTTTTTTAAGCCCAAAGAACATGAACCTAGCCATATTCATGCTTTATATGGCGAATATGTTGGAATTTTTAACATCTGTACTTTAGAAATGGATAACGGAGATTTACCACAGAGAGCACAGGAATTGGTAAAAGATTGGTTGAAACTTTATAAGGTTGAGCTTCAAAACATGTGGGATATACAAGAAATATCCAAATTGCCGCCATTGAAGTAGGTGAAGTTTATGATCCCAAGAATGAATAATGTTGTCGCTTTGGAAAATTATATACTTCAAGTAACATTTGATGACGGAAAAACTCTGTTATATGATGTCAAAAGTGACATAGAAGAACTACCTCAATATAGTGATTTGATTCGTATTAAAGGCTTATTTCAAAAGTTTACACTGGATGAAAGCCGTACTGTTATATCATGGACAGATGCTATTGATCTGCCGAGTGATATTTTATATGAATATGGACAACCGATCCTATAATTTTCTCTAATCCCCTTCACACATCACCCTGGCACATAGCGCCCTCGAGTGCTTACACTCCCTAGCGAAGCCCCGCTTCGCCCTTGCTCCGCTCCGCTGCACCCACCCTCCACCCTAGCACAACTCCGTTGTGCCCTGGCGCATAGCGCCCTCGAGTGCTTGCACTCCCTGGCGCAGCTCCGCTGCGCCCTTGCTCCGCTCCGTTGTGCCCTAGTGCGTAGCACCCTCGAGTGCTTGCACTCCCTGGCGAAGCCCCGCTTCGCCCTTGCTCCGCTCCGCTGCGCCACCCTCCACCCTGGCACAACTCCGTTGTGCCCTAGCGCATAGCGCCCTCGAGTGCACCGCACTCCCTGGCGAAGCACCGCACTCCCTTGCGCAGCTCCGCTTCGCCCTTGCTCCGCTCCACTGCGCCTCCACCCTAGCACAACTCCGTTGTGCCCTAGTGCGTAGCACCCTCGAGTGCTTGCACTCCCTGGCGAAGCCCCGCTTCGCCCTTGCTCCGCTCCGCTGCGCCCTATATCCTATTTCCTATTGCAAATTAGCAAATTCCGTGTTATATTCACTTTGAGGTTCAAAAACCTTAATACTAAATTGGAGGTAATTACCATGGCATACAAAATTTCTGACGAATGCATCGCTTGCGGCGCCTGCGCTGCTGAGTGCCCCGTTGAAGCTATCACCGAAGGCGACGGAAAGTTCGAAATCGACGCTGAAAAGTGCATCGAATGCGGCGCTTGCGCCGGCACCTGCCCTGTGGGAGCTCCCGCTCAGGCTTAATCGATAAGCAATTCGGTCCCCGGCATCAGCCGGGGTTTTTTTATCCCTCAAATCATTTATTTTCAATTGATCCACGACTTATTTACATTTTCAACACAAAAACTTATGAAATTCTCTTGACAACCATCGAGGAATGAGTATAATACCTTATGTTCGCTTGAGCACCATTAGCTCAGTTGGTAGAGCACCTGACTCTTAATCAGGGTGTCTAGGGTTCGAGTCCCTAATGGTGTACGAAAACCTTGCAGATCTGTCTGCAAGGTTTTTTTATGCTAATTTCCAATAAACCTCCAATATCAGGTGACATTGTTCCGCAACCTATGATATAATCAATTGTTTGATTTCTTCTAAGAAATCAGAACCTCAATTATTGCACTTAGTTAACAGGATCTCACTTATCACCCTGTACCCTATATCCTGTATCCTGGCGAAGCTCCTCTTTGCCCTCGCACGGCTCTGCCGTGCCCTCAATTGCAGCGCAACTACCCGGAGGTACCATGTTTCAGCTTACACCCATTTCAAAGGACGACGCCCGCCAGATGAATGCGCTGCAATTAGCGTACCTCGGCGACACCGTCTGGTCCACGATCGTCCGTACTCGATTCGTCTGCCGTAAGATGAATGTTCATCATCTTCATCAGGTGACAGTCTCCATGGTCAATGCTGCTGCACAGGCAAAAGCACTGGCCATCATCATGGATCGTCTGACAGAAGAAGAACAGGACATTGCAAGAAGGGGACGAAACGCACACGCGCGTCATCCGGCACCGAAAAATCAGGATCCCGCGGACTACGCCGACAGCACCGCTTTTGAAACCTTACTTGGTTTTTGGTATATCACCGGTGATCCGGAACGTCTGGATACCGTTACGAATATGATACTGGAGGAAATGGATCATGCCTGAACAAAAGAAATGTAAAGTGCTGCTCATCCGTCATACTCTGGAACCGGAAGAGACTGTCGCTCTCGGAGCACGTCTCTGCTATTCCAAAGCCAATATCGATAACCTGACGGAAAAGATCAGCAGCAAGGACCAGTCTGCGTTTGTAGAGAAGCTCCTGGACATGGGACATGAATCTGTCCTGGAACATGCTTCCTTCACCTTCGGTATCGAAGGTGTCAGCCGCGTCCTTCTGGCTCAGCTGACCCGCCACCGGATCGCGTCCTTCAGTGTCCAGTCCCAACGCTATGTTTCCTATGAGAATGGCTTCGGATATATCATCCCGCCGCGTATCGAAGCGCTCGGAGAAGAAGCCGTCAATAAGTTCAAGTCACAGATGGAAACGATCCAGACCTGGTATTCGGACTGGCAGGATCAACTCGGTCATACCGGTGAAGGCACGAACGAAGACGCTCGCTTCGTCCTGCCAAACGCCTGCGAGACCCGTATCCTGATGACCATGAATGTTCGTGAACTCCGTCACTTCTTCAGCCTGCGCATGTGCAGCAGAGCCCAGTGGGAGATCCGTGACATGGCCACCCAGATGCACCATCTCTGCCTGGAAGTCGCTCCCGCGCTCTTTGCCGATGCCGGTCCCGCCTGTCTCCGTGGCAAGTGCGCCGAAGGCGAAAAGACATGCGGGAAAATACTTCAGATCCGACAGGAAAGGGATGCCTTGTTGTCAGATCTGAAGCGATAAGAATATAGGATACAGCAAATAGGGTACAGCAAATAGGGTACAGGGTGAAGTATGAAAAGCAGCCTTGGCTCCCCTTCGATATAAGGGGAGCTGTCACCGAAGGTGACTGAGAGGTCGACTCAACCACCCTCCACCCTAGCGCAACTGCGTTGCGCTCTAGCACAGCAAAGCTGTGCCCTACACCCTCGCACGGCTCCGCCGTGCCACCCTCCACCCTAGCGCAACACTGTTGCGCCCTAGCACAGAAAAGCTGTGCCCTTGCGAAGCACCGCTTCGCCAACCCTCCGCCCTAGCGCAACACCGTTGCGCCCTAGCACAGCAAAGCTGTGCCCTAGCGAAGCACCGCTTCGCCCTTCGCTCCACCCCCATAGACCTCTGAGAGTCATTCAATCACGACTTATAAATCTACTATGAAGGAGACAAACACCATGGCTTTCTATAAAGACGCCCCGCAAAAACGTACGCCCCGCACCAACTATGCCGACAAAGGCAGCTGGGACGAAGAGGGAACCCATTACAGTGACCGCAAAGGTCGCACTTACGAAGACAGTGACCGTCCGGAAGGAAAGCGTTCCTTCGGTAAGCCCGCCGGTCCTCGTAACGGACGTCCTATGGACAAAAAGTCTGGCAATTTCCGTAACGGAGCAGGCGAACATCACTATAACGGTCCTCGTACGGAAGACGATAAGAAGCCTTACAACTTCCGCAACGACAAGCGTACCGACCGGGCCCGCAGCGAACGCACAGACCGTCCTGCCCGTTTTGACCGTAGTCCCCGTGCCGATTACGAAGACCGTAGGGAAGACTTTGCTGCAGATAACAGCTATCGTGCTCACGAATACCGTGCACCTCAGACCGAACAGAAAGAAGAAGATCTGGGTGCCAATATCCTCTGTGGACGTAATCCGATCCGTGAAGCTCTGAAGAGTGACCGCGATATCGAAAAGCTGCTGGTGCAGAAGGGTGAACTCTCCGGTTCAGCCAAGGAGATCGTACAGCTTGCAAAGGAAAAGAAGATCCCTGTCCAGGAAGTCGAAAAGAACCGTATGGACGAGATTGCCGAACATCATCAGGGCCTGATTGCCTATGCTTCCGCCTATCAGTATTCCACCGTGGAAGAAATGCTTGCCGACGCCAAAGAAAAGAATGAATCGCCCTTCCTTCTGATCCTCGACGGCATTACCGATCCTCATAACCTCGGTGCCATCATTCGGACTGCCGACTGTGTCGGTGCTCATGGAGTGATCGTTCCCATGCGCCGCAGTGTCGGTCTGACTCCCGCTGCTGTAAAGGCTTCCGCCGGAGCTGTGGAACATGTCAAGGTGGCCCGTGTCACCAACGTGACCCGGACCATCGATGACCTGAAAGCACAGAATGTCTGGACCTATGCCGTCACCATGAACGGAAAGAACTACGAGAAAGTAGATTTCTCCGGAGGTGTCGCCCTGGTCATCGGAGCGGAAGGAGAGGGCATTTCTCGTCTTACAGAAGAACACTGTGACTGTGCTGTTTCCCTGCCCATGAAGGGACATCTGGATTCCCTGAATGCATCAGTGGCAGCCGGCATTATGATGTACCGTGTCTTCTCCTGCAGGTCCAAATGAAAACTGTACTGATCGTAGATGGCTATAATGTCATCGGAGCATGGAAACAGGTGGAAAAGGAGAAACTCTCCATCGCCGAATCCCGTGAACGGCTGACACATATTCTGGAAGACTACGCCGGTTATACCGGTGAACAGGTGATCCTTGTCTTCGACGGTTACCAGTCCGATCGTCTCCAGCGCAGTGAAGAGAAGCATGGAAATCTGACCCTGGTCTACACCAAGCACGCGGAAACCGCTGACAGCTACATTGAACGGATCACCGCCCAAATGCCTAAATATTATGAGATCCGTGTAGTCACCTCCGACCTCCTTGAACAGAGCCAGGTCTTCTCCACCGGCGCCATTCGTGTATCCTCAGCCGAACTTCTCCGTGACCTATCCGCCACCCGCAACAAAGGTATCTCCCAGCATACCAACACCATCAAGGAAAAATACCGTCTGGAAGAGCATCTCCCTGCGGAAACCCTCAAAGCCCTCGAATCCATCCGCCGACAGGAATAATATCTCATGCCGCTACGCGGCATTATCTCGCGAATCAGCGTTAAGGGTGAGCACACATGTACGAGAATGACATTCAATCCGATCAGAACATTTCCATTGACAATTTCGAAGCTGATTCGCTTGAAACCACTTGGCCTTCTTCTCTCACATCCCAGCGTGACGAAGATATCGTTCTTCTTTGCCATGACGGAGATGCTGTAGCTGAAGAATATCTTCTCAGCAAATACAAAAACTTCGTGCGCTCCAAAGCACGCAGTTATTTTCTCATCGGTGCGGATCATGAAGATATCGTCCAGGAAGGTATGATCGGTCTTTATAAAGCGATCCGTGACTACAAACCGGATAAGCTATCGTCTTTCCGTGCCTTTGCGGAGCTTTGCATTACCCGTCAGATCATAACAGCCATCAAGACCGCAACCAGACAGAAGCATATTCCGCTGAACAGCTATGTTTCCCTGAACAAACCCCTCTACGACGAGGAAAGCGACCGCACCCTCATGGATGTGATCATGGAGGGGAAGCTTTCCAACCCGGAGGATCTGATCATCTCCCAGGAAGAACTGGAATCCATTCATAATAAGATCAACGAAGTCCTTTCCGGTCTCGAGCAGGAAGTCCTGAACCTGTATCTGGACGGCAAGAGCTATCAGGAGATCGCAGTTCAGCTGAACCGTCATGTCAAATCCATCGATAACGCCCTCCAGCGCGTCAAACGTAAACTCGAGAAGTACCTCGAAGAAAGTTACGGAACATCTATCCATGATTAATGTTGTTCCTTACCTGAAAAGCTGCAGCAATGCAGCTTTTTTCGTCAATATTCAATAACAATTACGATTCAACAGTATTATCTTTCAACACTTGCAAATATCTACTTTTCATTCCGAATTCTCTACTCACATTTTCGAATCATCGGACACTAATATCCTCCATATGCTACCAACAGTTTGCATATGCATGCAAATTCACAGAAAATGTTCACTTTAAGTTCACATTTCTTCTGAAAAATATTGTAAAAGCCACATTTAGTGCTATAATACTATTGGTATCTCTATACCTATATAAATATGAAACGGAGATGAGTTTCTTGCCGAAACACGACCGTAACCCGAACGGCCTTCTGAAGAAACTGATTCCTGTGTTCATATGTATAGTGATTCTGGTCGTCCTGGTGATCATCCTGAACAATGAAGATCAGAAACCGGAACAGCGGGGAACAGTCTCAGACGGTTTCTATCGGGATGAGTTCATCGAAGTCAACGGAGTAAAATACGCGGAGAGGAAAAACCTTCTGCCTATTTTGCTGATCGGCTATGACAAGTCCGAAAACTCAGCCGGTTATGGCTACCGTAACGGCGGTCAGAGTGACTTCATGCTTCTGCTGGTCCTGGACGAAGAGAACAAAACCATCCATCGCCTGCAGCTGGAACGTGACACCATGACGGAAGTAAAGGTCCTCAGCGTACTGGGTAAAGACGCAGGAACCAACACCCTGCAGCTCTGTTTGTCCCACGGCTACGGCAATGTCCCGGAAGAATGCAACAAGCGTACTGTGGAAGCAGTATCCCATCTCCTTCAGGGAATCGAAATCCCATTCTATGTAGCCATGAACCTGGATGGCATCCCGGTACTGAATGATGCCATCGGCGGAGTGGATGTCCTGATCGAGGATGATTTCACCCGAGTGGATGATACTCTTGTTCAGGGGCAAACGATTCATCTGATGGGACAGCACGCCACAAACTTTGTACGTACCAGAAAGTCAATCGGCAAGGGTACGAACGAAGAACGTATGCGCCGACATCGGACATACCTTGAAGCAGCAAGTACACAGCTCCGTAAGAACATTGCCTCTGACAAATCCTGGATCAATACTTTCCTGACCGACACCAATGATATCCTTGAAACCAACCTCAGCCGCGGTCGGCTGATCAACGAAGTGAACCGCGCCAAAGATTACGATATTCTTCCCGTTGAAACTTTCACGGGTGAATATAAAATCGGGCGGGACGGATACATGGAATTCCACCCCGATGGAGAATCCATTCTGTCCTGGGTCCTGAACACCTTTTACAAGCGCATCCCCGAGCGGTAAGAAACCGCAAAACCTCATAGCAAACCCAACACAAGTATCCCAATCAAGAAAGGAGAACCCCAACTATGAAAAAGATCTTTGCTCTGGTCCTTGCTCTGTGCATGCTGACTGCCTGCGTTTTCGCCGAGGAAGCTGTCAACTCCAAGAGTGCCGGTACCGGCACTGTCGTGACCGGTGAAGAAGCCGCTGAAGAGGAACTTCAGATCGCTGCTTCTCTGTCCGATGTTTCTGAAGAACTGCTGAACACTTTCGCTGAAGCAGAAGCTCCCATCAAGTGCTTCTCTGAAGAAACCAAAGCTGCTGCCGATGAGATGATCGGTGGAGATTCCGAAGCTCTGCAGCTGATTGAACTCAAGAACATCGATTTCGGTCTGAGTGAAGAAGTTGCCGATGCTCTGGCTGAAGCTGCTGAAGAAGCTCTGAACAATACTGACGGCGAAGCCAAAAAGATCGAAATGGTCCTTTCCTTCGACGAAGACTTCTCCCAGTACACCAACATCATCGGCATCATCACTGCCAATGAAGAAGAACTGCTGTACAAAATGGAAGTCAACGAAGACGGTGACCTGACCTTCGAACTGCCTGTCGAAGACGCTCAGAAGATTGCTGCCGATGAAGAAGCCTTCATCGCTATTCTGGCCGACTAATCAAAACTAAACGGGAGGGCTGAAAATCAGTCCTCCCGTTAGGGTTTTCTGTCAGACCGATTTCGGGGAGTCGGAAAGACGAAAATACCCTTCACCCTATCTCCTGAGTGCTTGCACGACATCGTCGTGCACACCCTACACCCTTTATCCTATATCCTATATCCTATTACTCCGGAGGAATAATCATGACAAACGACACCGATGCCAAAAGACGCCGCACACCAACAGCTTCCAGTATGACTTCCAATAACCAGACAACTAACAAAAACGACGTAACGGAGATTGATCTCGTTGAATTGTTCTATGCTCTTCTGGATAAAGTTAAGTGGATCCTGTTGGCTGCAATTCTTTGCGCGGGCATCATGTTTGTCAAGGATATGTATTTTACCAAACCGGAGTATCAGGCAACCTCCAAGCTCTATGTCCTGAACAATAAGGAATCTGCGATTTCTCTGAGCGACCTTCAGATCGGTTCCCAGCTCACCAGCGATTACATGGAAGTCTTCAAGAACTGGCCTGTTCATGAAAAGGTCCTGACCTTACTCGGGTGGGATATGACCTACGATGAGATTGCCAAACACATCAGTGTTTCCAATCCAACCGGTACACGTATCCTGTATATCACTGCAAAATCCGATTCACCGGAGAAAGCAAAGATCCTTGCGGATACATACGCCTATGTGGCCCGCTCCTTTATTTCAGAAAAGATGGACACAGAAGAACCCAGTATCTTCAGTGAAGCTTTGTTGCCAACAAAAGCATCATCCCCTCAGAAAGCAAAGGATCTTGTTCTTGGATTCCTGGTCGGGGCAGTGATTGCCGCAGCGATTATCATCTTCCTGCATCTTACCAATGATAACATCCGCACATCGGAAGATATCAACACTAAGTGTAAGATGCCTCTGCTGGGCATGGTTCCAATGCAGGAAAAAGATAAGAAGAAGGATAAAAAGACAGATAAGAAGAATGCAAAGAATTCTGATGCTGAGAAGAGCAGCATGGTATCTCCCAAGATCAAGAAAGATCCGGTTACGGGAGAAGTTGTTCCTTCCAGAGCAACCGGTCGTTCCGCAATCGATTCCACTAAACCTGCCACAGGAAGAACCGCTGTTCTTTACAACCTGACTCAGCTGGACTATCACGGTGAAGAAGCTTTCAACACAATCTGCACCAACCTTTCCTTTGCCGGCGCCAACGTAAAGAAGATCGTCATCACCAGCAACAATATGTCCGAAGGGAAGTCCTTCATCTCCCTGCAGCTGGCGAATAACCTTTCTCGCCGTGGAAGAAAAGTCGTTCTGGTCGATTCTGATATCCGTCGTTCCTTCATGATGAGAGACACCGGTTTCCAGACAGAAGGCAGAGCATATGGATTGGCTCACTATCTGGCAGGACAGTGTAAACTCAATGAGATCATCTACACGACCAACCCCTACGGAGTCTCCCTGATTCCTTCCGGAACCACCGTGGCTGACCCGATTAACCTGCTGGATACCGACATCTTCAATAACTTGCTAGATCAACTGGCTGAACAGTATGACTATGTGATCGTAGATGCTCCTCCCGTCGGAATGGTTATCGACGCCGCCGTCATTGCCAAGACCTGCGACGGAATCGTCTTCGTCACTGAATACAACAAGACCAGCCGTAGAGAATTGCTTACCAGCAAATCACAGATGGAGCAAAGCGAAACCCGTATCATCGGCTGCATCATGAACAAAGTCACCTTCGATGGCATGGCCTCCAAGCGCTACTACTACAAAGGCTACTACAAGCACTACTCCAACGAGTACTACACGAAGAACGAGGAGTAAGGCGCTAAGCGCCAGTGTGCCATTGGCACCAGGGCACTTCGTGCTAGGGGGCTCAGCACTAGGGCGCTTTGCACAATGGTTCCTTCGTCCCTAGTGTTATGTAATCACACCCTTGCATGACGAAGTCATGCCCTGGAGCGATTCATCGCTCCCTGGAAAATTCTGCAAGGAATTTTCCCTAAAAATCCCGAAAGGATTTTCCTCCCATGACTGAACTGCACTCTCACGTGATCTACGGCATCGACGACGGAGCCAAATCTCCCGAATCCATGTACGCTCTTCTCAAGCAAGCCTCCGATACCGGCGTAAATCACCTGATCTGCACTTCCCACATCACCCCCGGCTATACCAAATTTCCCCAGGAAACCTACTTATCCCACTTCAGTGAAGCTGAAACATGGTGCAAGAAGCACACCCCCAACCTTCACCTTCACATCGGTTCCGAAATCCTTTACACCGAATCCACCGGCCGTCTCCTCGATGAAGGATATGTCCCATCCCTCGATCAGACGATGTACATCCTTGTGGAATTCATGCCGGAATCCGTAGAAACCGAGATCCGTAACGCGATCGAAGATCTCGGATCCAAAGGCTATGAAGTGATCATTGCTCATGTAGAACGCTATGTTCACCTTCACTCACTCAAAACGCTCCGCAAACTGAAGGAAGATTGCGGATGCTTCTATCAGATGAATTCCAGAACAGTCTGGAACACCAAAGAAAACTTCCTTCAACGTTACCACATCAATCGTCTTCTGGATAGTGATCTGATCGACTTCGTCTCTTCCGACGCCCATAGTCCGAATCACCGTCCGATGTCCCTTGATAAAGCTTATGCTTATCTGAAAGATAGATATGGTATCGATAAAGCTCAAGCCTTGTGTGGAAAAAACATTAACAAACTCCTTCAACTGGAAGAGTGACTAAAACTTATCACTCATCACTTATCATTTATCAATCTTTCGTGCTCGCACGAAAGTCAACATCAATCGACTTCTTCAGTTTGATGAATAATCATCATCCAACTGTTGAACATAAACTAACCAAAAGGCTCCTCTTATTTTTTATAAGGGGAGCTGGCAGCACGAAGTGCTGACTGAGGGGATCGAATTCCCCAGCCCCCTCCATCCAAGGGTCCCTTCCTGTACCGATTGGATTGACGGACAGAAACACCCTGACCATAACCTTCGCCCCTGCGGATGCCACCCCGGCACCCACTGGCGAAGCCCGCCCTAAAGGAGCAAACCATGCACATTTATTGCTTGTTCTGCCTCATTTCTCATGTCCCTGTGATCCGAAAAGTTCTGGATCACTGCTTTTCATGTGAAGTTTTACAGGCAAGTATTTTGCAAAGAAAATGGATCAAAGGCAAAGCCACAGATGAGCCCCATGATTATCTTCCTGGTTATCTCTTCGTATACTGTGATGAACCTATAACAGATACTTACAGAGTAAAAAACCTTGAAGGAGTTATCCGTTTCCTGAAATATGAATCCTCTTCAGACTATGAACTGCAGGGAACAGATCGTCTCTTCGCTGAAGCACTTTATAGAGAGCAAGGCCAAATTTCCTATGTGCCAGTCTATGAAGTAGGTGATCGTTTAGTTATCAAGGACGGCCTTTTCCAGGGACAACAAGCCGAAATCAAAAAAGTGGATCGCCGTAAACAAAGATTGCTTCTTGAATTCAATTTTGACAATACGACCAGAACTATCTGGCTTGGATATGATGTCATAAGGGAAGACATCAAGTTAAATGAGATCTGAGAAATCAGATCTTATTATATTCCCCTATAACCTAGCACCGTAGGTGTCCTAGATCACGAAGTGATCCATAGTGCGGTTAATACGCACCCTAGCACAGCTCTGCTGTGCCCTCATTCCATACTAGTACCTCAGGTACCCTAGATCACGAAGTGATCCCTAGTGCGTTTACGCACCCTAGCGCGGCACAGCCGCGCCCTAGCACAGCTCCGCTGTGCCCTCAATTGCGACTGAAAGGAGCAATTCCCATGCACGACCAGTACAAGAAGAACTTATACACCAGCGGAATTAAGTTACTTCACTTTCTTGTCACCGTCGCTCTATTCTGGATTTTCTGGATGTTATTCAGATATGGCAATCTGTTCCCCGAAAAAGATGTTGGTTTCCGCTACAATCATATAGTTACGTTATCCTATGCTATCGGTTTATTCTTCTTCAATCGTACATATAATTCTTATCTGATGGGTTATTCAAGAATTCGTGATTTGGTTTTCAGACAAACATTATCACAGTTTTTAACAGTTTTCATAATATACATTGGTGTTTCCTTAGGGTGGAATAATTGGCGCAGCCCTGTTCTATTCCTGATCATGTTTGTTTTGCAGTTCCTAATCAACATGCTATGGTCATTCCTGGCAAATGGAATCTTTTATAAACTTCATCCATCTAAAAAAACCATTCTGATTTACAGAAATGAAATAGACAAAATTAGATTCGGAAATATCAGTGGCAAACCAAGTGAACGTCTTTATACAATTGTTGATGAACTAAAATATGATGGTTCATTTACGGAATTGAAAGGTCAACTCAAAGACTATGAAGCAATCTTTGTAGCTGGTGTAAACAGTCAATGCCGTAACGGTATCCTGAAATTCTGTAAAGAAGAAAACATACAGGGGTTTTTCCTTCCCCATGTCGGTGATGTAATCATGCAGGAAGCAGTACACATCCAATCATTTGATTCCCCGGTCATGTCGGTAACAAGATCCATCCCGAATCCCGAATACAGAATTATCAAAAGGGCATTTGATTTCTGTGCCAGTCTGGCAGGAATCATTCTTCTCAGTCCGATCTTCCTGGTAACTGCACTTTCCATTAAGCTCTATGATGGCGGCCCGGCACTTTATAAGCAAGTACGCTTGACCCGAAATGGGAAAGAATTCAAGATCTTAAAATTCCGGTCGATGCGTGTAGATGCGGAAAAGGACGGAGTAGCAAGACTAAGTTCTGGCGAGAATGATGATCGTATCACTCCCATTGGAAAGATAGTCCGGAAATGCCGGTTGGATGAATTACCCCAACTCTTCAATATCCTTAAAGGTGATATGTCTATCGTTGGACCGCGGCCCGAACGACCTGAGATTGCAGAACAATATTACAAGACAATACCAGATTTCAAGCTACGTCTTCAGGTAAAAGCTGGCCTTACCGGCTATGCTCAAGTATATGGTAAATACAATACCGATCCTTACGAAAAAGTGCAGTTTGACTTATTGTATATCAATAACATGTCAATATTGACGGATTTGAGACTGATGTTTGCGACTGCGGGGATTTTATTCAAGAAAGAAAGTACGGAGGGGATTGTGGAAGGACAGACAACTGCTATGATGGAAGAAGAATGAAGTTAGTCAAAGAACTTGTGAGGAAAGCTTATGAAAAACGATTTGCATCAAACGATAAATGGCTTGTACTGGGCTAACCAAGTAGCATTGATGCATTTGGCTTGTATTGATGCATATTCAGACATCAATACCTTGCATATTATATTCAATCAGGATGCGAAACCATTTATTATAGCTTCTATTCTGGCACATCAAAAAAGTTTGATACAGGATGTTTACAAGATATTTGACAGAGAGTACACAGGCAAGAATCAGAACTGCAGCTTTAGACGATTGCAAAGTCAGTTGCAGGAAGAAAGAGTAAACAACGAGAAGATAACAGTTCCAATACTGGAAGAAGCAGATTCACTTGTGAAAATACAAGAAGTAGCATTACCGACAGATATTAGAAACAAATTAATTGCTCATAACGATTACGAAAGACTTGGGCAAGATGTTGTAATTGATATAAAACCAATGAAGAATCTTCTATTGTGGCTTGACAAATTTCTGGTTATGTTATTGAACATACTCTTTAATGCAGATATTAAAGTGTATAATTATGAACAAATTAAAATGATATACAAATTCGGTATTCTTGATTATGCGAATTGAGTATTTGTGGCAGCTTCTTAATCCTCTTCTCGCGCGAGAGTACCGAGGGGGTTGCAGAGGGGCAGACGACGGCGTTTATGAATGAATATACATATTGGATGTATAAATCACTTAACACGATGCATATAAATGTGAATTATACAGAATTTTGTATAAGGTAAAATGATGCGCTTTTAGTGGTTTCAGGCAAGAATACCTTATCTCAAACACACATTTGTTTTGCTCAAAAATCAGCTTTCGATGGTTTCGGGCAAGAATAGACAAATTAAGGTGACACGTCGGGGAACATGTGTGTATTAACCCAGGTGCTTTATATGGAGAGTATCGAGGGTGCAAGCTGCGGATTGGAGCAGATCCGAGTGGACCGAGTGGTCATGCAGGAAGAGATAACCGCTCCAAAGTTATGTGAAGGTTGACTACAGAGTATGTAGTGTAGCTTTGGCGAGCTTCATGCCCTAAATAATCGATGAACATTATTGCAATTTGAGGACGTGAACAAATGGAAAAACAAAAAAAAGCAGTGGTTATTGGCGGTAGCAATGGAATCGGGCTTGCAATCAGTAAAGGGCTTATAGAGCGTGGCTACTTCATAGAAATCTGTGACAGATTTGGCCCTGATGATGGTGTACTCGACCCAAATTCATATCACCACAATTATTGCAATCTTCTTGACCTAAACGAGGAATTGTTCTATTCACTGTCGATTGATCAGAATGTTGAGTTGCTTATGGTTACGGCAGGCATTGGTCGAGTGGCTGATTTTCAATTCTACCATATAGCAGAGATAGAGAAGATACTGACGGTGGATACCATTTCTACGATCAAAATCTTCCGAATTTTCTATGATCGCATCCTTAGGGATTATTGTTTTTATGCCGGTGTGATGGGAAGCATCAGTGGCTGGATATCTACACCAAGTGCTTCTATATATGCCGCTGCCAAGGCAGGTGTTGTTCGGTTTGTGGAATCAGTGAATATTGAGCTGGAAGCATATGGAAGTAATAACCGCATTCTTGATGTAAGCCCTGCAAGCTTCAAGGGTTCCAAATTCTATGGCAGCAAGAATGACCTGTCAATAACAGGACCGCTGGCAGAGGATATCCTTACACACCTCTTTGCCCGTGATATCCGATTTATTCCTCAGTATGAAGAGACCTTCAAGGCAGTTCTGGAGAGATATGCAACTGATCCACATGAATACGGGTTACATAGTTATGAGTATAAAAAAGAATCTGGACGGCTTGACAATAATCGCCGTGTGAAGATCGGATACCTGTCCGGAACATTTGATTTATTCCACGTTGGTCATCTTAATCTGCTGCGCAGAGCTAAAGCTCAGTGTGATTACCTGATCGTTGGCGTGCATGACTCTGGTGCGTGGAAAGGGAAGGAAACCTTTATCCCGTTTGATGAGCGTAAGGCTGTTGTTGGTGCATGCAAATATGTGGACAAGGTTGTGGATTCCTGCACAGAGGATTCTGATGCTTGGGACCTGTGGCATTATGACCGGCTGTTTGTCGGCTCCGATTACAAGGGAACACCTCGGTTCCAACGTTACGAGGAGTACTTCGCTGATAAAGGCGTTGAAATCGTTTATTTCCCATATACACAGAGCACTAGTAGTACACAGATCCGAAAGACCGTGCTGCTGAAAACTAAGGACATAAAGATTGAAGAGTAAGGACGGGATCTGGCAATGCTAAATACAGCAAATATGTTGAAAAAACCACTAGTATCTATAATAATGGCAGCCTATAACGCGGAAAAGACTATCGGTATTGCCATAGATTCTATATTGGCTCAAACATATACTGATTGGGAACTACTTGTGGTTAATGATTGCTCTAAAGATCGCACAGCTGAAATAGTTGCTTCTATTAATGATCCCAGGGTTCGACTCCTGCAAAATGATAAGAACAGCGGTGTATCTATCAGTCGGAAAAAAGGCATGGAAGCAGCAAACGGTGAGTGGATCGCTGTACTAGATAGCGATGATGCTTGGATCCCGGATAAATTGAAAAAACAGATAAAACTGGCAAGAGAAACAGGCGCAGAGTTAATCTTTACCGGATCAGTGTTTATGGACAATGATGGCAAGCCTATCGATTGGCAGCTTCATGTTCCGACAATACTCACTTATCGGACACTGCTTAAACAGAATCTTGTCTCAAATTCTTCTGTGCTCGTTAAGGCATCTCTTTATAAACAATTCTACGCCATTGGTGATGAGATGCATGAGGATTTCGCTATTTGGCTAGGAATTACGAAAACCGGGCGTGTGGCCTATGGAATAGACGAACCCCTTCTTATTTATAGAGTGGCGAGTTCGTCGAAATCTAGCAATAAGATTAAAGCAGCCAAGATGAATTGGAATACATACCGATATGTTGGACTGAATCCTGCGGCAGCTTCCTATTATATGTGCTGGTACATTGTGAAAGGTCTACTGAAATATAGGCATTTGAAATAGTATTGACAAGGAGAAAAATAGTATGAATGATGTATCCAGTCAGGAGTTACAGAAGTATCTTCTTGAGATGATTAGATGGTTTCATGACTTCTGTATCAGGAATAATCTCAGGTATTACGCTTTGGGCGGTACAATGCTTGGTGCAGCACGACATCAAGGATTCATTCCATGGGATGATGATTTGGACGTTGGCATGCCTCGAGAAGATTACGAGAAACTATATACGTTGATGGAATACCAAGCGGGCGATCGATATATCTTAGAAACACCGTATTCTGATGCGCCTGATTTTAACTATTGTTTTTCTAAGCTTTATGATACGAAAACTACATTGGTCGAAAACTTAAAATATAAAATTAAAAGAGGTTTGTATATAGATATATTTCCTCTTGATGGCATGGGTGATACTGAAGAAGAGAGTAAGCAAACATTCAATAAGATTGATAGAAAATTCAAATTTCTTCTTGCCCATACTACGGGAATACGCAATGGACGTAGCATGCTCAAAAATATGGCAGTAATAATAAGTCAGACAATATTAAGCCCGTTTGTTCATGACAAGAAGGCTGCACGGAAATTGAATAACCTTTCCGCAATGAGAAGTTTTGACACATGCACTTATGGAGGCAACCCCTTTGGAGCATGGCGCTATAAAGAAATTATGCGTACAGACATTATGGGGCGACCAACCTTGTATAAGTTTGAAGATATGATGATCTATGGGGCCGAGAACTATGATGATTATCTTTCTCATATGTATGGAGATTGGAGAAAGCTGCCACCAGAGGTAAAAAGAGTATCTCATCACGATTATGTAGAAATAGACTTGAATAAATCATTTATGTAAATGAATATTCAAAGCATCATCTAAGTAAATCAATGTATAAGAGGGAATCAATTAATATGATTACTGTTAGATTAAAGGGCGGGTTAGGTAACCAACTTTTCCAGTATGCCACGGCGTACGCTTTAGCAAAACGTACTGACTCTGATTTATGCCTCGACATTCGTTATTATGGAAATAAATTAGATAGGTTTTATAAATTAAATCATCTAAATATAAAACATTCAACAATCACGGATGAGAAGTTTCCAGCTATCATTGAATTGCTTAATAATAAATATATCAATAAAACTATGCGGAAAATGAACTTTAAGAAACTTAATGTGAAAGGTATCAGGTATCTATTTGATTCTTCTTTTATTTCGCTTAACCATAATTTATTTGATACTTTAAGCGCCGATACTTATATAGAGGGGTACTATCAATCAGAAGAATATTTTAAAGAGTATCGTGATGATCTTCTAAAGCAAGTTGTTCCAGTTTATGAGGAAGAGACGGAGTATATAACAGCCTTAAATGAAATACAAGAAGTCAATTCGTGTGCTGTACATGTTCGGCGAGGCGATTTCATGAATTATCAAGGAAGACGAGGAAAAAATTCGGTCTTCTATGTATTAGGTTTTGATTATTATAAGAGAGCTATAGAATATATATCTGAGCATATGAGCAAACCGGTCTTCTTTTGGTTTTCGGATGATATAGAATGGGTAAAAGAAAATGTTGGTGAAGCACCAAATATGCGGTTTGTAAGGTTGCATACAAGAAATCCGGATATTGATGAACTTATGCTCATGAAACATTGTAACAGTATCATAACAGCGAACAGCTCATTTAGTTGGTGGGCTGCATGGCTTCATGAAAATAAAGAAGCTGTTATTGTGGTTCCACAAAGGGCGTATGGTAATCCATATATGATTCCGGAAAATTGGATAAGAATTTGAGGTTAACTCAATGAATTGTAAGTTTGCAAAAATGTATAGTACGGTACTACCAGTTCTATTTGTCTTAAATGGATATGGAGTTGGAGGCTTTCCATTAGGTATAGGAACTATACTGTTATTGTTATTTGTTGCTTTCTCCATGATTGATAGAAGCAAGCCGAATAGATCACGAGATGCTTTAAGGCCTATGGTTTTGTTATGTCTATATGTTTTTACTTCAATGTTTGCTTTCCTTTTCGAGAGTCAAATTCAGATTAATTCAGTAATTAATAATTTGTTAAAGACGACAGTGTGGGCATTGGCAATAACCGTGCTTGCTCCAATTTATTTGGATATGGATACCTTTCAAGCATTTTTCAGGAAATTTTGTATATTTTGTACGATATACATATTTGCCCAGAATATTGCGTGGTTGATAGGAAGAGTATTTATTCCAAACTTATATACTATTGGTCCAATTCATCCGTTATATGATCAGTATTCACAGGATACCTTGCGAGACTATATTGTTTCTACTAATCTTGTAAGATTTGGATCTGTTTTAAGTGAACCTTCCTTCTATGGTCATTTAATGTTGATCGATCTTATTTTGATTTTATTTAATAATAAAGGCAGAAATGAACTGTCGACACCAAAACTTGCTGAATGCATTTTTGTTTCATCAGGAATAGTGTTATCAACCTCGACAGGTGCAATCGTATTTCTTGCGGTTGTATGGACAATTTATTTCCTGGTTGGAAAAAGTATTAGAAGCCTGGTTACATTGATGTTAGGAGTTGGAATAGCATCCTATATTCTATTTGTTTCTCCATTGAAAAATAATACGACAATAAACTGGTTTGTTTACAAACTTACCAACATGGATACACTTGGCCGTGTAGGCAAATCATTTTCTAATTTAGGTTTTTTAACATCCAGGCAGTGGATTACAGGGGTGGGCATTGGAAATACTGGTGTAATAGTAGAAGGCTACCTAAATTCATTTACGTCAATTATTATATCGTTCGGAATTATCGGTTTTGGTGCATTCTTATTGTTTGCCATTTCAATTTTTCATAGAGGTGGATTAATAACTAAAGTTCTGATTATTATCTATATTCTAGGATCGTTTCAAGGAGCAATCGCTTTTAGTCTATACGGAATGCTTTACATTTCTATTGCAATTGTAATGCTTGACCAACATTTACTGTATAACATAGATAATATCGGAGGAAACCATGAGCAACTTCAAGGAGAAAAATAGTATTGTAAAGCATAGTGTAATTATTAGTGTTGTTGTTCTCATAGGAAAAATTCTCGGATTTGTTAAACAGGCGGTTATCGCATGGGCGTTTGGTTCAAATGGTGTTACTGATATATATTTTGCAGCAGATGGCTATACATCAATGTTTGGCGAAATAATGAGGACATCTGTTGCCCCTACTATTCTGACACGATATGTCAAATTGAACGAGGGGGGGCAGGATGAAAAAGGGAGAAAGCTAATTCAAGAATGCTTTCTATTCTTTGGAATTATCGGGATATTGCTTGTTGCTGTAAATGTACTTTTAGCTCCAACTATATGCAATGTTATTGGTATATCTTACACGAATGCACAAAAGGCTGAATTGGTTTTCTTTCTTCGAGCATTGTGTCCAGTGATGCTATTTACTTCCGTAGCTGGAGTAGCACAAGGCTACTTAGATGCGCATAATCGATTTGTACCAGCAAAACTTTGCAGTTTCTTTTTCAGCTTTTCAATAATTATTTGTGTCATCCTGTTTAGAAATGTACTTGGTTTACGTTCGCTCCTTTATGGCTTTATATTTGGCTATGCTCTTCATACCATTTTTATTCTTTCGCTAGTTATAACAAGAACCGGGATTCTTTGGAAGAATCCTCTGAAAGATGTTGAATTTCGATTAACAATGAGTAAGTTTATGCCATTGTTAGTAGGTAATTCGGTGGTTGATTTAGGTCACTTGATTGATAAAATTGTGGCTTCATCATTAGTCGTTGGAAGTGTTTCATCTTTATATTATGGGCAAGTTATCAGCAACGATCTTGTAAATTCTGTTATTATTTCGTCTGTGGGAACGGTATTGCTTACATCTATGACCAAAAAAGTTACACATAAAAATGATACTAATGAAATAATAATGCACATACAATCTGTTATGAGCGCTATGACGATAATTGCAGGTTTGCTAACGGTTTTATATATTGTTGAAGGAAAAGATTTGATCCGCTTTTTCTTTCAACGCGGGAGTTTCAGCGCGGATAATACCAACAGTGTCACTGGCGTAGCAATCTGCTATGCTATCGGTTTTATCTTTATGGCAAATAGAGAAGTGTTGATTAAAACACATTATGCTTTTCAGGATACTTTTATTCCGATGATTAATAGTGTTATTGGAGTCGTCTTCAATTTGATTGCAAGCCTTATCCTTTCACACTTTATGGGAGTAGCTGGAATTGCATTAGCAACGAGCTTGTCTATGGTTTTGGTATGTAGCATTTCCTATTTGACGGTAAAAAAGCATTTGGGAAAATATCCTTTAAATATGATAGCGGTTGCTGATTTACTAAAAGTGAGTGTGGCATTATTCATAACTTTTTTGATAGGCAAGGGATTAGCATCGTTAACAGTTAGTTGGCATTTTCTCATCCGAATGTTTATTGTCAGTGTTTCGATGTGTATTATTGATATAATTTCCCTTATGGTTTTTAATGAAACTGTAGTTATCGACTATGTGCTGCCGAGAGTGAAGAAGGTGATTTTAAGATGAGTAACGGAAAGAAATATAATAATGGAATCTTGTTTTTTCGTCTTCTCCTTACATTGGCGGTGATTCTTAATCATTTCTGGGAAGTCGAGAATCCTGGTATTTTTAGGCCTCTGTATTTATTGCGCTCTTGTGCTGTGCCTGCTTTCATGCTTCTATCGTTCTTTCTTACTGAGAAGACAATCACAAATCCTTCATTTAAGAGCATGAAAAAGCGAATCATTCGCTTAGCAACTCCATTTTTCGTATGGGGGGGGGTAAGCTGGCTTGCACTATTTCTCGCTGAGAAGGTTCTCAAGACGGACATGATAGATGGTTTCAACGCATTATTATGGCAGCTACTGACTGGTCATGGTTATCATGTGAATGCTCCGCTTTGGTACATGGCAGTGCTCATTTGGCTGACGGTGTTGTATTCACTTATTTTCATGTTGCCGAATAAGAGGACTTCATTTGTACTTATTCAGGGGATTGCTGTAGCAGCTTTGATTTTACAGTACACCGGATTGAACTACACCATGTTCGAAGATATGCCCTTTGAAACAAAGTATCCATTTGGAAGAGTAGCAGAGATGATTCCTTACGCAACGCTTGGATATGATACTGCTCATTGTAAGATTTATGATTGGCTGAAGAAGAATAAACTGCGTGAGACCATTACGCTTTGGACTTCATTGGCAATTGTGGTAATTCTTCTTTTATTTGGAAATACATCAGATTTAGCAGGATTTGGGTATAATGGAATCTATAGAATGGCTATATCAGTATCACTGTTCACATTCTTCTATCTGTTACCAATCGAGGAAATCTCAGAACATACGGAGAAGGTTATCAAGGCGTTAACAGCTCACACATTGGGTATATACTGTATGCATTACCTTGTTGGCAATGTTCTGAATCTGGGACTTGAATATCTTCATATCAATATTAACCAGATCATTTTCTGCATCGTGTTGTATGTTATTTGCTACATTATAGCAATGATTATCAGCAGAATTCCGAATCGGTTTACGAAGCAATTGGTCGATTAGAAATGATACGGATGGGCAGAGAATTTAGATCGGGTGTAGAAAATATAGAAATAAGGTGTTGACATGTACAACGAAGTAGTCGACAATCTCGAGGCAGGCAGGCAGGCAGGCAGGCAGGCAGGCAGGCAGGCAGGCAGGCAGGCAGGCAGGCAGGCAGGCAGGCAGGCAGGCAGGCAGGCAGGCAGGCAGGCAGGCAGGCGCTCTGCACAGCTTGATATTCTGAAGGCGTTAGCGATGCTTGGTGTGATTCTTGTGCATTTCAATAATGCATGGTCATCGCCGGTGAGTATCATTTCCAAAATCTCCTCGATTGGTGCGCGGTGCCCTCAGCTGTTTTTTATCATCAGCGCCTATCTGACATGGTCATCTTTGTCCAAGCATGAGGTGCAGTGGAGACAATTCTACAAGAAGCGGTTCTTCCGTATAGCGCCTGTTTTTTTCATCGCTCTTATTGTCTCCGCTATCATCCCGGAATTGAAGTCTGTGAGCATCGGTAACTGGATCAGTCATTTCCTTTTCTTGAACGGACTGGTTCCAACTAATACGAACAGCATTATGGGTGTGGAATGGTACATCGCCGACCTGGCGCTGTTCTACATGTTGGTTCCACTTCTGCGAAAGCTGATACGTAATCTACGGACCAGCCTTATTGCGCTTTCAGTCTCTGCTGTACTGTCGTGCATAAGCCTCGTTATCTACAATGCCATCGGCGGCAGCGAGGTTCAAGCTGTACAGATGTACTTTGAAACCTTCTTCATCCTGCATCAGCTTCCGGTGATGATCCTTGGAATCGTGCTGTACTACCTGATCCTGAAGATTGATGGTAAGAGCGTGTGGAAGGTTCTGATTGGTACCGGTGTGATCGTTTCTGTGATCGGAGCAGCATTCATAGTCCTCCACCTGAACAAGCGGTTTATGACAAGTTCACTAATTGCCGGATTGGCATTTGCGTGGATGTTCCTGGCATTTTGGTCGGTAAAAGGTGTGTTCGAGTATGGAGCTTGGAAACCGTTGGCTTTCATTGGCATCCACAGTTTTGGAATCTACTGCTTCCATCAGATCGTTATCAGCTGTGTGATGAAAGTTATTCCACATAGCGGAGTGGTGATGTGGCTCGGAAGTTTGTTGCTGGTGATTGCATTATCGATAGCCATAGGGTATGGTGCTGAGAAAGTGCAGGAGAAATATATAAAGATTTAGCATGAAAGGGTTATTGACATGTACAACGAAGTAGCCGACAATCTCGTGGCAGGCAGGCAGGCAGGCAGGCAGGCAGGCAGGCAGGCAGGGCGTAATCTAACACTTGATATTTACAAGGGATTACTGATGGTTCTTGTGGTTCTCCGCCATGTCCTGCAGTATTCAGTTTCCGACGAAGGCGGTATTCTTACCAACTTCATCTGGGCAGTGCAGATGCCAGGCTTCATGCTGGTAGCCGGATATTTCGCAGCCAGGAAGGTTAAGTCGTGGGCTGCGGTTGGTAAGAGGATTCTTCTTTCAGCACAGCACTATGCGTTGCCATTCTTCAGTTGGTTTATTCTGATCGATTGTCTACTACGTGGCGGCTGGGACAGAAATCCGGTCAATGCGATTTCGACGCTGCTCACCCGTGTTGATAACGGTCTGTGGTTCCTGTGGGTTGTGTTTATTCTCTCAATTGTAACCACGCTGGCGAACCTGACATTGACGAGCGGGAAGAGGCGGATTCTGAAGACAGCCGTCGTGCTGATTATTTGCTTCGGTTTGCTTGCGGGTGTTGGCTTTACCTTCGGTATCAATTTCCTCGGAATAAAGTTTATCCTCTACTATGCTGTATTCTATGGGTTCGGGTGGCTAGCGAAATGGACAGAAGACTGGTGGAAACAGTGGTGGCCGAAGGTATGCGATGCGGCTGTCACCGTCGCGCTGATTGTTTTTCTTGCCATCGTTTTCAACTATGATTTTTACCATGCACCGGACAATTTGATTGGAATAGGACTTCGGTGTATAGCTGGCTTTACCGGTAATCTCGTTTTGCTTCAGTGCTGCGGAAAGTATGAGGGAAAGTTGGATAAGCTACGTCTTGGCTGGATTGGTATGTACACGCTGGAGATTTATGTCACTCATATTCATGTCGATAATCTGATAGAGATGGGAAAAGGGTTCTTTACTGCAGCAGGTTTTGGAACTTTTGTTTGTTCGTTGATTCTGACTGTATTGTTCACGGTAATTATCATAGCGGTGTTTAAGAGCATCCCGGCGATAGATTTCGTGTTCTATGGGAAGAAGCAGAAAAAGGTTACAAGGACTGCGGAGTAAAATCGTCTTTCGTCTGTGGCGGGCTGTGATGAACATGGTGGAAATATTAGGTGATAGGATGGTAGGAAGCGTTGGAGATTTGTTTAGCAATAGGTTTTATCGTTCTCAGTATTCTATTGCTGAAGAGGTCCCCGTCAAAGAGGTTGATGGCTTGTTTATCTGCTGTGTATCTTGCAGCAATCATCTATCTGACCTTTATCTCCCGGGAATCGATGCCAATCCATCACTACATCATTAATCCGTTCGGCGCGGCTCGACGCGGACTTGAATTCGGCGGTGGACTAATATCAGGCTTGCTTCATGGCGATGTGAAAGTAACCAACTGGTCGAGCCTGGAAGGAATCATTTTGAACATCCTGCTCTTCATTCCTTTCGGCTATCTTCTGCCATGTCTGCTCCCGCGCCTCCGTTGGTGGCAGGTGATATTGCTTGGGATGACATTCAGTTTGAGCATTGAACTGCTACAGCTTTTCACACGGTGCGGATATGCGGACATAGATGATTTGGTTAATAACACATTGGGGGCCGTGATAGGATGGCTGTGCTATAAAGGCTTCCTGAAAGATATGTGAAACATAGAGAAAATCTTCAAAAATAGAGTTACAACAGAAAATACTCACCCAGAAAGTGTGATTTTGAATATATGAACGGAAATACGCCGAACAAGACATCATCCCCGAGCCTTTACCTGTCGCAGTCCTACCAGGACGCATGGAGCGATTACATCCGCTCTCTCAAGTCGACAACATTCCCTGTGTGGGATTACATCATCCTCACAGCTTCTAATGACCACCAAGCCGAATATTAGCACAATCTTGATACTATGACAATATCGTGCTACTAATAGTTAATATACTGCAGAGCATTATATTTATATCTATGCTAAAATTGAACAAGCTTCGGAATGATTGTTGTGCCGAAGTTTCACTATGTCGGACGCAACAGCGCAGCAGAAAGGCGGAGGGAAACACGTGAAGAAGGCGTTAATCACAGGAATCACAGGACAGGATGGCTCTTATTTAGCAGAATTTTTACTTGAAAAAGGGTATGAGGTTCATGGTATCACGCGTCGTGCTTCTATTTCAAATACAGGTAGAATTGACCATATTCTTAACAAGATCAAGCTTCATGACGGAGATCTGACTGATTCCACTTCCCTGATTCGCATTATCAAAGAAACGCAACCTGATGAAATCTATAACCTGGCAGCACAAAGCCATGTACAGGTTTCTTTTGATGTCCCTGAATACAGTGGAGATGTAGATGCCATTGGTGTCCTCCGTATTCTGGAGGCAGTGCGTATGCTTGGTTTTGAGAAACAAACCAAGATATATCAGGCCTCGACTTCCGAACTTTACGGAAAAGTTGAAGAAGTTCCTCAGAAGGAAACAACGCCATTCCACCCCTATTCTCCCTATGCTGTGGCAAAGCAGTACGGTTTCTGGATGGTAAAGGAATACAGGGAAGCTTACGGAATGTTTGCTGTAAATGGAATTCTGTTTAACCATGAGTCTGAGCGCCGTGGAGAGAACTTTGTTACAAGGAAAATTACCCTTGCCGCAGGAAGAATCGCGGAAGGTATACAAGATCATCTGGAACTTGGAAACATGGATTCCCTGCGAGACTGGGGTTATGCAAAGGACTATGTTGAATGCATGTGGCTTATCATGCAGCAGGAAAAGCCGGACGATTTTGTCATTGCAACCGGTGCGCAGCATACGGTAAGAGATTTCACTGAGAAAGCTTTTGCAGCCAACGGCATCACAATCCGCTGGGAGGGAAAAGGAATCGATGAAAAGGGATATGATGTGGAAACCGGGAAGATGCTTGTGTGTGTAAATCCGCAGTGGTTCCGTCCGACCGATGTGGACAATCTCTGGGGAGATCCGACCAAGGCGAAGACAGTTCTCGGATGGAATCCCCAGAAAACGACCTATGAGGAGCTTATCCGGATCATGGCCGAACACGACCGGAAACTGGCAAAGAGAGAAAAAATATTGAAGGAAGATGGTGTTATTAGATGATGGAGAAGAATGCGAAGATTTATGTGGCCGGTCATCGCGGAATGGTTGGTTCGGCTATCGTCCGTGAACTGGAAAGACAGGGCTATACTAATATCATTACTCGTACTCACAAAGAACTGGACCTTTGTAGGCAGGACGATGTGGAAGCATTCTTTGTAGCAGAAAAGCCAGAATATGTTTTTCTAGCAGCAGCTAAAGTAGGCGGGATCATTGCTAATCAGAATGCTTTAGCAGACTTTATGTACGATAACATGATCCTGGAGATGAATGTTATTCATTCTGCATGGAAGAACGGATGCAAGAAATTAGAATTCCTTGGTTCATCCTGTATCTATCCCCGGATTGCACCCCAGCCTATGCCCGAAAGTTGCCTTCTGACTAGTGAATTGGAAAAGACAAATGAAGCATATGCATTAGCTAAGATTTCAGGTTTGAAATATTGTGAATTTCTAAACAGACAGTATGGTACTAATTATATCTCTGTTATGCCAACCAATCTCTATGGACCGAATGATAACTATCATCCGACACATAGCCATGTCCTGCCGGCTTTGATTCGTCGTTTTCACGAAGCTAAAATCGAAGGCAAGGAAAGCGTAACCTGTTGGGGTGACGGAAGCCCTTTGCGCGAATTTTTGTATGTAGACGACTTGGCGAATCTCTGCGTTTTCCTTATGAACAACTACAGCGGCAATGAAACTGTCAATGCAGGTACTGGTAAGGAACTTACAATTAAGGAATTGACAGAACTGGTAGCAAAAGTGATTGGTTATAAGGGCGAGATCTTGTGGGATATATCCAAACCCAATGGTACACCACGTAAACTTCTTGACGTAAGTAAAGCTACACAATTAGGCTGGACTTATAAAACAGAATTGGAAGACGGTATTCGTCTGGCATATGAGGACTTCCTGAACAATCCGATGAGAGCTGAAAGATAAGTTCATTGGCTACTGTAGATGGCAGTAGCCTTTTTTCAGTAGAGGAGGAAATGACATGAATATTGTTTTGCTTTCAGGCGGTTCTGGTAAAAGACTTTGGCCGTTATCTAATGATATACGTTCCAAACAGTTTATTAAGATCTTCCGAAATGGTAACGAATACGAGTCGATGGTACAAAGAGTATATCGACAGATTCTTGCCGTGGATTCAGAAGCGAGGGTGACAGTAGCGACTTCGAAATCCCAGGTATCGGCAATTCATAACCAGATTGGTGATGTTGGCATCTCAGTGGAACCTTGTCGTCGTGATACTTTCCCTGCAATAGCACTCGCTACAGCGTATCTTCATGATATTCTCGGTGTAACTGTAAATGAAAGCGTTGTTGTATGTCCGGTTGATCCTTATGTAGAAGAAAGTTATTTTCAGAAATTGAAAGAGCTGGGGGAAGAAGCAGAAAAAGGAGAAGCAAATCTGGTTCTGATGGGCATTGAACCAACATATCCTTCTGAAAAGTACGGTTATATTATACCAGTAGCAAAAGGAGATATCAGTAAAGTAGCCACCTTTAAGGAAAAACCAACTGAAGAAGTGGCAAAGGGATATATTTCACAGGGTGCTTTATGGAATGGTGGAGTTTTTGCATACAAACTTTCTTATATTCTTAATATAGCAGAAAAAATCTTTGGAACCAATTCTTATAAGGAATTGTATGATCATTATTCTGAACTTGAAAAGATTTCTTTTGACTATGCAGTTGTAGAGAAAGAAAACAATACTGAAGTCATGAGATATAACGGAAAATGGAAAGATCTCGGTACATGGAATACTCTTGTCGAATCCATGGAAGAGAAAGTTATTGGGAACGGAATATTGAATGATAACTGTGAAAATGTACATATCGTAAATGAATTGAATATTCCGATTCTGACTATGGGAATGAAAAACACAGTTGTTGCTGCATCACCCGAAGGAATTCTGGTAACTGATTTACACCAGAGTTCATACATCAAACCTTATGTTGATAAAATAGATCAACAGGTAATGTTTGCCGAAAAGTCATGGGGCAGCTATCGTGTTATTGATGTAGAAGATGAAAGCTTGACGGTCAAGGTCACATTAAATCCAGGGCATGAAATGAATTATCACAGTCATCAATATCGGAACGAAGTTTGGACTGTAGTATCAGGAACCGGATATGCTATAGTTGATGGAAACAAGCAGTATGTAAAGAGTGGAGACATTATTAACTTACCAATTGGCAGCAGACATATGATACATGCAGATACTGAACTTGTATTAATTGAAGTACAGATTGGTAAGGATATCAATGTAAATGATAAAGAAAAACATATGCTTTATTTATAAGATTGATTTATATATGTTGGAGATATTGAATGCCATTTTATCAATTATTAACGTTCCTTGAGAATAATATAGTTATTGTATTGCCAATTTCCATTGCATTGGTTGTCATTACATTTTTTCTACCAAGGAAAGCCTGTATTGTATTTACCATCATTTATGTGATCTTTATTATGTGCATGACTTTGCTTTCACGCGGACCGGCAAAACGATTGGTTAACATGGATATCGGGGTTACAATCAAAAAGGTATTCGGAAATAATAATTCATCCAGAACAGAAGTATTGTGCAACATACTCATGTTTATACCTTTAGGAGCAATGATAGGTAGCATTAAACCAAAGTGGTTCTGGATGATACCGGTATTAAGCATATTGATCGAGGCTGTACAGTATTTCAGTAAACTTGGTATGTGTGATATCGGGGATGTCGTGACGAATACTATTGGTGGATTTATAGGATTAGGTATTTTCAAGTTAGCTACCGATATAGGAAAACAAATCCGATTATTGTAGAATTTATTTATAAAGATGGGTTAGTCACTTTACCATGTTCAATCAAAGGGGACTTGACATTGAAAACTCTCAATAAGTTTACATCAGTTAAGTTTATTGAAAATTGTGTAAAATATGGCATCTATGCGTCAAAAATTGATCAGGTTAATGATCCATACGAAGGTGTAGGTATAGAAAACCCAGATCTGTTCCGTATAGTATGCTTAACTAATGCTGTTTCACAGATGCTGATGTGGGCCTATTATGGGAACCATCACGGTTGCAGGATAGAATATGATGTATCAGTTATTCCAGAATATATTATGCACGATGTACAATATGTTGATGATTTCCAAGATCATTCTGACATGACGCCGAAAGAGATTATTCAAAGTCTATATAAAAAGGGAAGCGAATGGAAAAAGGAACAGGAAGTTCGAGCTGTTTATTACAAACCTTATGCAGATCAAATGCTTTGGACAAATGTTGGTAATGATATCTATCTAAAAGCTCCTGTTGTTTCAGTGATGTTTGGTCTGCTTGCCGGCAAAGGTAATGATGCTGAAGTTTAAGATTATCATAAGATGCTTTGCTTTCTTAAAACTCATCCAGAGATAAAGGTAAAAAAGGCAAAACTCAAGAACGGTAAATATCAAATAGTTGCTTCTGCCCAGTTTGATATAAATGAAGAAATCAGGAAATGTGAAGAAAGAATAAGGGCTAATCAAACCAAACGGACAGAAATAGAAGTTAAAAATCGAAATCGGTTAAGTGAATGGGTTCATTATCCGCAATATATGTCAGCAAATGACAGAATCATTTGGGCTCGTGAACCATGGAGAAAATTTGACGCGAATAATTGGATCATTCGTGACAGTAATGTTGATATACCTGAATACGGAAATGGTTTGGCTAAAGTTGAACCCTATGATCTTGGTGATTTCGAATTACGGGTTTTGCTTGGCGGTAAAACCTTTATAGTAAATGGACAAATGCATGAGTGCTACGTAGTTGGCTGTATACGTTATTCGGATATTACCGATGTATTAGATAATGGCACCAGTAACTATCCCTATCCGACAATTAACTGCATATGGGAAAATGGGCCATATTATCGGATTGTTTATATTGATCAGAATACGATGAAAGAATACACAACGAATGACTTATAGAAAGATATAACTTATAATCAATCAAAGTGAACAACTATTGTAGGAGAATAATTTGTATGTTAAATCTTGCTATGTATCAAATAAAGATCTTTAAAAGAAGAATCCCGTTGGTATCAAACTTCAACGGGTATTTTCATATATTCAATTGTAAGTGAACTTAATCAGGCATTGTTAATCCGAATCCCAATTGAATATTCCGGTGCGACGGAGCCGCCTGTCCGGCGTGGCTTGAGCCACCTGTCCGGAGCATGTTGAGCCGCCTGCCCGGCGGAAATTGAGCCAGTTGACGGTGCAAGCCGTCCAATGATACGATATGCGTGCCGCATGAGGGATAGAGGCAACGCTGAGGAGCGACCTTAAAGCGTAGTGCGGAGCTATGAGGGGAGTGGCACCATTTGGTGTCGCTCTTTTATTCAAGCAACGTGGTGCCCGCATAATGCCACTCCCTGATTAGCCAACGAAAATAAACCTCAGGGGTCTGGGGACAGAGTCCCCAGTAGCTGCTTTACTCACGAAGCCGCTTGTCCAAACCATATACCTCGCGCATCGACTTGTCATTCTTGGAGTCAGTGGCTTGGATATGGATGCGGTAAGCATCATAGACGATCCGGTCGAGGATTGCATCTGCCAGAGGGCTGGCATCGCCTCCCAGCTGCTCATACCATCCATCCCAGTGAACCTGGGAGCAGAAGATCGTGGATGACTTCTTTCTGCGACGGTGGATCAGTTCGAAAATGTCCTTCTGTTCGGCTTCTGTAGGTTTCAGCATTAGCCATTCATCAATAATCAGGAGAGTCACGTTCGCGTACTTCGTCAGCACTTTTAGATAGGTTCCATTCTCACGAGCTTCCCTTAGCGCTATGAGAAGATCTGGAAGGCGGATGAAGTACGTTTTGTAATACTGCTTACAGGCTTCCATCCCGAAGGCGCAAGCCAGATATGTTTTTCCTGTACCGGTTTTCCCCGTAATGAATACGTTGTGGTATTCAGTAATGTACTCACAGCTTGCCAGACGCAATATCAGTTCTTTGTTCAACTTACGCCCGGAAGTATAGTTGACATCTGCGATATGTGCATCGGGTTGTTCGAAATCTGCCCGATTAATAAGCCGTTTCAGGCGATTGCTCTTACGGCTGGTATATTCAGCGTCCACCAACATAGCAACTCTGTCCGCAAAGGGTATATCCAACATCTTAGGATCGTCAGCCTGTATAGAGAATGCGTCCGCCATAGTCGTCAGCCGCATTTCAATAAGCTTGTCAATCGTAACTTGCTTAGACATGCCGTTCACCTCCCCTTGTAGTAGTCCGCGCCGCGGGTAAGGGCAAACGGATTACTCTTTGGTTTTTCTTCTTCAGGAGGAATCGGTACATCCACACCGGAAGCCAGGATGTTCTTTACACTCTTGTAGCTGGGGGTTGCGGTATAGCCCAAAGCTTTTTGACATGCCGCCTCAAGTCGTGGAACAGAATACTTTTCAGACAGTTTCAGCAACCCCATGCATGCACGATACGCCTGCTGTTCGACACGTTGGGTGGTCAGCAAGCCATCCACAACTTGCTGGGTATTTGGACCTATTTTCGCTGCCCACTTACGGAAACGGTCACCGTTCCACTCAAGATACTCCTGGTGAGACTTCGGCATATGCTCCGTAACAGTGCTGTATTGTCCTTTTCTTCCGTACATCCGGGCGTGAGTGGCGATCCGGTTATGATTGAAATAGATCTCAATCGTCGTGCTGGTGGCCCGTAGATTCACCTTCTTTCCAATAAAGCTATGCGGCACGGAATAGTACATATTGTCGAACGACACGTGGTAATTGTACTGAACCGTCGGCTCCTTCCATACAGATACTTCATATGGCGTGACAGGCAATGGCCGCAGCAACGGCAATTCTTCTTCCAGATAGATAGAACGCCGGGAGCCATCTTTCTTCGTGAAATGGTTGGTGTTGTATTTCTCCAGCTTTTCACGGATCGCTTTGTTGAGGGCGGCTAGGGAAAAGAACTGCTCGTTGCGCAATGCGGCAATGATCTGGGTGGAAATATTACCGACCCCGGCTTCCCCCAGGGGCTTATCTTTTGGCCGGCGAACGCGCGCAGGTATGATTGCTGTGCCGTAATGCTCTGCCATTTCGTGATACGTGGTATTCAATTCCTGCGTGAACCAGTCCCCGGTATGAATGACTGCAGTACGGCAATTATCTGATACCAGAATCTTTGGAACACCGCCCAAGTACTGGTACATATGGACGTGGGCAGTAATCCAGGCGTTCTGCTTCTCATCCAGAAATGCTTCAGCATATGCATACTGGCTGTAAGACATTGCACCGACAAACACCCAGGCCTTGACGATTTCTCCAGTTTCCGGATCTATCATTTCCGCTGGATCACCCGCCCAGTCAACCTCTACTTGTTCCCCGGGCTTCCTGTTGATATGCATGGTCGCCCGTTTCTGCTCCTCATATTGCTGAAAATGGTAGCAGAACTGAGAATACATGAGAGGCTTCTTGCCAGACTGCTTACAGTCTTCAAGGTATTCAGTCCAAAGCAGTTTCTTTGTGACACCGTTCTTCTGAAGTTCCTTCCGCATGTATTCGAAATCCGGCATAGCCCGATCCGTTTCCTGCGGATTGTTGCTATTGGCGAAAAGGAGCTTTTC
>JAZRXJ010000128.1:0-6275 GCA_045600165.1 Clostridia bacterium
ACAAACTGTAACAGCAGACACAGATTGATATCATCAGATACAGTTTCAGGCTTTGTATGGCCGGAAAGGCTCCTTGTTGCTGTTTCAGTATACAAGCCTCTGTTCTTTATCATTTACATTACTTATTGCGCATTATAACACAGGATGTTGTTTGTTGTCGATAAGCAGATACGCTGTTCGAATATTTCGTTCAACTTTTTTCATTCAGGTGGAACTTTCTTCCCGGTCCGGCGTCATACAGTTATGAAAGCAAACGACGAAAGTCGGATGAGGAGGAAAAAACATGTTGAAAAAACGAATGATTGCGATTCTGATTACTTTGGCTTTACTGACAGGTATGTTATCAAGTGTCCCGGCCATGGCCTCGACTGTCCTGCAATTAGGCGACAGCGGAGAAGCCGTGCTGGTGATCCAGACCCGTCTGGCCGAACTCGGATATAATGACACGGAAACAGACGGCGTTTACGGCGAAGGAACACAAAAAGCCGTTCTCACGTTTCAGATCCTGAATGATCTGATGGAGACCGGTCTTGCTGACAAGGTGACCGTGGATCTTCTGATGTCTGAAAACGCGGTGGCTTATAACGAAGATTATCTGAAATGGTATGCCGGAGATTACATATGGGTGGAGGAAGCCGCCGCCTGTTACCAGGAAGTCGAATATCCGGTTATGGCTACAGCACTCCCGGGGAACATGAGATCCGCTTCGAAGGAACTGATGTGGAACACGCAGGAATTCACAACCTTCCACGAAAATGGATTCCAGTCCGTCAGCACATCTCCGCTTTCGACCTTTGCGGCGGATGTGGACACTGCTTCATGGACGCAGATCCGTCAGCGCTTGCTGCGGGGGGAACCTGTGCCTGCCGACAGTGTGCGTGTGGAGGAAATGCTGAACTATTTCAATTATAACTATAAAAAGCCCGCCGCGGGCGAGCCCTTCGGCATCACGATGGAACTGGGAGACTGCCCCTGGAATCCGGATACCAAACTGCTCCTGATCGGTCTGCAGGCCGAAGAGATCGAAACAGAGAACATTGCGAAGAACATTGTGTTCCTGATCGATGTATCCGGCAGTATGGACTCAGAAAATAAGCTGCCTCTGGTGAAACGTTCTTTCCTGCTTCTGCTGGACACACTCGGTCCGAATGATACGGTATCCATTGTGACCTACGCCAGCGGTGACCGGATCGTGCTCGACGGTGTACCGGCTTCCGAAAAAACAACGATCATGAACGCGATCAACAATCTGACAGCGGGCGGTGGCACCAATGGCGCGGCCGGTATTCAGACGGCTTACGCGCTTGCGGAGACACATAAGGTCGAAGGCGGGATCAATCGGATCCTGCTCGCGACTGACGGCGATCTGAACATCGGTATTTCTTCCGAGGGTGATCTGGCCCGTCTGGTGATGGATGAAAAGGCCGGCGGTATTTCCCTCACCTGCCTCGGATTCGGCGGATACAACTATAAGGATAACCGGATGGAAGCGCTGGCGGATTATGGAGACGGAAACTACTACTATATCGATGAGATCCACGAAGCGCGCCGCGCCCTGATTACCGAAGCCGGCGGAACATTCAACACCGTCGCGAAGGACGTGAAGCTGCAGCTGGATTTCAACCCGGAACATGTCAAGGGTTACAGGCTGATCGGATATGAAGACCGGGTCATGAACGCGGAAGATTTTGCCGATGATACCAAGGATGGCGGTGAACTCGGCAGCGGTCACCGCGTGACGGCACTGTATGAGATCGTCCCGGTTGACAGCGCGTTTGACTTCAACTCCACGGAAAGCAAATACGCGCAGCCGCTGATTCAGTCCGCCGTGACCCCGGAGTGGCTGACGCTGTCCATCCGGGCCAAGGCTCCGGACGGCGATGTCAGTTCTCTGTGGACTTACCCCCTGTCGGATCCGGAATCCTTCCCCGCGACCGAAAACCTGACCTTCGCGGCAGGTGTGGCGGAAGCCGGCATGCTGCTGCGCGGCAGCGAATACGCGGGCACTTCCTCCTGGAAGGACGCGCTTTCCCTGCTCCGTTCCTGCCCGTCTGTCACCGGTGATCCGTATAAGGAAGAACTGGTCTACCTGCTTGGACTCATGGAACGCTGAATATAATCTTGATGGCGCCTGCCGCTCCGGCAGGCGCCATTGACATAACGGACGGTTCTTTTGTGTTCATTTTCTTTCCTTTTTCAACGCCATCGTATTGCAAAGTGCTGTCAGCAGCATGAAACCGACGCACAGGACGAAGCCCCATACCAGACCGGGACCCGGGCCGTCAAACCAACCGAGTACCGTCGGTGAGATTCCTTGTCCGAGGTACAGCGCCAGCATCATCACGGTGGTTGCCAGCATGGTGTTTCCCCGGACGCTTGCGCAGGCGGTATCCAGCATGCACGGGATCAGCGCGCCGAAGCACAATCCGCTCAGGATCATGCAGATACACAGGATCAGAGATATACCGGATGCCAGTCCCGCTGTCAGCATAACTGCCGCCGCGACACCGCCCCATTTCAGATACCCGCGTACCGGGATCCCGGTGAAAGAGAACAAAAGACGGCTGAGCATGACGCCGAGAAAGACTGAGAACTGACCCAGTCCCCCCTGAAATCCGAGCAGGGCCTCGGGCAAAGTGCCCGTGTTCATTTCTTCCGTCAGTCGGTTCGCCCAGTTGTTCAGTCCGGCGAGGAAGAAGCCGTGGACCGCCATCCCGATGGCGAAAAGCAGCAGCGGTCCCGTCGTCAGCATTCCTGTCATTTCCTTCAGCGACAGTTTTCTTTCTTCCAGAGCGGGCCCTTCCTGTTTCTTTCCGGAAACAATCACCAGCGTGACCAGCACCGCCGCGCCAAAGCAGCCCACGATCTGATAGACCTTCCCGAACGGGATCCCGCCGGTCAGCAGAGCGGAGAAAAGGAGCGGAGCAAGCATGGAAGTCATGCCGAAGAAGGTATGCAGGATACACATCATCCGTGTTCCGGTCTTCCCGGTATACAGGTCCGCCATGCAGGAAGAAAGAAGGGCATCCATAAACCCGAGTCCGAATCCGATGACCGTCCAGAGAAGGATATAGACCGGATAGCTTTCCGCGAGATCAATGAGAAGCAGCGGAGTCACGCATAAGCCGATCCCCAGGGCCAGCAAAGTGGTCTTCCGAATCTTTCCGATCAGGAGGAGCGATACGGCAAATACACAGATCCCGCCGATTGAAGATACAGTCCCCGCCAATCCCTGTGCCGAACCCGTGATCCCGAATTTTTCGGTCACCGGGTCCATCAGCGATCCGAGCGCCGTGAAAATACTGCTCATGAAGATCATACTGACCAGAAGAGTTACGGCCAAAGTGCTCTTTTTACTTGCTTTCAACAGGATCACCCCTATATTTATATTCCGAATGTTAGGAACTGTTTCGAAATAAATTGTGCAAAGATGCGCCGGATGCAGCCTCAGATGCAAGGCGGAGGAAGGAGGCGTAGCGGGGCTACGTCGACTGACGACAACGCGGCAGATGAAGGTTGCAGACAAGCAGATTGCATAACTTATTGATGAACAGTTCCTTAACCGCCAGTCAGAGAAAAATCCGGATTTTCTTCCAGATACTTTGCTATTCCGTCATGATCATTCGTCTCGATTACAACATCATTGATATCAGCACCGTGTATATTATCCCATATGTACTATTAATACAGTGAAGCCTCATGCAACTGAAGTCACCCGCATTCAGGGGCAGCGAAGGCACAGAAGAAAGGACAACACTTAAAACAGCAGGAAACTCATATAACTCGGTACTGAAAGCTTGTTGCCCTCCAGTCCAATGTTGTTGTCACCCAGCTTTATACAAAAGTCGACACCATATTGTTCGTAATGTTTCAACACAGTATTGGCTGATTTTGTGTTTCCGCTCGTTGCTTTGACCTCTACCAGTGTCGGTTTTCCGTTATAAACAGTAACAAAATCGATTTCCAGTCCACTTTCTTTGTGATAGTAATATAGCTTCCTGTCGTGTTTTGCAAAACAATCCGCTACTATATTCTCATAAAGTGCTCCTTTATACATCCCCAGCTCACCGGTAAGGATTCTTCCCGCGGTCCCTGGCTCAAGCATGGCAACAAACAACCCGGTATCCTGCATGTAGATCTTGAAGATATTATCGATCTTGTTTCCTTCAAGCGGCAAACTGAGATTTGAAAGATTATAGCACAGACTGATAATGCCTGCATCCTGTAACCATTGGATTGCAGCCTGATAATTCTCGGCGCGCCCTTTCTTCTCAATTGTTGAGTAGACGAATTTGTTATTTTCTTTTGACAACTGTGCAGGAATGGAGTCAAACACACGATTGATCCTGGCAAGAAGCGTGAGGTCAATCTCCTCGTTTTCATTCTCGTCCAGATGCTTTCCAAAGTCGTCCCGGTATTCATCAAGAATATCTTTTTGTTCTTGCTGAACAATGTTCATATCATTTGTAGAGATGAATCTGTCGACAATATAGGGAAGACCACCAACACATATATATTCTCTGAAATATCTGCGCATTGCCTGATGAATCGCATCACTGACAGGTGTCCGGTTTTTCAGGCATCTGCGCATTTCATCAATAACATCATCGCTAATCCCTTTTGCCCACAAAAACTCTTCAAAGTCCATAGGCTTCATGTAAATGATATGTTCAAAGCCGGTTGGTATACCTTTACCTGTTTTCCGATTATATCCCTTGATTCCGAGAAGTGAGCCGGTGCAAATAATATCATAGCGCCCATCAGTCATAAATGCCTTTATGGAAGCACGGGCATTGGAGCACTCCTGAACCTCGTCAAAAATCAGCACAGTCTTTCCCGGAACGAAATGGACCCCGGGCATCAGGGCGGAAATATCCAATGTGATACGATCGATGACAAAGTCACCTTCAAATACGCGTCGCATCGAATCATTGTCCTTGAAGTTGATGTATATAACATTCTTATAGTTTTCTTCAGCGAATGCTTTGACTGAATAAGTCTTGCCCACCTGCCGGAGGCCCTTGATCACCAGTGCTTTTTTCTTGCCTGTTGTATTCAACCAGGCTGTCATTTCATCTGTGATTTTTCGTCTGAACACAAAATGCACCGCCTTTCCATTGCTTCCGCGAATAGTTTACACTTTTCAGAACGAGTTTGCAAGCTTATTCAGCACTTTTCCAAACGAGTTTTGGGCCGTATCAAACACTTTCTCAAGGCTTATATACCGGATCGACCCGGAGCAACCACAGTCAGCCGCGAAAATAGCCATTATTATGTTTACTGATTTTCTGCGAGCCATAATGAATTCTCTTCATTCGCAAATGAAAATACATAAAGCAGGAAACGTTTGGTGGCAGGGACTGACGAAACTGAATAAGGATATTGATATCCGGAATATCTTTTCCTGAAAAAGCAGGCGGCATATAAAAAAAGGATGCCGCGATATGATATCCGCGGCATCCCATAAAGTACGGATCAGATCAGGCAGCCTGTTCCAGCGCTTCGATGTTGAACAGATACAGACAAACGCCGGTTTCTTCGTCTACCAGCATCCAGGCATCTTCTTCAGCCACATAGAACATAACGGTTTCTTCGCCATTGCTCAGGGTCACATACAGGACCAGCACTTCGTCTTCACCGGCAACGATCTCGTAGGTACCTTCAATCATTTCTTCTTCAGTACCGAAAGCGCAGGCATTGGTAGCACCATCGATGGCCAGAACGAAAACGGGCAGCTGAGTATCTTCGATTGACACGACATTTCCGTCAGCATCATTGGCAGCAGCCAGCATGTAGGTGGAAATAGTGGATTCTTCGGCCATGGCAAAAGCCATCGTCAGCAGCATGGACAGGGCAACGATCACAGCAACAAACTTTTTCATTCTCTTTGAGTCCTTTCTTTTTCTGCAATTGAGTATGTTAAGCCAACACAACCGCGTGGAATTATACGTAATGTGAGTTTCATTGTCAAGGTCAAATGTAGCCACAGCAGGGAGCGAAAGAATATCGGTCAGGAAATTGGCAAATTCTGTCATATTGGTCTTGCCAAGAATGACCGCGCCCTTCTCCCGTAAGGTGTGCACGAACGGCGCGTCAGTATCGGCGATATTATCTGTTATTATTCACTTTATTTGCGGTGAGTTCGTCAACTGATAGTCAGATTCTTTGAGGGAAATTTGCCTGTATTTGACGTAAAATGCGTCACAATTGGTGAGGCTTGGATGTTCACTTTGATTGAGGGATACATTGGCGTGTATACGCCAATGTTGTCTTTC
>JAZRXJ010000129.1:0-1137 GCA_045600165.1 Clostridia bacterium
GACGATGTAATCGACCTGATCTACTCTGTCCGGAAGCCGTACCGGGAAAAGAGCGTTCTCGTTATGTCGGATGATGCCTACTTCAAGCTTCATAAAACGAAATATGCCAACGGCAGGTACATCTGGAATCCGAACTATGACGAGGATGGATATGAGACTTTCTCCGGTTTCCGTGTGTATACCACGAAAAACCTTGACGGCATCGATTCCGGCAACATTCCGGTACTTTTCGGATGCTTCGACTATTACTGGATCGGGGACCGCGGCAAGCGTGTCATCAAGCGCCTTGTTGAGCGCTACGCCGACCACGGTCAGGTGGCGTATATTTCTTCCGAGCGCGTGGATGCAAAACTTGTTCATCCGGAAGCAATCAAGGGTCTGAAAATCAAGACCCCGCCCAACGAATAATCCATTACCGATGCGGAGGATGGCTTGTGCGGTCATCCTCCGTATTCTTTCAGGAGGACACTATGAAACCGCAGGATAAAATTGCTATAGACAATCTCCGGATGGAGGGTAAACCCGCCGGAGAGATCGCTTCGATTCTCAGGATATCACCTAACACGGTACGCTCCCATATACGCCGACACCCTGTCATTCCAGGCACGGTCTGCTGTATGAACTGCGGCAGGCCTGTAATGCAGGCACCGCACCACAGAATGAAGAAGTTCTGCTCGGATGCCTGTCGTATGCAGTGGTGGAAGGAGCATCCGGAATCGTTACAGAAAAAAGCATACTATGCACTGACCTGTCAGCAGTGCGGAAAGGAGTTCCAGAGCTATGGAAACAAAGAAAGAAAATACTGCTGCCGGGAATGCTACATCGCTTCCCGCAGACCCTTACAGTCCGGAACAGCAGATCACGTATCATACCTCGCTGGCACTGATCGATAAGCTGGTTCAGGACGGCCTTCTGACCCAGGCGGATTTCAAAAGAGCCTGTGTGGTTCTGACGAAAAAATACGGCCTTCCGGACGGCAGTATTTTCGCAGAAGAGGCTTGACTTATCCCATTATATATGGATGTATATAGTAACCCCAAATTGATACAAAGGAGGCGAAAAAATGGGCAGAAACATTGAGACTGTACACTTCCCGGAAACGGCACCGAAGCTGAAACGGGTGGCTGCATATGCCAG
>JAZRXJ010000130.1:0-1043 GCA_045600165.1 Clostridia bacterium
GGTCGCGCAGATGTTGTCAAAATACAATTTCCTCGCACTGCCGGTCGTTGACAGTGATCAGCGCATGGTGGGCATCGTGACCTTCGACGATGCAATGGATGTTATTGAAGAAGAAACCACCGAGGATATTGAGATCATGGGTGGCATGACACCATCTGACAAGACATATCTTCGGTCAAACGCGCTCGATCTGTTCCGGCATCGCATCCCGTGGCTGCTGTTATTGATGGTCTCGGCAACCTTTACCGGAATGATCATCACCGGCTTTGAAAGTGCCCTTGCCGCACAGGTAACGCTGACAGCATTCATCCCAATGCTTATGGATACCGGAGGCAATTCCGGCTCACAGTCATCTGTTACAGTAATACGCGCGATATCCCTTGGAGAACTTGAGTTTTCAGATCTGCCGAGGGTCATGGGAAAAGAACTTCTGACAGCGGCACTGTGCGGTACAGCACTTGCCGCGGCCTGTTTTGCCAAAATCATGCTGATCGACAGAATGCTTTTGGGAAACACCGATGTTACGGCACTGGTGGCAGCAGTCGTGTGCGTAACTATGGTGCTGACGGTCGTCATAGCCAAATTCATTGGTTGCTCGCTGCCGATGTTGGCAAAAAGACTCGGCTTTGATCCGGCGGTTATGGCAAGCCCGTTCATCACCACGATCGTTGACGCAGTATCGCTATTGGTGTATTTCGGAACAGCAAGCACAATCCTGTTTTGACTCTCGCTGGTGTACTTTTAGGACAAATACCCTGCTCCCAGACACCTTTTGGGAGTAATACAGCATATCGAGTGGATGTAACGGATTTCAGTTACATCCACTTCTTTTTTATCATTATGTACGGAGCAGGTTTACGCCTGCTCCGTTTCCTCATCTTCGTTGCCATCATCCTCACCATACTCCTCCGGGAACAGTTGTTTCAGATTCTCCGACGGCTCACAGGAAACGTACTCAACGGCAACACCCTCGCGGATGTCGGCAGTGCAGTTCAGATGACGGATCCGGGTCGATATCGTTGACAAATCCGGCGGATCATAAT
>JAZRXJ010000131.1:0-14402 GCA_045600165.1 Clostridia bacterium
TCGCCGGTGTAAGCATGCACGGTGGTCATGATGCCGCTCTGGATGGGATAGGTGTCATTCAGGGCCTTGGCCATGGGAGCCAGGCAGTTGGTGGTGCAGCTGGCGGCGGAGATGATCTGATCATCCTTGGTCAGGGTGTCATTGTTGACGCTGAACACGATGGTCTTCAGATCGTTTCCGGCAGGAGCGGAGATAACGACCTTCTTGGCGCCGGCAGTGATGTGAGCCATGGACTTGTCCTTGCTGCAGTAGAAACCGGTGCATTCCAGGACAACGTCGACATCCAGCTTGCCCCAGGGGCAGTTGGCGGCGTCTTTTTCAGCGTAGATCTTGATTTCTTTTCCATCAACGATGATGGAATCTTCGGTGGATTCAACAGTGTGCAGGTTTTCGCCGATCGCGCCGCAGTATCCTCTCTGGGCGGTATCGTACTTCAGCAGATGAGCCAGCATAGCGGGGCTGGTCAGATCGTTGATAGCAACCACTTCATAGCCTTCAGCGTCAAACATCTGACGGAAAGCAAGACGACCGATACGACCGAAACCGTTAATAGCAACTTTAACAGCCATGGGAAAAACCTCCTTCAAATTCGTCGGATTGATTCAGTTACCATCCGACATTTTAACTGTTTTCCCTTTATTTTGCAATAGGTAAGAACATCATTCACGACAAAATTGTAGATTATTTAACAATCTGTCTTTTTCATGTGGATTATGTCCGTAATCAATCCATTTTTTTCTATTTTTTTATCGTTTTTTGCGTTTCCCGGGGCTTGTGTCTTATTGACTGAAGGGTTGTTTCGTGCTATTCTCTAAAAAGGAATTTGTGCCTACAAATTTTAAGGAGGGTACTTTATATGGAATTCAAGCCGAATATCCCGGAAGTCAAACTCGGTCTGGTTGCGGTCTCCCGTGACTGCTTCCCCATCGAACTGAGCGAAAAGCGCCGTGCTGCCATCGCCAAGAAATGCAAGAAGCTGAAACTGAACTTTGTTGAAATCAAGACCACCGTGGAAAACGAAAAGGACATGCTCAAGGCTGTTGACGAACTCAAAGCCAAGAACTGCAACGCCGCCTGTGTTTTCCTGGGCAACTTCGGTCCCGAAACTCCCGAGACTCTGATCGCCAAGTACTTTGAAGGTCCCGTGATGTTCGTGGCTGCCGCCGAAGGCGACGGTGACATGATCAACGGCCGCGGCGATGCCTACTGCGGAATGCTGAACTGCTCCTACAATCTGGGCATGCGTCACCTGAAGGGTTACATCCCGGAATATCCTGTGGGAACCGCTGAAGAACTGGCTGACAAGATCGCCGAATTCTTCCCCATCGCCCGCACCATCATCGGTCTGAAGAGCCTGAAAGTCATCACCTTCGGGCCCCGTCCCCAGGACTTCTTTGCCTGCAACGCTCCCATCAAGGGACTGTATGAACTGGGCATCGAAATCGAAGAAAACAGCGAACTGGACCTGCTGGTCAGCTACAAAGAGCATGCCAATGATCCCCGCATCCCCGAGATCTGCGAAGACATGGCCAAGGAAATGGGCGAAGGCAAGTATTACGCCGACCTGAATGCCCGTATGGCTCAGTTTGAACTGACTCTGCTGGATTGGGCCGAGAACCACAAGGGTGCCCGTCAGTATGTCGTCTTTGCCGACAAGTGCTGGCCCGCCTTCCCGTCCCAGTTCGGATTTGAACCCTGCTATGTCAACAGCCGTCTGGCTTCCCGCGGGATCCCGGTCGCCTGCGAAGTGGATATCTACGGTGCTGTCAGTGAATACATCGGTGCCTGCCTGACCGGCGACGCCGTGACCCTGCTGGACATCAACAACAGCGTGCCTGAGTACATCTACGATGCCGACATCAAGGGCAAGTTCGATTACACCCTGCATGAAACCTTCATGGGCTTCCACTGCGGCAACACTCCTTCCTGCAAGATGTGCGCCGACCGTGCCGTGAAGTATCAGCTGATCCAGCACCGCGTGCTTGAACCCGCCGGCAGCGAGCCCGACATCAGCCGCGGAACTCTGGAAGGCGACATCGCCGCCAGCCCCATCACCTTCTATCGCCTGCAGTGCGACAGCGAAGGCAAGCTCCGCTCCTACATTGCTGAAGGTGAAGTCCTGCCCGTGGCCACCCAGTCCTTCGGCGGCATCGGTGTCTTCGCCATCAAGGATATGGACCGCTTCTACCGTCATGTGCTGGTGCAGAAGCGCTATCCGCATCACGGCGCTGTTGCTTTCGATCATTGCGCGAAGCAGCTCTTCGAAGTGTTCAAGTATCTGGGCATCGAAGACATCGCCTACAATCAGCCCAAGACTCTGCCTTACCCCACTGAGAATCCCTGGGCATAATCAGGAGGATCGACCATGACCGTTGAAAAGACCATGACCCTGGGTGAAGTGCTGAACGCTTATCCCCAGACTGCCCGCATCTTCATGGAATTCGGTATGCATTGTCTGGGTTGCCCTCATTCCATCGGCGAATCCATTGAAGAAGCCTGTATGGTCCATGGAGCCAATTGTGACGAACTGGTAGCTCAGCTGAACGAATGGATCAGCGAAAATACCTGATCGATCACCGGGTTCTTTACCCCCGCGTTCCGGAAACGGAACGCGGGTTTTTATTTGCCCGCGTTTTGAACATCGTTTTTCTGATCCTGAACGGTCAAAAATATAGCTCCAAAAGACTATTTTTTCACCCCGAAGTTACACGAAAAACCCGCCTGTGATCTGATGAAGATCGGGCGGGTTTTTCCACAGGTGTGGAAGCCTTGCAATTCAACGCGTCAGAATGGTTACACGCTTCAAATGCTTATTTTTCAATGCTTTCCGGATTCCACACAATAACCCACAAACCTGTTGAAAACTGTGGATAACTTGTGGATATGCTTGAACAATCCTTTTCTTTCAAGGCTTACAGCCTCTCATCCGCGTCTGTTTTCGGTTCGTTTTCCGGGGCATCATTTTTTCCGTCACCCGGAAGGGTGTCCGGCTCCCCGGACTCCTCATAGAACATGACCGGCAGGTCCGAATCCCCGAAAGGATTATTGACATCCAGCGGGTCATCCTCCACTTCCGTCAGTTCCTGCTGTGTCGTTTCATCCGGCACCAGATTCATACCGTTCTCACGGATAAACCGTACATTCGTATATCCTTCATCATCCAGTGTAACAGAAATCGCGTCGGCGAATCCGGGCATGGCCAGGATCTCCGTAGCCCGGCTACGGTTCTGGCGGGCAAATTCCTGCGCGATATCCGTGCGATGGAAGTAATGCATCGGGATCATCAGTCTCGGTTTCACGGTCAGGATGAAATAATTGGCCCCGGCTTCATACATGGTTCCCTGACGCGGGTCCACGGGGAACATCGCTATATCGATCCCCGCCATTTTAAGCGGTTCCACTTCGCGTACAAATTCGGCTTCCGCTTCTTCGATCTCCGAGGCGTTGGATTCATCGCGCCAGTGCCAGAAGTTCAGATCTCCCGCGTGGAAGATCCTGAATCCGTTGATATCCGCAAGGAAAGAAACTCCCAGGTCCGTTGAACCGTAAGCATACAGCGTGATTTCCGGCGTCAGGGTGACCTTTTCTCCGGGGCTCATTCGTTTTCCGCGGGTCCCTACCGGCATATCATAGGAAACGATATAGGTGACATCCGTGATTTCCCGCCATTCATAAACCACCGGATCAAAGTGATCTGCGTGCTCGTGGCTGATCATCACAAAGACCTTGCTGAATTTCTTCAGGGTTTCCGGAGTGATCCCCCTGTTCGGCTGCAGTTCCTGATGTTCGCCGTTCCAGTAGTCGAAAACCAGCAGTGTATCCCCGCAATCAACCGAAAATCCGCTATGATAATAGTGAGTTATCTTCAGCTGCAGGCTCAAAAACGTCCACCTCCGTGTATCTGCATACACATGAATTTCGTCTGACCTGTTCAGTACTTCCATGACTGATAGGGTTTTCAAATGGGTTAGGACAATTATACCACAATGTTACCACTTATGTCAAATTTATAACCAATATATGCTATTTGCGTACCATATTTGTTCATAAATAACACGAGTTTTGACTGTATTGTCCCACTTTTATAAAAAACGGAAGAGCTGACATGTCTCTCGGCACCATAACAAGGGCAATTGCCAGCCTGTCACGGCGGAACCAACATCGCTCTCCCGCTTTCCGTAATCAATACGGATGGAGATATTATAATCATCTTCTCCGTTTTGTCAAATCCTGTATGCTTTTCCGTCTGAAATAGTGTAGATCCACATCTCTCTGACCGGAGTTTCCGTCAGGGTGGAGATTGCGCGTGAATACCATTTCAACTGCACGGAATACCTGCGTTTCAGTTCTTTTTCATTCACATTCCGGTCCGTTTTATAGTCCAGCAGGATCCATCCGTCCTTTTCCATAAACGCGCAGTCAATGATTCCCTGAAGGATCAGATTGTTTTCCTCCGGAACAAGCAGGTTGAAATTCCATTCGCGGCGTACATCCGGACTTTTCAGCATCCGCTGACCGATATCAGAAAGGAAGAAGGCCGTGATATCCTTCTCTCTGATCTGTTCCTGTTCTTCGGGTGAAAAGATCCTGTTATCTGTCAGTCTCCGCTTTTCTTCCCCGATCATTGTGATCAGGTCTCCTGCGTTCCGGATCCCATCAAGATCAACAAGAGACAGAAAATGATGGATCACCGTACCTCTGTGGGCCGCGGTCATCTTCTCGCTTTCCTGCATGAACGCCGGATATTCGGGGATATCCGAAAGCCGGATGATCGCGTCCGCCCCGGCAGCAGGCCGGCGTTTTTCATCCATATCCTCATCCGGGTCTCCCGGTTCGGATTCGTATTTTTCCGTTCCACGGATCAGTGTTGTCACGGATGACTTCATATATTCCCTGACTCTTCTGTCTGACGGAGAACGATTCCACATTTGTTCCACACCGGCATCCGAAACCACTGTATTTAACCATGCTTCAAGGTTGTGGAAAACTTTGTCCTTTTCCACAATTTTTTGTGAATTAGCATCGAAACGCCTTATTTTCCAAGGCTTTGCGGGTTGTGCACAATCTGTGGAGAATGTTTCATTTTCCAGCTGCATCAGGGGCGGCATGAGCCAGTCCATGGGGGTTTTCGCCGCCATGATCCTGGCATCGGATTCATCAAACTCCCACAGAAGGTCGGACGTTTTGCAGCTGAGCATGAACAGCTTTTCCTGCGCGCGCGTCATCGCCACATACAGCAGTCTCAGACGTTCCGCCTTCTCGTCTTTTTCCCTGCGCCAGTCGAAAACGGTATCCGCATAAGTTTTCCGGTCGATCCTCAATTCCGGATTCCTGTAATGCAGGCAGACTCCCAGCTGGTTATGACATTTAGGCTGATTTTCCGCTGTACTTCCGCCCGCTTTATCGATCCCCATGCAAAAAACAACCGGGAACTGCAGTCCCTTGCTTTTATGCATGGTCATGATTCGGATCAGATTATCATTCTCACCGAGCAGTTTCGCGGATTTCTGATCACCGCCGTTGCTCATATCATCCATATATTTCAAAAAGTCATGAAGCGTCAGGATCCCGTTCCGGGAGACCTTTCCTGCCTGATTGCAGAGGATCCGCAGATTGGCCTGGCGGAGCGCGCCGTCCGGATAAGCACCCTGTAAGGTGTAGTATCCGCTTTCGCGTACCAGACGCCACATAAAATTCCCCAGAGACAATGTTTCCGACAGGAAGCGCCATTCATTCAGCATTGTTCGCGCTTGCTGACACTTCTGCCCGAGCTCTCCGAAATCCGAGCATTTTTCCTCAAACGCCTGATGAAAACTAATGTCTTTCCCTTTATGCCTGATCCGGATCTCCGCCAGTTCATCATCCGTGAAGAAAAAAGGTGTGGAACGAAGCGTCCCGATCAGCGCGATATCCTGCCACGGATGGTCGATCACATTCAGCAGATTGGTGAAAGAGCGGATCTCCTCCTGATCATAGTATTCCTTTCCTCCGTCGAAAAAGGCCGGTGCACCCTTCCGGGTCAGCAATTCCGCGAGCTGCGCTCCGATTCCTTTGACCCTTGGCATCAGGATGACCATGTCGCGCCAGCAATAGTTTCGTTTTTCGGCTTCATACCGTTCTTCCAGCAGCTCTGTTCCACGTGAAACAATATGATCGGCCATTGCTTCCAGATCAGATATGCCGGTGACTTCACGATCATTTTCGATCAGATCGATCAGGACCGGTTCTTCGCCCGCGGTGACCCGGCCCGGAATCAACTCATCCTTCTTCTCATAATCGAGTTCCGTCACATTTCGTTTCATGACTTTCCGGAACACAGCGTTTGTTGTTTCCAGGATCTCCGGTCTTGAACGGAAATTCGCCTGCAGAAAGATCCTTCTCTGAGGCGCGTCCTCTTCATCCGAAAAGGTCTGCATTCTCGAAAGGAACAAAGACGGCTCGGCTCTTCTGAAACGATAAATGCTCTGTTTGACATCGCCGACGGTAAACAGACAGTTTTCCGGACCGTAGATCTTCCGGATGATCGCGTCCTGAACAGCAGATACATCCTGACATTCATCCACAAAGATAAAGTCATATTCCCCGCGGACACTGCGGCAGACTGTTTCCTGATTCAGAATATTGAGCGCCTCATGTTCGAGGTCTCCGAAATCCATGACATGTTTTTCATTTTTGAGACGGCCATACTCGCTGCTCACCAGTTCCGTCAGGCGGGCGAGACCCCGTACACAGTTTCCGACAGATACGAACTCCCTGCTGACGGCATCCATATCAGGATAAGCCAGAAACGCGATTTCCTGGACAATTTTCTTGATACCGTCCCTTAGATCGTTATAATCTTTTTTCCATTCTTTCTCTTCCGGGGTCATATTCTTACAGGCCGCGGCAGTGGAAAACTTCAGAGCAGCATAATCATCAGCGGTTTTCGCCGGATCAAAAACAACAGCTCTGATCTTCAGGATCAGCTCATGGTCTTTTTCCCATGTGATTTTCAGATTCTGAAGAGCATCCGGCAGATCAAACATTCTGTTTTCTTTTTCTTCAAGAATGGAAATCTCATTGAGCCGGTCCGTCACCATTTCATTTCGGAATCGCATCCATGGATGATCCGGTCCGTTCTTCTCATTGAAAATAGTATAACTGTCCCTGAGCCAGCCAAACGGATCCGGAAGAGACATCAGAAATTCATATAATTGATCGACCGCTTCTTCAGCTTCTTCGAGAGAGTAACATTTACGGTATTCTTCAAAGAATACATCATTTTCTTCACTCAGAAGATCCAGCGCGCTCCGGAACGCTTTCCTCATCAGCTGTTTCTTTTGCGCTTCATCACAGATCCCGACAAACGGATCCTTTCCGATTGCCTGAAACTGACTTCTGATCAGTCTCTGACAAAACGAGTGGATCGTGGATATATCGGATGATTCCAGTGAATCCAGTGCAGCCGCGATAACTGGCTCGCTTCTTTCTGTTTCCAGTCTTTTACGGATCTTTTCTTTCATTTCCGCCGCCGCGGCATGGGTGAAAGTAATGATCAGCATCCGGTTCAGCTTATACCCTTTCCGGATCAGTTCGGCGACGCGTTCCACCAGTACAGCGGTCTTTCCACTGCCGGCAGCCGCGCTGACAAGTATTTCCTTGTTTTCCGCGGTGATCACGGATAACTGGTCTTTCGTCCATTTCGGCATAGCATCACTCCGATTGTTTCACGTGAAACATTTATGTGAAATCCGGTTCACTGATAATCTCTTGTTCTTCCGCGATCCCTTCCGTTATTTCCGTGATCCTGGCATGATTGTTTTCATCCAGTCTCACAGAGTAGGATCTCTTGTTCTCGCATTCTTCAAGATCACTGCGGTCAGTACAGGTCACAAAAGTCTGTACTCCCTGTATTTCTTTCAGCAGTCTTGTTCTTCTGTTCATATCCAGTTCACTCATGACATCATCCAGAAGGAGAACAGGAGTGTCTCCTGTCACATCACGATACAGGCTTAATTGAGCAAGCTTCAGGCTTAAGGCGGCGGTCCGGATCTGACCCTGACTGGCAAACATCTTCATGTTTTTCCCGTTCAGACGGATCCCGATATCATCCCTGTGCGGACCCTGACCTGTCATGCCATACTGAATATCTTCTTTTCTGCTCTTCAAAAGCAGTTCGGCAAACATGCCTTCAATATCTTCCGCGTCTTTCAGGACAGACTGATAATCCAGTGTCAGGATCTCATTTTCCCTTCCGCTGATGGAAGAATAAACTTCTTTGGTATATTCATTCAGAATGGATATGATCTTTCTTCTTTCCTCAATGATGACTTTTGCCGCGGGGCACATGGAAGCTTCAAAATCCTGAAGCCATTCAACCTGACTTTTCCCTGTCATACGGATATCCTTGAGCAAGGAATTTCTTTGCTCAAGCGCTTTTCTGTACTGCTGAAGCGCGACAAAATATCCGATATTGATCTGGCTGAGAAGCATATCGATATATCTTCTTCTGACAGAAGGACCTTCTCTGATCAGTTCCAGATCTTCAGGTGAAAAGATCACACACTGAAGCCGGCCGATCATGTCTGAAAGCCGTATGATCTTTTTCTGATCGATAAAGATCGACTTTTTGACGTTATCTCCCGGAATCAGTTTGACCGCGATATCACATCTGACATTTTTCCGGATCAGTTCAATACCGCACGCTCCGAATTCTTCATTCATCATGATCGTGTTCTTATCATGATTGACTCGGTGACTTTTTCCGAGCGCGCAGTAATGAATGGCTTCCAGCAGATTGGTCTTTCCCGATCCGTTCTGACCAAAAAGAAGGTTGACTTCACTGTGAGGACGCAATTCAAGCTCCTCATAGTTTCTGAAGTTCCTCAATCTGATCTTTTCAATCTTCATTGTTCCGCTGACCGCCGTTTCCGATTTCTGTCCTTAAGCTTAATGAACGGGAAAGCTTCACGCTTTCCCGTTCAGAAAAAAATATTGAACAATTGTTTCACGTGAAACAATTACTGAAATACTCTTACGGGAAGAATCAGATACAGATATTCATCACCTTCACGGGGAACCACAACACAGGGACTGACATTGCTGTTGAATTTCATCATCAGATCCTCGTCATCCACATTGCGGATCACATCCATGATATATTTGGCATTGAAGGCGATATCGACATCCTCGCCATTCAGAGCGGCATCCATTTCTTCAACGATATCACCCAGTTCGGCATTGGAGGAGATCGTCAGGCTGTCCTGACGGATGCTCATTTTGATCAGGTTGTTTTTTCCTTCACGGGCCATCAGGCTGGCACGCTCAATTGCTTCCTGAACACCGGCCTTATTAGCCTTGGCTTCGGTCTTGAAGCTGGTCGGAAGGATCCGTCTGTAATCAATATATTCACCGGAAAGAAGAACAGTGGAGAAGCGGATATTTCCGAAGGAAGCCTGCATTCTGTTCTTATCCACTGTCATGGTGCAGAACGCGTCATCATCCGGCAATACACGGCTCAGTTCATTCATGACTTTACCGGGAATGATTGCTTTCAGTGTTTCAATGCCCTGAGGCAGTTCAAAAGGCTGGAATACTTTCTGAATAGCCAGTCTGAATCCATCCAAAGCCACCAGTCTTGCTTCGCTGCGGCATACTTCCATCAGGCAGCCGGTCAGAATCTGACGGCTTTCATCGGTCGCAATCGAAAATACCACATGAGAGATCATATCCCTCAGTTTATTCTGCGGGATCTTGATGGCGGTTCCTTCCGTCACTTCCGCGATATCAGGATATTCAGACACATTCATGCAGGCAATATTGCTGCGGCTCTTCATGCACTTGATGGAAGCAGTCCTTCCATCCGTAACGGTAACAGTGACTGTTCCTCCGGGCAGTTTCCGGATCAGTTCACTGAACAGACGACCGGGCAGAACAACCCGTCCGACTTCCTTAACATCCGCCGCGTTGATGGATTCGATATTCAGACTTCCGTCGGAACAGGTCAGCGTGACTCTGTCATCGTCGGCATCTATAAGGACTCCTTCAAGGATCTGCTTGGCCGGTCTGGAAGAAAGAGCTCTGGTCACTGTGTTCAAGCCTTCGAGAAGGTCCTGCGCGTTCATGGAAAACTGCATAAATTCAACCTCTTTCGTTCGGGCGTGACCCCGTTCATCATAATAATATATATTATATATATTCGTCGTAGTAATAGGACCTGTGCATAATGGGGAAAACTCATCTGCACATATATTTTTCAACACATTCGCATGGATAACAGAATGTGGAAAAATCGCTTTTTTATGGGGAGAGAGTGTGAATAATTTCTCTCCCGGCAATCAAAAATCCTTTTTTCAGAACAATTTTGACTTCGGTACGTGATTGTTCTGACTGATCATAGTCGGGATCGGATGTTACCGGATGATTCAGCGGAAGCCAATATGGGCTTTATCCACAAAAATCACAGGATGTGGATAAGAAACTGTGAATTGACTCAGAAACCTTTATTTGCTTGAAATAATGTTCTTATTGAGCCGGAAATAATCCACACCGCTCCATAAAGTGATGAAACATACCCAGGCAGTCAGAATAATGCCGATCATGCTGTCACAGACCGCGATCCGGCTGATCATCAGCCACAGGATCAGTCCAATCTGACTGCAGGTTTTGATCTTGCCAAGCTTTCCGGCGGCAATGACCTGTCCTTTGGATGCCGCAATCAGACGGAGGCCGTCGACGGAAAATTCACGTGCAAGGATCAGAATAACCGGCCAGGCAATCATAAGTCTGCAGTCGACCAGCATGATCAGCGTTGAAAGGACCAGCAGTTTATCCGCCACAGGGTCCAGCAATTTTCCAAAGTCAGTCACGATCTTGTTTTTTCTTGCCAGATAGCCATCCAGAAAATCAGTGAACGCGGCGATACAGAACAGCACGGTAGCTAAAATGTTGCTCCAGGCGGTGTTCAGATAAAGTGACACGATAATGAACGGAACAGCCAGGATCCGTGTCACGGTCAGTTTGTTCGGAAGATTCATTTTGCTTCTTCTCCCAATAAATCATAGGTATCAGCCTGAGTGATCTTTACGTTTACAAAGGTACCCGGTTCCGGTTCGTGATCCGGACAGGTAAACAGGATCTCGCCATCGGTTTCGGGGGCTTCCCTTTCACTGCGTCCGAGATAAAGCCCTTCTTCGTTCCTGTCGGTAACCAGCACTTTGACAGTTTCTCCGACCCGCTTCATATTCTTTTCGAGCGAGATCTCCGCCTGCACTTTCATGAGCCGGTCCAGCCGGTCCTGTTTGATTTCTTCCGGTATCTGATCCGGCAGCTTCGCGGCGGGTGTTCCTTCTTCCGGAGAATAGGTAAACGCGCCAAGTCTGTCAAACCGGGCCATCCGAATAAAGTCCAGCAGTTCATCGAACTGATCTTCCGTTTCTCCGGGGAAACCTACGATAATGCTGGTCCGGAGCGTCAGATCCCGTTCCTGTGCCTGCCGGACACAGCGAAGGATATCTTCCCGTGTACCGCGCCGGTGCATCCGTTTCAGTAAAGTGCTGTTGATATGCTGTACCGGAAGATCAAGATACTTACAGACATTGGGCGTGTTTGCCAGTACATCCAGCAGTTTCTCATTGGTTTCGTCCGGATAGCAGTACAGGACTCTCAGCCAGTCAACACCTTCGATAGCCGCTGCTTTTTTCATCAGCGCCGGAAGAGCGGTGTGACTGCCATCATCGGTACCGAAGCGTGTGGTATCCTGCGCCACCAGAATGTGTTCACGGACCCCCTGCTTTGCCAGGTTCCGGATCTCATTCAGGATCAGATCCTCATTCCGGGAACGGTAGGGGCCGCGGATCAGCGGGATTGCGCAGAAGGTGCAGCGGTTGGAGCATCCGTCACCGATGCGGGTATAGGCTGTATAGAAAGGAGTCGTCAGGACGCGGTCCTGTTCAAAGAAGGTCAGGTCATCCTGACAGTAGGACACGCGCTTGCCTTTCAGTGCTTCCTCAATAGCGGTTGCGAGGCGGGAATACTGATTGACACCCATCAGAAGATCGATTTCGGGTATCTCATCCAGAAGTTCCTTTTCATAACGCTGGGCCAGACAGCCGGTTACGACCAGCAGCCGGCAGCAGCCGGTTTTTTTATATTCCGCCATTTCCAGAATGGCGTCGATGGATTCTTCCTTGGCAGCTTCAATAAATCCGCAGGTATTGACCAACAGGATCTCCGCTTCCGCGGGATCATCCGTAAAGGTATATCCGTGATCCCTGAGAAGACCCAGAGCGGATTCCGTATCGACCCGGTTTTTGTTGCAGCCCAGTGAAATCAGACCGACCTTGCAAGGCATGAGACATACACACTCCTTCAATATATATTATAACATTAAAGAAGGGTTGTGAAAAGAACAAAAAAAGGCCTTAAGTCTTAGTGGGAGGCGCACCTGCGGGTGCGCGGAGACAACAGGCGACAGAGGCAGCAGGAGAAGGAGCGAAGCGACCAGTAGATAAGGGACTGTCTCACTAAACGCATAAAGTGAGGCAGTCCATTTTTATGAAAAAAGACATACCAAAAACACCCGAGACCTTAAAGGAATCGGGTGTTTGCAGTATAATGTAGTTGATGAAAAAAACACTAAACCTGCAATCCAATTATAGCGCAATTGAGAACGGATATCAACTGTGGATTCCATTGGATTGCAGTGTACAAATTCCCGAGGATGATCCGGTGAGATTGCTCAACGTCGTGGCAGAAAGGATGGATTACAGACAAATAGAAGCGACGTACTCCAGATATGGGAGAATCGAGTACTCACCGAAAATCCTGACAAAGATACTCGTTTACGGGTATATGAGAAAGATCATTTCCACCCGAAAAATCGAACAGGCCTGTAAAGAAAATATCTGCTTCATGTATTTGTTGGAAGGTCAAAAAGCACCAGATCACAATACGATTGGTCGATTCAGGGCGAATGTATTGAGTACAGATGCTGGCCAAGAGCTTCTGAAGCAACTGATCCAAATGTTGATTGAGGCAGGTTTTGTTGACTTGAAAGCAGTTTTTATTGACGGAACAAAAATCGAAGCTAATGCCAACAAGTACAGTTTTGTATGGAAAAAAGCCCAAACTAAGAAGTACGAGAAACTGAATGAACGAATCAAGGCAGAATTGCCGGAACTTCTGAAAAAAGCAAAGTTTCGCTTTTACGTTGGTGACGAAATAGAACTTCGTCATTTGAAAAAGCTGCTGAAACGACTAAAAGCGAAGTGCAATGAAGAGAAAGTCGTATTTGTTACCGGTAAAGGAAATCACAAAAGTCCTTTGCAGAAGTTGATTGAAAAGGTTGAAGACTGGATCGTCAAATTTAAGCAGTACATTGCTGACATCCATATCTGCGGAGACCGAAACAGCTACAGCAAAACAGATCATGATGCGACTTTTATGCATATGAAGGAAGACTATATGCGTAATGGTCAGTTAAAGCCGGGATATAATGTCAATGTGGCAACCAGCAACGAGTTCATTATTGGAACATATATCTCTGCGGATCGTAGCGATGTCCAAACACTGATACCATTTATGGGGAAGCTCAAGAAGACCTATGAAGGAAACAGGATTTGGAAAGTGGTAGCCGATTCCGGATATGAAAGCGAAGAAAATTACTGCTGGTTTGAGAAAGATCCGGAAACCGAGTTGTTTGTAAAACCGTCAAACCACGAAATACGCAAGGCAAGAAAGTATCGCACAGATATTAGCCGTCGCGAGAACATGGCTTACGATCCAGAGGCTGATACATATACATGTGCCAACGGGAAACTGATACGTCCATCCTGTGAAAAGCACAGTAAATCCGCCAGTGGTTTAGATCTGACAACGACAGTTTATGAGTGCTCTGATTGCAGTGGTTGTCCGCTGAAGGAGAAATGTATTAAGGCTTGTGGTAGTAAAAAAACTTTGGAGGAACGTAACAAAGTCCTTTATGTTTCCAAACGTTTTGCCAAACAACGACAGGCTATGGAAGAAAAGATTTCCTCCGATGAAGGTATTCTGCTCAGGGTTAACCGTTCCATTCAAGCTGAAGGCACTTTTGCATTTGCCAAAGAAGATTTGGATTTTCGCAGATTCCTTACTCGCGGAAAAGGAAAAGTCTCAGCAGAATGGTTCTTGCTGAGCATGGCGATTAATATTCTCAAGCTCCATTTTAAAATCCAAAAAGGTCGCTTGGGAACGGAACTGAAGGTTCCTGAGTCTTTCCCCGCTGGTTTATGATTCTATGATTCATTTCTTTCCCCAAAAAAACACTCTGAAAGCCCGTCTTTGTATTTCCTATACCATTGTTTCTTTGATTTTTCTTTATGTTTACCAAAATAAAGAGGAGCTGCCTCTTATGATCTGCTCAGATCATTTTGAGACAGCCCCTT
>JAZRXJ010000132.1:0-1943 GCA_045600165.1 Clostridia bacterium
TTTGATAAGAAACCTCTTACAAGAAAAGAACGTGCGAACAACGTAAAAAAGCGGGATTTCCTCAGTAAGTACAGCGGCTCTGCAAAGGAAGTTCTGGAAGCTCTGCTTGAGAAGTATATGAACACCGGAATCTATGAAATAGAAAGTACCGAGATTCTGAAACTTGATCCGCTGAAGAAATTCGGCGCTCCGTCCAAGATTGTTGCCATGTTCGGCGGCAAGGCCGGATATCTGCAGGCAATCAAGGAACTGGAAGAAGAACTTTATAAGGCGGCGTAATTATGAGTAACATATCAGGATTTGTAAAAAGAATCAGAGACATTATGCGCAACGATCCCGGTATCAACGGAGACGCGCAGCGCATCGAACAGATCGCGTGGATGCTCTTTCTGAAGGTCTATGATGCCAAGGAACAGGACTGGGATATTGATGAGGATAACTACGAATCCATCATCCCGGAGAACTGCCGCTGGGCAAACTGGGCGGCTGATGATCACAGCGGAGACGCCATGACCGGAGACCGGCTTCTGGATTTCGTGAACAACACTCTGTTCCCGACGCTGAAAGGTCTTAACGTCACGCCGGAAACACCCATCAAAAAGTCCATCGTCAGAACGACCTTTGAAGATACCAACAACTACATGAAGGACGGCGTTCTGCTCCGTCAGGTCATCAATGTAATTGACGAGCTGGATCTCGGTGACTACGAAGAAAGCCACGCTTTCGGCGAAATTTATGAATCCATTCTAAAAGAGCTTCAGAGTGCAGGTTCTGCCGGTGAGTTCTATACGCCCCGTGCGGTGACGGATTTCATGGCACAGATGATCCAGCCGAAGATAGGCGAAAAAATGGCTGACTTTGCCTGCGGCACCGGTGGCTTTATTACCTCCTGGCTGAAAGAGCTTGAAAAGAAAGTAAAGACTACCGAGGATCAGGCAGCCTACGGTGATTCCATCTACGGTATTGAGAAGAAGCAGTTTCCGTATATGCTCTGCATCACAAATCTGCTGCTTCACGGTGTAGACCTTCCGCGCGTATATCATGATAACTCACTGATCCGTGATGTGCTGGACTATACCGAGGATGACCAGTTTGACGTTATCCTGATGAATCCGCCCTACGGCGGCAGCGAAAAGACGGAAGTGAAGAACCATTTTCCGGCAGACCTTGCCTCTTCCGAGACGGCGGACCTCTTCATGGCGGTCATCATGTACCGTCTGAAGAAGAACGGTCGCTGCGCCGTGATCCTGCCCGACGGATTCCTGTTCGGTACTGATAACGCGAAGGTCAATCTGAAAAAGAAGCTGCTGTCCGAATTCAATCTGCATACGATCATCCGCATGCCCGGCAGCGTCTTTGCGCCGTATACTTCTATCACGACGAACATTCTATTCTTTGACAACACCGGAAAGACAGAAGAAACGTGGTTCTACCGCCTCGATATGCCGACGGGCTATAAGCATTTCAGCAAAACCAAGCCGATGAAGGTGGAGCATTTCGCACCCGTTGTGGAATGGTGGAACGACCGCAAAGAACTGACCGTTGACGGCTTTGATAAGGCTAAGAAATATACCTATGAGCAGCTGACGGACGAGCTCGGCTATAACTTTGACCAGTGCGGCTTTCCGCACGAGGAAGAAGAAATTCTCGATCCTCTTGACCTGATTCAGCGGTATGAGGAACAGCGAGCGTCTCTGAACGCGGAAATCGACCGCGTGCTTGCCGAGATTACCGCAAAGCTGGGAGGAAACAATGATGAACAATAATTTGCCTATGGAAGAAAACAAAGGAGATATAGTCATCTATCAATCTGAAAACGGCGATACAAAAATTGACGTTCGCTTTCAGGATGAAACAGTATGGCTGACGCAGGCACAGATGGAGGAACTTTTCGGATCCTCTCATGCGAATGTCGTTGAACACATCAAAAATATATATGCCGA
>JAZRXJ010000133.1:0-1180 GCA_045600165.1 Clostridia bacterium
CATCCCATCTCAGATCTTCTATCCGGAGGAATCCATCGACTACGCTCATTTCCACCTTGGCCCCGAATTCCACATCTGCGGTTTGTTTGCCACGGACGATCGGCCTGACCCAATCCTGTGTGATGCTGACGATTCGGTCCGGTACCTTGTGCGTCCCGGTCAGGTACATGTACTCCTGTTGGGAATACAGCACCCGGATCACCTGCAGCAGTTTCTGCTGTCTGGCAGAAAGTTTCCCGAGACAGCCGGGATGTCTGCGCTCGTAGCCGTCAATGATTCCAAGATCCCGACGCAGATAGCCCAACTGTTGTTTGACTGTTTTTCGGATCAGTTTCACAGTCTTCTTTCTGTTTTTTGAAAAACTGTTGTACTTCCGGTGCGCTTTCTCTCGGTAAGTCCTCGGTTTCTTGCCTTCAGAGAATCCCATTTCATGGAGGTCGTCAATGATATCTTCGGCTTTTTCTCTGGCTTCATTCAATAAAGAGGCATCCGTCGGAAAACGGATGTTCTGGGGCGCACAGGTTGCGTCCAGAATCAAAGTGCCTTCGTTGTCTTCCGTGGCAGTTCCTTCGCTTTCCTTGTTTTCGTCATCCTGACCGCTGCTGCCGGAATCGTCATCATCGTCATGCTTTTCATCTTCTGTCTTTCGACCAATGATCCGGTCATTGACCCATGAAAGCATTTCGGGTGTGATTCGTTGACGGAACCGTGTCATCATGCTTGGATCAAAGGGGCATTCGTACCGGTATTCATGCAATCCGAGGAAATACTGAAGATACGGATTCATCGCGATCTCGCGGGCGATACCTTCATCTGACATGGCTTTGTAGGCCGGCTTGATCAGGAGAGCGCCCAACGCCATTCTGGAATCAATTGCCCTTTGGCCCTTCTTGCTTCTGAAGTTATTGGCATACTTCAGATCGAATTCACGCCAGGGCACCAACTTGCTCAATTTGATCCATTCGTTATCCGGATCCAGCGGCAATGAGCCGAACATTTCGGGTGATTCCAGCATGGAAACCTGTCCATTATGCCGTTTATACATTTTGAGCCCTCCTGTTAGTGCAAGGTTTTTGACGCGAATTCCCGGATTCCCTTGCACTTATTATACCACAAAATCGGCTCTATCCGTTGATTTTCTTATGTTTTTGGTAATTCGCAGGAGACACTAATTAAGGAC
>JAZRXJ010000134.1:0-16892 GCA_045600165.1 Clostridia bacterium
TGGTTAGTCTGTTCCCACATCCAGCTTCCTTCAGATTCCATCTCACGATGGACACCCTTGCTTTCGGCTATCTCCTTCCCGCTACCGGGCGGATTCGGGACTTTCACCCTTTAGAAACGTGCGCCGCCGGGCGCACTTGAACAAGCCGCCGCTCCGGTTCGGAGCGGCGACTTTTTTGTGTAAAAAATCAATTATCTGATCATCTGTATTTCGTCAAAAAACAACAGCTGTTTTTTTCAAATCATGAATGTGATCACATTCCAGGAGAAAGCGGGCAGTACCGCGGTACATATTCCCTTCTCAATCTTTACATTCTGCTGTTCCTCCGGAACGATCCGGTTGGGATCGCTGAAAGTGTTCCGGTCGTTGGCTTCCTTCGCGTACAGAGCGGAATGACTTTTCACGGTTATTCCATCAAAGCCGCGCAGATCCAGCGTCAGCTCCTGACCTTCCTCATCCGCGTTCAGCACAAACACAGCCAGTTCATTTCCTTCCGGATGAATCGCCGCGGCAGTCTGGAGGCTGTCAACATCCTCAAAGCCCATATACTGATTCATGTCATCGATGGCATAGCCCTCAACATCATACTTTTCGCATTCCAGCACCGGCTGCAGGGAAACACCGCCGGAGTATTTCATCAGTTGGGTGAAGGGATAGTAGGATGCTCCACGCCATGCGTGTTCACGGTCTGTAGCACACAGATCACCGAGACCGCCTGTCGCGCAGCCGATCCTGATCCGGTCCGCGTGACGAATCAGAGTCAACAGGACACTGCAGGTTCCCAGAGTTCTCGGCATCTCCCCGCCCGGGAACTGGCGTGCGTCACTCCAGTCATCCGGATCGTGACGAACATATTTCCGCTCGGGATCAAAGCTATAGAAACCGGTAATGGGCATACGTCCGTTCAGCCCGTAATGACTTCCCTGTACCGGTCGCATCATGGAACCATATTCGTCAAAGGAAAGCATCATGGTCTTTTTGACGCGTAACTTCGTTTTCAGATAGTCGCACAAACCGATTTCCGTGCGGATATAGTTCTCGAATGCCTGATAACCGGCAAGCACACCCTTTACATTGCCCAGAGGAGCGGAATGATAATGATGCATGGAGATGTAATCCACAGCTTCATAGCATTCCTCCAGCACCTGACGGTCCCAGTCCGGATAATGACTGAGGAATGGTGAACTGGATACACATGCCGCCGTCTCAATCGTCGGATCCGTGAATTTCATGGCCTTTGAAGCTTCATGGGCCAGGATCCCGTAGCTTCTTGGATCCTTTTCATAGGAAGCCAGCTGCCAGGGGCCGTCCATTTCATTACCAAGATACCAGGTCTTAACCTTGTATGGCGCCTTGTGACCGTTCTTCGCACGAAGATCAGACCAGTAGGTCCCACCCTCAAAGTTGGTATATTCCACGATATCCATCGCGTCCTGCAGGTTACCGGTTCCCAGATTCACAGTATACATAGCCTCCGCGCCGGTTTTTTCAGCCCATTGCAGATATTCATCATGACCGACATCGTTGGGGATATACTGGAACCATGCCCGATCCAGAGTAACCTTCCGCTGCTCCTTCGGACCGATGGAATCCTTCCAGTTCCAGTTGGAAACAAAATTTCCGCCCGGCAAACGCACAGCAGGCAATCCGGCAGTTTTCAGTCCGTCGATAAAGTCTCCGCGCATACCGTTTTCATCCGCGGTGGGATGCTTTGGATTATACATGCTTCCGTTGACCATCTTTCCGATGGGTTCCAGAAATGCGCCGAACAGTCTCGGTGAGATATCGCCGATCCGGTAAGTCGGGTGTAAAGTCAGTTTTGCCTTTTTCATAGGGGACTTCCTCCTGTTGACAGAATGGCTTATACGATTGAACGAACAAATTGTACGGATCAATTCTATTCCATTTTCTTCATGATGTCCATAGATGAAGGATTATTGACCGGAAACATGCACAAAATGTCGTTTATACTTTTCATCTTGTATTCATTCATGGAGAAGACTAAAATAAAGCCAAAAGAACCAATAACGGAGGAACCTTTATGCGTCTGTTGATTTTCGGCGGCAGTGGGTTTGTCAGTAAACGTCTTGCAGAAATGGCTCTGGCGGACGGCAATGAAGTCTGGTGTGTCACGAGGGGCACCCGCGAGCTTCCCGCGCATATTCATCCGATCATTACCGACAGGAATGATGCTCCCGCGCTGGATGAAGCACTGAACACTGCAGGAATCCATTGGGACGCTTGTCTGGACTGTATCTGTTTCAACGCGGATCATGCCCGGACCGATCTGTCGGTTCTGAAAGAACGGGCTGATCGCCTTGTCGTGATCTCCACAGACTCCGTCTATCATCCAGGCCATAAGTCTGTACCGCAGAACGAGGACGCCGATGCCTATATGGATGACGGAGGTTACGGTGCCCTGAAGCGGCAAATGGAACTGGTCTTCCTTGAAGACGCCGGAGAAACGATTCCTTTCACATTGTTCCGTCCCGGACATATTTTCGGTCCGGGTTCCCTGCTGGGTTGTTATCCCATGCATTCCCGGCAAAAGGAGCTCCCGGATCTGATCCGGAATGACCGTGAACTGACGCTGGTTGGCGGCGATGAATTCCTCATCCAGCCTATTTATGTGGATGACCTGTGCCGTGCCATGCTGGACAGTCTTTCCCTGAATACTACACTGAACCGCGTCTTCTGCATCGGTGGCCCTGATGTGATCACCAATGCTGAATACTTCCGGATCCTTGGTGAACTGCTCGGACATCCCGTAAAGATCCGTGATCTGTCCACGGAAGGTTTTCTGGAAGCGAATCCGCAGTTCAGCGGTCACCTCTGCAACCGCGCCTATGATCTGACAGCATTAAAAGAAGCCGGCGTCCCGCTGCCGAAAACCACTCTGCGTGAGGGGCTTCAGCGGCAGATCCGCCGGCTGGACGGTCTTGACTGACCGTGATCAGGCATCATAAAGCCAATTCCGTTTGTCCGGAACCAGCTGTTCATTTTCATCCAGAATATATGCCTGTGCGAGATCCCCTGCCCTCGGTGTTTCTTCCGTAATGGCGAACCGTTCCTCCGGCACATGCAACCCGATCGGCTTCTTTTCCAGAATGATCTTCACAAAATCATGAATATCTGTCAGGCGTTCCGGGAGTTCGATCCCGTAAAGTCCTTTTGCCGGTGAATGATGATTGTCCGAACCTGCGGTCATGACCCGGTGATTTTCCTTTGCCCACCGGATTGCCCTGGCGTCATCCCAGGGCTTGTTTCCGAAATTGGCAACTTCGCATCCGTCCGAATAACTTTCACCAAGACGGATCCATTTCATGTATTCCGTACGCATGCGGAAAGGATGCGCCTGAATCACGCATCCGCCCGCACGATGCACATTTTCCAGCTGTTCCCGGCGTGTCCAGTGTTCCATTTCCGGATGAGCCAGCATAAAAGCCTTATCCAGCCCATAAACCAGATATTCATCGTCCCGGTATCCTTCTTCCCAACCGAAGAAGACATCCAGACCGATCTTCTGACCTTCCGCCAGTGCGTCCTCATATCCGCTGCAGAACCATTCGATCCTTTCCTTCCACGGAAGTGAACGGTCCGCGGCTGTATTACCGCCAAAGAAATGGTCCGTGATAATGATCCCGGTATATCCCATTTCCTTATAATACCGCGCATGCTCTTTCCCTGTGCTGACACCGCAGGCGCTTCCCTGGCAGGTATGCATGTGAGTCTCATACAAAAAACTCATTTGTCCTGTTTCTCCTGTTCTTTCCGTTGGCAGTCATTCATCTCCGTCCGGATCATCCCGATCCGGATCTTTTTTTCTTCCGGTATCTGCATGACTGTTCCAGCACTCATTTTTCAGGCTTCCGTCCCGATAGGTTTCTTCATATGCGCTCCAGTTCTCCCTGCCGCTGTCCGCGTATTCCTCTTCACGGCTGCGTTTTCCCGGTTCACTCATAAGATTCATCTCCTGTCGGATATTGATCTTTCCACAAGTATAATGAATTTCAAATTCCCTTGCAAGTTGTGATTTATACAACTTACCTGTTTTTTTGCAAGTTTTGCAATACAAAGGAAAGCCATTTCATTTATCCGGAACTATTGACTTGTAAGCGTTTACATGGTATCGTATTTTTTGTTATGCAGAAAGGACTTTTTCTGCCATTAGCAGGACATTCTTCACTATTTCCCGGCATAAGCCGGATGAAGGAGATGCAACCATGGAATTTCTGGATAAGCTGTCCCTGGCCGGTCTGGTTCCGGTCATTGCCATTGAAGACGCCAATGATGCCGTACCGCTTTGTAAAGCATTGTCTGACGGCGGACTGCCGGTGGCGGAGATCACTTTCCGTACCGCCGCGGCCGAAGAAGCCATCCGCAAGGTTCATGAAGCCCTGCCCGATGTGCTCCTTTGCGCCGGTACTGTACTGACAACCGAACAGGTGGACCGTGCCGTCAACGCGGGCGCCTCCGCCATCGTTTCCCCCGGTCTGAATCCGGAGGTGGTACGTTACTGCCTTTCCAGGAACATTCCCGTCTGCCCCGGTACCGCGAATCCTTCCGATCTGGAAGTGGCGCTTTCTCTGGGGTTGAAAGCAGTCAAGGTCTTCCCTGCGGAAGCCATTGGCGGCATCAAACTGATCAAGGCCATGTCCGCGCCTTACGGCGGTCTGAAATTCATGCCCACCGGCGGGATCAATGAAAACAATATGCTGGATTATCTGGCTTTTGACAAGATCCTCTGTTGCGGCGGCAGCTGGATGGTCCCGAAGGATGCCATTGCCGCGAAGGACTGGGGAAAGATCACTGCCCTGACCCGCTCCGCCGTGGATAAGATGCTGGGCTTCGAGCTGCGTCACATCGGCATCAACAGCGGAGATCCCGAGCAGGCCATGAAGGATGCGAAACTGCTTTCTGCCCTGCTGGGCTGGGAAATCAAGGACGGCAACAGCTCCGTCTTCTGCGGCACCGGTTTCGAAATGATGAAGAAACCTTTCCGCGGCACTCATGGACATATCGCGGTTGGCTGCACCAGCGTAGCCCGTGCGAAATGGCATCTGGAACAGCGCGGATTCGTATTTGAGGACGAGTCCACCGCATCCGTGAAGAATGGCAAAATGGTCGCGATCTATCTGAAGGACGAGATTGCCGGTTTCGCCGTGCATCTGGTCCAGAAATAAGATTTGGAGGATACGAAAATGAGTAAAGTGATTACCTTTGGTGAAATCATGCTCCGTCTGAAGTCTCCCGCGCTGGAACGTTTCTTCCAGTCCCCCTCTCTGGAAGCCACCTTTGGCGGCGGCGAGGCGAATGTCGCTGTTTCTTTGGCCAATTACGGCATGGACGCGGCCTTTGTGACCGTACTGCCGAAGAATGACATAGGCGAAGCCTGCCTGCGCGAACTGCGCGGTTTCGGCGTGGATACGGCCCGCATCGTCCGCAAGGACGGCCGGATGGGCATCTACTATCTGGAGACCGGTGCCTGCCAGCGTCCCTCCAAGGTCATCTATGACCGTGCCGGTTCCGCCATGGCGGAAGCCGTTCCGGGTGATATCGACTGGAAGAAGGTTTTCGACGGTGCAATCTGGTTCCACATTACCGGAATCACCCCTGCCATCTCCCAGGGTGCTGCCGACCTGAGTCTGGAAGCCGTCAAAGCCGCCAAGGAACTGGGCATCCATGTTTCCTGCGACCTGAACTACCGTAAGAATCTCTGGAAGTATGGCAAGCGTGCTGACGAAGTCATGACCGAACTGGTCAAATATGTCGATACCGTCATTGCCAATGAAGAAGACTTCCAGAAATCCCTGGGGCTGTCCGCCGAGTCCTCTTCCGCCGTGGAAGAAGGTCAGATCGATGTCGAACTGTACAAGAAGATTGCTTCCACCGCCATGGAAAAGTATCCCAACATCAAGCGCGTGGCCATCACCCTGCGCGAAAGCCACTCCGCTGACCGGAACGACTGGAGCGCCTGCCTGTACAACGGTAAGGAATTCTTCCTGTCCCGGAAGTACAGCATCACGGATATCGTGGACCGTGTCGGCGGCGGCGACAGCTTTGGCGGCGGCCTGATTTACGGTCTGAATAACTATCCGGATGAAAAGACCGCTCTGGAATTCGCCGTGGCTGCTTCCTGCCTGAAGCACACGATTCCCGGCGACTACAACCGTGTTTCCGTCTCCGAAGTCGAATCCCTGATGAAGGGTTCCGGCACCGGCAGAGTGCAGCGCTGAATACATAGACTCGCAACCGCGTCTGCCTTAGGCGCGGTTGTTTTTCACTCCGGCTTATGATGTCTCATCCCATGACACATCTGAAAGCGTCTGTGACAGATATGAACCGTTTGAATTTCATTTTCAAGGAGACAGAATCATATGAACAGACTGAATAAAGCCGTTGCCGGGGATTGTAAGCGTCCGGAAAACATCCGTGTCCTCCAGTTCGGTGAAGGCAACTTCCTTCGCGCTTTTGTGGATGAAATGCTGGATAATCTGAACCATCTGAACGGCGGCGACTACGGTGTCTGCGTCGCGCAGCCCCTGGAACACGGTATGTGTCCCGTCCTGAAAGAACAGGACTGCCTCTACACCGTGATCCTCCGCGGCCGCGAGGAATCCGGCGATGTCATGAAATCCCGGATCGTTCATTCCATTCTGGATACTGTGGAACCCTATGCCGATTATGACGCGTATCTGAAGCTGGCGGAACTGGACACCCTCCGTTTCATTGTCAGCAACACCACCGAAGCCGGTATCGCCTATACCGGTCTGGATTCCTTCGATGACCGTCCCCAGGCTTCCTATCCCGGAAAGCTGACCCGCTTCCTCTACGAACGCTTCCGTCTGGGTAAGCCCGGTTTCATTCTTCTTCCCTGCGAGCTGATCGATGATAACGGCAAACATCTGAAGGAATGTGTCCTGAAGACCGCGGAGCAGTGGGCTCTGGGGCTGAATTTCATCCGTTGGATCAAGGAAGAAAATATCTTCTGCTCCACGCTGGTGGACCGTATTACGACCGGTTTCCCCCGCAATGAAAAGGAACAGATCTGGGAAAAGCTGGGCTACGAGGATCAGTTGCTGGACACCGCCGAGCCGTTCGGTCTCTGGGTCATCGAAGGTCCTGAACAGGTCCGTGAGGAACTGCCTCTGGATACTGTCAATCCCGTCATTTTCACGGACAACGTGAAACCTTACAAACTCCGCAAGGTCCGGATGCTGAACGGTGCCCACACCACCATGGTCCTGGGCAGCTATCTGGCCGGGCTGGATACGGTAGGCGAATGCATGGCGGATCCCGATGCGCGTCCCTTCATCGATCATGCGCTGCTGAACGAGATTATGCCCAATGTTCCCCTGCCTGAAGCTGAAGTGAAAGCTTTTGCGGAGTCTGTCTGCCGCCGGTTTGAGAATCCCTTCAACCGTCATGAACTGCTTTCGATCGCGCTGAACTCCGTCAGCAAGTGGGTGGCCCGTGTTCTCCCCACGCTGAAGGATTACACGAAGAAAACCGGCACCGCTCCCAAAGCGCTGTCCTTCGGTCTTTCTGCGCTGATCCTCTTCTATGCCGGTATCCATAAGGGGGAAGACGGACAGTACACCAATCTGCGTGGCGAACAGCCGTATCCCGTCAAGGATGATCTGCCCGTGCTTGAATTCTTTGCCTCCCGCAGCCGTGATGAAGCACCCGAAGTCCTGGCATCCGATGTGCTTGGAAATGAAAAGCTCTGGGGCGAAGATCTCCGTCAGATCCCCGGACTGGAAGCCACTGTGGTTGCCCAGCTGAAGATCATGAAGACAGACGGTTTCCGCGCTGCCATGAAAGACTGCCTGAAGTAAGAAGCAGAGGACAAGAACGTGGAAAATGATATTCTGATCCTTCATCCGTTGGATAATGTGGGTGTCCTGATCCGTGCCCGCGGAGAGATCCCCGCGGGACACAAGATAGCGCTCCACGACATCCCTTCGGGTGAAAAAGTGATGAAATACGGTAATCCCATCGGGATCGCCTCTGAGGCGATCCGCGAGGGAGACTGGGTCCATTCCCATAATCTGAAGACCGCGCTCAGCGGCCGTCTGGATTACGAATGGAAACCTGAACCCATCCATACGATCCTGCCGTATGAAGGTTCCTTCATGGGTTATCTCCGGGAAGACGGACGTGTCGGAATCCGGAATGAGCTCTGGATCCTGCCGCTGGTGGGTTGCGTGAATCACACGGCTCAACGGCTGGCCGATCTGGCCTCGAAAGAACTGGGGTTTCCCGTTTGGGCCTTTACCCATCCTTACGGCTGCAGTCAGCTGGGTGACGATCACGAACGGACCCGGGCGCTGCTCGCCGCGATGGTCCGTCATCCCAATGCCGGCGGTGTACTGGTGCTGGGACTCGGATGCGAAAACAACACCATGGTTGCCTTCCGTGAACTGCTCGGACCCATCAATGAGGACCGTGTGAAATTCATGGTCTGTCAGGAATCGGAGGATGAGGAAGCCGATGGGCTCGCCCTGCTTCGTCAGCTGGCCGGAAAAGTGTCGGAAGATGTCAGAACGCCCCAGCCTTTGTCCAAACTGGTTATCGGGCTGAAATGCGGCGGATCGGACGGATTCTCCGGCATCACCGCGAATCCGCTTCTGGGGCGGATCAGCGACGGGATCTGCGCCGCCGGCGGTACCATGCTGCTGACGGAAGTCCCGGAGATGTTCGGCGCCGAGCATCTGCTCATGGCCCGTTGTGAAACCGAAGCGCTCTTCAATGCCGCTTGCGGTCTGGTCAACGGGTTCAAGCAGTATTATGAAGATAATCACATGCCGGTTTATGAAAACCCCTCTCCCGGAAACAAGGCCGGCGGCATCACAACCCTCGAGGAAAAAAGCCTCGGCTGCACCCAGAAGGGTGGTCTGTCCGCGGTGAAGAACGTCCTTCCCTACGCGGATCCTTCCGTTCTTCCCGGTCTGAACCTCATCTGGGGTCCCGGAAACGACATCTGTGCGGTCACCGCGCTGACTGCCGCGGGTGCCCAGCTGATTCTGTTCACAACCGGTCGTGGAACACCTCTCGGCGGTCCTGCTCCGACCCTGAAGGTCGCCACAAACTCAACGCTGGCAAAGCGCAAAACAAACTGGATTGATTTCAATGCCGGCATCCTGCTGGAGGGAATCGATATGGAAGAGGCCGGGAAACAGCTGCTGAATCTGATTCTGAGGATTGCCTCCGGTCAGGAAACCTGCTCGGAGAAACAGGGCTACCGGGAAATCGCAATTTTCAAAAGCGGCGTAACATTATAACCCTATCAGCGAAACAGGGGCTGTGAAAAAAGTCACAGCATCTGAAACGAACACAAAAAAGTGTCTCAAACCGTTGAAAATCAATGGAAAGAGGCACTTTTTTGTGGTATAATGTTCTTGCATGAAACACACCATTAATAAGTATAATCCAAAGCAAGGAAGATTACCAGTATATATTGCAGATATTTTAGATATTTGCGATCCAGTACTGACATTTGACCGGATCATGGAGGAGATCGGGATTGAGAAGTACCTGAAGCCGGAGATGAACACATGGCATCTCGGACGGCCGAGGTATAATAGGGTCAATATGTTGAAAACGGTCTTGTTTGGCTTTATGGATATGGGGTATGCATCACTCCGGGAACTGGAAGATCAGTGCAAAGTCAATATACGGTACATGTATCTCATGGACTATGCACATCCGAGCTATCGCAGTTTCAGTTATTTCATCAATGAAGAGATTGCTGAAAATATAGAAGATATAGTAAAAGCAATCACGGAATACATAGTCAAAGAGGACCATGTCGATCTGCAACATTTGTATATTGACGGATCCAAGTTTGAGGCAAATGCAAACAAGTACACATTTGTCTGGAAAAAAGCAACAGAGAAGTCAAGATACAAGCTGTATGAGAAGATAAATCGGGAACTTGAAGCAATCAACAATGAATTACAGGATATCGGGTTCAAAGTTGAAACCATGGTTGAATATACTCCTGAAAGTCTCGAAAAAATCATAAACCATTACTCGTTTGCGACCAGAATCGACAAAGCGCTGTTTTGTCATGGCAAGGGACAGCGGAAGACAGCGGAGCAACGGCATTTCGAAACGCTGGAGACATATCAGAAAAAGCTTGAGGAATACGTGAAAAAGATTGAGACATGTGGGTCGGACCGCAACAGTTATTCAAAGACAGATCCAAGCGCAACATTTATGCGGATTAAAACGGACTACATGGGAAACGATCAGCTGCTGCCGGCATATAATATTCAACTGGGAGTTGCAGACGAGTATATTGTTGTTTCGGATGTGTATCAATACCGTTCTGACATGGATTGCTTTATACCGCTCATGCAAAGATTCCGGGAGATTCATGGATTTTATCCGAAATATCCGGTTGCGGATGCAGGATATGGTTCATATAACAATTATCTGTTCTGTCAGGAACACAACATGGAAAAGTACATGAAATTCACCATGTTCAAGAAAGAAACCACAGATGAAAAATATCGGAATGATCCATATCGTGCTGTGAATTTCAAAAGAGATACAGACGGAAATCTGATTTGTCCGAACGGCAAAAAATTCCTTTTCGCATATCGAAAACCCGTGCAGGGAAACCAATATGGACGTCAGGAAGAAATTTATCAGTGTGAAGATTGCAGTGGATGTCCGTATGCCGGACAATGCAAGAAAACAGAAGGCAATCGAACGATACGCCTGAATGAAGAATTAACAGCCTTCCATGAAGAAGTTTTGAATAATCTGGAAAGCATTCAGGGTGCCCTATTAAGAATAAATCGTTCCATTCAGGCAGAAGGCAGCTTTGGCGTTATGAAATATGATCGCCAGTACAGAAGAATAGTCAGAAAAGGACTGAACAGTGTCAAACTTGAAGTTCTTCTGGTTATCATAGGTCATAATCTGTATAAATTCCACAATCGACGAATGAAAACAATTGCTTCGGCATCTTAACTCCCAGAAGGTTGTCTCTGGGGGTAAGGGGGCATTTTCCCTTTTTTGTCTTTTAAGCTACTTCCGGATGTAATGAAAAGAGGCTGTGAAGCCTCTGGGATTTTTCTATCCCTTTTCTTCACAGCCCCTGTTTCGTTGTGAGCTGTATCAGAATTTATTAGGTTGTTTCAGGTTGCATCAAATGATTATTCATCATTCAATTCATTATTTTATTGGATGGTTTCCTGAAGATCATCATGAGTACATACGCAAGCATCACTGCTCCGCCGATTGCGTATCCAGCGGTTTCACTCATCCGGAAACCGATCTCCGCGGTCATGATGTAGCTGATCACGACCGCCATATAAATCGCGCCGGGAATCAATGAAATAATATAGCTCCGCTGATTCCGCTTCAGATACAGTGTGATGACCGTAAAGGCAAAGACCGCTGCTACTTGATTGCTCCATCCGAAATAGCGCCACAGCAGATTGAATCCTTCCGCGTTCAGTTTGGCAAACAGGAGCAGTCCCGCCACAATAACTGAGAGCACGCTGGAAAGTGTGATCCGCTGCCAGGCTTTCTTCTGCGGGATCTTCAGAGTCTCCGCGGCCGCAAGCCTTGCGGAGCGAAGTGCGGTATCGCCGGAAGTAATGGCCAGAACGACTACCCCAAGCATAGCCACGGTCCCGCCTACCGGCCCCAGGAAATCCCCACAGATGATGTTCAGCACCGGCACTGCCTGCGTAGTTGCGTTCGCCATTGCCATGTTATACACACCCATGGCAGCCGCGGCCCAGATCATTGCAATGATGCCTTCGGCAATCATCATGTTGTAGAAGACAGCTCGCCCATCTTTTTCCTTTTTCAGTGTCCTGGAGACCAGTGTGGTCTGTGTGGTATGGAAACCGGATACGATCCCGCAGGATACCGTCACAAAGAAGACCGGAAAGAACTTCTGCCCCAGCGGATGCGCGTTGAGCAGTCCGCCTGCGTTCCAGATTTCCGTGAGCGGGTATCCCTTGATCAGAATTCCCGCCAGTACGCCGACAGCGGACAGCAGCAGGATCCCGCCGAAGATGGGATAGACCTTGCCGATGATCTTGTCGATTGGAAAGACCGTCGCGATCAGATAGTACAGAAAGATCACACCGTAGATCACCCACAACCATACATTGGTCGGATCACTTCCTCCGGCGATCCTGTTTGCCAACAGATCTCCGGGCGTATAGACAAATACCGCGCTGACAAGGATCAGTACCAGCAGGACAAATACGGCGTATACCTTACTGATTCCTTTCCCGAGATATTTCTTCACCAGTCCGGGCATCTGATTGCCTTCGTTCCTCGCGGAGATCATCCCGATCATATAGTCATGCATGGCGCCGCCGATAATACAGCCGATTGGAATCGTAACAAAGGCAATCGGTCCGAACAGGATCCCCTGAATCGGCCCGAGTATAGGTCCGGTCCCGGCGATGTTCAGCAGTTGGATCAGTCCATTCTTCCATTTGGGCAACGCTACATAATCCACACCGTCAGCCTGTGCTGCCGCTGGTGTCTGTCTGTCATCGGGGCCGAAGACTTTCTCACAGAATTTCCCGTACAGGAATCCTCCGATGATCAGGACCACGAGTCCCGCCAGAAAAGTAATCATAGGATCCTTCCCTTCAGGATACTTTGAATATCCCGTTAATTATCCATATCCTCATAGGCATCCAGACCGCGCTTGCCGGCTACTTTCTGGTCACCGTGCTTCACGAAGAGCATGGTGACAATGCTCAGTGCGACAAAGATAGCCCCGTAGGGGAACAGGATGCGATAGTCAATATTCCGCATCAGAGTCCCGCACAGTACCGGCGTCACGCCTGAACAGCCATGGACGCTGTGTAATAGAACCGGTGAACCGTCCGATATCCGAGCCCATGATATTGCTGACATAAGTGGTGAACCAGGTCGTTACTCCGTTGTAGCCGAAGAATCAAAGTGCGATGGAAGCCAGCGCATTGTCCGCGCCCATGATCACGCCGGAAAGCGTTTCATTCATCTGAATCGTATTGGTCAGGATCAGTGGAACGATTGCGTCGTACATCTTTCAGAAGGAGCAAATGGACAGAAACGCGGGTTCCACCAGAAAAGTCCGCTTGTTATCCAGTTTCATACAGGCGTAATCCCCTTTCAAAAAACACTTTATCTATTGAACTGAATCCTTTATAATCAGTTTACACGACAACATATGAAAACGCAAGGAGAATACGCTATGGCACGACTGACAGAAGAACAGAAAACCACTTTTCTTCGCAGAAACTATGCGCATCGCGGCCTGCATACCCCGGACCGGACCGTACCTGAAAACTCACCGGCGGCTTTTCAGCGTGCCCGTGAACGCGGATACGGTTTTGAATTGGATGTTCAGCTGTCGGCAGATGGCCGCGTGGTCGTTTTCCACGATGATACACTGGATCGTGTAACGGAAAAAGCAGGTCGCGTGGACGCGTTCACCTGGGATGAACTGCGCCGGATGTCTCTCTGCGGAACAGACCAGACCATTCCGCTCTTTTCGGATGTTCTGAAGATTACCGAAGGCGGCGGACCCCTGATCGTGGAACTGAAAAACGGACCCCGCAATGCGGAACTCTGCCGCAAAACATTGGACCTGCTGAAGGACTATAAAGGAACCTTCTGTATTGAATCTTTTAATTCTTTCATTGTGAACTGGTTCCATAAAAACGCGCCGGATGTGATCCGCGGGCAGCTCAGCGCGCCTTATGCGGAAATGAAAAAAGGAACCGGCAATTCACTTGTCGCGTTCCTCCTCAGCCGTTGTTTCTTCACCTTCCTGAATAAACCGGACTTCATCGCCTATCAGATCGGAAAGCGTCCGAAAAAAGTCCTTCGCATGCGTAAAAATGGCGTCATGCTTTTCGCATGGACGCCCCATGAGGCTCCGGATCCGCTGGAAAACGACGGAGTGATCTTCGAGTTCTACGAGCCGGAACTCACTTACTGATGTTGTTACCTGCCCGGTTTATATCTTCACCGCTCTTGTCATGAAAAACAGCTCCGTAATATCGTCTCTCTGACATTCCTTATATCCGTTGAGCACAAACCCGGCTTCGATCTGTCCTCCGCGGTATTCCTCCATGGTATGCCCGTATTCAACCCAGTCCGAAGGATCCCAGTCGCCGGAATAATACGGCATTTTATGGACCGCCTGATAGTATTCCCCCCGTTCGAACACAAAGGGATAATATGTAGTGCCCCTACCAGTTTACAGCATCGTGGATTTACCTGTAAAATTGAGATGACATCACAAAACACAGGGATTACCGCATGCTGTTCAGTTTTGTCCTTTTCCGTCAGCTCTATCTGTATGTGACCTCGATCCTCAGTGGAAGCCGTTTCTTTGTTGCTCTTGCCTACCCATGCGGATGGCTGCTGTGTTCCGTTTTGCTTGTGATCTGCTATCGCAGAAGCAAGCTGTTCCGTTCCAAACCGGAGCCGTGTTGAATATAAAAACAGACGGTTTTCCTGTCTTGTGAAAAAATATCCGGAAGCCTTGATTTCCAAAGCCTCCGGATTTTTTTGTTCTTGTGTATCTTCAGATCATCCTTCTGTCCACATTGAAGGCAACTTGAGTCTCGGATCGAATGAGAGATTCTCCACAGGTATGAGCCAGCCGTAATAATTCTGACCCTCAACAGCCACTTCACATTGGACCCAGACCGTATCCTCTGTCAGATACTGTCCCCAACCTGTTGGATTGCCATCCTGATCAAGACCTGTCAATATCCGGATCTCAGTTCCTTCCGGGGCAAGGGGGAGATCTTCATCCGGGATGATCTGCCCTTCTTTGTCAAAACGATATATCCGGGTACCACCCGCATTGTTTGTACGAGCTTGGGTCGAAATACTGCCTTTCCCACTTTCCTCCACAAATGCCTGCTGAATGTAAAAATGGATTGTCTTGTATGTATGCTCATCCACCCATGTAGCACCTTCGCAGTAATACAAGGGTGTATTTTTGTTCCCTGCTGTTCCCAGAATAAACAGCGGATCTGCCTGATTCACGGTACCGGTTTCGCTGCCGCTCACGATTGCACTGGCTTGTTTGAGCATGCCCCATTGTGGGATGAGCAGCGGATCTCCTCCGGAAGAAAAATCGAGATAGTCATCCCGTATATATCCGCTCACGCTCCCGTTTCGTATTCTGTGCCATCCGTCTCCGGAATTGTGATAGTCAAAAATCAAACGGACTTCTGTGCCGGGATAGAGCTTCCATAAAGCTTTTGAATTGATGTCCGGTTTCTCCCGTACGTTGATTGCCAGGTCTGCCCGGTCAGAACATACGCTGGCATGACCGAGATTATCTGACCAGGAGATTTTCTCCATGATGCAGTCGCCATACAGTACTTCATTGTCCTGAAGATGCGCCTCCACATGAGCATAGGTATCATCAATCGTTCCAAGTACATACAGACAGGTATTCTGAGGAATCCGGTGTGCACAGCCATCCGGATCAATCAGGGAAATGCATCCGTCCGGTTCCGGAAACGCTATGTTTCCAAGCGGCGCATTGACTGCGTCAGGAATACTATCCTGCAAATAGGAGCTCATCATCCAGCCGGTACGTCCGCCAATCGACACATGCATCCATCCGTCCTTTTCGTCATCCGCGGTATAGTGTGCACCGGTATAATACTGTCCGATGATTTTTCCCCCGGGCGTTTCACGCAACTTTACTCGGGCATCAATGTTCTGCCCGGTAATATACACGATTCCCTCTGTGAGTGAATCAGCCTGTGCCGAAGCGATTCCTGCAAGAAGCAGGAAGATCAGTGAAAACAGAACGCATTTTTTGATCATACCATGTCTACGCCTCTTTTCCGTGCTGGAAGTGTTTTTCATTGTACTCCATATAATATACGGCACAGAAAAGAAAAATCTTCCCAACAATCAGCTCAATAACGATCCACCGATTTTCTTAGTACATACCACAACATTTAAAGAAAACTGTCGTACGGGTATAAACAACCCGTTTGACAGTTATCAAATCTGTACCATCTTAGGAACTTACTTCGTTTCTTTTAAATAATCTTCCGCCGCCACACCGTATAGTTTGGCAAGTGCCATCAGGTTGGTTGTGTTAGGATCAGAAGTTCCGCTTTCCCATTTTGAAACAGCCTGCCTGCTGACGCCGATTGTTTCAGCAACAAACTCCTGGAGGAGACATGGAGGAGACAGGGACGGTTCTCTGTCTCCTTCCTACTTACTGTTTTCGATAATCTTTTTTGATATTCCAGTCAAACGGCCTAACTGACGAATCGAAATCCCAGCCCGCATCAAACGCTGTACAGACAGTTTGAAAGCAGCTCGATCCTTTGCATTTCCGGGAGAGGGCTGCATCGTTCCAAATTCTGCCCGGATCAGCCGACAGGCTTCTGTGTCTGTTACATGTCTATTGGTATCTTCCGGCATTTCCAGACAGGTATCCTCATTGGCTTCCCGCAAAAAAGCCTGCAGATCCGGTTTGCCGATAAACGACTCCGGAAAACCCGTTTCCGTAATGCCGGCGCATCCAGACAGGTATTCTCTCGCGCTGCTGTAAACATAGTCTTCCGGGTGTTCACACAATCCCACCTTTACCGAATTCTGCAAAATGTACCGCAAGGCAGTCAAACAGTACGCGTCACTTTCAACCGGTTCGCTTTTGAATCGATCCTGAAACAAGTGACCAACGCGATCATATTTCAGATTGTAATAATAGACAAAGGCCGCACCTATACGGCAAAAACTGATTTCGAGAGGTTCTGTGCCCTCCCGGATCAATAAATGAACGTGATTTCCCATCAGACAATATGCATAGATCTGCATTTCGGTTGTCTGTCCAACTCGTTGCAGCACATCCTTAAAGTACTCATAGTCCTCAT
>JAZRXJ010000135.1:0-1278 GCA_045600165.1 Clostridia bacterium
GTTGATGCGGAACCCGATCAGCTTGCTGTTGACCTTTGCTGACGCCATGTTGGTGGCATACGGCACGATCTTCCAGCCGTTATTGACGCTGAGATTGATTTCGGTCACGGCAACGGCAGCGGTGGAGTTGTTGACGATCTGTGCGTTTTCGGCAGCATAAACCTCGCCGGTTTCGGAGACCGTCAGCACCATGCCGGCAGGAACCGTTACGGAAAAGCGGCTCATGAGATACCCGCAGTCATCACAGGTGCCGTCGCCGTTTGCGTCGGTATGATCGCCGTAGTCATAGCCGGAATAGCCGCAGGCGCAGGATTTTGCTCTGCGGTGCTGGTTATCGGAATAGGACTGCCATTCGCCGCAGGTGAAGGTATGTGCTTCATTCGCCGTGGTGGTATATCCGCAGGTGGAACACTTGGACGTGACCTTGTGCTGGGTATCGGAAATGCTCTGACGGGTGACAGTCAGGTTGTGATCTGCGTATTCCGTCGTGGAGTATCCGCAGGAACAGGTCACGGTTCTCTTGTGCTGGGTCGCATTTGCGGAAGTCCAGGAGCCGTAGGACAAAGAGTGATTTGCGTACTCATAGTCACTGTATCCGCAGGCAGAACAGGTGCGAAGTCTGCGATGCTGAGTGCCGTTGTAGCTTTCCCATTTGCCATAGGTGAAGGTATGCGCTTCATTCACCGTGGCGGTATATCCGCAGGTGGAACACTTGGACGTGACCTTATGCTGGGCGTCGGAAATGCTCTGACGGGTGACGATCAGGTTGTGATCCGCGTATTCCGTCGTGGAGTATCCGCAGGAACAGGTCACGGTTCTCTTGTGCTGGGTCGCGTTCGCGGAAGTCCAGGAGCCGTAGGAAAGAGAATGATTTGCGTATTCATACTCGCTGTATCCGCAATCGGAGCAGGTTTTCAGTCTCCGGTGCTGACTTCCGTTGTAGCTTTCCCAGCTTCCGTAACGGAAACTGTGGCTCGCGTAACTGGCAGAGCCGACATCGGAATCACAAACCGAACAATGGCTTACGACCTTGTGCTGTGTGCTGCTGTACTTCTGATAGGTGGTTGTCGTGGAATGGCGCTCGTTTTCATAGTACGTTCCGCTGTCACCGTAGGAACAGGTATAGGAACGACGGTGATAGGTGCCGTTGTAGTAATACCAATCGCCATAGGTGTACGGCCCGTGCTGAGTGCCGCTTTCAAGGAAAGCGCCGCAGCTTGTGCAGTACCGTTCATAATCACAGCTCGTTACCCAAACCGTTCTGTAAGAAGGATGGGT
>JAZRXJ010000136.1:0-54833 GCA_045600165.1 Clostridia bacterium
AGTCAGTTCGTAGGTATGTCCGCTTACCAGGCCGCTGTCTTCGATGCCCGTAATCGTCTGCACTGTTCCTGTGTAGGTCAGGGTGCTCGTTTCGCCCGTGAAGGTCGCTGCCTTCTTTTCGATTGTCAGCTTGATAGGAGCCCCGATTGTAAATTGTGCGTCAATATTCTTGTTCTTATAGCCAAAGTCTGCATTAATTAGTTCCGTTGTGTAAGGATTTTCACTAGCATTGATACCATATGCATATGTACTGTCCGCATATGTAATATCTTCGGCCTTATAGAAACCATTCACATCTTCAGTAACTCTGGCAACATATCCACGTACTGTCTGTTCACTGCCGTTATAGACTGCTACATTCGTTGCACCATCTACAGTAATCTTGATAACTGCGGGAATGATATACAGCTGACCGTTGTCATAAGTACTGATATAATACTTGCTGGAATTGTCAATCTTTCCGACTAATGCACTTTCATTATAGAAAGCAACATTATAGGGAATAGTACTTACTTCAATACCTTCGCCAAGTACAGTGACATCGTCAAATGCGACATTCGGGATCACTTCATCACTCAGTGAATATACTTTATAGGTAGAAATGGATTGTTTTGTCCCGTTGTATGTTTTCGTCTCACTGTCAGCTACAACAGAAACGTTCTGATAGTAATAGAAGTCGATTACATTTTCACTACTATCATCACTGATCGTGATGGTCTCAAGCTCAGTTGTAGCAGGAGTATATCCTGCAATCGTTTCAGGATATTCTGTTACATTACTATTCCACATACCGCTATAAATCTTGTCTTCTTTTACTGTCTCAGTAGTGGTATTCCAGTAGTAATGTACAGTATACTCGTAGTCAGCAGGTACAGATGTAGCATTGATCACCACATTCTTCTGAGGCATTATGAATTTGCCATTCGAAATTGTTGCATCAGAGCTGAACCACGGAGTGACATCATAATGTTCTATTTGATATGCAGCCCGCACATCGACACTGACACCCCACGGATAAGTTTCAATGTCTCCCTGCTGAACACCATCTACCTTATAGATAACAGTATATGCTTTCTTGGAATAAATCACGTTGATAGTCAGATCTTCGGCAGGCATTTTGCCGTCGACAGACTTGTCAGGTTCATATCCGGTTACTGTAGGATTATTTACACTGTAATGAGCATGATACTGAATGTTATTCTGAACATAGGGTTCATGAGCTTCCGTACCATCTTCAAACAGATAATTGACCGTCAGAGTATACTTTCTTTCGACCATTGTCACTGTAACATTTTTGTCACTGGCCGGCATGATACCAGACTTAGGAGTAACAGTAGCTGCCTGATATCCCTCAACGTCAATTACTGACACATCATACGTATTGTTATATTTTACTGTTTCGACATGAGATTCTCCGGCAAATGTACCATCTTCCAAGACATAATCAATCGTCAGGACATAATCGTTCGCCTCATAAATGAAAGTAACCGACTGTTCATCCCCTGTGTTGTAAAGACCCGTAATACTCGCCTGTGTAGCTGTATAGCCGGTAATATCCGTCTTCGCATTTACTGTATATGTTGTGTCGTACGGTCCTGTTACTGTTTCATCATCCGCTGCTTCACTGCCATCAGCATATTGATGATGTATAGTGACTGTATAGTCGTTCGGTGTATATGTAACAGTTGCTTCCGCGCCGTCTGCTCCCATCTTGCCCTGTACAGTTGCCTTATCAGGTGTATATCCCATGACAGCAGGAGATTCCACACTATAGTTGCCAGTATATTCAACCTGTTCAATATAGTCAGGTTTCACCATGGTTGCATCAGCAAATACATAGTGAACTTTCAACTCGTTTTTACCACGACTGTAGGTGACAGTCTGTTCAACATTATGGGCAGGCATGGTACCATTCACAGAAGTGATATCCGGTGTACATCCCGTTATTGTCGGAGCCGCCACATTATATGTCTGACCATATTTCTTATCTACAGTCACATCATCATGTGCTTTGGTTCCGTCTGCATACACACACCGAAGCTTCACCTGATAGGTAGCTGGCTTATATGTTACCGTAATCGTCTTTCCGTTCACATCATCCATTTCGCCACTATCGCCAGTGGGCAGATTAGCCGTATAACCGGTTATGGATGGTGAGGTGATGGAATAGGGATCACCATACGGTACATATTCCTGATAAGTCGCATATGCCTTTGTATGGTCTTCATACTCATAATTGACTGTCAACAGATACTTATTCTTAATATATGTAACTGTTTTGTTTACGTCAACATCAGGCATAGTACCGGATATAATTTCAATATTAGGAGTATATCCGTTTTTCTGACCGGCTGTTTCTATTGTTTTGTAACTGTACGTCGTCCCATAGTCCAAGTCATAATCTTTTGCTGTAAATGCTTCACTTGCACCTTCAAGCTTATAGGCAATGTGAAGATGATATTTCTTCGGTGTATACTCAACGGTGATAGTAATATTATCGTTCACATTACCGCTGATAACATCCTGTGATTCGCTCACCAGAACATATCCTGGTATCTTTGGAGATGTGACATTATAAGAGGTTCCATATGCCGTATCATTCAAATCATAGTTTGGTGCAAGGTGCATATCATGATGATCCTTTAGCACATACTCGATATTAAAATCATATTTAGTAGCTACCAGAACGCCAGAAAATACCACTTCATGGTTCGGCATCGAAAATTCCCCGGCGGTATCAACTACTGTATCATTTGTCTGCCAACCAGCAAATTCATATCCTTCAATATCAGGATAATCAGTTATTATTGATTGTTTTGTTCCATTCGAAATGTTTTTGATTTGCTTAAATTCTTTCGTTTCTCCAGTATTTGGATCAATATACTGATAGCTAATATTTGATGTTGCATTCTTCCGATAGGTTATTGTTAAGCCACGATCATATTCCTGCGCATCACTAAAGGTCGCTGTGTAACCATCTATTTGTAATTCTTTTTTATTTTGCCAACTAAATCCCGCAACATCAGGATTAATTGTCGTATTGCAATTTGATCCATCAATTACCATAAAACCATGCCAGTTTGTACTTTCATTAATATCTTTCTTCTTTACGCTTCCATCAACGTATCTTCCTTGGTAATAACCACTGGTAGCTGTTATTCTACCCTCAATATTATCAGGCAATTCCGAGGGTCTGTTCGGATCATTATTATCATCCCAAACAATCTGTATATTGATATAATACATTTTGTTATCATGATGTTTTGTATTTGTGATTATCGTTGTATTAACATTATCAATAATTTTCTCGTCATATGTCACATCGAATCTGCTAATGCCTACAAATGAAATACCAATTGAATATACTATTTCATTACCATTTTCATTTAACGGCAGATTAGCAAAAATACCATCCGATACTACATTACAATTAAGTTCTTTTTGTCCTTCCTCACCCTCTACAGCCTGACCATTTTTATATAATTGGACAATTACTTTTTCTTTATCCTCTGTTGTTGCTTCTTCTTTATGGTCCACGTACCCATATGTAGCGTAGCCATACTTATTTGTTCCAGTTTGCTCCCTTACTTGGTACGTATCTCCATCCCATTGAATAATAAATGGAATACTAACCTTGTCAAACCGGGTATATGTATTGGTTACAGTAAATGCTCCTGCATTTGTTCCATATGCAACAGAATCAAAATAGTCTGATGTTGCAAATGTTTCCACAATTTCAAATGAATATTCATCTCCTGTTATAGGATCTGATTCATCGATATTTATGAAAGAAACTGTTTGGCAGTTTTCAGCGTTAATAGCCAAGTCTTTGCTGGCAATCTCTTTACCTGTATTTCTATCTTTCAAAATTAATTGTACTGTATCCGGTCTATAACCATCTGCGTTATTTCCGTCGTTCCAGTAAACTTCAACATCAATATTTGTCTTCGGACGATACTTATTGACGAAGGTATACTCCAACTTACCATCTGAATCTTTGGATTTTTGTGAGGTGGTTTCATAGTATGCAATTGTTTGTTCTTTTACGGTATAAGTTAGTGTTTTGCCATTCTTGCATTGATCGACTGTACCAAAGCTGAATGTAGTTTCTGACTTACTAATTTGCTGGCTCGCTACTGTTTCTTCCCCAGCTTGCAGGAATATAGTGACTTTATCCGGACGTTTATTGTCCTTATTATCTTTATCATCCCAAGTTACAGTACCACTAACGGTAATCTTTGCCGGTTGATGCTCATAAGTAACAATATAGCCTGCATTCTCTGTACCATTAGTTACAGGTGTGGTATAACCAGTCTGTTGTGCTGAAGAAATGGAATATTGCACTGAACTGCCATTTACATAAGTAGGCAGATCAGTGAATGTTACCTTCCACAGATTCGATTCATTTGCCATCATTGTCCTGCTGGAACCGTCTGTACCATTCAACGTCAGTATTAAGCTATCGGGTCTCAAACCATCCTGATTATCCTTATCCAGCCAGTCGACACTGACATTGACAGATGTCATCAGAACATTCGTTGTTGTAAATGTTATGGAATCTGTACCGGTCGGATCACTAATTGTAGTGATATAGTGGATATCGTTTTCCTGATTGATTGTATAAACAATAGGGGTCTTCTCTCCGCTCGAACCGATATTATTCTTTTGAAGACCTGTAAACGTGTAAGTCCAGTCAGAATCGGTTATTTCGCCTTCAGCTACCGGAGTTCCGTCCCCCATCAGATAAATCGTCGCGCTGTCCGGTCTGGTTTCACTGTTTCCGTCAAGCCATACACCCTGAACAGTCACAGAAGTAGTTTCAGGCGTATAGGTATTGGTGATTTCCAGTTTGTTCTGATTATATGTCGTTGTATAGAGAGGAATAGTATCAGCCACAACGGCAACAGTATATGTAATCAACTGACCGTCCTCATACAGCGGAATATCTGTAAAGGAAGCAATCCATTCGTTGCTCTCACTGGCAGGTTCGGTTGCGGCAGTCTTTGTTCCGTTCATCAGTTTAACATAAACTACAGAAGGACGAATATTATCCAAATTATTCGCGTCATTCCAGATAATGCTGGCCGTCTTGACACCCGAAGCACTGTTGATCACATTATATCCATTGACTTCCGATACATAATGATCGATTGCTTTTTCTTCAATTGTATACGCGATTTCATTTCCCGCAGCATCGTATTTATACTGCTCGACAAAGGTATATTCCCAGTTGTTTGCTGTATTGGCAGTCTGTGTGTCAACTACCACACCGTCTTTCATTAAATACACGGTAATGGAATCAGGATGTGTTCCCTGATCGTTCCAGGTTGCCGAACCGGTTATGGTTATTTTTTCAGATGTGTGGGCATTTGCAATGGTAAAGACTTCCATTCTTCCTTCAGTTACCATGTACGCATCACGATCAATATCATCTTCAACAACACTGTAACTGATTTCAGTTGTTCCTTCAAAAGTGGGGACATTTTCAAATACAAAGTTCCAGTCTCCGGTTGCCTTGGCAGTGGTAGTCGCGCATTCCTTACTACCATTCATCAGTTTCACGGTTACCGATGCAGGGCGGATACCATCATGGTTATTATCATCACTCCAGGTAATCGTGCCAGCGATTGTTCTGGATTCGCTGTAAGTAACATCTGTTCCGTCAATAACAATAGCATAGCCGTTTGCTACCTGTGCCCCGACTATGTAGGCGATTTCGTTTCCCGATTTGTCATATTTGTCCTGATCCGCAAAGATATATACCCATCCGTCAGAAGCTGTAGCTGTAGCTGTATCGACGGTGGATGTACCGTTCTTCAGATAGATATGTGTTGACTCGGGACATGTTGTTCCATCCCGTTTCAGCCAGGTGACCTGTCCGGTTACATCTGTCAATTCCACATAGTAAAAATTAATTTCAACAGTTCCACCGGCCATAGATTCCTCTGCCACAAAGGCATTGTCACCTTTGTTTCCTGTAATGGAATCAAAACGGTACTTAGCTCCGCTGTAGGTGATTGTATCCGGTTTTTCAAAAGTATAGCTATGACCGACTTCAACTGATTCTGTCTTTTCTTCCTTGATGGGATTTCCGGTTCTCAGATCAATATAGTGCGCTGTTGCCGTAATCTTCTGATAAGGCAGATAGCTAAAGGTGACAATGTTCTCATCCGCGTTAGCCGAAAGTACCAGTGTCTTTGTGGCAGCATCCGGATAATAGCCGTCAAAACTGGTTGGAGCGGCGACAGAAACACGTTCGGTCCCGGAAGGTGCGGTATAGGTTTCAACATCGGTGGTTTTACCGTCTTTGATGTATCTGACCTTATAAGTTGTTTCCTGTGCCGGAGTATACCAGAAAGTAACTTCATTCCTTGTATTGTCACTGTACAGTTTCAGTTCCACAGACGATTTATCCGCACGGTATCCGCTGATTGCGGCAGGAGTAACAATTGCCTTCATTCCACTGACGAAGTCATTGACCTTGACAGTTGTCGGACTCCGTAAGGTAATATCCTTCCCGTCACGCTTCGTTTTGTAATTCACAGTATAGGAAATATCTGTATTTTTAACATAGTAAACATAGACATCATTGGAACCTTCCGCTGTCAGAACAATGTCATCGCCAACTTCTTTGAAAATATATCCTCCAAAACTGTCGGCAATTCCGTTTACTTTTGCACCAACGACGCCGGTTCTGGTCTGTTTGGCAAGTTCTACATCATCCTGTCCTTCAGCACGGGCAATATGATGAATTTTATATTCTACACTTTCCTGAGAACAATGAACAATAATTGTAGTATTCTCCGTCAGAGTAGCAGGCTCAATATCAATAGTTGCGGTATCAGGATACCAGTTACCATTTGTTGAAGTGATCACATCAGGGGTATATATTGTGTTATTCTGATCATTAGTTGAGTACGTATAAACATTTGATTCCAATCCAGTATTCGCAGAATCAACATAGTTTACAGTTACTGTATATTTCTTGATCTCGTTGTATTTCGCATACACTTCCAGGTTAGCTGTTACTGTAGTGTCTTTGGTAAACAAATCACCATCAGCAGAACCGATATGCCAACCTTCGAATAAATAGCCCTGCTTATAAGGAGCAGCAGGTATCGCTGGCACTGTTGTCCCCTGTTGAATGTTGGGCTGTACAGCAATTTGCTGGGCATCATCATAGAAAGCGACGTCAAAAACAGTTGCGCCACTTCCTCCTGTACCGCCCAACAATAAACTTCTAGCCATTGCAGTCGAAGGCATCATCTCAAAAACAAGGAGAAATGCCAGGATCAACGCTAGTATTCTTGTCTTTTTGCTGTACATATTACCATCCTCCAAACATCTGACGGAGACTAAATTAAGTTACCCGTTCATATTTGATCTTCACAGGAATTAGTCAGGTATTTCGGCATATACATCCACATGCCAGTCATACGACAGTGTTTCCTTGGAAACAGGTATTTCATAAGTTGCTGCGTTTCCTTCCACTCGTTGCATACCAAGACCGTCGTGACGGTCCACAAACCATTCATAAGAGAGTGGATATTCCATGGTGTAGCCGACAACCTTGCAGGTCAGAATCAACGTTTCACCATTCTGCATACCGGATCTTCTGTTAGAGAAAAAGTTAATACTTATACCGGAAAAATCGATAGTGTATTCATCATTTCCGCCACAATCATCACCAAAGACATAACCGGTGGTTCCATCCACTTCGACCTTGTACCAGTGGTCCTCAATACCGATAATCTTCATAGATTTATCCGAAGATACTTCCATGATTATGTTACCCATTCCATCAGGAATGTCCCGAACAACAATCATATCACTTTTCGATTGTGCATCATCCCGCGCTTCATTTGTCCGTACTTTGGTCTGTTCCATGATGATTATGTCCGTTTCTTTTTCTTCCACTTCAACGACAACGAGCCCTTCGACATTTTCGTCGAGGGCCTTTTCATTTTCTGTTGCCATTGGTTCGACCGGTACGATACTCTCGTCAGTGGTTGTCGTATCGGTTTGATCTGTCTGGTCATCCGCCGGTATCGGGATATCATCAGGTACTGTATCGGTTGGTTGCGGTCTTTCTCCTCCGATTCTTCCTAATGGTATAGTATAGCCTTCCGTCAGGTAAACTCGTTCAGCGACTGCCGCACTGACCAAACCTATAGTGAGGAATACTGCCACAAGGATGATTCCCAATCTCTTCATTACTTTCATCTGTAATGACACCTCATTTCCTGTCATGGTATAGATAGCTGATCTTTTGTTCTGCCCTGTCTATTAGCATTTCTTGCTGTTTTTTCAATTGACATTCAATACAACACGATACTCACGGTTTATATTCCATTCTGTCAGGATGAAGCTAGTAGATTCGCCGCTGTCGATCCGTTCCCAGTGTTCGCCGTCATCGTCGGTTACTTCCCAGATGATGGTGTAATCCATGTTGGCATTCTCTACATTGGCTCTCAGGGTCACTTCGTCACCGTAGTAAAGCATTCCCTGATTGTCAATGGTGATGTAGGCATATCCGGTGAAGACCACAGGCGCTTCGATCTCGCCTTCGACGAATTCATCATCATCGATCTCCAGCAGACCATCATCGTCGAATTCTTCTTCGAAGTAATCATCTGTAACTTCCGTAGTTTCTTCCACTTCGATGAACACATCATCATCGATCTCAATCAGTTCGTCGTCAGCGAAGAATTCATCTTCTTCATCTTCAGCCTCTTCCGTTACCACAGGTTCTGCTGCAGGAAGAGTTTCGGGTTCGGTGACAGGTTCCACGGTTGCTTCTGCAACAGGTTCTGCAGTCATTTCTTCTTTAGTTTCCTGTTCAGGCTCTTCAACAGTTTCTGTTGCAGGAATCTCGGCGGTTTCCACTACAGGTTCTGCTACAGGAGTTTCGGTTGTATCCACTACAGGTTCTGCGACAGGTGTTTCAGCGGTTTCCGCTACAGGTTCTGTTGCGGGAATCTCGATGGTTTCCACTACAGGTTCTGCTACGGGTGTTTCGGCAGATTCCGCTTCAGCTTCCACTGCGGGAATTTCGGTAGTTTCCGCTACAGATTCTGCCGCAGGTTCAGATGGCAATTCGTCGACAGTTTCCTCATTCGTTTCCATGGTGATAACCGGAGCTGTTACTTCTTCAGGTTCAGCTTCCACTGTGGGGATGCTTTCCTCTTCCACAGCCGGAGTGCTTTCGGTTGCTGTTACATCGTCAGTTACATTGATGGTTACACAATCTGTGATTTCAGCTTCTCCAATGACTATAATCTCATTACCCGGAATATCTTCTGCCATCGTCACGGAAAACAGACCGGTCAGCATGATCAAAGCCATTGAAAATGCTGTGATTCTCTTAAGTTCTTTCTTCATCGGTCCATCCTCCTTTCAATGTCATTAAACCTGATTACAACCGTATTATATCATATTACGGTCACATCATTAGTTACATCTTTGATTTTTATATATGTTTCGTTTGAAACTTATTTCATATTTTGTTCGTGTATTGAGTATTGATAAACATATATCCGGCAAGAATACCGGTTTACTCGCTTCTGTCTCCCAGATATGCTCCCAGGATAGCATCCGCCCAGCCGTATTCGTTATCTCCGTTATAACCCTGGAGCGTAGGAACATAAAAATCATAATATATGTTACTGTAGACAGGAATCAGAGGGATCATTTTCATCCAGCGATCCTGATAAGCTTTCCAGCGTTCGGTATAGGTATCCACCTGCCCGGGCTGCGTCTGTCTCATGGCAAGAGCAAGATCATACAGTTCCTGATCTTTCAGACCGGTCGTGTTGGATACGGGGTCGTTCTCATTGGGATCGAAATTGCTGGTTGGATCATAGACCATACTGAAATTGGTGGCCAGATAGATCATGTCACAGTCACGTTCAGCAAAGCGGTAATAGTAGTCCAGCAGTTCTGCCATAGGAACTGCTTCCACTGTCAGCTGGATACCGATCCTCTGCAGAGGATTAATCAGGTTATCCTGCAGCAATTCACCGATCATATTGCCTTCAGGATAAATAGCTTTCAGTTCCAACCGGACTTTTTCGTCATCAATTAGCTTATAGCGGATCCCGTCCATGTCTTTGACCCAGCCGGCTTGCTCCAGGATCTGAGCCGGACTTCCGACAGGTTCCACGTTCTCTTTATCCTCTTCGGTTTCTTCATCAGGCTCGTTCGCAGTCTTCAGATACATCCACTGACCGATTCCGTAGTCACCGTCCACACGAAGTCCGTAGTCACCCACGTAGGCTTCCACGATGGCGTCCTTGTCGATGCTCATGGCGATGGCTTTACGGACTTCGATATCCGCCACGGTATCCCTTTCACAGCAGAAGCTGAAGAAGCTGTAACCGCTTCTGGGGTAGCTTCCCATGAGGAATTCGCCCTGCTGTACCAGTTCCATGCCACGGTCGATAATTTCTTTCCGTGTGCAACGGGTCAGGAAATCCACTTTGCCGGTCACCAGTTCCTGCAGCATATCTTCGTTGTTGCAGCAGCGGTAGACGATATTCTCGATCTTCGGTTTGATTCCATTATAGTTCCCTTTAAAGTAGGGATTCGCCTTCAGTGTGACAATCCCGTCCTTGTAGGACACCATGGTGTAAGGGCCGCTGCTGACAGAGGGATGGGAAATATAGCCATTCCTGTCATCTGTCAGTTTTTTATTGAGTGTTTCCGCGGAAAGTTCTCCATCAAGAAACACACCGTTACCGTCATCCTTGACAGTACAGCCGGGAGCAAGCAAAGAAATAGGATAAGGGACAACATCCAACACAGCCACTTCGTAATAGTAGGGCCGATAGTCCGCGTCAATGGTGATGGATAACTGTGTATCGCTGTACACATGAACTCCGCGCAGGAAATCAACTTTGCCAGTCCGGTAGTTATCACATCCGGAGATTTCGGGTTTGATGGAAGTATTTCCGGTGATCTCTGCCATCTCCTTGGAACAGAGCAGCAGTAGGGAGAACGCATAGTCCCATGCGGTGATTTGTTCACCGTTGCTGAAATACAAGTCATCACACAAAGCCAGATAATAAGTCCTGTTTCCGGCAGGGTCATCCATATAGCGTGTGCCGCTGATGACCGTACTGTTATACAGGAAGGAACCCGCTGTCGGGTTCCAGTACACTGGTGAATACCCGTGTACCAGCTGTTGTACATCCAGATCGGCAATGTTATGCCCGAAGACATCGCTGAAGAAATTGCCCGTGAAAGGTGTCGTCGTTCCGACTGTCAGCGTATCATATTTCATAGCCGCATAACTGTTCCCGCAGATTCCGAGGAACAGCATCACTGTCAGCATGAGCGCGACCCATTTCTTCATTTTATAATCTCCTAGCATTCAAATAATTACTTTATATACTAATATCGTTTCTATTGATGTCGTTAATCTTCTGTATCGGACGCTTCGGGTTTGAAAGATACCGGAGGAGCAATCAGCTTTTCCTCTTTGGCAAGAGACTGGCTGCTCAGCGGGCCTACACGATAGTTGAATACAATATTGCTGTTGGGGTACTTTCTGTAGAACACTCTCTTGATACGTTCCAGGACCATTCCGCCGGTGTTATAGTTCACGGTGGGCAGGAGCAGGGCGAAGATGGTGGGAGCAAACCGGGTAATGGTATCGCCTTTCCGCAGGTTCTGGCTCAGGATCTCCAGCAAACCATTCATGATATTGTCCTGACGCATGGAATCAATTTCCTTATCATTATACGGACTGATCATGATAATGGCTAAGAACATGGTCGCTCCCAGACGTTCCAGGTTACGCATCTGAAGATTGAAGATTTCCTTGAAGACAGCGTATTCGCAGACGAAGGCGCCGCGGCGTTCTCCACTTTCACGAAGCTCGTTCCGGATGGATTCAAGGTTGAAGTCCAGAGTCTTGCCGGCGGAAACGATCTGCTTATAGAATTCCTGCAGGTCCTCGCTCGGCTGTACTCCCAGATAGCGATAGTTCAGCTGAACCACATGCTTGTACTGGACAAGGGCTTCGCCGGTCCGGTTGATCCGGATCAGAGCGGACATCAGTTCCATATGGAGACGGTCATCGAAAGAGTCCACATCCAGCGCGCGACGGCAGACACTGACGATGTCGGTATGCTGGTCATGTTCCTTCAGCATCTCGATATAGGCATACATGGCGGCAATGAACTTGTTGTGAAGGGTTGTCGCCTTGGCCATGGCCCACTCATTCTTATCCGCATGCTGAAGCAGGTCGCCGGTGTACAGTTCGAGCAGCTGGTTATACAGCCGTCTTCTTTCTGATTCGGACAGATTGTTGTCACTCAGCTCATCGAAAATCTTGTCGATCTCATACATATCGACCGTCATGCCGGGCAGCATTTCCCAGTGATAGGCACCGCGGTCGGCTACGATACAGTTGCCGAGACCGGGATCGATCTGGTTCAGCAATACACGCAGACGGGATACGAGCGTCTTCAGAGCGTTTTCAGGATTGGTGCTCTTGTCCTCATCCCAAAGGGTGTTGATCAGTCTGTAATTCGGTACGGGCTGCCGCTCGTTAAGGATCAGATACTGAATCAGACTTGCTCCTTTCTTGGATTTGGAAGCAAGCTGGTCGGTCTTCTGTTCATCAATGTAGATCAGGAAGTGATCCATCATCTGAATGCGAATCGTGTCAGCCATAATGGTTCCCCTTTCGTCTGCTGTATGCAGTATCGTTCTAATTCTTACACGGATTTAACAAATGAGTGTAAAGAATGGGTCTCAAAAGCACGGGTAGTTTTACCCGGTTACATTATATCAGCATTTCAAGTGAGATGCAAGTGCTTTTCACATGATGAATATGCTTGAGTTTGTGGAATATTTATCAATTATCTTGGTGTTTTTTATCGTCTTGTAACCATTGTAACCGGTTACATCACATTTCAGGCGATCTATTGCTGAGGCGATTGGCATCTTAACACTTTTGTAATAAAGGACATGTCATATACCATATATGGGGCAGGTAGAGAAAAAGAGTACAAAAATAAGCTGTCTCCGCAGAAACAGCTTACCTTTGGAGCGGGTGATGGGAATCGAACCCACGTTACCAGCTTGGAAGGCTGGAGCTCTACCATTGAGCTACACCCGCAAATGGAGCGGTAGACGAGGCTCGGACTCGCGACCTCCACCTTGGCAAGGTGGCGCTCTACCAACTGAGCTACTACCGCATATTGCCTTTCGGCACCGGGAATAAGTGCGGACGAAGAGACTCGAACTCTTACGTCTGAGACACCAGATCCTAAGTCTGGCGCGTCTGCCATTCCGCCACGCCCGCAAGACCCGGCAGAGACAGAAGAGTGACCCATTGGAGATTCGAACTCCAGACACCTTGATTAAAAGTCAAGTGCTCTGCCGACTGAGCTAATGGGTCATAAATGCTGGGGTGGCAGGGCTCGAACCTACGAATGCGGGAGTCAAAGTCCCGTGCCTTACCACTTGGCTACACCCCAACGTAGGTATCTGCCAGCTTGACCTAATCCAACAAAGGATGGGGTGAGTAGTGGGACTCGAAGCCACGGTCTCCAGAGCCACAATCTGGCGCGTTAACCAACTACGCTATACCCACCATATTGGCGCGCCTGGAGGGATTCGAACCCCCGGCCCACGGCTTAGAAGGCCGTTGCTCTATCCGGCTGAGCTACAGGCGCAAGCCACAGAATCCGGTCCTCCGCAAGGGCTTTGGCGCTCGGTGGAAGCCTTTCGGCGTTCCGCTGACAGAAATGGATTATATCACTGAATAAGTAGGGTGTCAACTGGAAATTATCATGTCTGGTCTTGCTACTTTGATATCAGTTTCGTTCAAGTTGTCATCCGTGCAACACACTATTGGTCCTTTTAAGTCTTCTGTGATGAATAAAAAGAAGCATCAGTCCTAACGCGATAGAAATCAAAGACCAAAAATTCCCTGCTGGAATATTAAGGACCCATGGTTTGGGATCACGGTATAGATTAAGAAAATATCTTCCCATCCCGTAAAAAACCATGTAAAGGTAATATACTCTTCCTTGTTTTTTTTGCCTTTTGATTATTACTATAAACAATATCATCAATACTAATGCAAAGGCACATTCAACTAGTTGTGATGGAAATCGCACTAATTCTTCACGACCGGGGAGTTTCATTAATATTCCCTGACAGCATCCGGACATATAGCAATTAATCTTGTGTATAACTAGTGATGCACATAATGCTGGTGCACAAAGGTCCAGTATTTCATTCATGTCAATTCTTGAAATTCGTAATGCAAGGCAGGCTAACACAATACCCATGGGTCCAAAGAAATGTGCGCCAAAGAATGATATGGTATTAAAAGAGCCATTTTCAATAAATGCCATCAACTTCAAGCCAAGTATGCCACATAAAGCACCCGAAAGAAGCACAATCCATTTTTTCCAGCCTCTCAAATGGGTTTTTCGCCCTAACGTAAAGAAGATTAGTGCTTCTAGAGCAATACATAATAAAAACAACACATAAAGAAACACAAATTAAGCCTCCCCTTCAAGTGTCATCCCTTCATCATACAAAATCAGAAACATTAACAAACTCAAAGCAAAAACATGTATTAATATCATTATCCAATCGGTACCAACTCATATCCGATGATTTCAACATCGCTGTCGGGTATGGTGAAGTTCATGGCGTCCGTGGGGACATTGAAGTCGATCTCATACCAGTCGCGGCCCGGATGGAGCTGGACGGGATAGGTTTCGTTATTGCTCAGGATGGTCATCTGGGCTTCCTTATTTAATTCAAGGCACAGTCTGACTTTGACAGGGGCGGATCTCAGTTCCGGAGAGAAGATCCCGATGATACCGGGTTTTCCGGCATCGAGGACATAGTTCCAGACATTGGCAATCATGCTGTCAAAGACACGCTGTCCGGGAGTGAATTCCGCGTACTGGAGCAGATTGTCCGGCGCGGTGATGACACGGACTCCTTCGGCAAAGCTGACCAGCGGATAAGCAGTGTTGTCCAGGATGAATATACTGGTATCGGCGGTAGGACGATCCGGGATCGTACCGCGGGCGGTTTCCGGTACATATGGTGTATAGACACCGGGGTTATCCCACATATGATTGAACAGCAGGTTCAGGTCCACATGGCCCGAATTGGTGGAAGTATAGGCATTTAGTTTGCCCGCCGTGGTGATATTGTCGGGAGAAGTATTGATGTAGATATAGTCTCTGCCGTCCAGCGCTTCCACGATCTCATCGATTTTCATACAGCCGGTCTGCGCGCCGTTCACGAGGGTATATCCGAGGAAACCGTTCATGACGATCCAGCAGGCAGCGACATACAGACAGGCATTCTTCAGTTTGGTCGCGTTCTTCTGGCGAATCAGGATCAGTGTCATTACGGCTGCCAGCGCCAGCAGGATGATCAGGGAAGGCGTGCCCTGGATAACCTTGGTGATGGACATCGCCAGTGCGGAAACTCTGGATTTTTCCATGCAGTTGGGGCCCCAGATGAGCAGAACAATGACAGTATAGGCGAGGGCAATGATCGGGAAGATCATGTTCTGTTTCGGGAGAGGCTGTTTTTTGCCTTTGGCTGTTTCCTTACCGGCAGCAGGTTTTGTGAGCGGGACTGCGGTGAAGTACAGGAATACAGGCAGATAAATGGCAAGATAGCGGATATGCACGATCATGGTCTTGAACTCATAGCGGTTGATGACCCATGCCGTACCGACCATGCTGGCGAATAGCGCGACAAGCATGGCAATCAGGAAAGTGCGGTCGTTGTCCGAATATCTGGGAAGGCGCATCAGGGGCAGGACGACCGCGCCAAAGCCGCCGGCCAGAGCAAACATGGCGGGATAGCGTGCCATGGCGATGAAAAAGACATTCAGATAATCCCCGAAGGGCATGGAAACCTGTTCCGTATATACGGAAGCGGTTCCGAAGATGAGCCGGAAGAGCAGGATGATCCCGCCGCCGACCGCAAGCCCCGCGGCCGGGTGGAGCAGATCCTTAAAGGTCTTCTTTCGAATGGCTTCGACGATCATGAGAAGAAGGAGCACAGCGGGAGCCGCGACCGCGCCGGGCTTGGCTTCATACAGCAGACCCAGGCACAGACCGATCAAAAGGGCGTTCTGCAGTTTGTGATCCTTCAGCCAGCGGTATCCAAGCCACATGGCAGTCAGCGTCAGCGGGATGATCAGGCACTCCGCCATCAGGACAGCACCGAAAATGAAATCCGCCATGAGAATGGTCAGTACGGAAAGGAACATAGCATCCTTCCGGTTTCCGGTCATATCCTGCGCAAGCGCGAAAGCCGGGAAGATGGACAGGTTGATCAGCATGATGCTCCACAGCTGGAGCAGGCGGAAATAATTGAAGTTACCGTGGATCCAGTAGACCGGAGTCAAGAAGATGGAATACAGCAGATGGCTGAAATTGGCCTGTTGTCCGTTGAACAGGACTTCTCCGGAGGCGGCCATGGATTTGGCGATATTGAAATACAGATATTCATCAATATTGACGATCGGTGCTTCGGTAAGCATCAGCGCCAGAATAAAGCGCACTGCGACCGCGATGAAGTAGATCAGCAGAAGCGGTTTCCAGTTCTTTTTCATATATATTCACTCCCATGATTCCGGTATACAGTATTATACTAACACAGACAGCGGGTTTTGGGAACCAGTAAGCCGGTTTTTATGTTTGAACTATGCCATCCGTTATGTTATACTCGCCGTGAATTTTGATTTGAGCTTAACAGGAGGCGGGAGTATGAGCAATGACGCGGCATTGAAATGCAGAAAACGCGTTCCTGCCGGGAACACATCCACGGGGATCCTGAAGCTGATCGCGCTGCTGTTCATGATCTGCGATCATTTCGGAGCCAGGTTGTTCCCCGGCGTCACCGAATTCCGCATTCTGGGACGGATCGCCTTTCCGATCTACTGCTGGTGCATGATCGTCGGATTCCACTATACCAAAAGTGTACCGAAATACCTGTTCCGGATCCTGCTGGTCGGATTGCTGGTCCAGCCGTTATACTCCGTAGCGATGGTCCATGGATGGAGTTCGCCAGATCTGTCTCTGGTCGGACAGCAGATCTCCGATCTGTGGGCACAGAAAACAGATATCCTGCAGTTTACCGGTGCACTGATGAATATCATTTGTGCCAGGCCCAACATCTTCCTGACCTTGTTCCTTGGATTATGCGCCCTGTGGGGGATCCGGTCAAAGAAATGGTTCAGCCAGATCTGGGCCCCGGCGCTCATGCTGGTTGGCGCCACCTGGCTGGGTGTGGATTACGGCTGGAAAGGGATCCTGTTCATTATCCTGCTGTACGCGGTTCGGGATACCCGTCCGGGGATTGCCGCGGTCATGGTCGCGTTCTTTATGTACTGGGGAACATTCTACGGAGTCACATCTTCCCTGTTCGGAATGAAGATCAACCTGTCGGTCCTGCCGCAGCCGGTCAGCGTGCTCATCAATCCGTTCCTGCGGTTGGAAACCTATGGTCTGCTGAGTCTTCCATTTATCCTGATCCGTTTCAAAAACAAATGGAAGATGCCGGCCTGGCTGGGATATTCCCTCTATCCCGCGCACCTGATCATTCTGCTGGTTCTGGAACAGTTTGTTCATTGATGGCAAACCCGCCGCGAATGCTCGGCGGGTTGTTTGACTTAAGTGTAAAACAATATCATTTACTCGGTACGGTAATCTTCGAATAATCCATGATCTGTACGGTTCTCTGTATTTGCTCATTTTTCAGAAATCCGAGCGTATACAGCGGATACGTGGCATATCCGTCACCTTCGCCGACATTGGTATCCGCAAATTTGACTGCTTTATGATTTCCGTATTTTTGAGGATGAGCAAGCACGAATTTCATACTTGTAGCCCGACCGTTGGTCGATTTACATTCAGTAATAACGACCTGTCCCTGGTTTTCAAACAAAAAATCAAGTTCCGGAGATCCGCTGGGAGCGTGAAAATAGTAAAGTGGCCAATCGTGTACGGCAAAAGCCGACGCAACCATATTCTCCGCTATTGCGCCCTTATATGCGCTGATATTCCCAAACAGGATCTGCGTCAGCACTTCATTCCCAAGCTGAGAGATCAGCAAACCGGTATCCACATAGAATACCTTGAATTCGTCATGGATCTTTTCAGCTTCGAGAGGAAATGAGATCTGTTTTGTATTATAGGCACGCATGACCAGTCCAACATCTTCCAGATACTGAAGTCCGTCCGCTTTATCTGTCGAATGTCCTTTGGCATCCACAAGGCTGTATTTGAATTTCTTATACTCCTTCGACAGTTGAGCCGGCAGCGAATCAAGGCATGCTTCGGCACGTAATTTCAGTACTTCATTTACTTTGTCTTTCCCGTTCGAATCCCTGTATCGGCCAAAGTCATCGCGTATCGAAGAAAGGATCCGTCGTTGAATCATCCGGACTTCATTCAGATCATGTGTTTCGAAAAATGCTTTATCAGCTTCGGGCATTCCGCCAACGACAAGGTACTGAAAATACAGGGACCTCATCGCCTCATGAATCGTCTTTTCAACAGTTTGATGATTCTTCAGCGACATATCCACGTAATCAAGGACGTCTTCATTGATTCCGGAATTGATCAAAAACTCATGAAAAGACAGCGGGAACAAAGTCATCTGCTCCTCATATCCAACCGGTATCCCTCTGTTGTATGGTTCTCTGAATCCTTTGACGCCAAGAAAACTCCCAGTGGCAATAACATCATACCTGCCATCCAGATCCCAGTATTTAAGTGAGCTTCTGGCGTTCGGGCAATCCTGTATCTCATCCAGAATAATCAATGTATTATTCGGAATAAAGCGTGCTCCGGGTTCTGCCGCGGAAATCGACATAACCATCATATCCACATTGAAATCACCCGCGAAAGCGTTATGCACCTGCTTATTGGCTCTCAGGTCCAGATAAACCGTGTTCGCGTACTTTTCATTGCCAAATTGCTTTACAATAAACGTCTTTCCGGTCTGTCGAAGCCCTTTCAGAACGAGTGGATGATGTTTTCTTTCCTTCCAGGCAGTCAGCTGATCCCAAATATCTCTTTTCAGCACAAACACACGCCCCCTTGATACATAAGGCATTGTAGCATATGCATTGACATTTTTCAACAGTTATTTGGTTCCTGTTCTGACATTTTTAAGAGGTTAAACCGCATGTTTTCTGTCATTTTTAAAAGGATAAGCGCTCATTCTGTAGGATTTTGGATGAACGGTGCCACCTTTTCATAGTCTCCGCCGGCAGCCAGGTAGTCCTGAATAGCCTGTTGGAGTTCATCTGTGAATTCTTCCAGACACAGGTTGTTTCCCATGATGTAGGTAGCGGCAGGGATCCCGACATACCGCATATGCCATGGTTCATAATTGATCTCGGTGATTTCCTGTTTATCTTCCGGATAGCGGAGAATAAAACCGAATTCATGGCAATGTTCAGCCATCCACTGGCATTCAGGTTCTTTGGCCATCTTCTCGTTCATGGACTTTTCCCTCCATGAACCCGGCACGACATCGCAGCCCAGCCCTGTCTGATGATCGCTTGCGCCCGGCTGGCTGACCCATCCGTCATCCTTGCCTTTATTCTTTTTCAGGCGGTTATAATACATGGTATTCTGCGTCTGCCAGCTCCGGTAGGCGCTCTTCAGATACAGCTTGTATCCGTCATCCCGGGCGGCTTCACTCATTTCCACCAGTGCGAGGGAACAGCGTTTTTCCAGTTTCATATCACCGCTGCAGCGCAGGACACCACCGTTGGTATTGTTGTCATCCTTATCCGCTTTCCGCTGTTTCATGGCAACCAGTTCGCCCGCCACGAAATTCTTGTCCAGCAGGTAATGCTTGTTGGCAAGGGCAAGCAGGGTCGGATCCAGATCCTCCAGAGCAACCGGGAAAGTCCAGAGAGCATCCATGACGACTTCCCCGTCTTCCTCCAGGATCACTTCCTCCACCAGTTCTTCCATGCTGATATCTTCGTCATCATTATCCTGCGCATATGACTGGGAAAAAGCAGCCAGCAGCGTCATACACAAAAGGACCGGCAGCAGCCGTTTCCACAGATTTGTCTTTGGATGATTCATTGTGCGTCCTCCCCTGCCAGTTTGATCAGGTGCTCCGTACGGTATTCGGCGAGCCAGGTTTCGAAAGGTACACCGGCTTCATGGATCTGTTTCGCGTACTCTTTTCCGACATACCGGACATGCCACGGTTCCGCGCTGTATCCGGTAATATCTTCCCAGCCTTCCTGATAGCGCAGGATAAAGCCATATTCCCAGCAATGCTCCCGGATCCATTTCCCGCCCTTCGTATTTCCGAAGGAGCCGGTCAGTCCGGATTTACTGTTCATTTGTCCGATATCCATAGCCAGCCCCAGCTGGTGTTCGCTCGCCCCGGGCCGCGCGACGTACGCGTCTGCCCTTCCGACGGAATTATTCACGCTTCTCAGTTTGCGCGCGTAGATGTTCTTTTGTTTTCCGTAGCTTCTGTATCCGCTGACAGAGACCAGGGTTACTTTGATGTCCGCCTTGCATGCCGCGAACATTTCTTCCAGTGCCAGCGCCGCGTCCGCGCGCATGTTACGCACCTGTCCCTTGACATGCGCTTCCGTGACTTCCGGCTCGTAAAGCTCATTCAGGGTCCATTCGCGGTTCGCCAAAAAAAGAAGACCGTCCGCGTCATTCTGCGGTGCTGCTGTCAAAATGGCATTCGATGCCAGAGATACCATGGCAATCAGCAGAGACAGGATCCTGCGCAGACCGGTCATTCAATATGCCTCCTTGGCAAAAGTTCACTCAACTCTCAGGTCACCCCAGAAGAACATTGCTACCGTTCCGGGACCGGTGTGCGAGCCGATCGTCGGTCCGATATTGGTGATCTGGACATCCCCGTCCAGATCCGGGAAAGTCTGTTCAACCAGTTTGGCCACTTCTTCCGCGTCTTCCAGGCAATCCGCGTGAGTGATGAAACACTTTCCGTTATAGCAGGTGCCGTTTTCGGCGTGCTCTTCCATCCGCGCCACGATCTCACGGATCACTTTCTTCTTCGTGCGGATCTTCTCGCGGGGGATCAGACGACCTTCATTGTCCATATTCATGAGCGGACAGATATTCAGCAATTTTCCGATAAATCCGGCTGTCTTGCTGATGCGTCCGCCGCGGATATAATAGGTCAGGTCGGTGGAAAAGAACCAGTGATGCAGATGCAGCTTATTTTCATTCGTCCAGGTCAACAGTTCATCCAGAGACATGCCCCGGTCCCGGTGATCCGCCATGGTCATCAGCAAAAGTCCGGTTCCGCCGGAAGCACCCAGTGAATCAACAACTTCGATACGACGTTCCGGGTAGTCGGCCAGCAGTGTTTCCGCCGCGAGGCGCGCGGAATTCACTCCGCCCGTGATCCCGGAGGACAGTTCCAGATGAATGATATCCTTTCCTTCCTGCAGAAAGGGTTCCCAGAAAGCGGTATAGCTCGCCATATTGACCTGGCTGGTATGGGTCATGGCGCCATCAGCCATCGCCTGATAAAAATCATGCGGGTCTTCGGTGTCCCAGAAATCATCCGTGCAGTCCACGTCATCCAGTTCATAATGATAGTTGATGAACGGAATGTTTCTGGATTCCATGAGGCTTTTTGTCAGGTCAACGGTGGTGCCGGTGGTCAGTACATAATCCGCCATTACTGAATTCCTTTCTTCGACCGGAGGAAATACATATACATGAATATTCTATCGCATTCAAATCCATTGCGCAAGATTCACGAAAAAAGTTGTGCCACTCCCGAAACTCCAAAAAACCACTATTCACTATTCACTATCCACTAATCCCTGCGGCGACCGCAGTCGCCGCACGACTTGACAAGTCAAGTCGCGCGTTGTATCATTCCCCGGTGCGAGGTGAACAGACGGTTGCGTGCCTTCGGGCATGAGGAAAGTCCGGGCACCGTAGGGCAGGGTGCCGGCTAACGGCCGGCGGAGGCGACTCCAGGGAAAGTGCAACAGAAAGAAACCGCCCCGTGCAATGCACGGAGCAAGGATGGAAAGGCGAGGTAAGAGCACACCCGCGGCCTGGCGACTCGTCCGCGATGTAAACCCCACCCGGTGCAAGATGCAATGGAGGCAATGCGGTTGCCCGCCGCGTTCTCCGCTATCGCTCGAATCCGTGCGGTAACGCCGGATCTGGATAGATGACCGTCCAGTACAGAACCCGGCTTATGGTCACGCTCGCACCCTTTCAGTACATATACGAGATGATCCGTCCGTATACGTCATACAGTACGGCACAGTCCTCCTTGGACTTGTGCCATATTTTTTTATCCTGCCAGACATAATCTCCGGCGGTCTTCGAAGACAGAGAAGTGACCGTGATCTCCTCTCCCGCTTCCAGAATGCTTCCATCCGGAAAGACGAAGGTCTCTCCGCCTCTTTCAGAAAAGATATACCATCCGGACAGATCGACCGCTTTGTCTCCGCTGTTCAGGATCGTCACGGAGTCATTGGTCTGATCTTTCCCATTGACCGTTACGCCGGCGGCTTTCTCCGGCAGTTCCGGGAATGAAGTATATTCAGCGTACAGTTCGCCCGATCTGCTGACGACGAGCACCCCTTCCTCCGCCTTCTGCGTCTCCGCGATCTCCGCGCCGGCATCCGTCAGCAGCTGAAGTACCCGTGCTGACGGAGTTTCCGGTTCATCCGCGGAATTGGTGGAAATCACCGCGAGCCGCGGGGAGACCGCGTTCACAAACGCGGCACTGCCTGCATCGTCATTCCCGTGGTTGCCGACCTTCAGGACATCCGCCTGCAGGTCTGTTCCGGCATTCAGCAGGGTCTGTTCCTCCGGGATCTCCATATCCCCGGCCAGCAGGAACTTTCCGCCACTGCCTTCCGCCAGCAGCACAAGGGAATCATTGTTTTCCTTTTCATCCCGGACCAGCGGAGCGATCACGGAAAGGCGTCCGTTTCCAAAGGGAAGTTCATCGCCCGCCTGCAGGAAGTTCACTTTCTGCCCCCGCTTTTCAGCGGCGAGTACGGCAGGATGTTTATTTTCCTTGCAGGTATAGAAACATGAAGCATAAAAACGATCGATCGCGATGCCCGAAGAAGACAGAGCGGTCAGTCCGCCCGCATGGTCCGCATCCGTATGGGTCAGGATGACGCCGGTCAGGTGACTGATCCCGTAGGTCTTCAGCACACGTGAGACCTGTCCCCAGCTCTCGGCCGATCCGGTATCGATCATATAGAGTTCGTCCCCGTAGCTCAGCAGAATGCAGTCCGCTTTCCGGACATTGATCACCAGCATTTCCATCCGGTCATACACTTCTTCCGCAAATACGTTTGGCATCACCGCCAGCAGTACCAGTAATATCAGAACGGACACGATCCGTTTCATCACGTTCATCTCCTCACCCTTCACCCTGTCTCCTCTATTCCACACAAAATAACGTTTCTCCTTTTCCCTTTCTTCCGCAGACCTTCACCCTGTACCCTTTTTCCCCCCTGGCGTTGCTCTGCAACGTCCTGGCGCGTAGCACCCTCGAGTGCGTAGCACTCCCTAGCACAGCTCCGCTGTGCCCTACACCCTTGCACAGCTCCGCTGTTTTCCCTTTCTTCCGCAGACCTTCACCCTGTACCCTTTTTCCCCCCTGGCGTTGCTCTGCAACGTCCTGGCGCGTAGCGCCCTCGAGTGCGTAGCACTCCCTAGCACAGCTCCGCTGTGCCCTACACCCTTGCACAGCTCCGCTGTTTTCCCTTTCTTCCGCAGACCTTCACCTGTACCCTTTTTATCCCCTGGCGTTGCTCTGCAACGTCCTGGCGCGTAGCGCCCTCGAGTGCGTAGCACTCCCTAGCACAGCTCCGCTGTGCCCTACACCCTTGCATAGCTCCGCTGTGCCCTACACCCTTGCACAGCTCCGCTGTGCCCTACACCCTTGCGCAGCTCCGCTGTGCCCTATCCCCTTGTGCCCCCCTTGCCTCTCCTGCAACCATTGTGCTACACTACAAACACACCCATGAAAGGAGCTGACTGTGCATGAATCCGATGGTTCTGGCTCTGGAAGAAGCCCGGAAGGCGCTGGATGAAGGTGAGATCCCGGTCGGAGCCGTGCTCGTCCGCGGAGAAGATGTTCTTTGGGCGGATCATAACCGTCGGGAGCAGTCCGGAGATCCCACCGCGCACGCCGAAATGCTCTGTCTCCGTCACGGTGCCGAATCCGCCGGTAACTGGCGTCTGAACGACTGCACCCTGTATGTCACATTGGAGCCCTGCCCCATGTGCGCCGGCGCCATGGTCATGTCCCGGCTCGGAAAATGCGTCTACGGCGCCTCCGATCCGGATCGTGGCTGCTGCGGCAGCGTGTATGATCTTCCCGCCGATCCGGCGTTTCAATCCGTCACCGAATGGCAGGCGGGTATCATGGAAAAGGAATGTCAGGCCCTCCTGACCGGTTTTTTTCAAAAAAAGCGTGATCTGTCAAGGAAAAATACTTGACATCAACCGTCAAAAGCGTATAATAGCCTCCTGTCAAGGCATATTACTTGACAGGAGGCGTTTTGATTGGCACAGGAAGATCTGAAAAAGAAAGTTGACCTGGCCTGGCTCACCGCCTTCTACGGCGGGCTTCTGACCCCGCGTCAGCGTGAAGTGCTCGCGCTGCATTGCGAGGAAGATCTTTCTTTGGGAGAGATTGCGGAAGAGATCGGGATCAGCCGTCAGGCCGCTCACGATAACATCACCCGCGCCGCCGCGAAGCTGTATGAGATGGAAGCGACCCTGGGCGTTGCCACCCGTTTCCGGAACATGGAAGACGGACTTGAACGCAGTCTGGGCGCGCTGCGTAAACAGGAATACGAAAAGGCCGAACAGATCCTGACGGAACTGCTGGACCTTGATCGGGAGGACGAAAATGGCCTTTGAAGGCTTAAGTCAGAAAATTCAGGGTGCCCTGAAAAAAATGACCGGACGCGGAAAGCTGACGGAACAGGGCGTTAAGGAAGGCATGCGGGAAGTACGTATGGCGCTTCTGGAAGCCGACGTCAACTATGCCGTAGCCAAGGATTTCATCAAGAAGGTAACGGACCGCTGTGTCGGACAGGAAGTTCTCTCTTCCCTGACTCCTTCCCAGCAGGTCATCAAGATCGTCAATGAAGAAATGACCGAGCTGATGGGCAGCACCAACAGCAAGCTCAACTGGTCTTCTTCCGTTCCCACGGTCTTCATGCTGTGCGGTCTCCAGGGTGCCGGTAAAACCACTATGTGCGGCAAGCTGGCCGGATACCTCACCAAAGCCGGAAAGAAGCCCATGCTGGCCGCCTGCGACATCTACCGCCCCGCCGCTATCAAGCAGCTGCAGGTCGTCGGTGAGCAGGTCAAGGTCCCGGTCTTTGAAAAAGGCACGCAGGACCCGGTCAAGACCGCTCTTGAAGCGATCGAATACGCGAGATACTATCAGCGGGATGTGCTGATCATCGATACCGCGGGCCGCCTGCATATTGATGAAGCACTCATGGATGAGCTGGCCCGGATCAAGGAAGCGGTCAAACCCTCCGAGATCCTGCTGACGGTCGACTCCATGACCGGTCAGGACGCGGTCAACGTCGCCAAGTCCTTTGATGAAAAGCTGGATGTGACCGGCGTCATCCTGACCAAGCTGGACGGCGACACACGCGGCGGCGCCGCGTTGTCCATCAAAGCCGTCACCGGCAAGCCCATCAAGTTCAGTGGTATCGGCGAAAAGCTTACGGATATCGAACCCTTCCATCCGGACCGGATGGCCAGCCGTATCCTCGGCATGGGCGATGTGCTCACCCTGATCGATAAGGCCGCCGAAGCCTTTGACACACAGGACGCCGAGAAGTTCGCCCGTAAGGGATTGAACAGCAAGCTGACTCTGGAAGATTTCCTGGAGCAGATGCAGAGCATGAAGAAGATGGGCGGTCTCAAGAGCATGATCAACATGCTCCCCGGCATGAGCGGCAAGGATATCGATGTGGATGACAACGCCCTCAAAAAGCCGGAAGCCATCATCCGCTCCATGACCCCCAAAGAACGCCGTGATCCTTCCATTCTGAATGCTTCCCGCCGCAAGCGCATTGCCGCCGGCAGCGGAACCACCGTGCAGGATGTGAATCAGCTGATCCGTCAGTTTGAGCAGTCCCAGCAGATGATGAAGCAGATGATGAATATGAAGGGCAAAAAAGGCGGCCTGGGCCGGTTCAAGTTCCCGGGCATGTAAACTGATTGGCATCGCCTGCCACAGGCAGACGGTTTCCATAAAAACATTATTTTCATTATAACAGGAGGAATTACCAATGTCCGTCAAGATCCGTCTTAAGAGAATGGGTATGAAGAAAAAGCCTTTCTATCGCGTTGTGGTTGCTGATATCCGCAGCCCCCGTGACGGCCGTTTCATCGAAGAGATCGGCTACTACAATCCCATGACCCAGCCCGCTGAGATCAATGTGGATAAAGAACGCGCTCAGTACTGGCTCGGCTGCGGCGCCCAGCCCACCGACACCGTCCGTATTCTGCTGAAGAAGACCGGCGCGATCGAAGAAAAGTAAGCTTTGCTCTTGCGGCAGGTTTGTCCCTGAATAGCGGCAGGCGTGTCGCCGTATGAAAGAAAGGATGCCCCCATGCAAGAACTTCTTACCTTCGTGGCGCAGTCTCTGGTCGATCATCCCGATCAGGTCAGCGTCCAGGAGACCGAGGGCCCTGAAGCAATCATCCTCGAGCTGCACGTTGCGGAAGAGGATATGGGCAAGGTCATCGGCAAACAGGGTCGCATTGCCAAAGCGATCCGTGCTGTCATCAAGGCCGCCACGGCCAGAAACAGCAAACCCGTGTTTGTCGAAATTCAGTAAAAGGCATGAGTGGGTCCGTTCCCGGACCCACTTTCCTTTTTTTGTGAAATACGGATATTCACATCGCGGGACCGGTTCCGGTGTGCGATGTTGTACAGATATACGGAGTGACTATGAAAGACTATCTGATGGTTGCCGAGGTGCTGAAACCTCAGGGTGTTCGGGGCGAAGTCAAACTGAAGCCCTATACCGCCGATGCCGGTTCCTTTTCCGGCTGGAAGACACTGTTCCTTTTCGATGGGAAGGAGTACTCCCCCGTTTCGTCAAAGGTCAGCCGGATCCATGACGGTTTTGTCTACACCGTTCTCGGGGACTGTGCCTCCATGGAAGATGCCGAAAAGCTTCGCGGTCGTGAACTGTTCATCGATCGTGCGCACGCGGATCCCGGAGAACCGGATGCGGACCTGATCGAGGATCTCATCGGCTGTGAAGCCGTCGATGAAAACGGGCAAGTGATCGGCACTCTGACCGAAGTCCTGCAGTACGGTACGGTGGATACCTGGGTGTTCAGAACATCCCGCGGGACCATGATGGCTCCCGCCCTGCTGGCTGTCTTCCCGGAAGTGGACGTCCGTGCCGGCCGGATCCTGGTGAACTCTGAAAAACTGCGCGAGGTGGCTGTCCTTGAAGATTAACATCCTCACCATTTTCCCGGAAATGTTTGAAAGCGTTTTTGCTTCCAGCATTCTGGGACGTGCCTGCAAGGAAGGACTGCTGGAGATCACGCTGACCGACATCCGGCCCTTTTCTGATTGCAAGCACAAGAATACGGATGACTATCCCTTCGGCGGAGGCGCCGGCATGGTCATGATGGCACAGCCCATCATGGATGCCATGGCTTCCGTCACCGGCGAAGGCTTCCACGGAAAGCGGATCTATCTCGGTCCCCGCGGATCGACTCTGACTACGGAAAAGGCCCGTGCGCTTGCAAAGGAAGAGGAGCTCGTCCTGCTCTGCGGGCATTATGAAGGTGTCGATCAGCGCGCGCTGGATGCCTGCATTGATGAGGAGATCAGCATCGGGGACTATATCCTCACCGGCGGTGAACTGGCTGCCATGGTCCTGACGGACTGTGTCGCCCGCTTTATTCCCGGTGTGCTGGGCAGCAGTGAAAGTGCCGAAACAGAGTCCTTCTCAGACGGATTGCTGGAATACCCGCAATACACCCGTCCCCGGGAGCTGAACGGCATGACTGTTCCCGATGTCCTTCTGTCCGGCAATCATGCCGAAATCGAAATCTGGCGGCGTCATGAAAGCCTGCGTGCAACCGCGAAGTTCCGTCCCGATCTGCTGGAAAAGGCGCCGCTGACCAAGAAAGATCTGCAATGGCTGAAGGAGATGGAAGAATGTTCCTCCGAAAACTGACTGTGATCGCGGTCCCACTGGGGCTGCTGATCCTCATTTGTCTGCTGATGCCGCTCTTTGCCGGTGATCCGTTCTTCGGCAGTGTACTGCTGGGGATCGCGCTGGGTGTCACGTTGGGACTCCTGCTCCCGTTAGCCGGAGCGACCCGTATGCGGGAACCGTTTGCCCATCTGCTGTGGATTCCTGCCGTAATCCTGCTGCTTTTGCTGATCTGGCAGTATCTGTTCCTGAACGGTGTTTCCGTACCGGTTCTGAATCTTCTCGGGGCGAATGACGCCCGGATCTTTACAGTGGAAAGCGCCTTTATGGCATACATGATCACCTTCTCCGTCCGCACCGGGAGGGGGATCTGACCAAGCGTTTTTGCTTTGCGAAAACGCGTAGGCCGACAATCATTTCTCGCGAAGCGAAAATGATGAAAGGTACGCTTTGCTCCATCAGATCAAGTGGTTAGTTGTTAGGGCTTAGGGCTTAGTTAAATAGTTGCGGCGAAGCCGCCACTAACTAAGGCTCCTCTTATCCGCAGATAAGGGGAGCTGTCACGAAGTGACTGAGGGGATCGTTCCCCTGCTGACTCTATCGCCTACTGCCTCTGCTCAGCCTTCGGCTTCGCCCGCTTGCAAGCATCTTCACAATGTTGTAAAATAAGATAACTCCTCGAAAGCAGGTGAATGAACATGCGCACGCTCTTTATCGACGCGAATCTTTATACCACACCCCGTGATCTCCACGGTGCTCTGAAAATGATGCTTTCCCTTCCCGACTATTACGGCATGAACGCCGACGCGCTCAACGACTGTATTTCCGAGATCCCGGACACGGTCAACGCGGTCATCGTCAGTCGCGGTGAAGGCGCGGTTGCCGAAACGCTGGATAAGGTCTGCCGGGTCATCGCGGATAACGGCGGTTCCGTGTCGGAGATCTGATAGGGAGTTCTGATTATGAAACTCATCATTCTGGGTATGAACGGGCCTTTCCCGGAATCGGACAAGGCGTGTTCGGGTTACCTTCTGTGTGCCGGTGATTCTTTTCTGCAGTTTGACTTCGGTTCGGGAGTGCTCTCCCGTCTGACCGCGCTGACTGCTCCGGAAGATCTCACGGCACTCTTTTTGTCTCACTGGCATTACGATCATACCGGAGATCTGCTGACGCTGATCTACCGTCTTGAAGCCACCGGGAAAAAGCTGCGGCTGTACGCGCCCATGGATGATTCTTCTCCCGTGAGAAAGATCGTCTCTTCTCTTCCCTGCTTTGAGCTGACCGACGTTGCCCCCGGAGATGTGCTTGAACTGGATGGTGTTACGGTCCGTGTCGGTGAAGCGCGTCACCCGGTCCCCGCGGTCATGTACCGCGTGGAGGAAGGTGGAAAGACCTTCTGTTATACCGGTGATACAAATACGCTCCCCGGGATCGCGGAGTTCTGTAAGGACTGCGATCTTCTGCTGGCAGACGGGCTATTCACCGATGAGCTCTGGACCGCGGAAAAACCGCATCTGTCCGCCGGGCTGGCCGCTCAGCTCAGTAACGACGCGGGTGCCCGCAAACTGATCCTGACCCATCTGAACCCCTTCATCGACCCGCAGGCCCTGCTCGCGCAGGCCCGGAAGATCCGGAAGGATGTTCTTCTGGCGGCTCCCGGAATGAGAACTGACATATGACGAAACCGGAACGCGGCTGGCTTTTGCCGCCCATGGCGATCTTCCTGTCGCTCGGCATCCTGCTGGGGCGGACATCGGGAGATCTTCTTCCCTTCGGGATCGGATGCATCCTGACGCTGACCGCCGTCTTCCTCGGAAAACGGCGTCTCCGTTTTTGCGCTGTTCTCGCGCTGACATTCTGTGTCGGATGTGTCTGCGGTTCGGTCGCGTTTCATCCGGCGCTTCCAGCGGAAGGGACATATCAGATCACGGGGATCGTTTCAGATGAGATCCGCGGTGGGGCCAACGGGCAGATCAAAACAGTGCTGACTCATGTTTCGCTGGACGGTCATTCTGTTTCCGGCGGTGCCTACTGGTCCTTTTATGAGGATGAATGTCCGCAGGAACTGGTCCCCGGTGTACAGGTCTCCATGACTGCTGAAGTGTATCATCCCTCCGGTGCTTCCAATCCGGACGGTTATGATTTCCGGGAAGAACTTCTCCGCCGGAATGTCACCTTCGGAGTGTACGGCAAAGGCGAGCTGACATTCACGGAAGCGCCGTTCACCCTGTCCGGCTGGACTGCCGCTCTTCGCGGCAGGATTTCCGCGGCTTTGGTGGACGCGATGGGTGAAGAAGCCGGCGGATATGCCTCCACCATGCTGTTGGGACTGCGTTCCATGATTTCCGGGGAAGACCGTGAAGCTTTCTCTCGTCTGGGGATCGCGCACGTGCTCGCCGTCAGCGGTTTTCATACCGGCGTGCTGGTGGCCATTCTGGCGCTGCTTTTCCGTTTGCTCCGGTTGCCCCAGAAAGCCCGTCTGATCCTGTATGCTCTGTTTCTGGCTTTCTACAGCGCGCTTTGCGGCATGAACCAGCCGGTGATCCGTGCTTCTGTGCTGGTGCTTCTCATGTTGTCCGGCAAGCTTCTGAACCGTCCCCGGAGCAGACTGCATTTACTGTCCGCCGCCTGGATCCTGATGCTTCTATTCTCCCCTGTACAGCTGACCGGATTGAGTTTCCAGCTGACCTTCGGAGCGATGCTGGGACTGACATTGATCAGCCCGTATCTGCATGATCTGGTGCATTGCCGCCATAAGTTCACCGCGAAACTGTGGGATGTTCTCTGTGCCGGCATTTCGGCACAGATCGGGATCCTGCTTCCGGAGCTGTATGCCTTTCAGGAACTGCCCCTGCTGAGCCTGCTCATCAATATCCCGGTCAGCTTTGTCGCGACCTGGATGATCCTGCTTTACTGGATCGTGGCATTCCTGCTCCCGTTCCCCGCAATCCGCGCTTTTCCCGCCGTGCTGGCAAAGGAAAGCACACTCTTCCTGACCGGATGTATCCGGAAACTGGGCAACACTCCCGGTATCACCTTATGGACGCATGCTTCCACATGGGCGACCTGGATTGGTGTGATCCTGCTGTTCATTGCTCTCTGCAGTCTGTTGCGCCTGCGCGGCCGTAACCGTCTGATGCTGGCCGCTGCCGGGATCGTGATCACGGTGGTTTCCGTGATCCCCATGCATCACAGCGGAACGGAATATATTCAGTTTTCCGTAGGCAATGCCGATGCCGCGGTGCTTTGGGATGAAGATACCGTTGTCTGTATCGATACCGGATATGATGACGGGGTCCTCAGTTCCTTCCTGCACCGTCACAGACTCACGCCTGACGCGGTCATTCTGACCCATCTGCATTCAGATCACGCGAACGGTGTCCTCCGCATGCTGGAAGACGGGATCCCGGTCAATGTATGCTATCTGCCCGAAGGCGCGGAAAACCAGCTGGTTGATGAGTCCATGCCGTTGCTGCTGGATACTCTGACCGCGTCCGGCACACGTCTGGAGCATCTCTCCCGCGGTGATGTGATGGAGCTCCCTCATGGGAGCATCTCCGTACTCTGGCCGGAAAAAGGACGTACCCGGTCCGGGCAGGAACCGAACAGATATTCGATGTCCATGCTGCTGGAGCTGGATGGGGTCAGGCTTTATCAGACTGGCGACCTTGACGGTACGATGGAGAATTATGCCGCGGTACCAGCAGATATCCTGAAGGTCGCGCATCACGGTTCAGTCTCATCGACTTCTCCGGAGATGCTTTCCGTCGTATCCCCTTCCCTGATGTTATTGAGTTGCGGGAATGTATCAAAGCATCAGTCCTTCGCGGAGAGAGTTCCGGATATCCCGCTGTATTCCACAGCCGTTTCCGGAGCACTGACGCTCCGTTTCTCCCATGGGAACTATACTGTTGAGCCGTATCTGACAAATGATGCGGAATCTGGAGGTGAAGCCGGTGAACCGTAATGAATTTCTGCAGATCCTGAAAGCAGGAACCCTTTCGGGGATTGTTCTGTTTGAAGGCGAAGAAGAACACTTCAAGCAAACCGCGCTTCAGTCCATTCGCCAGGCGGTCCTTCCGGAAGGGTTTGAAGATCTCAACGAAACCGTCATGGAAGGCGGAGAAACAGACGCGATCATTGCCGCTGTGGAGACTATCCCCTTTATGGCGGATAAACGGCTGATCGTTTTGCGTGATCATCCCGCGCTTCTTGGGCGTTCCGAAGCGGACGACAGGCTTCTGGATTATCTCGCCCATGTCCCGGATTCCGCGATTCTGCTCTTCTACTGCACCGGCAAACCCGATGGCAGAAAGAAGCTGTATACAGCGATCAAAAAATATGGGAAGATCGTCACATTTGACCGTCTGAAGAATCAGGAACTGACTTCATGGGTCACAGCCTCCTTCCACGAGCTCGGCAAGGAATGCGACGCCCGGACCGCCGATTTTCTGATCTTCACCTGCGGTACAGACTCCAATCTTCTGAACGGTGAGATTGCAAAGATCGCCTCCTACCGGCCGGAAGATCCGAATGTATCAGCGGATGATATCCGCGCGCTGGCTACGCCGTCCACGGAATGCACAGTATTTTCAATGGTGGACGCTGTAGTGGCCGGACAAAGTGTCAGAGCCATGACGCTCATGCAGAACCTGCTGCATACCGGAGAGGACCGGCTCTACCTGCTGGCGATGCTCCTGCGGCAGTTCAAGATGCTGCAGCATGTGAAGATCATGCAGTACGAAAAGCAATCCCGGGACTATATCGTAAAGCATCTCGGGGTCCCGCCCTTTGCCGCGGACCAGTATTTGCGCCAGGCCTCCGCATATACGGGCGGTCAGGTCAAGCAGGCAGTCCGCTGGTGCCTGGATATGGAATATGCTGTCAAATCCGGACGGATCAATCAGGAGGGTTCTCTGGAAACTGTCATGCTCCGTCTGCTGACCATGAAAAACATGGAGGATTGACTATGCGTAAATATCTGAAGTTAATCCTGATATGTCTGTTTCTGCTGATCCTGCCGTTGCTTGCTTCTGCCGAGGAACTCAGGGTTGAAGCTTTCGCGGATGCGACTTCAACGGTCACTTTGGCCGTTTTTGCTCTCGGACTCGTTGGCATCCTTTGCTATCTGGTCCATAGCATGAAAACAGAAACGCCATACTCCTACAAGACAGCCGGTCTGGTGGGCGGGCTGATCTATACCGTCTATGTGCTGGTGTTCATCATCATCCCGATCACCGTCCTGAACAAACGGAATCCGGATGATCTGTTCATGTATCAGCTGATCTCCAACCTGGCGACCTCCAGCCGCTATTTTGCCAATGCGTTGATGCCCCTGCTGATCGTGATCTTCCTGTCTCTGAGCGTCAGCAATATTGCTCTCATGAAGCATGAAGGAAAGTCACCGAGAAATATGCTTGGCGCGATTGCGGGCTTTGTTCTGATCGGGCTGACGCTTCTGAATGTATATCTCTGGAAACTGTTTTACGATCAGAAAGTGCTTGGCGACGGAACCGAATTCATTCATGTAATCGGCAGGATCTTCCCGATTTTCTTTTCCGGCACGCTCTGTCTGCTGGAGTGCATCTTTGTCGGCATGAGCTTCTGTGCCGTTCACGCGGCGCATCACAAACCCGCGCCGAACAAGGATTATGTGATTATCCCCGGCTGTGCTATCCGTAAGGACGGCACGCTCTTCCCGCTTCTGCAGGGACGGGTCGACCGGGCGCGTGAAATCGCGTCACTTCAGGAGGAATCCACAGGAAAGGCACCCGTCTTCATCCCTTCCGGCGGACAGGGTAAGGATGAGTGTATCTCTGAAGCTGAAGCCATGAAGCGTTATCTGCAGGAGAACGGCATTCCGGAAGAACGTATCCTTCCCGAAGATCAATCCTCCACTACGCTTGAAAATATGAAATATTCCAAGGCGCTCATCGAGAAGGATTTCGCGTCATCCGAAAGCGATGGGAAAGCCAAAGTCGCCTTCACCACCACTAACTATCATGTTTTCCGCACAGGCGTTTATGCCGCCCAGATCGGTCTCCGTGCCGAGGGCACCGGCAGTAAGACCAAATGGTACTTCTGGCCGAATGCTTTCATACGCGAGTTCATCGCGTTGCTGTCCGCGCGTCGCAAATCCGTCCTGATCAATCTGCTCGCCCTTCTGATTTTCAGCATCATTATGGGCATCGTCGACCACCGTCTCATCTGATCGGTCCAAATAAATATACGGAGGTAACATCGTGAAACTCATTTCCTGGAATGTCAACGGACTGCGCGCCGTGATGGGAAAGACCTTCATGGAGGACTTTCAGGCGCTGGATGCCGATATCTTCTGCCTGCAGGAAACCAAGCTTCAGGCCGGACAGATCGAGCTCGACCTGCCCGGCTACCGCCAGTATTGGAATTACGCGGAAAAGAAAGGTTATTCCGGGGTGGCGGTCTTTTCCCGGATCGAGCCTCTTTCTGTCTCCTACGGGATCGGCAATGAACCGTTTGATCATGAAGGCCGCGTCATCACGCTGGAGCTGGATGACTGCTATGTAGTCGCCTGTTATACCCCCAATTCCCAGGAAGAGCTGAAGCGTCTGTCCTTTCGTATGGAATGGGAGGATGCCTTCCGCGCCTATCTGATATCGCTTGCGAAAAAGAAGCCCGTGATCATGTGCGGTGACCTGAATGTCGCCCATGAGGAGATCGATCTGAAAAATCCGAAGACGAATCATATGAACGCCGGCTTTACCGATGAGGAACGAGGGAAAATGACGGAACTGCTGGCTTCCGGTTTTGTGGATTCCTGGCGATATCTGCATCCGGATGAAGTGAAGTATTCCTGGTGGTCTTATCGCTTCCATGCACGAGAGAAGAACAGTGGATGGAGAATCGACTACTTCATCGTCTCCGAAGCACTGAAGGACCGCATTCAGTCAGCCGAGATCCACAATGAGGTCTTCGGCTCCGACCACTGCCCTGTGGAACTGGTGCTGAGCTAATACAAAAAGTCAGGGAACTTCTCCCTGACTTTTTGTATACCATTAATTCATCATTTATCACTTGTAATTTTTCACTCCGTAATGCGGGCACCGCATTACGGTATTACGGGTGTCCAGTACTCATTCTGATACAGATCCGTAAAGCGGTATGTCGCCTGCACAGGACCGTCTCCGATATAAGTGTTGCTGATTTCGATCCTGTCTCCGAGAACCATAGGATCGCCCAGATAGTAAGTGTCCTGATACTCATTGTCGTAGGTGTAGTAATCCGCCAGGAAATCGAGCCTGTCTCCCTTGCCGACGCTGATCAGATTCTTGGCGACTGTCTCTGTCTCGCCATTGGCATAGACCGTCTGCGCGCCGGCAATGTATCCGTCCGGATGATCCGGGTCAAAGATCACGATCAGGTTCGCGCGGATGCCGTTCAGCTTGACCGGCACGTATCCGGTGATGATCTCATCATTGCCGGCCGTAATGCTGTTCATGTAGTAGAAGGCAACAGGCTGGTTATTGATGGAAAGCCAGTAACGGTCATATTCGCCTCTCAGCGTGTTTCCTTCCTTGGAGAAGATATAATCCATACCAAGGTCGATAAAGCCCTTCCCATCATCATAGAACACGTTCAGGAGCAGGGAGCTCACCTGGCTCCACTGTTCTTCGCTCAGGGTCAGTCCGTAACCGTTACCATCCTTGGTCCATACCAGCTTGGTGGCATCCAGATGGTTATCTTCAATATACGCAGCTGCCTTATCCGCGGTCAGGGTCCGTCCGCCGAAGAAGTCCAGCAGACCGCCGCCGCTACTGCTGCTTCCTCCGAAGAGTCCGCCCAGGATATCGGTCATTCCGCCGCCATAGGAGCCCGAATAATCGTTCCCGCCGCCAAGCAGACTTCCCAGGATCCCGCTCGAAGAACCGTAGGAACCGTAGCCGGAACCATAGGAATCATACGAAGAGCCATAGGAGGAACCGTAAGAAGAGCCATAGGAAGCACCGTAGTTCCCGCCAAACAGGGAGCTGTAGGAGGAAGATCCGCCGCTGACTGCCTGTCCGCTGACTTCCATGCTCGCGAATTCCTGAATGCAGCGCATGTATTCCGTGTTCATGCCGATTGCCTTATAGGTCTTGATGGCCTGGCTGACACTGGAAGTCTTTTTATAGGGGAAATAGATGGACAGACCGTAGGCATTGCTCATGCCGCCGGAGAAACGGTTGTACTTCACGGCTCCGTCCAGAGCCTGTGCCAGTTCCTTGCCTTCTTCTGTCCCCAGATTCATGGAGAAATGGATCAGGTCGATCTGATCGATCCTGCTGGACTGTGCAAATTCACGGGTGCTGTTTCTGGCTCTGGAAACTGAGGTGTACTCACTCTGGATCATGTCGTTGGTGGCAAGACTGAAGCTGGTCAGCTTGTCCGGCACAGTCGTTTCCATTTCGGCCAGGTCCGTGATGGACAGGGTCGTTGCCTGTCCGCGGCACTGCTGGTTGCAGACATCCACGAAGTCATCCACGATGAGCTTGCCCAGCTGAACGGTCTTCATGGAAGTATTGGCGGACAGTTTGGTCAGCCAGTTCGTGTAATACCATCCAACACCGGGTTCCGCTTCTTCCGAAGCGATCATATAGTCGGCATACTGGCTCAGCATCAGACCGTTTTCAACAGTTGCCATCAGGCACGCGTCAAATCCGATCACGTCGAACTTCATGCCGGCGTTCTTCAGGGCGGTGTTGATACCGTCCAGCGTCATGGAACCAGAATTGGCATACTTTTCATCATATCCGTATCCGCTGAGAGAACCGCCGCCGTGATCCCAGAAGATCAGCATATTGCGGTTTGCCGGGAAGTTCTCCGCGCAGTATTTGATGAAGGTGGTCAGTGTATCCGGCTTGACCATGGCCGCGTTTCCAGCGTTTTCGACCAGGCGGAGCAGTTTTCCGTCCTTCACCTGATAGATCTGGTTCGTGCTGTTACTGACAACGTTATTCTTCCATCTTTTGCATCCGCCGGTATAGATGACAAGATTTACGTTGTCCCCGATATTGGCGTTCAGCATTTCCTTGATGTCGGAAGTACCCATGCCGGCTTCGGATTCAAGGTCAGTACCGCACATATAGACCATGATGGTCACAACGTCTTTTTTGCTGCCCTTGATGGTCGTGTATTTCTTTCTGGACCCGGAAGCCACACTGGTATCCACATCGCCGTTGGAAGCGAAATTGGTGGCTGTGGAGTTGCTGTTCCCGCTGCTTATTGTTCCCGGCATCAGACCGGAAGATCCGAACAACGAGGAAAGGTCGGACATACCGTAGGAGGTGTAGTAATCGGACCCGCCGCCCAAAGAGCCGCCGAAGTCATATCCCGAAGTGCCGGAGGAACCCATGAAGGCTGAGAGCAGGTCGCTAAGACCCATGGTCGCTCCGCCTGTGGATCCTGTTTCTCCGCCCAGGCTGTCACTGTCATAGTATGAATTGTTTGAATAGTTGTTACTGCTTGTGATCGTCCCGTTCGAGGAACTACTGTAATAATCAGAATTATCAAACAGACTGCCGCTGCCGGTAGTCGTTACGCCCGTATTATAATCATTGACCGGCAGAGTGCTGCCATTGTCTCCGCTGCCGCCCATGAATTTCACGATCAGGATCACGGCGATCACAGCGATCACGATCAGGAACAGCTTGCTACTGCATCCGGACTGTCCGGATGATTTCTGGGTGCTTCCGCTGCCGCTTTGCTGGGCAGATGCCGTATGCTGCACGGTGGACTGCTGGACCGGCGGTCTCGGGGTATGCGTCTGCTGATTCTGGGTCTGTTGTGTCTGACCGGTGGACGCGCTGCTCTGCTGGTTGCTTCCTCCGAGCATACCCATCAGGCTGCCCAGTCCACCCAGCGGATTACTGCTCTGTTGCGATGTGCCGGAGCTCTGCTGACCGCCGAGCATGCCCATCAGGTCACCAAGAGCGCCCCGGTTGTTTCCGCTGCCTGTTGCCTGCTGGCGGCCGGGACGCTGCTGGGCAGGTCTCTGCTGCGCCGCGGACGGGCGCTGATGTACGGCAGAGGGACGGCTCTGTACAGGACGTTGCTGTGAAGAAGTTGCTTTCCGGGCTTCTTCCTGTTCCTTCCGTGCCGCGTAATTGCCGGTATTGTTTACCGGACCTGTTCCGGCGCTGCCGGCGTCTTCACGGCGGTGGACACCCAGTCCGCCTTCCGTCTTTTTTCTGGCTCTTCCGCCCGTCTTGTTCTGCATAATGCTTATCCTCCATTCCCGATTACATATACATTCCGTTCACGAACACCGTCAGTGATGCCCAGGTGAAGATCGAATAATAGAATCCATTGTGGTCGGTCCCGTTCCTCAGCAGTTCCTTCGCTTCTTCCCGTGTGACTGCCACAAAGTCCCGGATACATTCCGCGCCTTCCGTCCCATCCTGTGTCAGACCGTTCAGGTCCGGTACATGAATGATGGCACAAACCAGCGCGTTGCTTTCGTCCGTCATTCCCGGAGATGAAAACAGCAGCGGATTCAGTACAAACAGCCGGTCATTTTCCCCTGCTGTCAACCCAGTCTCCTCTCGGATCTCACGCTTTGCCGTCTCCAGTGCCGGTTCCGGCTGATCCTTGTCTTCCGGATCCATCAGTCCCGCCGGGATCCCCAGCAGATATCTTCCGGCAGGATAGCGGTATTCATGCGTCAGCAGCAAACGGTCTTCTTCACCCGGCAGGCGCAGCACGACCACACAGCTCACCGCGTCCGGAAGCATTTTCCGGAAGGCATCGTCGTCCCGGACTGCCGCCAGATCGTCCACCATCCGTCTGGAAGCGTTGAAATAATGTTTTCCCGGTGCGTATTTCAGATCATATACCCGCAGGAATTTCTTATCCAGCAGAGTTTCCACATTTTCTTTCCGGATCTCAGGCTCCATTTCAGACTCCTTGTCTTTTTTTAACTTCATGGCTCCCCCTCTGGGCGCTGTATCCCGTGTCAGCACAGTGTGACCGAGCGTTTCTCGTTCGCGAAAACTGCGGAGGCAGAGCTGTCACGAAGTGACTGAGAGGATTGCTGGCGCGTAGCGCCTTCTAACTATGGCTCCTCCTTTGGGGGAGCTGTCAGCGCTTGCGCTGACTGAGGGAGTTGCACTCCTACTGCCTCTGCCGCATCTCAGCAAAGCGCGAAGCGCCCACTAACTAAGGGGTGGAGACGAACGTCAGCACAGTGTGACCGAGCGTTTCTCGTTTACCCGAGCACTTGTGCGAAGCAAAGTGCGGGGGCGAAAACGCGGGGGCCTGGAGCGACTTCTCGCTTGCGAAAGTCGTGGAAGGCTGTTCGACATAGTCGAAAGTGAATCGGAAGCCTGCTGAGTCAACGAGTATTGCAAACGTTAGTGCAGCAATACGACTATGACGAAGCTGACCGAGTACAGCTTGCTGTACGAGACCCCTTGTTCTGCAAGGCGCTGTATCCCGTGTCAGCACAGTGTGCTGTTCGTCGAAGACGAAAGCGGGAGAAAGCGTAATGAGCAAAGGAGTGCGATTCCGCACGACTATTGCGAATTTGACCGAGCGGAGCGAGACAGCTCCGCGAAGCGCCCACTAACTAAGGCTCCCCTTGAAGTGCAAGGGGAGCTCCGCGAAGCGGTGAGGGGATTCGTCCGTGAGCTCCGCGTAGCAACCGTGGAGATTGAGCAAACCTTGTCATTCCTTTAGTAAGCAATAAACCACCGTCATTTTACAACATTTTCCGAAAAAGGTACATTCTTTTGACGAATTATGATAAAATTAACAGAGCATTCACAAAAGGAGACCGCAAATGATACAGGAAGTAAAGATCACCACTCTGGAAGGATTGACGCCGCTGCTCATGGAGCAGGAATACCGTCCCGACCTGAAGCGGAACAGAAATAATTATCTTTATCGCGGAATGGAAAACGCGTCCTTCAAAATGGTCACCAGTCTCAGCCGGAACTGTAAGCATCTCCAGCAGGTCCTCGAGCCGGCAATTCTGGAAAACTACGCCAAATATGCCATCATCAATGATCCGGCAATTGCCGCGTCTGTCTGGCACCAGATGATCAGCGGTCAGCATAATGGTCTTCCGACCCGTCTGCTGGACTGGACCCACTCCGCGCTGGTCGGTCTGCATTTTGCCATGACCGAAGATTGTCTGGAAGATATGAACAAGCACGATTGTCTGGTCTGGCGGATCGATATGAACGAGCTTTATACCATCCTGCCCGACCGTTACCGGAATGCCATCAGTGCGAACCAGTCCACCATTTTCTCCGTGGATACGCTCAGCGGGATCACGGGAAGTCTTCAGCAATACGATGAAGATATGGGAGACCGGGCCATGGTCATTATTGAACCTCCATCCATCAATCAGCGTATCGTAAACCAGTATGCCTTCTTCTCTGTGGTCCCCATGCAGATGACAGATATCGAAGGATTCCTCGATAAATATACGACCAACACTGTCAAATACATCATCGACAAGGATCTTCGCTGGCGCGCCCGCGATATGCTGGATCAGCTGAACATGAGTGAGCGGATCGTTTATCCCGGTCTCGACGGTCTGTCCCGCTGGATCGCAAGACACTACTTTGTCAGATAAACCAATACATGCAAAAACCGGCGGATGCTTTCGCATCCGCCGGTTTATTATTGGTTTCTTCGTTATCATTTCAACATAAGCATCATCGTAAATTCATCGAAAACAAGGTTATGAAGCAGACTAAAAAGGCTCCCCTTGTTGCAAGGGGAGCTCCGCAAAGCGGTGAGGGGATAATCCCTCGTTCACTAAGTTCTATTATTTTACAGTCACAGCAGTGATGTGGGGATTGGCACCATTGTACCAGTACAGGAAGCCCTGCAGATCAACCACGTCGCCAACCTTCAGGTTTTCAACAGCGGCATACACATCAGTGGTGTTGTCGGTCAGGTAGCTTTCGATGCAGAATTCATAAACGGCATCGTTCTTGCTGACCTTGAAGTAGATGTCGGCATTGCCGTCATGTCCGCCCTTACCTTCGGCATAAGCGAAAGCATCTTCGCCGCCTTCAGTGTAAGCAGCCACGGTCATGTCGGTGAAGGACACGAACTGATTCTGGAAGTTGACCAGTTCTTCGGTGCCCAGCTTGTCGGTCACATCCAGAGCTTCGGCAACGAAAGCTTCGCCTTCAACGAAGGTGAACTTACCGTCAACGATTTCCACTTCTCCGGACCAGGCGCTCTTGAAGCCTTCGACTTCGATCAGGGTGCCGGGAACCAGCTTGGCGGCATCTTCTTCAGAGCAGGCCAGTTCATAGATGAAGTAGGCGCCATCCTTATCGGCGGCGTACACAGTGACCTTGTTGTCCCACCAGGACTGATGAGCCTGAACATAGCACTGAACCTTCACGGGAGCATCCATTTCGGCAGCGGCATAGTCGGCATAGGTCATCAGAGCGGTTTCGGGAGCAGCCGCTTCTTCGACAGCTTCGACCACTTCTTCAGCCTTTTCTTCAACGGCTTCAGTGACTTCTTCCACCTTTTCTTCAGCGGCTTCCTTCACTTCTTCGACAGCTTCAGTGACTTCTTCTACCTTTTCTTCGGCAGCTTCTTTCACTTCTTCAACTTTTTCTTCAACGGCTTCAGTGACTTCTTCCACCTTTTCTTCGACAGCTTCGGTCACTTCTTCGACTTTTTCTTCGACAGCTTCGGTCACTTCTTCAACCTTTTCTTCAACGTTGTTGACGGTTTCTTCAACCTTCTTGGTATCGCAGGAAGCCAGAGCGAACAGCATGGCAACACAGATTGCGATAATGAGCCAGGTAGACTTCTTCATAGAGCACATTCCTCCATCAAAATGATTTCCTTTCGGAACCCATATAGTATAGCCCCAATCATTGATTTTATCAAGGGGAAAACGTTTCAGAGAACAAAAATCATATCGCGAAAAAAAATGTTCGCAGTGAAAGCTCGCTGCGAACAGGATCCGGTTATTCATGTTTTTGTTTCTTTTCACGGTAGGCGTCAAAGATCCGGTACCCGATCAAAAGGGCCCAGATGCCGATGATAATTCCGATCAACGTTCTGGCTTCTCCAGGAAGTTCATCGATCTCCGTCTGACCACCGGTCACAGAATCCAGCCGGTACATGGAATTCATATCGTCAAAGAGTTTCGGAACATCCAGTTCCTGCTTTCTTCTGGCTGCTTTGACAGCCTCCTCGATCAGCTGGCCGGCGGCATTTCTCAGTGAGGTGGACCCGTTAAAGACCGGCGTGACGAATGTTTCACCGGTGTGCTCAAGCAGCAGTTTCGCTGCCTGGATCTTGACCGGATAATGCGTGTCATTGTCGATTCCTTCGTCCGCCAGATACTGCTGATACTCAGGGGTATTCTGCGCTTTCAGCGTGACCGGGACATAACCTTCCGTCTCCGAATATGCAATCTGCACATCATTGGTCAGCATGAACTGCGTGAACAACCAGCTGGCCAGCACTTCCTGCGGATCTTCCTTTCCGAATACACAGATACTCGGTCCCTGAGAGATCATCTGCATGTGTTCCGGATCGACCTGCGGGATCGGACGGACGACAGTTTCAAATGGCACCAGTTGATCCTCGCTGATGTCCAGCAGCGGCGCGTCGGAACCCATCCAGGTCGCACCCGCGGTGGAATCGATGGCAAAGATGCTCTGGCCGGCGTTCAGGAAGTTCGCCGGATAGCTGGAAACTTTGAATGTGGAGAAAGCACGGGACCTCGCGTGCGTATACGTCTGAGTCATCACGTCCGCTGTATCGTCGTTGAAGATCAGGATCTGTCCGTCATCCGTGGAATATCCGGCATTTCTTTGCTTCAGGATGGAGATCATCATGTTATCGGTGGACTTGTAGATGAACGGGATCATGACCTGCTGTCTGTTCACTTTGAAGTTGCCTTCGGAATCCTTGACCATCGCCGCCTCGGACACTTCCCAGATGTAATCCCATGTCAGGACATCCGGCACGGTATATCCCAGCTTTTCGACGTATGTCTTGTTGATGTAGCAGGCTTCCGTGGAGCGCATATATGGCAGGGCATACAGTTGTCCGTTGATGGCGCATTCATTCAGGAATTCCGGCACCACTTCCTCCCGTTTGGGGGAATCGAACAGCAGTTTGCTTCCGCCGAGCCCGTAGCCGGGATCAGCGATCAGGGCATCCAGCGGAACCACCGTGTTCTGTCCGGTAATATAGGTCGCGATATGGTCCGGGTAGGTGATGCAGACATTGGGGGTCGTATCCGTAGCAATGTTGGTGATCACATCGTTGTAGATCCGGCCGTAGTCTGTGTACAACCGGATATTGACATGGATGTTCGGATACAGTGCTTCAAAATCCTCGATTGCCTTGTTGTAGATATCCGTCTGGGCTTTGTTGGTATCGTTCTTGGCCCAGAATGTGATCTCATATTCCCGGTTCATATCCAGTTCGTCCGGCACCTGGAATCCTTCCCGGGCGTTCTTTCCATGGCACGAAGTCAGAAGGAACAGGACTGTCATGAGAAGCAGCACGATCCCGGCTTTTTTCATAAAACGTTTCATCAGCCCTTCGTACCTCCTCTCGAAACTCCCGCCATGATCTTGTCCCGGAAGATCAGGAAGATCACGACCAGCGGTACGGAAACCAATACCACAGCCGCCATCATCGCCGGGATGTTCTCGCGTCCGAAACCGCTTTCCCGGATATCCTGGATCCCGTTGGAGATCAGGAACATATTCTTGTCATCGGTGATCAGTCTGGGCCACACGTAGGAATTCCAACACTCGATCACCTTGAGGATCACAATGGTCACAATGGTGGGTTGGGAGATCGGGATCATGATCCGGCAGAGATATTTCAGATCCGAGGTGCCATCCACTTTAGCCGCTTTATACAGCTCATCCGGGATCTGCGCGAAGTTTTCCTTCAGCAGATAGATATAGAAGATGGATGTCACGCTCGGCAGGATCAGACCCAGCTGGGTATTCCGCAGATTCATGTTGGTGATCGTGACAAAGTTGGTGATGATCACCAGTTCCGTGGGGATCATCATGAGGCTCAGGAACAGCGCGAATACCGCGTTCTTTCCCTTGAATTCCAGCCGGGCAAACGCGAAGGCGGCTGGAATGATCACCAGCATCATCAGTGCGGTGGTCGCCAGTGTGAAGATCAGCGTATTTAAGAAATATCTTCCCAATGGAACTGCCGTGAAAGCCGATCCGTAGTTCTCCAGTGTGGGAGCCAGCGTAAAGAAAGTGGGAATCGTTTCCGCGTTATAGCTGCCGTAACTCTTGACGGATGTCAGCAGCATCCAGTAGAACGGGAACAGTACGATCAATGCCCACAGTGCAAGGAAAAAATAGGTCACTGTCTTTTTGACCCAGGTGCTCTTTCTTTCGATCATGTCAGCACCTCCTTACACATACTGAACGGTCTTCTTGCTGACCGTCAGATTGATATAAGTGATGGTAAACACGATCACAAACAGGATCAGGGCCGCCGCGGCCGCGTAAGACGGGAATCCGCCGCTGTCTCCGTACAGCATGTCATAGACATAGCCGACGATCGTGTTCATTCCGGCTGCGTTCAGGTTGTTGCCGAACAGAGCTACTTCATCGCTGTACGCCTTAAACGCGCCAATGAAGCCGGTGATGACCAGATAGAAGATCGTGGGAGAGATCATGGGCAGGGTGATCCGTACAAAGATCTTCGCGCTGCCGGCTCCGTCCACACGGGCTGCCTTGTAGTATTCCTGATTCACGGATGCCAGCGCGCTGGTCAGGATCAGGATCTTGAAGGGCATGACGATCCATACGGTGTAAATGCACATGACCAGCATCTTCGCCCAGTAAGGTCCTCCCAGGAAATCCACCGCTTCGATCCCGAAGAGATCCAGCAGCATATTGATCAGACCCACACTGTATTCGGATTTGTTGAACATGATCATGAACACCAGACCGACTGCCAGTGTATTCGTGACATACGGCAGGAAATAAACGGTCTGGAAGGCATTTTTCAGCTTTGTGATCGAGCTCAGCCCCAGCGAGATGAGCAGTGCCGTGATGGTGGACACAGGCACCGTGATGATCACGATGATGAAGGTATTCTTCAGTGCCTGAATAAAATACGGGTCACTGAGCACGTACCGGAAATTATACAGACCGATCCCGTTATGGGTCTGGGACGCGAAGTTATAGCTCTCTTCGACCGAGTAGATACATACATCCACCAGCGGATAGATCATGAAGATCCCCAGGAACAGGATCGCGGGCAGCAGATACAGCCAGCCCTTCATTCCTTTCAGCTTATTCTTCATACATTTCCGCCTCCAGATTCAGTTCGGTCTCCGCGTCAAAGGCAAACACCTTGGCGGGCTTCAGGGAGAAACGGACCGTCGTGGAAGAAGTATCGACCTTGTTTTCCGCGCTGATGATCGACCGGATGTTCTTCCCCGTCATCAGTTCATGTACAGAAACCACGCTGGTATCCCGGCCCATGGTTTCAACGCTCTGCAGCTGGCAGGTGAAAGGTCCTTCCGCGTTCAGGATAAATCCTTCCGGACGGATCCCCACATAAACTTCACGGTCTTCCGCGTTCTTCACGCCGAGGACCCGTTCATTGCCAATATACAGCCCGCCGTTTTCGATCTTTCCGCGGAATACATTGATGGGCGGCGTTCCGAGGAATTCGGCAACGAATTTGTTGACTGGCTTGTCATATACATCCTGCGGTTTGCCGATCTGGTTCACAACGCCGTCCTTCATGACCACGATCATGTCGGAAATACTCATTGCTTCTTCCTGATCATGGGTAACGAAAACGGTCGTGATTCCGGTTTCCCGCTGGATCCGTCGAAGTTCTTCCCTGGTCTGCAGGCGCAGCCGGGCATCCAGATTGGACAGGGGCTCATCCAGCAGGAGCACCTTCGGCATCTTGACCAGCGCGCGGGCAATTGCTACGCGCTGCTGCTGACCGCCGGACAGTTCTTTGGGTTTCCGAGCCATCAGATGATCGATCTGGACAAGTTTTGCCGCTTCCAATGCCCGTTTTTCCATTTCTTCCCGGGTGGGTCTGTTCTTCCCCTTCAGATTCTGCAGCGGGAAGATGATATTATCTTCCACAGTCATATGCGGATAAAGCGCATAGTTCTGGAACACCAGCCCGACGCCGCGTTCTTCCGGAGGCAGTTTCGTCACATCTTCCTCCCCGAACAGGACCCGACCTTCCGTCGGTGCTTCCAGTCCGCTGATGAGGTTCAGCGTCGTACTTTTTCCGCAGCCGGACGGTCCCAGAAGACCGATCAGCTGACCGTCCGGGATCTCAAAAGTGAAATTATTGACGGCAATCACGTCCGCCGATTTCTTATCCCGATTGGGAAATCTCTTTGTCAGTTTGTCCAGAACGACCTTCATACTTATCCGGCTCCTTTGCATTCATGGATCGGTCACCGACCCTTTCTTTCTGCCTACGATTGTAGGATTTCCCGCCTTTATTGTCAAGAAAGCCTGTAAAACGTTTGCAAGATGGTTCAGGACTTAGTTATGATGTCCAACAGTAACCCGCTTCAACACCTTTGAAACAACACAGATCATGGCTACCATCAAACCTCCACCTATGGGGGAGGTGGCAACGTGAAGCGTTGACGGAGAGGGATGCTCGAAAAGCAAACTAAATTTTCCATTCATACCTCATAATTCATACTTTTCGCGACATAGTCGCGGTTATATTGCCTTCCGCATACTTTTACCTTATAATATCCTCGAAATCCTTCAAATTATATACAGAATCGAGGCTGCTGCTATGTCCGATAAATCCTTCATTCACGGTGCCAATCCATATATGCCTTTCTGGGAACATGTCCCGGACGGCGAGCCCCGGGTATTTACATACAAGGGAGAATCCCGTGTCTATGTCTATGGTTCCCACGATACTGAGATCACGGCGTACTGCGGCCGTGACTATGTGGTCTGGTCCGCCCCCGTGACAGATCTGACCTCCTGGACCTGCCACGGCACCTGCTACACTGCGACCGACGGCAGCATTCTCTATGCTCCCGACGTGGTTGAAAAAGATGGTGTCTACTATATGTACGCCGCGGAGCAGTGCGGTTCCGTTGTCATGGTTGCCCGTTCCGAAACCCCCTGGGGACCGTTCACCGATCCGGTCAAAACAGATCTCGGCTTTGATCCCGGTATTCTCGTGGATAACGGTCATGTTTATGCGTACTGGGGCTTCTGCAGCAGTTATTGCTGCGAGCTGAACGATGATATGGCCACGATCAAAGAGGGCACCTTCCACGCCCATCCCATCGGTCACGCTCTCTGCCCCGGCTTCCAGTGTGAACAGGAACACGCCAACAAGGAGGAAGCCTTCTTTGAAGCTTCCAGTCCCCGAAAGATCCTTGGAAAATATGTCTATCTGTTCTCCCGCCGTTATGAAAAGCCGGTCCCGGCGCTGGGTGTCTTCACGGATAATAACGGCTTCCTCTCCTACCGCTACAGCGATTCCCCGCTGGAAGGCTTTGTCGAAGGCGGCGATATCAGCTTCAACGGCGGTGAGATCCTTACGGATGAGAACGGCGTCGGCACCATGACCTATCAATGGGGCAACAATCACGGTTCTCTGATGGAAGTGAACGGACACTGGTATATCTTCTATCATCGTCAGACCGGAACCAATGAATTCTCCCGTCAGGCCATGCTGGAGCCGGTGGATGTTGCTCTTGGCAAGGACGGAAAGCTGTATATCGGACAGATCTCCTATGAGCATGGTGAACCTGTTTCCTGCCGTCCCGTGGAAATGACTTCCCAGGGAGCTCATGTGAACGGTCTGGATGCCTTCAAATGGATCTCTGCCGGATACGCCTGCCATGTTTATGGCAGCAAGGTCAGGGCATATGTACAGCCTGTCTATGAAAAGAATGATGATATTTCTTCTCCCGTAGTGAATATCACAGACGGGACCACGGTCGGCTTCCGTTACCTGAATTTCGGTGCCAATACTCCGAAAACCGTCACGGCCGTGCTCACGGCCGCAGCTCCGGTCCATGTCTCTGTCCGTCTGGATTCATATGACGGGCGCGAGATTGCATCATTTGACTGTCCCGCAGGGACCCAGAAAATTACTTCCGGTCTGACAACCGGTGTGATCGGTAAGCATGCTGTCTATTTCGCCTTCACCTCCGAAACCGAAGGTCCCGTTGTATCCTTCGACCGTTTCACCTTTGACTGATTGCTTCCGAGGCTACTAACCTGCGAAGCACCCACCAGCTAAAGCTCCCCTCCGGGGAGCTCCGCGAAGCGGCCACTAACTAAGGCTCCCCTTGAGGCAAGGGGAGCTGGTGCGGAGCGCCTGAGGGGATTGAAGGTAAGCTCCGCGAAGCGGTGAGAGGGATAATGATATTACATTACGGAGGAATCACATTCAATGACCCAATATCAATTTTACGGCTGGGAAACAGCCGATGTCCTTCCTGCAGATCCCCAATGGAAAAAAGCAGGCAACCCCAGACATCTGTACGACTTACTGTCCGAATGTTGGTGCCATGAAACCTGCGCGCCCAGAATGCGCGATGAATGGACTTCTGAAAACCAGACACTCGGGCAGTGCTCTGTGACCGCGTTTCTGGTCCAGGATATCTATGGTGGAAAAGTCGAAGGTATTCCTCTGCCGGACGGGAACTATCATTGCTTCAATGTTGTCGGAGACTGTGTTTTTGATCTCACCAGCGAGCAATTCGGTGATCAGGAACTGGATTACATCCATACCAAAGAGCAGTCCCGTGAAGTTCATTTCGCCAAAGCAGAAAAGCAGCAGCGTTACGAATTGCTGAAATCCAGATTGCAAACCCTGTTGGCATAATTTTCACCGTATGCTCTTCATGTCTTGGCTCCCATGTTAAGGGAAGCTGTCACGAAGTGACTGAGGGGCGAACGATGCGACCGTCAGTCCAGTGGACTGTCCGTCGAAGACGGAAGGAAGCTGAGCTCGTTAGCGCGAAACAGAGGGCGGAGATGAGCGCCGCCTGTGGCGGAAGCAGCGAATCGGAAGCCTGCTGAACAAAGGAGTTTTGCAAAGCAAAACGACTATTGTGAAGCTGACCGAGCGTAGCGAGACCATGACCCGCCACAAGGGCTTCACACGACAATTGAGCGAACGGACAGCGTTAACTAACTTCAATTTATCATTCATCATTTATAATTTTTACCTCCGCTTCGCTCCGCGAAGCGGTCTCCAAAGGAGCACTCTATGCCCTTACTTTTTACCCACGGCGATATCACAAAATTATCTGTCGATGCCATCGTCAATGCCGCCAACCCATGGCTTGCCGGAGGCGGCGGTGTCGACGGAGCGATTCATCGCGCCGCCGGTCCTCGCCTGCACGAAGCCTGTGTGGCGCTTGGCGGTTGCGCTGTCGGTGAAGCAAAGATCACCGACGGTTTTGACCTGCCCTGCCGTTACGTGATCCATACTCCCGGTCCGGTCTGGCATGGCGGCGAAAACGGTGAAGCGAAATTGCTGTCCAACTGCTATACCAATTCCCTCCGTCTTGCCGCGGAACACAACTGTGAGACAGTCGCGTTCCCGCAGATCTCCACAGGCGCCTACGGCTATCCGAAAGAGGAAGCCCTCCGGATTGCCACAGATACCATCAACGCTTTCCTTTCTGAACACGATATGACCGTCACGATCGTCATCTATGATGGCGAAACCTTAGGTCTTCGTGACCGACTGTTCCGGGAAATCAGAGAGATCATTGATCCGGACAGACCGGAACAGCTTTCAGATGCTTTATGCATGTCAAATATCTGTTCTGAAAGTGCTCCCCGCGAAGATCTGATCATGGAATCGCCCCGAAAAGCAAGAAAATTCCTGAGTCCACGCAAGGGATCCGCGAAGGAATGTGCCGCGATCTGCTCCGAAGACATGCTCGGCAGCGCGATGCCCGGCGATCTGGACGATTTTCTGAAGCGGGAAGACGAAGGTTTCCGTGGTATGCTGATCCGGAAGATCGGTGAAAAAGGCTGGACGGATGCCCAATGTTACCGGAAAGCCAATATTGACCGCCGGCTCTTCAACCATATCATCAACGACAAAGCACATAATCCGAAAAAGAAAACTGTTTTTGCCTTCATTCTGGCGCTGGAGCTGAATGATGAAGAAGCGCGTGAAATGCTCCGCAAAGCAGGCTATGCCTTTGCTCCGTCTATAACCGACAAGATCATCCAATGGTGTATCAGCAACCATGAATATGACATCACAAAGATCAACGAGATCCTCTTTGACTACGATCAGGAACTCCTCTGCTGATTGTCGTTTTTCAAACGACCATTTACAGAACAAAACCTCCTATACTGTGTCTGACGGTTGAGAAACCGTACACATCGTACAGGAGGTTTTTCATATGGGTAACAACACAACTGAGCTCGTTTTCATTCTCGACCGGAGCGGATCCATGAGCGGACTCGAAAAGGATACGATCGGCGGTTTCAACAGCATGCTGAGAAAGCAGCGACAGAGCGAAGGACAGGTCCTGGTTTCCACCGTGCTTTTTGACAATGAATCCACCGTGCTCTATGACCGTGTCCCACTGACTGAGATCCGTGAGATGACCGAAAAGGACTACTTTGTCGGCGGCTGTACCGCTTTGCTGGACGCTGTTGGCGGAGCCATTCATCACATCGGTAATGTCCATAAATATGCCCGGAAGGAAGATGTGCCGGAGCATACCCTGTTCGTAATCACAACAGATGGTATGGAGAACGCCAGCCACAGATACACCGCTGACAAGGTTCGGTCCATGATCACCCGCCAAAAGGAAAAATACGGTTGGGAATTCCTGTATCTCGGAGCCAACATGGACGCGGTGGAAGCCGCTGGAAACATCGGTATCGGAGCTGATCGCGCCGTACGTTACAACTGTGACGCGGTTGGCACCAATCTGAATTATCAGGTCCTCAGTGAAGCTGTGATGACCGTCCGCCGCGGCAAAGCCCTCGGAAGCAAGTGGAAAGCCGATATCGAAGCCGACTACCAGAAACGTGGGAAATAACCCACCTCTCCGTAAAACAATCACACCCAAAGGCTCCTCTTGCTCTGCAAGAGGAGCTGTCACGAAGTGACTGAGGGGCGAACGATGCGACCGTCAGTCCAGTGGACTGTCCGTCGAAGACGGAAGGAAGCTGAGCTCGAAACAGAGGGCGGAGATGAGCGCCGCCTGTGGCGGAAGCAGCGAATCGGAAGCCTGCTGAACAAAGGAGTTTAGCAAAGCAAAACGACTATTGTGAAGCTGACCGAGCGTAGCGAGACCATGACCCGCCACAAGGGCTTCACACGACAATTGAGCGAACGGACAGCGTTAACAAACTTCAATTCATCATTTATCATTCATAATTCATCATTCCGCCGAAGGCGGTTTGCCGTGCTTACCTCACATACGTGATCTTTTCCGGATGCTGCGGATGAGCAGGCTTGTCATCTGCCGGCGTGCCAACAGCCAGCGCGATCACAAAGTCAGACCCTTCCGGGCAAGCCAGTTTTTCTCTCAGTTCATCCCCCGCCTCAGAGGCAAACGCCGCCTGCGGCAGTCCGAGAATGACCGATCCGAGTCCCATGCTTTCGGCAGCCAGTGCCATGTTTTCAACCGCGATGCCGCAGTCCACTTTGGTCCAGCTAAAGTCCTTTTCACCAAAGATGAAGATGACAGCCGGCGCGTGGTAGAATACGTGGAAGGCGTTATCCGCGAACCGCGGACTGCGCTCTCCTTCCGCCTTTTTCATCATAGCCGCCGCGGTGGCGTCATGAATCTTCTGAAGCAGTTTCTGATTTTCCACAACTGTATAAGTCCAGGGCTGACGGTTGACCGCGCTGGGGGCTTCCAACCCCGCCTGCAGAATAGCCGTCAGCTTTTCTTCCGGGATTTTCTCCGACTGATACGCTCGATGGGAACGCCTTGCCGAGATGACCTTCAAAACTTCATTATTCATATTCATAACCTCCATGTTATATTATTGTTCTCATAAACTTTATTGCACTCACTGACGCACCTTATCCCAGCCCTGACTGAAAAGTGTGCCCGTGAGCTCCGCGAAGCGGTGAGGGAGTTGTCCCGTTTGCTGTCACGAAGCGTCTGAGGGAATATTCACCCATAACACCTACAGGCGTATCCTGACCTGCTTAATATCCGCTTTCAATTGCGCTTCGTCGGCATAATTACTTTCCAGAATCAGATCGCCGGTAAAACCACTGTTCCGGATAACATTATATATTCTCTCAAAATTACTGTTCCCCTGCCATAAAGGCCGGTCACCCAAAGACGGAGTGATACCGTCTTTGATATGAAGATAAGAACCGCAGTACCTCTGCCATTTCTGAAAGATCTCAACCGCGTCCAGCCCTGCAATGGCAGCGTAGTTCTGTGAATCAAACAGCAGTCTGAGATTATCCCTGTCCACTTCATTCCAGAGTTGTTCCAGCTCTGTATTGCCCAATACATTTTCCGTATAAATCAGGATCCCGCTGTCCGCGGCCATATCACAAAGCAGGCGAAGAGCTTCCGCTGAAGCATCCAATGAATCCCTGTCTGTAATGCGGTTGGCAAAGAAATGCGGCACCGAAATCGACGGGATCCCCATCGCTCGTGCTGTTTCCACTCCGTACTTCATCGTTGCTGTCGCTGTCTCTGATTGAGGATCTTTCAGGCCAGCTATAAAGCCATGCCCGCCAAGATCATTCAGAGCCAGCGACACGATCTGTAAATGATGCCGTTCCGCGTTTTCAAGCCATGTATTCTGTACTTCCGGTCTCGACATGGGATATCCGTCTTCCGAACTTCCCAGATCCAGATGGAGTGATTCCAGCCCGACGCGTTCAGCCTGTATACACAGTTCCGTCTGCTTCCATGGTCCGTTCCATTGGGTTATACCAATTCTGTTCTGCATACAGGATCATCCTTCCGAAATAAGTCCAATTCATTTCACCTGTTCGTTTCTTCTGCCTGTATCATAATATTCATATTGCCAAAATGCAACATAAACGAATCAACATTATGTATCATGTTTCTCCAAACTTTCTCCGGTGGGTTGTAAAAGAGAGCAAGGCTTGGTATAATCAAGGAAAATCTGGAAAAACATATAAAGGAGATTGCTGTCATGTCTGATGTATACGCTGCCCGTAAGTCCTCAGTCGTTCTAAAGATCACCGACCGCGAGGGAAAACCCGTTGCCGGTGCAAAGCTTCACGCCGAATTGAAAAAACATGCCTTTCTCTTTGGTACCGGAGCTTTCTTCACCATACCGTTGGCCGCCGGCAATGACTTCTCTGCCGCCCCGGTCAGAGATGCGTCCGATCCGAAAAACGCTGCCTTTGATGAAAAAATGGCATATCTGAATAAGATCTATGCGGAATGGAAAGGTGTGTTCAATTACGGCACCCTGCCCTTCTACATGGCCCGTTATGAGCCGGAAAAGGGAAAGACAGCCGAAGCCGCCACCCTGAAGGCTGCTGATATGCTTCATGCCGATGGCAAGAACGTAAAGGGACATCCCCTGTGCTGGCACACTTCCACCGCGCCCTGGATGTATGATATGCCCGAAGAAGAAGTCCTGGATTATATGCTGTATCGTATACGCCGCGAAATTGCAGCTTTCAGGGGGGATATCCGTTTCTGGGATGTGATCAACGAAGTGGTCATCATGCCCGAATTTGTCAATGAGCCCGCTTCCCTGCCCCGTATGAACCCGATTACCCGCCTGTGCCGTAAGATCGGTCGTGTACCGCTGGTCAAAGCGGTATTCGATGAAGCCAAGGCTGCTGATCCGGATGCCACCCTGCTGATCAATGATTTCAATACAAGCCCCCGCTATCATGACCTGATTCGTGATTGTCTGGATGCCGGTGTGCCGATCGGCACCATCGGTATCCAAAGCCATCAGCATCAGGGCTTCTGGGGCATGGATAAGCTGCAGGAAGTCGAAGAACGTTTTGAAGAATTCGGTCTGCCCATCCACTACACCGAGAACACCTTCGTATCCGGTCATCTGATGCCTCCAGAAATCGTCGACCTGAATGATTATCAGGTCAGCGAATGGCCCTGCACGCCCGAAGGAGAGGATTATCAGGCCGAAACTCTGTTCACCATGATGGATTACCTGTTCCGCCGTCCGCTCGTGGAAGCCTTCACCACCTGGGATTTTGAAGATCATCAGTGGCTGAAAGCGCCCTCCGGGCTGGTGCATTCCGACGGTACACCGAAGAAATCCCTCCTGATGCTGAAAGAAAAACTGCAGGGCGACTGGCATACCAGCGTCGATCTGGTCACCGATGAAAACGGTTGCTGTGAACTTTACGGTTTCCGCGGCGATTACGAGCTGACACTCGGCGATGCAGTAAAGGCTCTGACCCTCGCGAAGAATATGCCTGAACAGCGGATTGTGCTGTAAGAGGCTGGAGATAATTTATCGAATAAACCATTATTATCCTGCAATCGAGTAGGAGGGGGTGACTAACCCCCGTCCTCTCACCGCACCGTGCGTACCGTTCGGTACACGGCGCGTCCAAGACAAGCAGACTGAATAGACTCGTATGCCGGGGAGAGTTCAAAGAACCCTGCGCGTACGAGCCT
>JAZRXJ010000137.1:0-36481 GCA_045600165.1 Clostridia bacterium
GTGCCGATGGTACTTGGCTGGTAACGGCCCGGGAGAGTAGGTCGCCGCCGGATTCCATATTCCTCAGTAGCTCAATGGCAGAGCATTCGGCTGTTAACCGAAGGGTTGTAGGTTCGAGCCCTACCTGGGGAGCAAAGAGAGACAGGATTTTGAATCTTGTCTCTTTTTCGATATAACACTCAGTTGAATGAGGTGTGGATAAATGAAAAAAGTATTACTGACTCCTCCATTTAAGAAAGAACACCTGGCACGGTTTACCGATCTTGAAGGCTATACTTTCTGTTGGTCTGACGAGCCAACGGAGACTATTCTTGCAGACACGGATATCATCCTCGGGAATCCGAAGGAAGCATGGATCACCGGGGCTGAAAATCTGAAGTGGGTCCAGCTGCCTTTTGCGGGATCGGATAACTATGCCCGGATGCCGGTTTTCGCGGAAAGAAATATTCTGCTGACCAATCTGTCCGGTGCTTTCGGGCAAAGTATCTCCGAAGTGGTCCTGGGGGCTGTGCTGTCTTTGTACAAGCATCTGCCGCTGTACCGGGATCATCAGCGGGATCATGTCTGGATGGATGAGGGATGGCAGGAGTCTCCTGTGGGAAAGAAACTGCTGATCCTCGGCGCCGGGAACATCGGTCAGGAAACGGCGAAACTGTTCCGTCCATTCGGTTGCGAAATCACCGGAATGTGGCGTAGACAGCGGGAGATCCCGGAAAACTTTGACCGGATGATCACCATGGAAACGCTGGATACGGAACTGACGCGGGCGGATATCATCGTCGCGGCCCTGCCGGAATCTTCGGAAACGCATCAGCTGCTGAATCGGGAACGGCTGGATCTGATGAAGAAAACAGCTGTGTTGGTGAATGTGGGACGCGGCGGACTGATCGATCATATGGCGCTCGTGGAAAAACTGCGGAAAGGCGAGCTTCGCGGTGCCGCGCTGGACGTGACGGATCCGGAACCGCTGCCCAAAGATCATCCTCTCTGGGACTGCAAAAACGCGCTGATCACGCCGCATATCAGCGGCGGGAGCTTCGGACATCTGATCGCGACCGAAGAACGGCTGTTCGATATCTGCAGAAGCAATCTTCAGCGGTATACTGGTGGAGAAGAATTGCTGAATCGCGTGGACCTGACGACGGGGTACAGGGTTGAGGAATTGAGGTATCAGGACTGAACTTTTCCGTAATCATTCGAAGACCGGCCCGGAAACAGATAACCGGGTTTGATAAAACGGTTTTCAGATATTTTGGCAGGCAGAATGAAAATGTTCTGCCTGTTTTTTTGTTGCCGCTGATGGATTGTGTTTGACCGAAAAGGATCTGTTTGGTATAGTATAAGAAGAGACCTGCAAAAAAGAACAGAAAGAAGGATCAGGATGCATTCGATCCGTGAAATTTTCCGTATCGGTCTGGGACCGTCCAGCTCCCATACCATGGGACCTGAACAGGCCTGTATGTATGTACTGAAGAAATACCCTTCCGCGGAAGCGTTCCGGGTGACTCTTTATGGCTCCCTGGCTAAGACCGGCAGAGGTCACAGAACCGATAATGCCGTACTCAGGACGTTCTCCCCGAAACCCTGTGAGATCATATGGGATCTGGAAACGCCATGTCCCGTACATCCGAATACCATGAAGCTGGAGGCGCTGTCCGCGCATGGGATCATCGGCACGGAGACCGTATACAGTGTCGGCGGCGGCGCGATCCGCGTGGAAGGTCAGGCTGAAGAACTGAAAGCGGTCGATCTTTATCCGCATGATCTGTTCACTGATATCGCGAAGTATTGCGAAACAGAGGGGATCAGCCTTACGGACTATGTATACCGGTTTGAAGGAGAAGAGATCCGGACTCATCTGGAGGCGGTCTGGGAGCAGATGCAAAAGACTGTGCAGCACGGACTGGAGGCAGAAGGCGTCCTGCCCGGAGGATTGAATCTGATGCGCCGCGCGAAGCTGATCGCGGCGAAAGCCAGAAAAGAATATAACCTGAATAAGAAAGAGCGTTTCCTGGTTGCCGCGTACGCGTACGCCGCCAGTGAAGAAAACGCCTACGGTGAGAAGATGGTCACGGCGCCGACCTGCGGCGCGTCCGGTGTGCTGCCGGCGGTCCTTTGCCACGAAAAGACTTTGTATGACTGCGAAGATCATGACATTGTGGACGCGCTGGCGGTTGCCGGCCTGATCGGCGCGATCGTGAAAAAGAACGCTTCAGTTTCAGGTGCCGAATGCGGATGTCAGGCGGAGATCGGCAGCGCTTCGGCGATGGCGGCCGCGGCGCTGGCTACCCTGCATGGGCTTCCGATGACTCAGGTCGAGAGCGCGGCGGAGATCGCAATGGAGCATTCTCTGGGACTGACCTGTGATCCAATCGGCGGGTTGGTACAGATCCCGTGCATTGAACGGAATGCTGTTGGCGCCATGCGGGCGATGGACGCGGCCAATCTGGCGGAAGTATCCACTATTGACCGGAAGATCTCCTTTGATCTTGTGGTCCGTACGATGTACGAGACCGGGAAGGATCTTTCCGCGTGCTACCGCGAAACCGCGGACGGCGGACTGGCCAAGCTGTACGTGAAAGACTTCTATTAATAATATCATTGTAAAATCGGGTGCTATGATATCGGCGGCAGGAATGCCGCCTTTTTAAATTTCACGGATCCCATTCATGATCCGGTCGTAGTTTTCCCGGTCAGTGGCTCCCTCTGTGGAAAAGCATAGGATCCGGGAATTTTGATTGATCCCCAGGGCATCCTTCGTTTCCCGGAGAGCAGGATCGGAGAGGAGCTGCAGCGCCAGACCGAAACCGGAAGCGCCGCTTTCACCGGAGACGGTGACCGGATCGGTTCCGACCGGATTTCCGAGCATCCGCATCCCCTGCATGGCAAAGCTGTCCGGAATGGTGACAAAGGCATCCGCGTGATCCCGCAGGATCTTCCAGGCCAGCGGACAGACTTCCCCGCAGGCGAGCCCGGCCATCATAGTCTCCATGGGTCCCGTGACGGGATGCAGTTTCCCGTCGGCGGCTTCCGCGGTCCGGTAGACGCAGTCGGCGGAATGCGGTTCGACCACGATGATCTTCGGACGGGCCTGACCGTAGCGCACGGCGAGGAAGGCTGCCACGGCTCCCGCCATGGATCCGACTCCCGCCTGCAGGAAGACATGCGTGGGTACGGTATCCCCGAGCTGCTCCGCGGCTTCCAGGGCCATGGTGGTATAACCCTGCATGATCCGGAGCGGGATCTCTTCATAGCCGTCCCAGGAAGTATCCTGGGTCAGGACCCATCTGTTCTCCCGTGCGTGCTTCGCGGCCAGCCGGACACAGTCGTCATATCCGGGACCGGGGATCGACGCGTCGGCACCGAGTCGCCGAATGTTTTCCAGTCGTTCCGCCGCGGTCCCGGCCGGCATATAGACCACGCAGTGCTGACGCAGCTGCTTCGCGGTCCAGGCGACTCCGCGGCCGTGATTGCCGTCGGTGGCGGTAATGAAGGTCAGGTCTCCCAGCTTTTTCCGGGTATCTTCGCTGATCAACAGATCCCGTGTCATGAGCGCGGGATCGATGCCGAGCATCCCCGCGATATGATGTCCGATGGCGTATGAACCGCCCAGGACCTTGAAAGCGTTCAGACCGAAGCGGGTGCTTTCATCCTTGACCATGATCTCCGCGACGCCCAGCTTTTCCGCCAGTGAAGAAAGCTGATGCAGCGCGGTGGGCGCGTATTCGGGAAAACTGCGATGAAAACGCCTGACCGTTTCCGCTGTCTCCGGCCCGAAATCGGTGACCGGACAAAGGGAAGCGGAGGAAGCATGCGAAGCATACAAAACGCGGATCATATCAGACACGGCGGAACCCTCCCGGAATTGATCTATGGGTGAATTATAACCGGTGAATGTCCTTCGGGCAAGACAGACATGATGAGAGAACGGTCTCTTTTATTTTTTTGGTGTGCATGGTATGATGTAAGTGTCTCCGGGATGACCCCGGAGAAGAAAGAAGGATAAAATGGATTTCAAAAATTATGCCAGAGCAAGAAAAGAAGGACTGCGCGCCTATACTCAGGCTGTGCAGAGCAATACAGACCCTTATCTGCCGACACTCGACGAACGGGTGGAAAACCTGAATCAGCTGGAGCGGGTGGAGCTGGGAGTCCTGACTATTCCACTGGATGACGCGGTGGGCACGGTCTCTCAGGGACGTTCCTATGCCTTTGCGAATAACTTCATGCCGATCCTGGAAGCCGAGACGGAGTTTGCCTATAAATGGAGCAATCTGTATGAAAGCGTCGAGGAGATCGGGGTCAATCAGGCGGTAACGGTCCTGGAATACATGGGGAAGTACTACCTGAAAGAAGGCAACAAGCGCGTCAGCGTCATGAAAAGCATGGGCGCGGACTATATCGAAGCGGAAGTGACGCGGGTCATGCCCGTGAAGACCGACACTCCTGAAGTGACGGCTTATTATGAGTATCACGATTTTTCCCGGAAAAACGGATTGTATGACATCGTGTTCTCGCAGCCGGGAAGCTACCGGAAACTGGCGCTTCTGACCGGCAACAAGGGACTGGATGTCTGGTCCGAGGACGCGGTGATAGATCTCCGCGCCCTGTTCCGCAAGTTCCGTGCCGCCTACAAGGAAGTCATGAAGGATGAAAAGGCGGCTCCGGTCGGGGACGCGTTCATGCGCTTCCTGGTGGCTTTCGGATACGCGGATGTCCGGAACGATATATCTGACAAGGTCCTGGAAAAAGTGCGGCTGATGAAAGCCGACTTTGAGACCATGGATGGCTCTGTGAACCTGGTCATGGAACAGAAGGAAGCCGCCGCGCCGGGCGTGATCGCCTCCCTGTTCCGGCCGCAGAAGATCAGGGCGGCGTTCATCTATACCCGTCCGACCGAAGATTCCGCCTGGAACTACTGGCACGATCTCGGCCGGATCGAAGCGGAACAGCGCCTGGGGGACAAGCTTGAAACGACCACCTGTATCCTGCCTTCCCGTACGGAATTTTCCGAGAAGGTGGAGGACCTGATCCGGGACGGATACAATGTGATCTTTGCCACTTCTCCGGTCATGCTGAACAGCTGCATCAAACCGTCCCTGGAACATCCGGAAGTGAAGATCCTGTGCAACAGCATGCTGGCCGGGTTCAGCCATGTGAGGACGTATTACCTGCGCTTCTATGAAGCAAAGTTCCTGCTGGGCATGGCGGCGGGGATCCTGGCGAAGAACGGAAAGATCGGCTATATCGCCGATTTCCCGATCTACGGCTGCTGTTCCGCCATCAACGCGTTTGCGCTGGGCGCGAGAATGGTCAATCCGGAAGCGAAGGTGTTCCTGGAATGGTCTTCCGTGAAACTGTTCAACGGACTGGATCCCTTTACGGATCCGGAGATCAAGGTGATCTGCAACCGGGATATCACCGCGCCGAATCATGAGTCCAGCGATTACGGACTGTATCTGCGCGAGAACGGCCAGATCCTGAACATGGCGATGATGATCCCGAAATGGGGCGGGTTCTATACCAACGTGATCGAACATGTGCTGAAGGGCGACTTCGGCGTCAGCGAAAAGGGCAGCACCCTGAATTACTGGTGGGGCTTGTCCTCCAATGTGCTGGATGTCCTGTTCGCGCAGCGCTTTGACAAAAACGCCAGGAGACTGGTGCATACCTTCAAGAACGCCATGCGGGACGGGGATTTCTCGCCCTTTGAAGGCGAACTCCGGGACCAGAAGGGGAAGGTGCGCTGCAGCGCGGACCGCCGTCTGACTCCCGCCGAGATCCTGTGCATGGATTACCTGCTGGATAATGTTGTGGGAGATTTCCCCGAGATCGATGAACTGGTTGAGACAGCGCGGCCGCTGGTGAAGCTGCAGGGACTGAAAGGCGAAATGAAGCCGGATGTGACTTCAACAAACTGGATCAAGAGCTGACGGGGGAATTGACAATGCGTGTACTGGCTTTGGCGGACGAGCCGAATGACAGATTGTGGGGCGAGAAATGCAGGGAGATGCTGGAAGGGACCGAACTGATCCTTTCGGCCGGCGACCTGCCGTCCTCCTATCTTTCCTATCTGACGTGCTTTACAAGCGCGCCGATCCTGTATGTCCATGGAAATCATGATGAGAAATATGCCCAGAACCCGCCGGAAGGCTGCGTTTGTGCGGAGGACCGGATCGTGACCGTGAACGGGGTCCGGGTCCTGGGCCTGGGCGGTTCCATGCGCTACCGCCCGAGCGGGTGCATGTACACAGAGGATGAAATGAAGTGCCGGATCCGGCGGGTGAAGAAGCAGATCCGGGCGCATAACGGATTTGACATCCTGCTGACCCACGCGCCGGTGAAAGGGTTGGGAGACCAGCCGGATCTGGCGCATCAGGGCTTCGCCTGCTTTGAAACGCTGCTGGAACAGTATCGGCCGGCCGTGATGTTCCACGGACATGTGCACCGTTCCTATACGACCAGTTTTGTTCAGGAGCGGGAGAGCCACGGGGTACCGGTGATCAACGCGTGCGGATCGTATTTCTTTGACCTGCCCGAAACCGAAAAAAATGAACCCCGGTGGTATGCCGGGATCCAGGATAAACGCATTGAAAGAAAAATGAACAAGGAATTATTCGGAAACAGAAAATAACTGTAAGGAACGGGTCAGCCCGGTGACCGAAGGAGCCGCCTCTTTCGGAAGCGTTACAGAATAGAGTCCGTGATCCGTCTGCACATGCAGGCGGATCTTTTCACTGTTCTCCATCCGCACGGAGCTTTCTCCGAACAGGGGCGCGCCGGAGACATTGCTGAAGTGCCAGTCGCCTTCCTGCAGAAGTTCTGTGGCGGAGGGCGGGAAAACAGAGGAAAGGGTCACGGGGATACCTTCCGGAGAAAGCCAGTTCAATGTCACTGTCCGCGCGAAACCTTTCTCAAGCGGGCTGTCCGCGGTATCGCCGGAGACGAAGGTCATACCGCTGCCGCTCAGGTAGTTCATGACCGGGACGGGGAAGGACAGGTACAGCTTATAGAGGTCGGATTCCGCCGTGATATGGATGGCGGGGGAGGCGGAGAGCTCCGGCAGAGTGACTGGCTCAGTAGTCTTTTCCGCGCGCTCCGGCGAGAGAATGATCAGGGTGAGGGTAAAGAAGGCCAGCAGGAGAATGATCAGTACGGCGGTAATGATCTTCCGCGGGATGCCCGCCAGGGCTTTCAAGGCTGAATTTTTCACGGATGATGCCGCCTCCTTCGTGCGTTGTATGGATAGAGGTCTTAGGTCTTGGGCCTTAGTGGGTTTGCTGCGCCGATGACGCCACTAACTAAAGCGCCCCGTCTTGGCTCCCTCTTGAGGGAGCTGTCGCCGTAGGCGACTGAAGGAGTTACAAGGGGAGCTGTCGCGTAGCGACTGAGGGGATTGAGTGGATGCTGATACAATAAATCCGATGGGATATTGTCGCACTTTGGCAACTTTTGACCAGAGCAACATTATGACTAAGCCCTAAACCCTGGGCCCTAAGCCCTGGGGAACATTCTGTCCGCTTGCGGACAGAATGTTCCCCTTGCATTAGTATGATATAATAAAATTGGTGTATTGTCCATGTTGTGTGAACGAGAGGAGGTAATCGTGTGAAGAAGTTAATGCTCTGTTTGCTGGTCCTGCTGCTGGCGGTCCTTTGCGCGGCTGCCTCCGCGGAGGCTCCGGTCACTGAGGACCGCGGGCTGGATCTTGTTTGCGGGGGCGTACATTATCCGGTGATCACGGTTCCGGGAGATGAGACCCTGACGCGGACCGTCAATGACCGGATCCTGGAAGACGGAAATATCAAAAACTATCTGACCCGGCTGCCGCAGCTTCTGTCCGGAGGCGAAATGAGCGTCACGTGGACCGCGGAGACCGGCGACGGGATCTTCAGCTGTGTGTTTTCGGCGGAAGGCGCGCTGGAAACACGCAGGAACACGCATGTCTGGCAGACGTCCAATGTGGATCTGCGGACCGGGGAAGAGATCCCGTTTGCTTCCCTGTTCACGGATGAACAGGTGGCTCTGGACAGGATCGGTGAGATCCTGGAGGCGGAAGTGGCGCCTGAACTCAGCGCGCATCTGCAGAACAGCGATCTGCTTCCGGTGCCGGAGACCTTCGCGCTGAACCCGGCGGGACTGCGCCTGTTCTGGCCGGTTGACCGTCTGTCCACTCTGTCGGACCGGGCCGGAGAGATCGAACTCGGCTGGAATGAGATCGCCGATGTGCTGGATCTGACGCCGGGAAGTATCGCGGACCGGTTCGGTGTGCCGGCGATGCTGGAGCTCACGAAAGACAGTCCGGCCCTGCTGGCGGAATGCGCTGAAAAGGGAGAGATCCCCGGAATTCCTGTGACGCTGGGAGCTTCCCTGCAGGAAGCGACGGACACTTATCATTTGCTGACCGATCCGGATTTTTATGAAAACGGCCGGATGTTCGCTCTGGAAGGCGGCGTGTTCCGGCAGTGCTGGCTGCTGACGGACGGACTCACGGAAGAATGGGACAGCAGCCTGATCCAGGGGATCCGGATGGACCGGGGCTGTCTGTACGGGCTCTGTATCGGTCAGACGGAACGGACCGGATGGCAGATGATCCTGGGCGAACCCGAAGCCACGGTGATCTGGGACGAGGACCGGGCGGAAACAAACCGTGCCTTGCCGGGAACTTGTGATTACTATAACGTGGGAGGCCGTCAGCTGAAGCTTCTGTCCGATGAGGACGGGATCCTGCGAAGCCTGATACTGATGCGGTAATGGAGGAAAATGACATTGGCTAACCGGAAGAACAAGAGAAAGACGGTTCCCGTTTATTCGGCGGATACACTGGCGCTGCGCTTTGTGCTGGGTCTGCTGCTGGTTGCGCTGGGTGTCTGTATATTTCTGGCAACGATTCTGGGGATGGGAGACCGGCAGGGCGGGATCTTCAACGCGATCGATGAGTTTTTCTGCGGTCTCTTCGGGGGAATGAACTATGTTGCTCCGTTCATGTTTATATGGGCGGGGGTCCTGGTGATCATGTCCTCACAGCGCCGGGTCCATCCGAAGCCGTTCTTCTGGGCTGTTCTGACTTTCTTTGGCGTCTGCACGATGATCGATCTCTGTACTACATACGGTACGGAAAAATTATTTGATAATTTCACCCGGTCCGGGATGACTGACTATGGTACGGCCATCGTGAGGACTCACGCGGTCTCGTCCGTCGGTGTGGCCGGCGGTTCTTTCGGCGCGCTTCTGGGCTGGCCGATGCATCAGGTCCTGGGGACCTTCCTGAGCTGTGTGCTCGTTGTTCCGGGAACACTGGCGGCGTTCATGATGGCGATCGGGATGACGCCTTCCCGGATCAGGGGACTGATTGAAAAACATCAGGGAAGGCAGCCGGATCCTCAGGAAGACCGGCAGCGTCTTGCCTGGCAGCAACAGCAGGAGCAGCAGCGGATCGCGGCCGCGCAGCAGCAGGCGGAATATGCCCGTCAGCAGCAGATCATGATGCAGCAGTATCAGAACCAGCCGGGCGCTTATTCCAGTTCCGGCGGGAATTACAACGGTGTTGAACAGTTTACGGATGAAACAACGGCGCGGCTGGCCGCCAAACGTCAGAATGGCGGAAACCGCAGCGTGATCTTCGGACAGGGTGCGAGGACAACGGCAAAGCCGGAAGAAAAACCGGAACGCAGGAGTCATCTTTTCAGCCGGAAGGAAAAGGATGACGGTCTCAGCGATACGCCCGCGACAGAAAAATACGCTTCCGGGAGACCCGCGGTCCCCGCACGGGAATCACGGGAACCGCGTGAACCGGAACAGACCTTTACCCGTCCTTCTTACGCGGATCAGGTGGCAGAGCGTCAGCGTTACCAGAGACCGGAGCAGGAGCCGCGGGAAGAGACAGCGCCTGTATACCCGCGCGGAGAAGAAAAGGATCAGACACCGGTTCCCTCCGAGGGCAGAAAACGCTATCAGCCGGATGAACCTGAACAACCGGCCAATGACGGTCCTACCGCGACTCTGAAGAAAATCGAACGCAGGAAATCGCGCGGAGAAACAACGCAGGAACCCGCGACGGTCACCCCTGCCGTGGAAGATGTTCCTCAGGAGAAGCCCCAGACAACCGAAAAATCCAAGACGGCTGAACGGGTTCCCCGCACGCCCGAACGGAAGGAAGAACGGAAAGAAGAACGCAAAGTTCCCGAACTGCAGATGACAGTGGGCATCTCTTCCTATCAGCCGGATCTGAAGCTCCCGCCGAAGGAAGCGGACGAAAACGAGCCGGAAGAAGAATACTGGGAACCGACTCCATATAATTATCCCAGGATCACCCTGCTGAAGCAGCCTGCCCCACAGGAAGGAAATAACGAAGAAGAGGATGTCCGACGCGCGCACAAGCTGGAAGAGACGCTGGCAGCCTTCAAGGTGCAGGCGCGTGTCGTGAACGTGACCCATGGCCCGGCGATCTCGCGTTTTGAACTGGAACTGGCGACCGGTATCAAGGTCAATAAGGTCCTGGAACTGGAACGGGATATCGCTTACGGTATGGAAGCCACTTCCGTGCGTATTGAGGCACCGATTCCCGGAAAGAGTCTGGTGGGCGTGGAAGTACCGAACCCGAAGACAACGACCGTGACCCTGCGGGAAGTGCTGGAAAGCGAACCCATGCAGAACGCCAAATCGATCCTGACAGTGGCGCTGGGCAAGGATATTGCCGGAACGCCGATCGTCTGCGACCTGGCGAAGATGCCGCACCTGCTGGTTGCCGGTCAGACCGGCAGCGGTAAATCCGTCTGTATCAATACGATCATCAACAGCATTCTGTACCGGACCAGCCCTGATGAGGTGAAACTGATCCTGGTCGATCCCAAGGTCGTTGAACTGAAATGCTATAACGGGATTCCGCATCTGCTGATCCCGGTGGTGAATGAACCCCGCAAGGCCGCGACCGCGCTGGCCTGGGCTGTGGCGGAAATGATGGACCGGTATGACAAGTTTGCCAGGACCGGCGTCCGGAACCTGGAAGGCTATAATAACCAGCTGCAGCCGAATCAGAAACCCATGCCCCGGATCGTGGTGATCATTGACGAACTGGCGGACCTGATGATGGCCTGCAAGAAGGAAGTGGAAGATTATATCTGCCGCCTGACCCAGCTGGCCCGTGCCGCAGGGATCCACCTGATCGTTGCGACCCAGCGTCCTTCCGTGGACGTCATTACCGGTCTGATCAAGGCCAATATTCCCAGCCGTATCGCGTTCAAGACGGCGAGCTATGTGGACAGCCGGACCATTCTGGACCGGAACGGTTCCGAGCAGCTGCTGGGCTGGGGCGATATGCTCTATCTGCCTACGGGCAGTTTCGCGCCTACCCGTGTCCAGGGCTGCTTTGTCAGCGATCAGGAAGTGCAGGCGATCACGGATGAAGTTCGTAAATACAATCCGAGCACGTATGATCCGAATGTACTGGACAAGCTGGAACAGCTGGGCCAGGAGAGAGAAGCTCCGCAGACCATGGATATGATCGGCGGAGCCCAGGATAATACGGATGTGGACAGCGATCTGTTCGAGCAGTGCGTCGAAATGGCGATCCAGGACGGACAGATCTCCACCAGCACACTGCAGCGGCGCCTGAAGATCGGATATTCCCGCGCGGGCCGTCTGACAGATCAGCTGGAGGAACGGGGGATCATTTCCGCCAAGGATGGAAGCAAGCCCCGGAAGTGCCTGATTACCCGGGAAGAATGGGAAGAGATCCGGAATTCGACAGAGGATATGTGATCCATGAACGATCTGAATAATTTTCCGGGGGAAACCGGCAGCATGACGCTGGAGGAAGTACCCTTCGGCACAGCGGACGCGCTGGCGGTCGCCTGCATCAGCTACCTGGATTTTGACGGCCTGGCGGACCGGAAAAGCTGTACGCTGGCGGAGGCGGAGTGCCTTGGTCTGATCCGGGAAGGGAAAGGGACCGCGTATCCGCAAAGGCGCGGACTCTTCAGCCGGATGGCGGGTACACGGCGCTTTATGGACAGCCGTATCCGGTTCTATATCACGCTGATGGATGATGAGATCCGGATGCAGTTCTCCGCGCTTTGTCTTGACTTGCCGGACGGAACGACCTGCGTGGCTTTCCGCGGAACGGACAATACCGTGACCGGCTGGCACGAGGATTTTGACATGGCGTATCTCCCGGTCGTACCCGCGCAGCTGGCGGCGGCGCACTATCTGGAAAAGGTCGCGCAGCAGCATGACAGACCGCTGCGTGTGCTCGGCCACAGCAAGGGCGGTAATCTGGCGATGGTCGCCGCGGCTATGGCATCACCGGAAACGGCCGCGCAGATCTGTGAAGTATACAGTTTTGACGGACCGGGCGTGACGGATGAGCTCTTTATGTCGGAAGGGTTTGCCGCCATCCGGCCGAAACTGTACAGCTGCTTTCCGCAAACCGCGATCATCGGCCGGCTCATGAATTATCCGGAAAACTCGGAAGTGATCCACTCCGACGCGGAGGGGATCCGTCAGCATGATCCCTTTACCTGGGAGATCACGGAAACGGCGCTGGCGGGACTGGAAAAACCGGACGCTACGTCCGATCTGGTCTGTGAAACGCTGCATGAATGGCTGGACAACAGTACGGATGAACAGCGGGAAGCGTTTGTGAGTACGCTGTTCCAGCTGGTGGATCCGGAAGAAGTGACCCATATCCGGGATCTGGGCAACGACCGCCTGAAAACGGTCGCTACTGCCATTGACCGTGTCATGGATGTCGATCCCGAGAAGCGAAAGGTGTTTGCGCGGCTGCTGGGACAGTTTGTCACTTTAGGCGCAGGAAACATTTGGGAGCATTTCACAAAGCGAAATGCTCCCAAATGAATTAGAAATTAGAAATTATGAATTATGAATTATGAATTATAGTTTGTTGTTTTCTTTGGTGGTCCTGCATGCGGCAATCAGCATATTACGCAGGTTCTTGCATGCCGAGTACAGGAAACATTTGGGAACATTTCACAAAGCGAAATGCTCCCAAATGAATTAGAAATTAGAAATTATGAATTATGAATTATAGATTATAGTTTGTTGTTTTCTTTGGTGGGCCTGCATGCGGCAATCAGCATATTACGCAGGTTCTTGCATGCCGAGTACAGGGAAGCATATGTTTTTGTATCAATATATTCGGTCCGTTTCAGAAGTTCAAGCCAATATAATGTTTCTCCGCTTTCTTTTAGTGCGATCTCAAGCTTGGAAACAAAGTCCTTTGTGCTTTGAGCATATTGTGCTTCATGTATATTCGCCCCAATTGATGTCCCGCTGCGGCCAATCTGGCTGGAAATGATCGTTTCATGATTTGCCCGCAGTTCTCTGACAAGGTTAATGATTTGAGCCGAGAAATCTATACACATCGTTTGCAGTGTAGCTTCAGCCATATAATCTCCTTTCACGTAACAACGACCGGCATAAGTAACTATAATTTATCATTTATAATTCATAATTCATAATTTGGATATCGTGCTGTTTACAGCACGATATCCCCCGGTCTGTATCCTACGGGCAATGCTTCTTCTTCAACAAACGTAAATTCGGGGTCTTCCAGGATGGGCAGGAAGGCTTCGTACGGGATCTGGGTGAATTCGCAGGTGTAGCCGCTGGCACCGAACCAGCCGCCTTCTTTGGCTTTCAGATTCAGGTCGCGCATGAACTTGGTGCGGTTGCAGCAGTCGTGGACCGCGATCGGCCACTGTTCTTCCGCGGCGGTCTTCATGAGTTTCAGGGTGAGGAGCCGGCTGAATACGGGACTCATATAGCCCATGCGGTAGAAATACATATTTTCGCCCTCGTAGTTGACGAGGTTGTTCTCGTTCAGGTGCAGCTCGGCGCAGTTCATGAAACGGATCCCGGTCGCGAGGATCTTTTCTTTTTTCTGATTGAACAGTTCGTAGAACTCCGGGGTCATGGGGGTTTCAATGCCGACGGCGGGGATATATTTCGCGGCGGCGGCCATGGCATCGATCACTTTGTCGGCACAGCGGGAGGCGCCGAGATTGAAACGCAGTTCATCCAGTCCGGCTTCTCCGAGCGCTTTCAGATTCTCTTCCGTGGCGTTCAGACCGTTGGTGTACATGTGCTGCCAGATCCCGGCGTCATGAAAGCGGCGGATGACGCCGTAGTATTTTTCGATCTCCATGAACGGTTCCAGATATACATAGGCAACACCGGTCGGCTTTTTCTGCAGGGTGAACAGAGCCGGCAGATCCTCCTCCCGGAAACGGGTGCCGCCAATCTCCCAGAGTCCTTCCCCGATGGGCGGGATCTGGTCCAGAACACCGTAATCGTAGCAGAAGGGACAGTTGGCGTTGCATTTATTGGTCTTCCGGATGGCGGACAGACCACTCCCCAGCAGACAGCTGCGGCAGCCCTGCGGGAACTTGTCTTCCGGGCCGACAAACATGCTGCGCGGCTCACTTCCGACCTGCTTCAGTCCGGGGATCTCGGCGAGAAGCTCCCGCTGCATTTTTTCAACAGCCAGCTCGATCTGGCTGAAAACGGCCAGGGCGATCTCCTGCTGGCGGCAGCCCAGAGGCTGATCTTCCGGCAGGGAAGCGAAAAAGCGGAACCACATCAGAGCGTCTTTCTTGGAAATCTTCATTAAAATTCACCTCATCTTCTTCCGGTAAATTGTATCAGTACAAAGGAAGGGAAGCAAGTCATCAGCATAAATTGACCAATTTGTTAATAGAATTTGTTAAATTCTGACGATTTTGCGATGAAATTGATTGACACTGTAATAATTTTGTAATAGAATGAGATGTCTTAATGTGTCGGGGTATAACTATACCCATTGACAAAGAGTGTATGAGGTGAATCTGCCATGAAGACGCGCTGGAACAGATGGTGGTCCGTTCTGCTGGTCATCAGTATCCTTTTCAGTATGATTCCGCTTTCTTTGGGAACCGCGGACTCATCGAAGTACGGAAAGGTGACCGGAGAAAAGAAGGTCAACGTTCGCAAGGATACATCCACAAAGTCGGATGCCTGGTTCCTGCTGGAACCGGGTACTGTTTGCGAAGTTACCGGAACGAAGATTGTGGACGGCAAGACCTGGTATCTGGTTGTGGCAAAGAACCCCGAAGGCGGTGACCGCACTTACGAAGGCGCGATCCTTGGGGATTTTTTCACCATGCTTACAGACGCCGAGGAAGCAGATTATCTTGCGAACGGTCAGAAGCCACTGCCGACCAATACTCCCGCGCCTGACGGATCCGGTGCCTATGGCAAGATCAACCGCGGCGGCGGAACCAACTTCCGCTACGAAGCTTCCACCCAGGCCAAGGTCATCGACAAGCTCGAACTTGGCACGGTGGTTGAACTGATTGAAATTCCGACTGTTGTCTCGGACAATACCTGGTATAAGGTGAAGTATAACGGTTATGTGGGATATATCATGTCCCCCTATATCACCGTGACGAGCAGCGGTCTGACGACTCCGAAGCCCGCCGGTCCCACCGCGGTCCCGACAGCCGCCCCAGCCAAGGATCCGATCGGCTATCTGGTGACGACCAAAGGCGGCGTGAACATCTGGGACGGCACGACGAGCGGTAAGGAACGTGTTACCGTTGTCAACATGAGCAAAACCCAATTGCCATATTACGGAGGTCCCTATACTTCTGAAGGAAACAACTACAAATGGTACTATGTTCAGGCGAACGGCGTTTTCGGATACGTTCGCGCGGATGTAGTGAAAGAGACCCAAACGACACCTGCGCCGACCGCGGCGCCCACAGCGACACCCGCGCCGACCGCGGCACCCACCGCGACAAACGCGCCGGCGGATCCCACGGCGACCCCTACGCCGACCGCGGCTCCCACGGCGACACCCGTTCCCGGATCGATGGGATATGTGACCACGACCGAGTGGGGTGTCAATTTCCGTACCACTCCCGCCGGGGAAAGCAAGGCTCAGCTGAAAAAGGGTGTGACCGTTCCGCTGATCGACGAGACCCCCGAGCAGAAGAACGGACATCTCTGGTATCACGTATCCTACCAGAATATGACCGGTTATCTCCGCGATGACTGTGTCAGGCTGACGGATCCCTCCGGAAAGAATACGCCCACACCCGTTCCGACCGCGACCCCTGCGCCGACGGATCCGACCGCGACACCCGCTCCGACCACGGCTCCCACGGCGACACCCGTTCCCGGAGCGAATGGTTATGTGACCACGGTCAAGACGGGGGTCAATTTCCGTATCACTCCCGCCGGGGAAAGCCAGACGCAGCTGAAAAAGGGTCTGACCGTGACGCTGATCGACGAGGCCCCTGTGAAGAAGAACGGTCATCTCTGGTATCACGTATCCTACCAGAATATGACCGGTTATCTCCGCGATGACTGTGTCAAGCTGACGGATCCTTCCGGAAAGAATACGCCCACACCCGGTCCGACTGCGACACCGACACCGACTCCTACTCCCGCGCCGCAGGATCTTTCACAGTATCTGTATACGGCGATGGATAAGGTCTATCTGCGTACCGGCCCCGGAAAATCCTCTCCGTCCGCGACCCAGGTCCCGATCGGAACGACGATGTCTTACGGAACCACCCAGAAAGTCGGTACTGCCACCTGGTATCAGGTCAAGTATAACGGAAGCACCCTGTGGGTCCTCGGTGACTGTATCCATGTGATGACCGTGCAGGAATACAACGAGTATCTGGCGACTCAGCCGACCGCTACGCCGGAACCCATCGTGGTGATCAAGGGATATGTGAAGACCACTATCGGCGGACTGAATCTGCGCATGAACTGCGCGGGCGATACGTCCGTCATCGCGCAGCTGAAGAAGGGCGTTGTATTGCCCTATCTGAATGAACCCAGTATCGTGAAGGGTCAGATCTGGTATTATGTCCAGGATGCTCAATACGGACGCGGCTATGTGCTGGGTGAATATCTGACTGTCTGTGATGAAAACGGGAATGTCGTTACTCCGGATCCTGTGACGGTGGCCCCCGGAAAGAAAGAAGCCACCTATACGACGCTTCGTCTCGGTTCCACCGGCGAGGCAGTTCAGAAACTGGTGACCGAACTGAAGAATCAGGGTTACTATACCGGTGAAGTGACCGCGACGTATAACAGTACCGTAGAAGCCGCGGTCCTTGCCTTCCAGAAGGCGAAGACCCTGACCGAAGACGGTATTGCCGGTTCGAGCACGCAGCACGCGCTGTTTGGAACAGTTCCGCCGGGTGAGGGCGAAGGCGGACTGACGATGACGCTCTACCCGGCTGAAAAGATCGACTGGAATCTGATGGACAGTATCTGGGCAAAGGGCGATACCTACAGAGTCTATGACGTGAAGACCGGAAAAGTCTGGCAGGCCCGCCGTTGGTCCGGCTTCGCTCATGTCGATGCTGAACCTCTGGATCCCAAAGACACCGCGACTCTGTGCGAAATCTACGGCGTCAAAAACGCCAAGGAGATCGATACCAAGAATCTGTATCAGCGCCGTCCGTGTCTGGTCACGATCAATGATCATACATACGCCTGCTCGCTGTACGGTATCCCGCATAACTACCCGGATGGAGACACGATCGCGAACAACAATTTCGATGGTCAGCTGTGTATCCACTTTACCAACAGTAAGGTCAGTAAATCCGGTAAGGTCGACACCGGCCATAAAGAAGCTATTGAATACGCGTGGCTGAACGCTCCGAACGGACACAAATGATCCTGAGGTTTTCTCCCTTTCCCGGTTTCCGGGGAAGGGAGTTTTTTTGTATACATGCGCGGAAAGCCTTGACAAAGTCATGTAACCGCCGGTATACTGATAACGATATTTGTCTATTCTGGTCAGGTATTTGGAGGAAATCACAATGAGATCCTATGTTTTGTCAAATATCCCCGAATCTCTGGCTTCCCTGACCGTGGAAGGGACCCATAAGCCGGGCAGCCTGACGCAGGCCAGCGGCGCGTGGATCCATGCGGCCGGTTCTTTTGTTCTGGAGGAAGGGACGTTTGAGGTCAACCCGCGGGAACAGTGGATCTGGCTGGCGGTTGAGAGCGGCGATCTGACGGTGTACTGGAATACAAATGAACTGCTGCTGGAAAAAGGAAGCACCTGCTTCCTGCCCTGTGGTGACACGCTATGTTCGCTGAAGGCGGCGAATCATGTCCGCTGCCTGTGGATGGCAGTGGAAGGCCCTCTGGCTCCCATGGTTGTCCGGAAGATGGGCGCGCTGCTGCATATGCCCCTGCGCCAGGGCGCGCTGCCCAGTCAGATCTATCTGGCGGAGCAGATCGTGCAGGTCATGGTCCGGCACAGCGGGACCTCTGACGCGACTTATCAGCTGCAGCATCTGATGTACGGGATGATCGCTTCTCACTGGGGTCAGCCCGTGGCAATGGATGCCATGCTCTCCCATGAGATCGCGAAAGTGGTGGATGCCCTGCGGGCAAACGCCTATCAGGATAATTACTCCCTGGCGGAAATGGCCGCTATTTCCCGGATGCCGATGGAAACCTTCCGGAAACGGTTTGTGGCGGAAGTCGGTATGCCGCCGCTCAGCTATGTGCTTCACTGCAAGATGGAGCGTGCCAAGGAGCTGCTGCGTGATCAGAACTATTCCGTCCGTGAGGCGGGCGCTGAAGTCGGCATGCAGGATCCCTATCATTTTTCCAAGCAGTTCAAGCATATCGTGGGCATCAGCCCCAGCGAGTTCCGTAAGCAGGCATCCCTGCCAAACGCGACGCTCCGCGGCCCCAGCAAGAGGGAAAGATAAAGAAAGCAAAAATAAAAAAGCGCCTTCCGGCGCTTTTTTTAATGCGCATTACTGCCGCGGGTCCGGGAAGAGTCCCTTCTGCTGGGTAATGTACCAGTCATGACCATCGGTCTCCATGATAATGGCCCCTTCGTTTGTGAACAGGGTCGGGATCCCGCGGGTCTGAAGCTGCCAGCGGGTGGCGGAAACATTATCCCTGATATTGGTTACGAAGGCAAACTGGGGATCCACTTCGAGCAGAAACTCATGGACCATGGCGTTGATCCCGTGATGAGGGGCTTTCAGGATATCGGCTTTCAGTTCGCCGCCCGTATAGCGTTCCAGATATTCAAGCTGTAATCTGCCGGGTACATCCGCAGTCAGCAGGACGGTGGAATCGCCGTAGGTGATATGCAGCATGGCGCTGTTCGAGTTGAAGTCGGAAGACGGCACATTGTCGGAGACAACGCGGAGCACGGCCAGATCGGCATTTCCGAGGGTGATGTGTTCACCTTCGCTGACCTGCTTATAGGGGATCCCGGCACCGTCGAGCTCTTTGACGACCTTCATCTGCCATTCGTCCTGCAGGTCCTTCGGGAAAGCGGACATAAAGGCACCGGCATTCATGCCGCGGGCCTTCAGGATCTGGTAAAGCGCTCCGGCGTGATCGTCATGCGGATGTGTATTGAAGATATATTTGAGGTCGGTCAGTTCATTCCGTTCCAGATAGCTGAGCAGTCTTCTCCAGTGTTTCTCCGCTCCGCCGTCCACCAGCATGGTTTCCCCGCCGCACTGCAGGATCATCGCGTCATTGGACTGGAAGTTGGCCTGAATGAGGCGGAAGAGCTCCCGGTCTTCCCAGTCCGCCGGTTTTTCCGTGTTGATGAACACATCCGCGGCGGCGGAAACGGCAATACAAAGGCACAGAAACAGGACGAGAGTGACGCGCTTGATCATGGAATGAGCCTCTCCTTTGGATGGATGAATTGGATGGATGAATGATAACGTGACAGGGGAGTTGCCCCTGTCACGTTATTTATCACGTTTGTGACGTTTATTTCGCGACGATGGTGTAGATCCTGCCTTTGACATAGATCTCCTTGACGATGGTCTTGCCTTCGGTGGCGCGTTTCACGTTTTCGCAGGCCCAGACCTTGGCCTTGACGGAAGCGTCATCCTCTTCGGGACTGATCTTCACGGTGCCGCGAACCTTTCCGCTGACCTGAACGGGAATCTCGATCTCGTTCTCCTTCGTGAGCTCTTCATCCCAGGTGGGCCAGGATTCAAAGGCGATGGTGGTGTTATGCCCCAGGATCTCCCACATTTCTTCGGCGATATGCGGGCAGACAGGGTTCAGCAGCTTGACGAGACCTTCGGCGTACGCCTTGGGGCAGGTGCCTTTCTTGTAGACCGCGTTCACAAAGATCATCATCTGGGAGATCGCGGTATTGAAGCCCAGGGATTCAAAGTCGTTCGTGACTTTCTTCACGGTCTGGTTCCAGATCCGGGTGAGCTCGCCGTCATCATTGCCGGTGAGGTTGCCGGTATTGGTGAAGAAGTTCCATACGCGGTTCAGGAAGCGGCGGGCGCCTTCGACGCCCTGCGGGCTCCAGGGCTTGCTGACTTCCAGCGGGCCCATGAACATTTCGTACAGGCGCAGTGTGTCCGCGCCGTAGTCCCGGACGATATCACTGGGATTGACGACGTACTTGGGGAAACGCTTGCCCATCTTGATGCCGTTTTCACCGAGGATCATGCCCTGGTGGACGAGCTTTTTGAAGGGCTCCTTCACGGGGCTCAGTCCCTTGTCGTACAGGTAACGGTTCCAGATCCGGCTGTACATCAGATGACCGACGGCATGTTCGGGTCCTCCGATATACAGGTCGACCGGCATCCAGTGCTTCAGGAGTTCATAGTTGGCGAATTCCTTTTCGTTGTCCGGATCGATATAGCGCAGGAAATACCAGCTGGATCCGGCGCTGCCGGGCATGGTGGATGTTTCACGGGTGCCTTTGACGCCGTTTTTGTCGTACTGTTTCCAGTCTTCGGCATTCTCCAGCGGGGCTTTGCCGTTGCGGCCCTTGTAGTCTTCCAGTTCGGGGAGGACGAGCGGCAGTTCGTCGTCATCCAGGACATGGATGCCCTCGGCGGTATGCACGACCGGGACGGGTTCGCCCCAGTAACGCTGACGGGCAAAGATCCATTCACGGAAGTGATAGTTGACGGTACGCTTGGCGACGCCCAGTTTTTCCAGCTTGCAGGTGATGGCTTCCTTCGCTTCTTCCACGGTGAGACCGGTGAATTCTTCGGAGTTGATCAGTCTGTAGCCCTTGCCCAGGTAATCGCCCTTTTCGAAGGCGTGTTCGGAGATATCCACATGACCGAGCTTCTCATCTCCGTCGATGACCTGGATCACGGGGATATTGTGGGCCTGGGAGTATTCAAAGTCGCGCTGGTCGTGCGCCGGGACCGCCATGACGGCGCCGGTGCCGTAGCCGGCCAGGACGAAGTCACCGATGAACAGTTCCGCTTCCTTGCCGTTCACGGGGTTGATGCAGGTGACGCCTTCCAGGCGGCAGCCGGTCTTGCCCTTATTCAGTTCGGTGCGGTCCATATCGTTTTTCTTCTTGGTTTCTTCGATATAAGCCTTGACTTCTTCCTGATTTTTGATGCGGGGCATCAGATCCTGAACCAGCTGTCCGTCGGGGGCCAGCACCATGAAGGTGATGCCGTAGATGGTTTCGATACAGGTGGTGAAAATGGAGAATTCACCGCCGCCGACGATCTGGAACTTGACCTCGACGCCTTCGCTCTTTCCGATCCAGTGGCGCTGCATGTCCTTGGTGGATTCGGGCCAGTCGATCTCATTCAGACCTTCCAGCAGTTTTTCCGCGAAGGCGGGCTGGTCGATGACCCACTGCTTCATGTTCTTGCGGACAACAGGGAAGCCGCCGCGCTCGCTCTTGCCGTCGATGACTTCATCGTTGGAAAGAACGGTGCCCAGTTCTTCACACCAGTTGACGGGCATGTCGACATACTTGGCATAGCCGTCCTTGTACAACTGCTTGAAGATCCACTGGGTCCAGTGATAGAACTTCGGGTCGGACGTGGCCAGCATCTTGCTCCAGTCATAGTCGAAGCCCAGTTCCCTGAGCTGCTTGGAGAAGGTGGCGATGTTCATCTGGGTGAACCCGTCAGGATGGTTACCGGTATTGATGGCATACTGCTCGGCCGGCAGACCGAAGGAGTCATATCCCATGGGGTGAAGGACATTATAGCCCTGCATCCGCTTCATACGGCTCATGATGTCCGTGGCGGTGTAGCCTTCCGGATGGCCGGCATGGAGACCCACGCCGGACGGATAGGGGAACATATCCAATGCGTAGTATTTCGGCTTGGAGAAATCCCAGACGTCAGTCCTGAAAGTCTGGTGTTCTTCCCAGTATTTTTGCCATTTGGGTTCAATGTCCTTGGGTGAATAGTCTTTCATGGGAAACACTCCGATCCGCAGGTTTATTTGATGATGACTTCAGTCACTTCATTGGTGATGACGATAAAGCTCTTGCCGCGCTGGAACTGGAGCTCGCGGACTTTCTTGTTCACTCTTTCGGTGAGCAGCAGACGGCAGTTGGGTTCCTTGTTCCGGGACCAGGCACCCTGCACGTACTTGCCGTTCTGGAAGATTTCGGCCGCGCCGCTCTGGTTGACCATGAAGTTCTCTTCCCAGATATATTCACCCTGGCTGTGCGGGAACTTGGAGCGGAGCACAATGACGTTGGTAAAGATGATGGGCTCGCCGTTTTCATCCCGGCCGTCGATGTAGTCGCCGCTGGTGTTGGTGCGGACATAGCCGCCCTTTTCGGGAACATAGGTGAACTTGGCCCAGCTGGCGCCGTTGGAAGGATTGTTGGCGTTCTTGCCGCGATGGATGATCTCGATCTCGGTCGCGGAAGCGCCTTCGGTCCGGGGTTCATCGGTGAATTCAAAGGCGTACTGATTAAAGGTGATCTCTCCCGCGTCGACCAGTTCCTTCAGATGCTCGTGGATCTGACTGATGTAGACGGTGACATTGTGGGGAGCGACATAGCCCTTGATCCGGTCGGAATACTTACCGTTGATCAGGTTGAACCACTTGTTCTTCATCTGATCGTCTTTCTTCAGTACGGCTTCCAGATCGGCATCGCCTTTTCCGCTTCCGGGGAAGCCGTAGAAGACGAAGGCCGCGTCAAACATCTTGGCGACGGGATAGAAACCGGTACGGCCGGAACGGATACCGCCGGCTTCCGCGGGATACTGGTCGCTGTAGACCGCCATCAGCTTGGTGGCGGCAACGCCGGCGTTCGGGACCTGGAAGATGATGTCAGCTTCCTTGACGCCCCAGTGCGGATAGGCGGTCAGTTTGCCGCTGTCATCCGGGCCCGCGTTGTCCAGGATCATGGTGATGGGAGTATATGTTTCGCCGGTGGAAGGCAGACCGGTCAGCAGGTTTTCACCGTCGATGACGGGATTGAGTTCATACAGCTGACTGTTGTTCTTGACCGTCCAGGGAGCTTTCTGAGTGCCGGAAATGGTAGTGGTGCCGTCTTTATTGGCTTTTTTCTTGGCGGCCTCGACAGGCATGACCGAGCAGAGTGCCAGAACCAGGATCAGGACCAGACATACGATACGTTTCATAGTGGTACACCTCCATAGTTGATTATTATAGCATAGTGTGGAACCGGGGGCAACAACCGCGACTTTGTCGCGGAATGATGAATGATAAATGATAAATTATGAATGATAGTTTGTAAGGCTGTCCGTTCGCTCAATGGTCGTTCAAATCGCTTGTAGCTTCATGACAGCTCGCAGGCTTCGCTCCACTATCCACTATCCACTATCCCCTATCCCCTATTTACTATTCCCTATCTCCTGCGGCGACCGCAGTCGCCGCCCCACTATCCCCTGCGGCGACCGCAGTCGCCGCCCCACTATCCCCTGCGGCGACCGCACTCGCCGCCCCCCACAGATCCCCCGAGGCTTCAGCCTGCGCGTACAGCATAGTCCACCCGTTCACCACGTCCGCCCCATGGGCGGCCGCGGCGCTCAGCAGCGCGGTCCGCTCGGGGTTATAGATCAGATCGATGACTGCCTGCGCCCGGGGAAGGATGGCCTGAAGCGTGTCCTCTGACAGCGGGCATTCGTCCGTCTTCGGGTACATTCCGACCGGTGTGCAGTTGACCAGCACGCCGGAGAAACGGTCTTTCAGCACGGAGTACGGTTCACCTCTCGCGGGGTCGCGGGATACGGTGTGGATCTCCGGACAGCCGAGATCCTGCAGCGCGTACCGGATGGCGGAGGCGGCTCCGCCTGTTCCGAGGATCCAGCAGGGAACATCCGCCGGGATCCGGGCGGTTTCCATCAGGACCTGAAAGCCGCGGATATCCGTATTATAGCCGGTCAGCTTTTCTCCGGTCCGGACAACGGTATTCACCGCGCCGGTGGCTTCCGCTTCCGGGGAGAGCGCGTCCAGGCAGGGGATCACATCGCGCTTGTACGGGATGGTGACATTGACGCCGTCGTATTCCCGCAGGATACCGCGGATCTCGCGGTCGAAGCTTTCCCGGGGGATCTCGCGGAGGACATAGTCAAAGGGCAGACCACGCTTTTCGCGGATCTCCCGGTGAATGGGTACGGACAGTGAATGGGAAAGGTGTTCTCCGAGCAGGGCGTATGCCATGTCAGGCCTCCTTCCCGGTTTCGGGGACCGGCTGCGGCGTAAGCCACCGCCGGAGCAGTTTCGCGCCCGGTTTCTCAATCAGGTAGGTGATCAGGATCGCCAGCAGGAGCGAAAGCCCGAAGCTGAGCCAGGTGTATTGCTGCTGCCAGACGACCTCGCCCGCCATGTTCGGCTGTTCCGCGATACTGGCGGGGAAGTGCAGGCGTTTCAGATGTACGATCAGGGTCTGGTGGATCAGATAGTAGTTCATGCTGATGCCGGCCAGGAATTTCATGACCGGATTGCCGAGCAGGAAGCGGAGAGGGAGCAGGGTCCTGTCCGCGGAAAGGATCATGCCCGCGAAGCACAGCGCGAAGAGCGGACGGCGCATCATCTGTCCCGCCTGGATCCGCTCATAGGTGCCCGCGGAAGCCTGGACCTGGAGCAGCTTGATCATTGCGAAGACGCAGCCGGCAAAGAATACGGTCGCAGCGAGCCGCATGGGCCAGCGGGTCTCCTCCGGTGCTTTCCGGCGTTCAAGCGCCGTGTAGGCCATGGCGCTCAGGATCCCGATGACATAGACATCCAGGAAGTTGATCAGCTGATTGACCACGAGCGAATAGTCACCGAGGCTCCACAGACACCAGGCACGGAAACCGAAACACAGCAGTGCCATTGCGGTCAGGGTCATGACCGGCTTCTTTCTCAGCGCGCGGACGATCAGCGGGAAGAGCAGATAAGCCTGGACCTCGACCGCCAGCGTCCAGCAGGCGGCGCCCAGCTGGGTGCCGAGGTAAGTGTCATACCAGAAGGTGAATGTAAAGGTGAAGTGAGTGAAGAGGTCCTTGACCATGAACTGCGGGGTCCCGTAGAGCCCCCGGGGCAGGGCAACGGCAAAGAAGACCAGCAGGAGAATGAAGAAATAGCTCGGAATGATCCGGCATGCCCGGCGGCGATAGAAATCGGCCGCGGGTTCCGGAACGCTTTCCCGTCCGGCACGGGCATACGGAAGGTACAGCAGGAACGCGCTGAGAAGCACGGTGCCGTCCACCCAGACATAGCCGGAACGGACCAGATAATCCAGGCTGTAGGATCCGACCCACGGAGCCAGCCAGCTTTGCTGCCATATATGGTACCAGCTGACAATGAAGATCATGAGCACCCGGAGGCCGTCCAGCTCGGGGATCCGTTTCTTCACGTTATTCATCCTCCACAGCAAAATCAGATTCTTCCGTCTTTTCTTCCGCTGCCGGCGGTTCGGTCTCCAGAGCGGCGTTGGCTTCTTTCCGACGGACGGAGCTGTCCTTATAGTTTCCGAGGATCGTAAAGAGTTCCGTCGCTTTGGCGTAGTCGCCTTCCTGCAAAGCCTGCACGGCGAGATCGTAGCGGCAGTTATTCAGCTGTTTCGCGCTGTCGGAGTATTCACCCAGCAGTTCATACAGCCCGATGGCTTCTTCGGATTTTCCTTCATTCCGCAGCGATCCGGCCAGCTCGTAGCGGCATTTTTCCAGCCGGGCAGCGGAATCACTGTAGTCGGGGATCTTCGTGTAGAGTTCGACCGCCGTTTTCCAGTCCTTGTTCTTCTGTGCTTCGACGGCAGGCCGGTACCAGGTCTCCGACTTGCGGTCACCGGTCTCGCGGTAATTGTCCGGCAGAGTGGCGTACAGCGCCCGGGCTTCCTCATATTCCCCGGCGGCCAGTTTCTGTTCCGCCATGGTATAGACGCAGGTATATGCCCGGTTCAGGGAATCGTTCAGCGGAACGGCACGATAGTACAGTTCGGCGGCGCCGGCCAGGTCTCCGGCGGCTTCGGCTTCGGAAGCCAGCGCGTACCAGATCGCGCGGGCCTTTCCCTTACCGTCCTGATAGCTGCCCGCTTCGGCATAGGCTTCCGCGGCGGCAGCCGGATCGGAGGCTTCGAGGGAAGCGCCCTTCATCCACTGGCAGATCCGGATCTGTTCCTGACTGTCTCCGTATTCCGGGATCCGGCTGAATTCGGCAATGGCGGCGTCATATTCATTGTTTTCCATGAGTCCGGCCGCGGGGAGATAGACGCACTGATTCCGTTTTTCGGCGGAATCCTGATAGTCTCCGAGGGTGTTGAACTCGTCCAGCGCCATTCCGTAGAAGCCGGACTCAAAGAGTCCGCAGGCGATCCGATAGGTACATTCGATGCTCAGATCGGCGCTGTCTTTGTAAGTCCCGAGCGCGCGGAACAGTTCCCGGGCTCCGGCCGGATCGTTTTGATCCATCAGCAGGGCGGCGCGTTCGTAATCCGCGTCGCGGGCCAGTCCGAGCGCTTCGTCGCTTCCGTCCTGACGGAAGATCTCAGCGGCTTCCGCCAGCTTGCCGGTCTCTCCGGATCCGAGCGCCTGCCGTGCCCGGAGGGTGCGGCAGCGATTCAGCTGTTCTTCCGCGCCGGGGAATCCCCGGAGTTCTGTCAGGACCTGCTCCGCTTCTTCGGCCTGTCCGTGTTCCATTCCGTACAGCGCGGAGCAGTACCGGAGCGCGGGGATCCCGGCGAAATACAGGAACAGCGCGACCGCGACCGCGAGGACCAGTCCCCGGAGGAGCCGGCGGTCACCGGTTTCCCTGGCTGTCTTTTTGTTATATTCAGCTTCCCGTTCCATCTGCAGCCGGGCGTTATCTTCCCGGACCGCGCGGGATCTCAGATCCAGCTGATGTTCCTTGCGGTCGAACTGATTCCGGATGTTTTCCCGGTTATAAGTCTCGAAGATCCGTTCCTTTGGCTGACCGCAGCGGGCGCAGATGCCGGATTGCAGACTGTTCGGGCGGCCGCAGATACAGAGCCAGACCTGCTCCTGCTCTTCGGGGAAGCCTACGGCGTTCGGACCGGCGACATAGTGCAGCATATCCAGATCCTTGCAGGGTCCGAGCTCATTGGGAGTATACTCCGCGAGCGGGTCGCGCGTCTTCCGCCAGACAGTGTTGTCGTCGAACCAGACTTTTGTGACCGCGGCTTCCGTGCCGACAGCCATGGGATCATATTCCATCGCGATCGCGGCTTCAAATGCCGCGTGCGGATGACCGTGCAGGCTGTAGCAGCGGTGAATGATATGCTGCAGCTCCCGGTTGTTTTTGTCCCTGGTGAACGCGTTGATCTCCACGGAATTGACTGTTTTATCCGTCAGGTTGAACAGTTTCAGTCCGCATGCTTCCCGTTCCGGAGAGGGACAGGAAGCCTCCCAGACTTCCACCGGGCAGGAGAGATCGATCTTCATGGGCAATACCTCATATTTTTACAGGATCTTGACAGTAATGGCTGTCAGGGTCATTCCGTCGGAAGAATATTCCAACCGCAGCATGACGGTCATATTGTCTTCCACGCCGATGGTATAGGTCAGTTCTGCGGAGCCGTCCGTATGATATTCCGCGATTCCGTAGGGCGCGGTCCCGCGGGTCCCGTACAGCAGCTGGGTCATGTTTTCATAGTCGTACTCGGTATCTTCGTAGCGGAAGCGGGTCTGATCGTCGATCAGACCGTCTCCGATGCGGACGCTGCGGGGACCTTCCATATTGTCTCCAACGATCGTGATGGTATCGACGCACAGGTCTTTTCCGTCCTGATTGGCGGCAAAGATGGCGGAGTAGCCTTCGCCGATGATCTTGTGCAGATAGGTGCCGTCACCGTTGTCGATATAGCTTTCATCCAGACGATTGGGAAGCTCGGCGGAGGTCGTCATCAGGAAATCGATCCCGGAGAAGAACAGGTCTTCCACGGAGAAGGGTTCCAGTTTCGTGCCGTTGTTGAGATCGGTCGCGACGGCAATGTAATCGTCCTTGTCGGAATACTCAGCCAGGATGGCATACGCGCCGGCGGCATCCTCCGGAGAGAGCGCCTCGTCGGCGGCAAACAGTTCGATGGCGTTGACGACGCCGCCGTCAATGAAGCAGAGCACGCACACATTATCAAACATATCCCCGTCCGGAGTCACTGTCTGATACAGGATATAGGAGTTTCTCTGCCCTTCGCGGGACAGGAAGGCGGCATTGAATCCGTTTTCCGGATCCCCGTCCAGATAGACCAGGGCGCCGTAGTAATCTCCGGCCAGACTGGCATTGTCGTTCCGGAAGCTGCTCAGGAGGCTCTTCTCAAGCATGCCGATCTTCATTCCGGGAAGGACTTCCTGATCCTGTTCCATAACCGTGATATCATAGATCACGGACTCTTCGGTCAGCTTTTCCGTGCTTACGCTCATGCTGCCGAAGCTGTAGCTGAGGACCCAGGAGTCATCGTTCTCGGTATCCTCAGAAGGATCGGAAGCGAGGCATTCGGATTTCAGCGCGGTTTCCCTGTAAGCGCCGATCGCGTTCCGGATGGCTTCCGCGGAAAGCGGTTCCGCCGCGGGGGCTTCTTCGCCGAGAGAGATCGTGAGAGTGAAAGTCATCACAACGATCAGGAGAACAGAGAGCAGTTTTTTCATTCTCATACAGGAATACTCCTTTCAGGTACTGTCAGGATCCGGTTCAGGATTCCTTCCAGAAGGTCAGGCGGCAGCGGCCGTTATCCTTGGACTGATACAGGGCTTTATCGGCTTTCGCGTACAGGTCGGAGAAGGAATCGTGACCGTTCGAGATCACCGCGCCGATGGAGCAGTTGACCTGGAAGCCCTTCATCCGGAGGCTCAGATGGATCTTGTCAAAGATCTGCAGCGCGCGTTCGACAATGGCTTCCTCGGACATTTCAGGTTCAAAGAACAGCGCCGCGGCGAATTCATCACCGCCCATGCGGCTGGCAAGGTCGTCCTTCCGCAGGGACGCTTCGAGACTTTGGGCCAGCTGGGTCAGGAAGTTATCGCCCGCCTGATGGCCGTTGGTATCGTTATATTCCTTAAAGTGGTCCAGATCCAGCATCAGGAAGAGGAGACGGGAGTTGCTCGAAAGCAGCTCATGCTCCACGTCGTTCTGGAAGGCGGTGTGAGTCAGAAGCCCGGTGAGGGAATCGCGGCGATAGGTGTTCTTCCAGTGCTCCAGACGGTTCTGCGCGCGGTTCCGGGCGGATTCCGCCATGATGCGGGCGGCGACTGTATTGCCGGCATCGGCCACAATGATCTCCGCCTTGCCGGTCCGTTCCGCGGAATCGAAGTACTGACGTCCGAAGCAGTAGACCTGGAGGATACTGCCGTCTTTTTTCAGCAGCCGGTGTTCCAGATACGCCATGGCGTTCTTCTGCAGCTCTTCGGAAACGATATTCAGGTATACAGTCTGGTCTTCCGGAGGCAGCAGATCTTTCTGGTACATATTCCGTTCCCAGACATCCTTCCGGGAGTAGCCTGTAATGGATTCAAACTCGTCATCCACATCGAGGATCTTCTGCTGCTCGTCAATGATGTAGCGCGTGTAGACCATCCGGTAAGTGTTGACCGGCTGATCCCCGTTTTCGGGGATGACCGCGGCGGGCACTTCGGGTTCCGGTTCCGGCTCCGGTTTGTTTCTCAGGATGGGTTTGTTATCCGGCGCGAAGCGCTCCGGATCTTCCTGAAGCATCTGCAGGAACGCCGAGACAACGGACGGATCGAACTGGCTTCCGGCACAGCGCCGGAGTTCCTCCTGCGCCGCTTCCGGACACATGGCGGTGCGGTAGGACCGGTCGTGAACCATGGCGTCGTAAGCATCCACTACAGAGATAATACGACTGAGCAGCGGAATACTTTCCCCGCTGAGACCTTCGGGATATCCATTTCCATCCCAGCGCTCATGATGATGCAGGATCAGATCGGCGATGGAATCGATCTCCCTGGAGGAAGCGGCGATCTGGTAGCCCTTTTCGGAGTGGGAGCGGATCATGCTCCATTCGGCGTCTGTCAGCTTTCCGGGCTTATTCAGGATATCCAGGGGGATCCCGATCTTACCGATATCGTGGAGCAGGCACAGCAGGTTCAGATTGCTCTTGTCCGCGTCGCTGAGCTTCAGCCGCTCGGCAAGCGCGATCCCGGTTTCCCGGGTCCGCTGGACATGGGATTCGGTATCGCTGTCGCATTCGTGAAGCGCGCGGACCAGGCTGGAAATGGAACTGTTCCGGTTGGATACGGTGTCGAGCATCCGCTTGTTCCGCAGCGTCCGGAAGCATTCCTGGATCGCGTTCTGAATACTGCCGGATGACGCGACGCTGGCGTGGGCGGCGACGGTCGGTCCTTCATAGACTGCTTTACAGGCTCTCAGACGGGTCCTGATCTCGTCGTCGTCCATTCCGTGGCACAGAGCCAGGAGGACCGCGTCGGGACCGCGGACATAGGAAACGTCCGTGGGAAATTGCTCTTTCATGATGTCGGAAAGGACGCTGATGGCCATATCGCCGGCTTCACGGCCGCGGGTTTCGTTGACTTCCCGCAGGTTGGTGATCTCAATGGCACCGACGATCAGCCCTTCCGCGGGCAGACGGTCGGGATCAAGCAGGATGGACTGACGGAAGCTGTCCCATCCGGAGAAACCAGTGAGGGGATCTGTATCGGAGGAAACGTCGGTCAGGATCATCAGATGCCCGGCAAGTTCGCCGCGGCGGTCCTTCAGCATCCGGCAGGAGCAGGTAACGGTCCGTCCCTGGTATTCGTCCGACAGATACTGGCGGAGGATGTTCAGCCGGTGAGACCCGGTGGCGTCGGAAGGATCGAGCGGAATCTTCGCGAGAAAGCTCGTGAGATCGGGGGCTTCCTGAAGCAGTTCGCTGCTCAGGATCGCTTCGGCCCGGCTGTTGCACAGTGTCCGTTTTCCGGTGATGTCAAACAGGATTATGCCCTGCTCAACCGATTCGAAAAGATCGTTATGGAAGCGGTTGTGTACGCCGACGGCAGCGTAGCGGAAACTGATCGCTCCGGCCAGGATCAGCACCAGATCGATGCACATGAACCAGATCGATGAGTTGAGTGTTTTTCCGTTGAGCATATGGATGGCGGCAGCCAGCAGGTAGATGATGCTGGCCAGTGAGATCCCCAGCAGCAGGCAGGAGATCTTTTTTGCCGCTTTTGTTTTGTCGCGTGTGGCCATCAGGCCGAGAATCAGATTGATTCCGGCAAGCACGGCTGTGATGATGCCCAGAAACAAATGAAGTCGATCCATAAAGCCCCTCCGTTTCCGTGTATAGCTATACATAATAGATTATACTACAAGATATGGTAGAAAAACAACCCGGAGGGTTTCCCCTCCGGGTTGTTTTTCACCGCGGCTTTGCCGCGGAATTATGAATGATGAATTATGAATGATAAATTATAGTTTGTGAATTCTGGAGTATCACTCCCTACAGTTGTGTCATGCCGACACATGAAAGAGAAAAACTTACTATCATTCATCATTTATCATTTTACATTTGAATTGTGAATTCTGATGCTTGCATCAGAATTCGCAATTCATCGGTGTCCTGCTGTACGGGATCACGTCCCGGATGTTATCCACACCGGTGAGGTAGATCAGCAGACGCTCGAAGCCCATGCCGAAGCCGGAATGGGTGCATCCGCCGAATTTACGCAGGTTGACGTACCAGTACATTTCTTCCTTCGAGATGTGCAGTTCGTCCATGCGCTGTGTCAGCAGATCGTACCGGGTCTCACGCTGGCTGCCGCCCATGAGCTCTCCGGAGCCGGGAACCAACAGGTCCACGGCGGAAACGGTCTTGCCGTCGTCGTTCTGGTACATGTAGAAGGCTTTGATGTCCTTCGGCCAGTTGTAGACGAACACGGGAGAATGGAAATATTCTTCCGTCAGATACTTTTCATGTTCCTTGGCGGTGTCTTCGCCATACTTCGGCTCAAACTGGAACTGGGTTCCGTTTTCCATGGCCTTGCGCAGGATCGTGATGGCTTCTTCATGGGTGACGCGGGCACAGCGGCTGTCCGCCAGGGAAGTGAGCTTTTCGATCAGTCCGCCTCCGGTATAGCCGTCCAGGAACTTCAGTTCGTCCGGGCACTTTTCCAGCACGGTCTTCACGATGAACTTCAGGAAATCTTCCTCGATGTCCATCAGCTGCTGCAGATCGCAGAAGGCGATCTCCGGTTCGATCATCCAGAACTCCGCGGCATGGGTCTTGGTGTTGCTGTTCTCGGCGCGGAAGGTGGGTCCGAAAGTATAGACCTTGCTGAACGCCATGGCGAAGGTTTCCGCTTCGAGCTGACCGGTCACGGCCAGGCTGGTGGCTTTGCCGAAGAAATCCTGGGAAGGATCTTTTCTTTCTTCGGGGCCAAGCGTGGTGACGGTAAAGGTGTTGCCGGCGCCCTCGGCGTCATTGCCGGTGATCAGCGGGGTATGGACATAGACATATCCGCGGTCCTGGAAGTAGGTGTGGATGGCCATGGCCGCCACGCTGCGGATGCGGAATACCGCCTGGAACAGGCGGGTGCGGGGACGCAGATAGGCGATCTCGCGCAGGAATTCCACGCTGTGACGCTTGGGCTGCAGCGGATAATCCTCCGGGCAGTCGGCTTCCAGCTCGATGGACGCGGCCTGGATCTCGGGCGTTTCCGGATCCTTGTAGCTGGGGACCACGGTACCGGTCACGGTAATGGCGGAACCGATATGCAGCGCCTGAATGGCGTCGAAGTTCGCGATGGTGTTGTCATAGACCACCTGCGGATTTTTGAAGCACATGCCGTCATAAAAATCAATGAAGCCCATGTTTTTCTGTTTCCGATGGTTCCGGATCCAGCCCTGCAGGGTCACGGTCTGTCCCTGCAGTTCAGACAGCTTTTCCTTCAGCGTGAGGGTAGAAATAACTTCCATGGCAGGAATCCCCCTTATTTCGCGTATTCGGTGCTTCTGGTCTCACGGATGACGTTGACGCGGATCTGTCCCGGATATTCCATCTGTTCCTCGATCCGTTTCGCGATCTCCTTGGCCATGACGCGGGTACCTTCGTCGGTGACATCTTCGGGCTTCACCATAATACGGACTTCACGGCCGCTCTGGATGGCAAAGCTCTTTTCAACACCGTCGAAGCTGTTGGCAATTTCTTCCAGCTTTTCAAGACGCTTGATATAATTCTCCAGGCTCTCGCGGCGGGCGCCGGGACGGGCGGCGGAAATGGCATCCGCGGCCTGCACCAGAACAGCTTCCACCGTCTGGGGTTCCACGTCGTTGTGGTGAGCCAGGATACAATGGATGACGTCGTTGTTTTCGTGATACTTCCGGGCCAGTTCTCCGCCCAGGGAAACGTGCGTTCCTTCGGATTCGTGGTCGACGGCCTTGCCGATATCATGCAGCAGACCGGCGCGCTTGGCCAGGGCCACATCGGCGCCCAGTTCGGCAGCCATGAGTCCGGCCAGGTGGCTGACCTCGATGGAGTGCTTCAGGACGTTCTGACCATAGCTGGTGCGGTATTTCAGACGACCCAGGATCTTGACCAGCTCGTGATGGATCCCGTGCTGATTGGTTTCGAACACGGCGTTCTCGCCGGCTTCCCGGATCTGATTCTCGACTTCCTTGCGGGCCTTTTCCACCGTTTCCTCGATGCGGGCGGGATGGATCCGGCCGTCCATGATGAGCTTTTCCACAGCGACGCGGGCGATCTCGCGGCGGACCGGATCAAAGGCGGATACGATGACCGCTTCGGGAGTATCGTCAATGATCAGGTCAACACCGGTCGCGGTCTCCAGCGCGCGGATGTTACGGCCTTCACGGCCGATGATGCGGCCCTTCATGTCGTCATTGGGCAGGGAAATGACGCTGACGGTGGATTCAGCCACGTGGTCGGCGGCGCACTTCTGGATCGCCATGGCGATGATGTTGCGGGCTTTCTTTTCTCCGTCTTCCTTCGCCTGGGTCTCGATCTCGCGGACAGAGGCGGCGGCATCATGATAGGCTTCTTTCTGGACCTTCTCGATAATGATCTGCTTGGCTTCGTCCTGAGTCATGGCGGCGATGCGTTCGAGTTCAGTGAGCTGCTTCCTGGTCAGGGCTTCCGCTTCTTCCTTCAGGGTTTGGACTTCGGCGGCTTTCTTGTTCAGGCTTTCTTCCCGGGCTTCCAGGTTGTCTGCCTTTTTATCCAGGGTCTCTTCGCGCTGGATCAGGCGGCGTTCGTTACGCTGCACTTCGTTTCTGCGTTCACGGGTCTCACGCTCGTTTTCGGCGCGTTCCTTATCCCATTCGGCTTTCGCCTTCAGGATCTCTTCCTTGGCTTCCAGGACCTTTTCTTTCTTGTAATCTTCGGCCTTTTTCACGGCGTCGTCATAAAGACGCTTCGCGTACTCTTCGGTGCGGCCGATCTTTTTTTCCGTATAGCCCTTACGGTAGTTGTACCCGACAAGGATGCCGAACGCCAGGGCGACGACGATGGCGGCGATCCAGATCCAAATGTTTTCCATGGATTCCCTCCCTTTCATTAACCAGTCTCAATTATTCCTTCATCATTCCGGCACGCAAAAAAGCCGTGAGCAAACAGTGCTCTCACGGCTGGAGCTGTTTTCATGGAGACATCCCTTTGGGGACTCAATCCATACACAAAAACTACATGTACGCGTACGCATACGTACAGATATACGGATACAAACACGCAGACGGGGACGGAAGGCGATCCGTTCCCTGCAATTCCTATGCGGTTCACGTCCTCCCGGTCAGGAAAACGTGTCCAAAATTGAGCGCGGACAAACCGCGATAAAAAAGAATACTGGGATCATTCTATGGAAACAGCCGCCGGAGCAAACGGCTCCGGTTCAGCCGAACATAGACAGTATAGTGTTTTTGACGGTCTGTGTCAAGTCGCGCGTGCTTGTCATTTCCAGGAGAAGTTACTATAATATATCTGTTTGGGAAACTATCAGGCGAAGGAGACGAAAAAATGAAGGCTTCCATTCTGATCGATGCTTGCCTGAACGCGGGGATCGATTTTTTCTCCGGTGTGCCGGATTCGCAGCTGAAAGGTCTCTGCGATGAACTGTATGACCGTTTCGGGACAAGCTCGGACCGTCATGTGGTGGCGCATAACGAAGGCGGCGCCATGGGACTGTGCGCCGGACATTATCTCGCGACCGGCCGGCCGGCGCTTTGCTATATGCAGAACAGCGGACTGGGAAACGCGGTCAATCCGCTGGCTTCCCTGACGGACGAAAAAGTATACGGCTTGCCCTGCCTGCTGGTCATCGGCTGGCGTGGTGAACCCGGTGTACATGACGAACCCCAGCATGTGAAACAGGGAGAGATCACCCTGAAGCAGCTGGAGATCCTGGATATCCCCTATTTCATTCTCGACGCGGAAATGGATGAAACCGGCTTTGCCGGAAAGTTCGCGGAGATCCTGACGGAACTGAAAGCCGGGCGCTGCGCGGCGATCGTGGTCCGGAAGGGCGCGCTGAAGACCGACCGCTCGCCGGATTATCAGAACGGTCGTCTTCTGAAGCGTGAGGAAGCAGCGCAGATCATTCTCGAAGCGATGGATGAAAACGATGTCTGTGTTTCCACCACCGGCAAGCTGAGCCGGGAGATCTTTGAGATCCGCGAAAGGAAAGCACAGGGACATCACTGTGATTTCCTGACGGTCGGGTCGATGGGTCATGCTTCCATGATCGCGCTCGGGATCGCCTCGGAACAGACCGCCAGGCGTGTCTGGTGTCTGGACGGCGACGGTGCCGTGCTCATGCATCTCGGCGCGCTGGCTGTCGTCGGACGGCGCAAACCGGAGAATATGATCCATATCGTGATAGACAACGGCGCCCATGAAACGGTGGGCGGGATGCCTGTCTGCAATCGGGAATTGAACCTGACCGGTCTGGCGGAAAGCGCGGGCTATCCGAAGGTCCTGACGGCGGATTCCGCGGAAACGCTGCGGGAAAGCCTGAATGAAGCGGTCAGCGCGCGGACCCTGACCCTGATCACTGTCCGCTGTGCCTGCGGGGCGCGCGCGGATCTGGGACGTCCGACCACAACGCCGGCGGAGAACCGTGACGCGCTGATGCGCTGGCTGGGCAGCAAGTAACCGCGCGTTTCCCGCCGCGATCTCACACAGGAAGGATGCACCTTCCTCTTTTTCCCGATTTATATTATAATATTCTACTGCGCGACCGCAGTCGCGCCCCCCTATCCCTATCCCCTATCTCTCTGTCCTAATCCCTAATCCCTA
>JAZRXJ010000138.1:0-127578 GCA_045600165.1 Clostridia bacterium
GTGGTTAGTCTGTTCCCACATCCAGCTTCCTTCAGATTCCATCTCACGATGGACACCCTTGCTTTCGGCTATCTCCTTCCCGCTACCGGGCGGATTCGGGACTTTCACCCTTTAGAAACGTGCGCCGCCGGGCGCACTTGACAAAATAACAGCCGTTCCGGAGAACGGCTGTCATTATGAATCAGATCAGTTGTCTCTTACCTTGCCGGTGGTGACAAGATCCAGAGTATCTCTGGCGATCATGATCTCTTCGTTGGTGGGAATGACGCAAACGGTAACAGGGCTGTCGTCAGTGGAAATGACCATTTCGCCGCGGCTCTTGTTCTTTTCGACATCCAATTTGGCGCCCAGGAATTCCATGCCTTCCATGACCATGGCACGGACAATGGAGTTGTTCTCACCGATACCAGCTGTGAACACGATGATATCAACACCGCCCATAGCCGCCGCATAAGAACCGATATATTTCTTGATGCCGTAAACCAGCATGTCTCTGGCCAGAATGGCGTTCTCGTCTCCTTCATCAGCCAGGCCCATGACATCGCGCATGTCACTGCTCTTCTTACTGATACCCAGCAAACCGCTCTTCTTGTTCATCACATTCAGGATCTCATCAACACTGACGGGGTGTCCGATCGGATTTCCCTGCTCATCCAGAGGATTGTTGGCCATGAACTGAACAACAGCAGGGTCGCAGCTGCCGCAGCGGGAACCCATGACCAGACCTTCCAGCGGCGTAAGGCCCATGGATGTATCCACGCACTTGCCATCAACAACAGCACTCAGGCTGGAACCGTTTCCAAGATGGCAGATGATGATTTTCTTTCCTTTGGGATCCACGCCGAGGAATTCACATACGCGGCGTGAAACATAACGATGGCTGGTGCCGTGGAAACCGTAACGGCGGACATGAAGCTTTTCTTCATAGACCTTCGGTACACCATAGGTATAAGCTTTGGCGGGCATGGTCTGATGGAAAGCGGTATCGAATACGGCAACCTGTGGAGTTCCGTTCATTACCTTTTCACAGGCTTCAATACCCATCAGGTTGGCGGGATTATGCAGCGGTCCCAGCGGGAAGCATTCGCGGATCGCTTCTTTTACCTTCTCATCAACCAGAACGGATGCAGCAAACTTATTTCCGCCATGGAGGACACGATGTCCGACAGCACCGATCTCGCTGATAGACTTCAGAACACCGATCTTTTCATCCACCAGAGCATTCAGCATCATCTGTGCAGCTTCTTCATGATTGGCAATGGGCTTTTCAATCACGGAGGTCTCACCGTTCGCGGTATGCTTCATGCGGCTTCCTTCAATACCGATGCGTTCCACCAGCCCTTTGGCGAGTTCGACTTCACCGTTCATGTCGATCAGCTGATATTTCAAAGAGGAAGAACCGGCGTTTACAACCAGAATATTCATGACAGACTCTCCTTTTCATTTCATTTACTCCGGTAATTATACAATAATTTGGTCTTTTAGAAAAGGGTTTTCTGTTCCGAAAACAGAAAGATGTCATAAATATCACTTCGGGAGTGAGCAAATTTGTCGGTACTTGGGATCGTCGCGGAATACAATCCTTTTCATAACGGTCATCTTTTTCATCTGAATACGGCAATCGACCAAATCAAACCGGAAAGCACGCTCATTGCATTATCCGGATGCTTCACACAGCGCGGTGATCCTGCTTTCCAGCTTCCTTCCTCCAGAGCAGAAGAAGCTTTGCTTGCAGGTGCCGACGCCGTGTTTGAGATTCCTTCCTGCTGGACGCTGCGAGACGCAGATCATTATGCCGATGCAGCCGTTGGTATGCTTTCCGCCTTAGGAATAACGCATCTTGCCTTCGGTACTGAAGAGAAGGATCCCCTGATTCTGACAGAACTGAATGATTATCTCTGTTCCGATGATCCGGATCTGCAGTCACAGATCCGTAGCAAACTTGCAGAAGGATACGGTTATCCGGCCGCTGTTTCGGCTTCCGTTTCCGATCTTCGTCCTGAATTCACCGGCCTTCTGGACAAACCCAATAATATACTGGCGCTCTCCTATCTTCGCTCCATCCGCACACATCATCCTCATATCAGACCTGTCTTTATCATGAGAAATGGTGACTACGGCAGCACCACCGTTGATCGGAAAGCACCTTCCGCGACAGCTGTCAGAGCGGCTTTACTCCGCGGAGACTGGCAGGCAGTTCAATCTGCTGTCCCCGGTTCAAGTTATTCGATACTGCGCAGAGATGCCGTTGAAGGGCTTCTGATCCGTCCGGACGCGTTTTCGGATATCCTGCTGTATCTGCTGAGAACATCCCCGTCCGATGTACTGTCATCATTGCCCGACCTGTCCGAAGGACTGGAAAATAGGCTTCGTAACATAGCCGCAGTTTCATCGTCCTCCGCTGAGTTTTTGAACGGTTCATGCTCAAAAAGATACCCCAGAGCACGGATCAACAGACTCTGTGCTGATTTGCTCATCGGTATCGACAAAAATGTTTATATTCCTGATCAGATTCCTGCCGCGATCCTTTTGGGCATCAGAAAAGGAACCCTTCTTCACGAAAGCCGCATACAAATCGTTTCGAAAGCAGCCGATTTCAAATGCAATGAAGAATGGTTCCGTTATGAGATCCTTTCTTATGAACTTGCAGCCCTCGCAGCGCATCTTCCGTCCGGGCTCGCTTTCCGTCAGGGTGTCGTAACCATCTGAATACTGCTGTTATGCTTTCTCCGGCTCTTCCTCCTTTTCCGGATGCAGGTTCATTCCTGCTGTATCTTCCACCGGCAGGCTGAAAACCACCGCGCCCGCTTTTGTCCCCGGTCCGGCTTCCCGGATGATTGCCTGCATGATATCATTCTTTTTTTCAGTAGAAGTGACGATGAAAATCATATCTTTCTCACTTGCCAGTGAAATACCCAGGAATTTTTCCGATTTCGCCCAACCGGTCCCTCTGGCGTGTATCACCGTCCCGCCGCCGGCTCCGGCGTTGCGTGCAGCATCCATGACCATTTCGTTGTATCCCTGTGTGCTGATCACGATCAGCAATTCCTGTTCGGTTCCCTTCATGGTCATTTCCTCTCCTTTTTCAAATCCGGTTCCATCTGTGAGGAACATCAGTTCGCGCTTTCCACCGATTGAACTGAGCGGTACGATGAACGCAATGCCTACGCCCGGGGCTTCGATCCGCAGGCGCATCGACATTGCCTTTTTCAATTCCTTCCATTTTGACCCTGTTACAATCGAAAAGCAGAATGCTTTTTCCGTTTCATCGAGCGCCAGAAGTTTCAGCATCTGCGCGTTCGCTGTACCGTGACCGAGAACGATCTCATGCAGATCGATTTCTTTTTCACGGTACATGGTGATGAAATCCGCGAGATGATCTCTTCCGGTTACGGTCATCATCAGATACAGAGTATGATTATCGGCTTTCACGGTTTCTCTCCTTATCGTTTACAGTTCAATCACAGCATCGTCAGGCAGATCCGCAAAGAGATCTGTTTCAATCTGTTCCTGTGTATGCCGTAACGTCCTGACTCTGTACACAATTCCAAGCATCTGGATCGTAATCAGCGGGGTCATAGCTACCATAGCCACCAGACCAAAGGCATCCGTGATAATATTGCCTCCGACTGCCGAGCACGCGCCGATAGCAAACGGAAGCAGGAACGTGGCTGTCATGGGTCCGGAAGCAACTCCGCCCGAGTCAAACGCGATAGGCGTAAAGATCTTTGGTGTGATGAACGACAGCAGGATTGCAAGCGCATATCCGGGGATCAGATACCAGAGGATGCTGAATCCTGTCAGTACGCGAAGCATCGAGAGTCCGATGGATACACTGACGCCAGTGCACAGACTGATCTGAAGGCTCTTCCCGGTAATAGCGCCGTCAGTCAGTTCTTCCACCTGTCTCATAAGAACATATACAGCCGGTTCCGCTTTTACAATAAAGTAACCGATCAGCATACCAATCGGAATAATTGCCCATCGTACTTCCATGCCGGCAATGGTCTGGCCCAGGAAGGAACCGGCCGGCATGAATCCGACATTCGCACCCGTCAGGAAAACAGTCAGGCCGATATATGTATATACCAGACCGATCAGGATCTTATTCAGTTTTTTCTTTTCCATTTTCACGCAGATTGCTTCGAAAACAAAGAAGAAGACCATGATCGGCAGGAGGGCTATGGCGATTTCCTTCGCATAGTCAGGAATCGCCTTTGTGAACAGTGTGCTCAGTTCGACGGTCTGTTTCACATCGGGTACCTGAATGGCAGAATAGTCAGCGCTGTTCACATGATACACAAGGCTGAGGATCAACACGGCAAGGATTGGTCCCACAGAACAGAGCGATACAAGACCGAAGGAGTCATCCGCCGCGTGTTTATCATTACGGATGGCTGAAATACCGACGCCGAAAGCCATAATGAACGGAACTGTCATGGGCCCTGTCGTAACGCCGCCGGAGTCAAAAGCCACCGCCAGAAAATCCGCGGGGCAGAAAACACAAAGCAGGAAAACCAGTGCATAGCAGATCACAAGGAGATCACGGAATCGGATTGAAAAGAACATTCTGACCAGAGCAAGCATCAGAAACAGTCCCACTCCCACCCCTACCGTCACGATCATGACAGTAAGCGGGATATCTTTGATCTGATTGGCGAGCACCTGCAGATCCGGTTCTGAAATGGTGACCATTACGCCCAGCAGAAAACTCAGCAGAAGGATCAGCCAAAGTTTCTTTGTCCGCGTGATCCTTCCTCCGACAATGGAACCCATGGGCTCCATAGCTACTTCAGCGCCAATGGAAAACAGCATCATACCTAAGATCAGCAGTACACCGCCGAGCAAAAAAGCCAGTACGATACCTGTATCCATTGGTGCCACGGACAGGCTCAGCACCAGCACGATCACGATGATGGGCAGTACTGCTTTGAGAGATTCATTCAGTTTTTCATTCAGGGTCCGGATGAAAGGATGTTTCAGCATCTCAGGCCTTTTCCTCTTCGCGTTCTGTAATATATCTTGCTACATATACTCCGCTTGCGCTGGCATGGGAAAGAGAATGCGTCACGCCGCTCCCGTCCCCGATGACGAACAGTCCGGGATGGGATGTCTCCAGATGCTCATCGAGTTTGACTTCCATGTTATAGAATTTCACTTCCACACCGTATAACAGCGTATCGTCATTAGCCGTACCGGGAGCAATCTTGTCAAGCGCCTGAATCATCTCAACAATCCCGTCCAGGATTCTCTTGGGCATCACCAGACTCAGATCTCCCGGCGTTGCCGCAAGTGTAGGAGTGACGAAGCCTTCCCGAATTCTTGATTCATTGCTTCTGCGTCCGCGGATCAGATCCCCATACCGCTGAACGATCACACCTCCGCCGAGCATGTTGCTCAGCCGTGCGATGCTTTCGCCGTATCCATTGCTGTCCTTGAACGGTTCGGAGAAATGTTTTGTGACCAGCAGAGCAAAGTTGGTATTGTCCGTGTGCATGGTCGGATCCTCGTAGCTGTGGCCGTTCACCGTCACAATGCCGTTCGTGTTCTCGTTGACTACTGCTCCGTAGGGATTCATGCAGAAAGTTCTGACAAGATCCTGTGTCTTTTCGGTACGGTAGACGATTTTGCTCTCGTACAGCTCATCCGTAAGATGGGAAAACACGGCAGCAGGGAGTTCGACCCTGACACCCAGATCAACACGGTTACTTCTGGTTTCAATGTTCATCTCGGCACAAATCTTCTCCATCCAGGAACTTCCGCTTCTTCCTACGGAGATGACACAATATCTACCTGTATATGTTTCGCCAACAGCAGTGATTTCGTAACCTTCGCCCGTCTGCTTCACCGTTTCGACAGACGTATTGAAATGGAAATCGATATGATCCTTCATTTCTTCATACAGGTTTTTCAGAACAATATAGTTGATATCCGTTCCAAGATGACGCACCTGCGCATCAAGCAAATGCAGTCCGTTCTGCAGACATGTTTTCCGGATCGATGTGTTGGCGGTGGAATAGAGTTTTGTTCCTTCACCACCGTGCTGCATGTTGATTTCATCCACATACCGCATCAGTTCCAGCGCTTCATCTTTTCCGATATATTCATAAAGTGTTCCGCCGAAATCATTGGTGATATTGTATTTTCCGTCAGAAAAAGCCCCGGCACCGCCAAAGCCGCTCATGATAGAGCATTTCGGACATTTGACACAGTTTTTGATTTCTTTGCCGTTGATCGGACATTTCCGTTTTTCCAGCGGATATCCCATTTCGAATACACCGATATTCAGTTTTCTGTCCGGGTTCTTTTTCATCAGTTCGTACGCTGTAAATATCCCACCGGGGCCGGCGCCGATGACGATCACATCATAATGCATTGATTTATCCTTTCATTTCACAGTGACTTCTCGATAAAACTTCTGAGTTCATCTTCCTCAAGATAACCGATCGACCTGGCGGCAATTTCACCATTTTTGAAGAGATACAGCGCCGGGATCGAAACGATCCTGTACCCAATGCAGAGTTCAGGACATTCATCGGCGTTCACTTTGCCGACGACAAGCCGTCCGGCATATTCCTCCGCCATTTTTTCCACATGCGGCGCAAGCATCCTGCATGGTCCGCACCAGGGAGCCCAGAAGTCCACCAGTACAGGTTTTTCATTCTTCAATACATCCTGTTCAAAGTTATCATTATTCAGAATCAGTTCCATCAATTTCTTTCCTTTCTTTTATGGGAATAATATCCACAATGACCGGAGTCCATTGAGGATCGGCTTTTCTTTTTTTCTCTGTCAGAGCGATGACTGCGGCGGCGATCGCAACACCTCCGAGTGCGCAAAGGATTTCCGCCGTCTCGGAAGCAGGGAAAAGCAGATGTCCTCCCACCAGTCCCGCCAGAAAAAGGATCAGCGGCAACAGATAGGCAATGACTGACGCATTGATAAATATCCGGTCAGGCATATCCACAACAGCGATATCCCCGATACCGGCTGTCCCTTTCAGCCAAAGAAGCGTTTCTTTCTTCCCGCCTTCACACGCGCCGCATTTGGCACAGGCATCAGGACGGCAGAACGCGACCTGGACCCTTCCGGGTCTGACCTTGATCACCTCGCCAGTTTTAGTCATGGCAATCACCTCCGACAGTACTATTCTATCATATATTATCCGGTAAATAAATGAGTTTTGACCGAATACCTCCGGGCAAAAGCAATATCTTTGTCTTTTGCCGATTTTGTTGTATAATAAATTATTCATCCGAATTGAAAGGAGACATTTACATGTCTTTTAAGCATTTCCCACGCCGTTGTCTGGCTTTTGTGACTCTCATCACTATTCTGATGGCCGGTATTGCACTGTCAGAAGTCAGAGATCCCAAGCCCATTGAGACCATTCCGTATGATCAGATCCCTCCCGTTGTCGAAGGGCAGCATCATTATCTGCTTCTCTGTACCGACGTCTGGAAAGGCGACTCCACCAACCTCGGAAATACAGACGGTATCGTACTGGTCACGCTGGATACCAGAGCGCACCGTGTTATGCTTACTTCATTCATTCGTGACGCACTTGTCTACCGCAAGAATAAGGAAGGAAAATACGGCATCGGTCGGATCAACTATATTGCAAAGAATACCAGCCCCGAATATCTTTGTGAGGTCATATCCGAGCATATCAATGTAAAAGTTGAAAAGTATATACTTTTTGATTTTGGTCAGATTCAGGATATCATTGACGCCTGCGGCGGTGTTGACATCACGATCAACAGTTCTGAAAACGACTATCTGAAACGTTATGCCATTCCCCGTTATTCGACCACTCCTGTTCTCAACGGACCCGGCACCTATCATTTCAAGGGACACAGCGCAGTCATCTACATGCGTATCCGTAAAGCCGGCGGCGGTGGAGACTTTATGAGAACTCAACGTGTCCGGACTGTGCTGAGCACTTTGGCTGACGGTTGCCGTGAAATGACTTATGATGAGGCAAAGGAACTCCTGAATGTCATCGTGGAGCATAATGTCATGACCAACATGACTCTGGAAGAAATGATGGAAGCTATGGATTATGCCTACGGGTTGCGTGACTGCACGATTGAAGAACTTCGGCTTCCTCCGGACGGGGCTGCCACGCCAATTACTTACGCCAACATGTCCGTTCAGGAAATAGACTGGCCGGTTTGCCGCGAGGCAATGGCGGATTATCTGCAGAACAGTTTCCTGGTTCTTGACGATGAGGATGATGATTAAGGAGTCAATCAATGAAATGTCCTGAATGCGGGCAATGGAACCGAGCTTCCATGCCACACTGCATCAACTGCGGAACTCCTTTGAATATTGACGCAGCTTCCAGGCATGAATGGAAACAGAATCTGAAGGATTCCGATTCCGGTAAGGCCTATATTCGCGTTGATGAATACGGAGAAGCTAATTCCGAGCCCGATTCCCGCGATGTTCTTGCACGTGAAATGAGTGAACTGAAAAAGCGCAAAAAAGAAGGCGTCGAGGCGCTTGAGCGTTTGCAGACCACACAGAAATTCCGTCGAAGCGATTCCACGCCGGTGATTACCCGTGGCGATAAGCCAATTCCTTCAGAGATACAGGATGTTCCTTCTGTCAGTCCCTCCGGGAGCCGTGCCGCTTCCCGGGAAGAACTGATGGCGCGAATGAATGAGCATCAGAAAGATGAACTCCGCCGGCGGATCCGCATCATGGATGAAAACGGAGATTGGCTGGAAGAGCGCGGTCTTGATTCCTGGTCGGATGATCATTCTGTCTATTCAGCCTGGATGAACGCTTCCGGCAATCACCGTGCCCAGGTGGTCCTTCCCTCACGGGTGAAGCGTCTTCAGTCACTCGTGAAGATCCTGTCAATTGTTCTGATCACAATTCTGGTTTTCATCGGCGGTTATTTTGTCTGGCAGGGGGTCAGCAACCGCAGCAATCAGGAAGCCGATGAAACCGGCGGTGCGATCATCACTGCCTCCATGCTGAACGATCTGGCCGCCCATACAATCATGATTCCCGGTGAAGACGGCACTCAGATTTATATTCGCGAGCTCCATGCAAGCTATCTGGTTACAGACGGGTACGCAACTGTGGAAGTCGCTGATCATACCTGGTATGACAATATCAGCGGCGCTCTGGATGAAGAAATGGGGGTTACGCTGACTCCCTTTCTGAAAACATCCGCCGGAAAGCAGATCCCCCTGGATGTGATTCATTATAACATCACGATTCCGTTAAGTCCGATCACACTTGATACTCCTGACGCGCTTCGTACCGAAGTGGCAACAACGATGTCCGCAATCAAAGTCATCGTCCGCCCCGGTTCCATTGTAACCATCAACGGCGAAGATTACTCGGATACCGTATCGTCCGAAACCGGTGAAATCAGCTACAACGCGACGGTTCAGCCCATCGGTGACAATGTATTCACAATTGTTGTCAGAAGTCAGTACTGCCGTGACAATACACTGAAAGTCACTCTTTACAGAGAGCCGCAGGAGATTCCGTTGGATCTGGCTGTTGGCACTTACGGAACAACAAACAGCTCCACCATGAAAGTGACTGCCACGACATTGCCCGGGGCTTACGTTGAAGTGGAATCTCCCCACGGTGATCTGGATATCACCAATCTCGACACGACCGGCAAATTCACCTTCAATGCGGTCTTTGACCATATCGGAGATAACAAGATCATCATCAATTCAACTTATCCCGGAAAAAAGACTTCTCACGTCGAGCATACCGTTTATTACCTGCCGCCAGCCAGTGAATATACTGTGAAAGCATGGCCGCTCACCGAAGCCGGTTACAGCGAATTGCTGAGCAACATGACCTATCGTGCGGCTCACAGTCAGGTATATCTGGTGACCGGTGTCGTACAGTATTCCGTATCGGATAAACCCCAGATGGTTGTCATCAATACTTCACCGGACGGCAAGAGCCAGCCCGTACTCGTTCAGAACTACACAAAAACCAAATGGGAGATCGGCAAGTATTACCGGATCTATGCCGACGCTGATTCCACATTCAACAACATGCCCAAGCTGAACGCCAGATATACTTACGACAAATAATCAATATGAACAGAGGTGTCATTCATGTTCCGGAAATGTCTGATGATTCTGATGATTTTCACAATGATATACACAGTTTCACATGCTGATGGTCTGAAGCTGTCCGAAGACACTGCTGACACGATCGTATATCCATATTACGCGGATCAGGAGAACAGTCCGACATATACTTATTCATACTGTTACCCCTGTATCGACAGCAGTGAAGCATGCGCCGCGGAAATCAACAGTTTCTATTCCGAGCGTATCAATATCACGCTTGACTTTGACAATCCTGTGCTGGTTGATTACCTGAGCGGGACCGGGAATGAAATCTCGAGCAGTGAAAATGTATCCTATACGCTTCATTGTAACAATGGCGCGTATTTCAGCATACTTATCAGGAAGTACAGCGTTTTTGACGGAGAAGAGAGCCTGATCTTTGAAGCGCATACTTTCGATACCAGAGGCGGAAATCCGGGTTCCACGGTTACCCTTCCCTATCTTCTGGGCTTACTTGAAGAAAAAGACAACGATACCTGGCTTCAGGACAGACAGACACAGAAAGCGGAATCGATCACCCGCGAACTGGTCTGGGAAGCACTTCAGGAAAAGGCGGATGCCGGCGAGCTCGTTCTTTTTGACGATATCGATGAAGATTATCTCACTGATAATTTTTTCCCTGAAGAGGCATATTACCTGGACGAAAACGGCGATCCCGTATTCTTCTTTCAACCCGGCTGGATTGCCGGACCTGAATACGGTCTGATTGAACTTCCTGTCGCACTTGAAACACTCTGCGATGAATTCTGATTTGAACACGAAAAAGACATTGTATTCTTTTTATGTTGCGCTATAATAACTTTATTCTATGAAAAGAAGGTGCTCTTATGCTGGAGATCAAAGTGACAAAAACAACCGCTCCCAAAGCCAAACCCACTGATGAAAGCAGTCTCGGTTTCGGTAAACTGTTCACAGATCATATGTTCCTGATGGATTATGAAGAAGGAACCGGCTGGCATGATGCCCGCATTGTGCCTTACGGAGATTTCGCCATCGATCCCGCCAGCATGGTATTGCATTATGGTCAGGCCATCTTTGAAGGAACCAAGTGCTATCGCCGCGCCGATGGCGGACTGCAGCTCTTCCGTGCCCAGGATAATCTGGCCCGTATGAGCAGAAGCGCGGAACGTATGTGCATGCCTGTTCTGGATGAAGAAACCGCTCTGGAAGGTATCAAGCAACTGGTTAAAATCGATGCTGACTGGGTGCCGCATAAGGAAGGAACTTCCCTGTACATTCGTCCGACCATGATTTCCATGGACGTGGCTCTGGGTGTTCACGCATCCAAAAAGTATCTCTTCTTTGTTATTCTCAGTCCTGTCGGCGCATACTATAAAGAAGGTCTGAAGCCCGTTTCCATCTACGTCGAAGATGAATATGTACGTGCCGTCCGCGGTGGTGTTGGTTTCACCAAATGCGCCGGTAACTATGCCGCCTCCATCCTGGCCGGTGATATTGCCGCCAAGAAGGGCTATTCCCAGGTTCTCTGGCTCGATGGCGTTGAGCAGAAATACATCGAAGAAGTCGGTTCGATGAACATGATGTTTGCCTATGGCAACAAGATCGTAACTCCGAAATTGAACGGTTCCATTCTGCCCGGCATCACCCGTGACAGCGTTCTGAAGATCGCGAAGCTGCTCGGCTATGAAGCCTGCGAAGAACGTCTCGCGGTTGAAGAGATCTTTGCCGATGCGAAGAGCGGCAAGCTGACTGAAGCTTTCGGCACCGGTACTGCCGCCGTGATCAGCCCTGTCGGCACACTGGCCTGGAAAGACGAAGTCCTGACTGTCGGCGATGGCAACATTGGAACGGTTTCCCAGAAGCTTTACGACACTCTTACCGGCATTCAGTACGGCAAGATTGAAGATTCTTTCGGCTGGATCACAAAGATTTGATTTCGAGGTGCTTATGTACCGTGAGTGTGGTCTGAACGGGATCAGATGGCCGGAGAAAACCATGAGCATGATGAAAGCAGCGGAAGCTGATTCGTGTGAAGCTTTTCTCCGGGATCTGCCCGCTCATGGTATTTTTGATTCTGAATGTACTTTTACGGACGCGGAAAAATTATATACCGCGTCCTTTTTCGGTATGGAAAAGCCAGTACCGGACAGAATTATGTCACCTGAAGAACTGCGGGATATCGTGCTGAAAAACTATCCTGTTGAACTGATGCTTCTTTCATCAGCTGAACACGAATTACTTCTCAAGTTGATTTTCTTCGGCGGCAAAATGATTCTGTCAAATGATAACGACCTCATTGCTGCCGCATATCTGGCGGCCCGTCTTTGGATCACCACGGTCCTTTCCGCTTCAGGCGATATTGAAATCAATATTCCGAAGCAACTCCTGGCAACGGCCGTGCTGGTTCTGGCCAGTGATAAATACAAGCAATGCCGCGACCTCATCACCGGTATTGATGACAGTATCGAACGCACACTCTATCTGTACGGATATATGCAGGTCGGCGGACCGTTGAACCATATTCGTCATGCCATAACAGAACTGGCTATCTCCCCGGATGAACGTTTCCTCTACCGCTTTTTCCGCGCATCATATCACTACACATTTTCTCCTGACGGGATCATGTTACTGGTCCACCCCGGCCTTGCGCATATCAATTACAGGGATCCTGGATTTATTTTCGGCGGTGAAGCGATGGTGGAAACAGATGAAAATTCGTTAAGGTCGATCATCAATGAACTTGAGCCGCAGGAACAGCCGCTGTATGATCAGATGAGCAGTGTCCTGAAGAACTGTATCCGGCCGGAAATATCTGCAGAAGACGCTGTTGAAGATCTGATCATGCTTGCCAAGCAGGATGTATCGGAGTCTGAAATGAAACAGGTTCTTTCTGATCTTGTTTCCGGAGTACCGACCGTTGAAATGGAGATTGCCCTCCATAATATTCATGAAAGGATACCGCGCTGGGTCTCCCTGTCCTCCTCGCGGCTTCAGTGAACGTCATGGCAACAAAGCTTTTTACCGTTCCTCAGGAAGCAAACGGCTGGCGGACAGACCGTTTTCTGCTCAGATATTTTCCGCAGATCTCTTCACAGGCATTAAGAGAGATTTTCTCCCGCAGGGATGTTAAAGTGAACGGGACACGTGTTCATTCAGATCATATAGTTTATACGAAAGACCGTATTCAGATCTTCTATATGGAGAATGCTGTTGACGAAGATGTTCTGGACATTGTCTATGAGGATCCTGATGTACTGCTGATCAATAAGCGTTCCGGAATTTCTGTCGAAAGTGATCCAGGCGGCGGGCTTTCACTGACGGAACTCTGTACACGGTATCTTCATCAGAATGATGCGGACTGTTTTGAGCCGCAGCCGTGTCATCGCCTTGATAACAAGACCTGCGGACTGATCCTGTTTGCCAAGAACGAGAACGCGCTTAATATCCTTCTGGATGTTTTTAAAACGAGAACATTGGAAAAATACTATATATGTCTTGTGAAAGGATTTATGAAGCCTCCCGCCGCGGTCTGCAAAGCATGGCTCACCAAGGACGCCGAAATGGCACGCGTATCTGTCAGCGATCATCCTTCCGCAAACAGCCGTGAGATCATTACAGCCTACGAAACCCTGGAAAACGGTCAGATCAGCCGCCTGAAGGTTCATCTGATCACCGGAAGGACGCATCAGATCCGGGCGCATCTGAGCGCTTTGGGGCATCCTCTTCTCGGCGATGATATCTACGGAGACCGCGATTTCAACAAGGCCAATAAATGCCGTCAGCTTCGTCTTTGCGCGAATGAGCTGACTTTGGATACAGCCGGACGCCTGCCTGCTCTGGACGGCAAGCATTTCAGGATCGAGCCTCCGTTCTGATCGTATCAAAAAAATAAGTTAGAAAAAACCGGATCCGTTTGGATCCGGTTTTCATATGTTCATGATGCTTATTCGCGATTGCGCTGAGCTTCTTCCAGTTTCTTCTGACGTCTGTTCAGCACTTCACCGGATTTTTCTGTAATATCCCCGGCCTTCGTCAGAGCCATCTTGGTCAGGCTGGGTCCGATCAGTTCATAAACCAGAACCGCAAACAAAATGATATTCCGAATCAGGTTTCCGTCCTCCCCAAGCACGCGTGAAGCTGTTGTGCACATACCAAGCGCAACACCGGCCTGCGGAAGCAGAGTAATGCCCAGATACTTCTTGACCATTTCCGGACTTTTTGCGATATTGGCACTGATTTTCGCGCCAAAGTATTTCCCGAACGAACGCGACAGAATATAGACCACGCCGATGATAATAACCGAAACACTGGCAAATACTTCAAACTGCAGCGCTGCACCGCTCAGAACAAAGAACAGGATCAGAATCGGATTGGACCATTTATCCGCGCTGTTCATCAGCTCATCGCTGAGCGGACATACATTACAGAAGATCGTCCCAAGCATCATGCATACCAGCAGACTGCTGAAGCCGACATGAAAGCGTCCGATATTGAAAGTGATTTGACTGAGAGCAACTGTCAGGATCAAAGAACCTGTAATCAGGGCAATACGGTTTCTGTTGGAGTGGAAATACTTTTCGATCTTGGAAAGAATGAACCCGACCAGAGCACCAAGTGCAAGAGAGAACACAATTTCGAACAGCGGCTCGATAATCAGGCTCAGCACATCGGACGTAGCATTCTGCATGGACTGTGCAGCGCCGAAAGAAATTGCGAAGACAGCAAGTCCGACTGCGTCATCGAGTGCGACAACAGGCAGCAGCACATCTGTCACCGGTCCATGAGCCTTGTACTGTCTGACGACCATCAGAGTCGCCGCCGGAGCGGTAGCAGCAGCGATTGCACCCAGAGTGATTGCAGCCGGGATGCTCAGGATCTCCGGATTGATCATATGAATCCCGACAAGTACGATATCCACGACAGCAGTCGTGATGACTGCCTGCAGAATACCGATGATGATGGCCTGTCTGCCGGTCTGTTTCAACGCGGACAGACTGAATTCATGACCGATGGCAAAGGCAATAAATCCAAGAGCCACATCCGAAAGCAAACCCAGTTGATCCACGGATTCAAAATCGATAAACCCGAGCCCGGGAACTCCCAGTTTTCCAAGCACACACGGGCCGATCAGCACACCGGCGATCAGATATGCTGTAACGTCCGGCAGGCGGAAAATATTCATAATACGGGTCATCATCAAGCCTGCGAACAGGGCCACCGCAATCATTAACAGAATTTCCATTCAAGCGCTTCCTTTCATAAGTCAACAGACGCGATTTTACACCTTTTGCGTCGGAAACACAAGTATTCTTCTTCACTGCTTTTTCTCATACATTCAGTAAGGCTGAAAATGATAAACAGCTCTTCCGTGAAAAGAAGAGCTGTCCGTTTTTATACGAAATAAACTCCGTTGATAAGCATTACCGGACTATCATTGACATTAGGGCTCGGCAGATTCCTCCGTGTCTGCGGATGGCATCGGCGGCAGATCTTCCAGATCACGGATCCCGAAGTGGCTTAAAAACGCGTCAGTGGTACCAAACAGAATCGGTCTTCCGATGGTATCCTTCCGGCCGACTTCGGTGATCAGTCCTTTATTTGTCAGACTTTGAAGGCTGTAATCACATTTCACTCCACGCACCGCTTCGATTTCAGCCCTTGTAACCGGCTGTTTATAGGCAATGACGGCCAGAGTTTCCATGGCAGCCTGACTCAGGCTCTGCTGCTGGACGGGCTGCAGCAGTCTGATCACATCCTGTGCATACAGAGCCCGTGTACCAAGCTGTACCTGATTTCCGAAGCGTTTGATCATGAATCCGCGTTGTTCAAAATCATAGACATCCTTCATGCGATCCAGTTCATGATTGAGTTCATCCATCCCGATGTTCAGCGCTCTTGCAAGCTCTTTGAGTGGGACTGCTTCCCCTGCAACATAGAGTATAGCTTCAATCTTCCCCTGCAGGTTGCCTTCATCGCTTCTTTCAGTCATCGGATCTGACCTTCTTTCTTTTGCTCATGGAAACAAGATCCTCTTCTTCCTCATTCTGTACCGGAGCCCGTCCCGCATACAGCATGATCTCATCACAAGCCTTTTTCTGTACGGCATACATCTCGCCCAGTTTCATCAGTTCAAGCATCGCAAGGAAAAGAGTAAGTACTTCCTCCCGCGTAGGCGCTTCGCTGAACACTTCCGAGAACTTCATTTTCTTTCTTTTACGGATATCGTACAGCAGAGTGGTCATGCAGCCTTCCACAGTATGTTCATCTCTGTGGATACCGCGCGGGGCATAGTGATTCGTTTCCGGGTTATCGTCTCCCACCGGTTTTCTGGCCAGGATCCGTCTGAGTGCTTCGGTCAGGCCCTGAAGAGTCAGACCTGTCAGTTCGATTTCCTGAGGTGGAAGAGGATATTCTTCCGGATACTTGGTAAAAACATCTCTGGCAGCCTTTTCGAAATCCTTCATGGATTCAGCTGATTCACGGTATCGTTTATATTCTTCCAGACGGCGGATCAGTTCAGTTTCCGGATCTTCTTCATTCTCATCGTTTTCCTGCTTTACAGGAAGCATTGCCTTGCTTTTGATTTCCAGCAAGGTTGCCGCCATGAGCAGGAAATCGCTTGCATCATCCATATCCAGATCACCGGCGTTTCGCACAATATCAAGATACTGATCAGTAATTTCACTGACAAAGATATCCTTGATGTCAATTTTCGCCTTGCCAATCAGCGTCAGCAGCAGATCCAGAGGACCGTCAAAATCCTTCAGCTTGAATTGATGTGTGATCATGATTCTTTCTCCTGATCAGAGAATTCCTAAAAAGAGTCTGGCAAAAAAGCTCCAGATACTTCCGTTGATCGTTCCAAGAAAACCGCTCAGCAAGCCGCTGATACAGGCAAACAGAAAAATGTAGTGAATGATCTGCATTGTATTCTGATTGAGAGACAGCTTTCCCTTAAACACTGTATGATCCAGTACTCTGAAGCCATCGAGCGGCGGTACCGGGATCAGATTGAAAACTGCCAGCCCCAGATTGATCTGAGCCAGAGTGCTGAGAAGATCCAGCACATACTCCATGACCTGTGTATAGTTTTTGACACTCCTGAACAGCAGAATATACAAAAACAGGCAAATCAGAAACAACACAAAGTTCACGGCGATTCCGGCCAGTGAAACCAGAATGTAATCCCGCTTATAGTTTTTGAAATTTCTTGGATTCACCGGTACCGGTTTGGCCCATCCCACATGAAGCAATACCATACATACCGTTCCAAGCGGATCCAGATGTTTTCGCGGATCCAGCGTCAGTCTTCCCATCATTTTCGCTGTCGGATCACCGCATCGCAACGCGACATATCCGTGTGCACATTCATGTATGATCAGCGAAAACAAAAGACATGCCGCCAGAATGATCAGCGAAATCAGTGTATCCGCAGGATCATTGCGCAAGTTGGTCAAAAAATTCTGTATATCGGAAACGATGCCGTTCAATATACCCAATCTCATTCATTCACCCCTTTTCAGTTTTTCCCGATCCTCTCCAGGAATTCCGTTTCCGTCAGGACTTCAATTCCCAGCTGTTGCGCTTTGGTCAGCTTGCTTCCTGCAGCTTCACCGGCAACAACAAACGCGGTCTTCTTACTGACAGAGGACGCGGCAGTTCCGCCCAAAGAAACGATCAGATTCTCAGCTTCCTTCCGGCTGAGCGTTTCAAGCGTTCCGGTAACAACGACGGTCTTGCCGCTGAGGATTCCGTCAGAGACCCGTTCAATTTCTGACGGTGTGATCCCGGCCTCAAGCAGTTTACTGATCATCTTCCGGTTCTCTTCAAAGCTGAAATACTCGACAATGCTTCCGGCAACAATGTCCCCTACATCCGGTACCGCTGTCAATTCTTCCATGGAAGCCCTGCTCAGGTTCTCCAGTGTACCAAAGTTCACAGCCAGATCTCTGGCCGTTTTTCTTCCCACATTGGGGATCCCGATGGCAAAAAGGAATGCATCCAGATCGCATTTTTTGCTTCTTTCAAGGCTGTCGAACAGATTCATGGCTTTCTTCTCCTTGAATCCGTCCAGCATAAGCAGATCGACCGGCATCAGACGATAGAGATCGGAAGGATCTCTCAATCCGCAGTAATCATAGAGCTGAGCCGCTGTTTTTTCGCTGAAGCCGTCAATATCCATCGCATCGCGTCCGGCGAAATGGTCCAGACGGGCAATAGCCTGTGAACGGCAGCTTTCACGATTCATGCAAAAGATATGCGCGCCGCGTTCCACCAGGGGTTGTCCACAGTCCGGACATACTTCGGGACGTATGATTGGTCTTTCGTTTGGATCAGGTTCTCCGCAGCGGCCCATGATTTCCGGAATCACATCATTGCTTCTTCGGATCCACACGTCGCATCCGATAGCCAGATCTTTCCTCTGTATATCGTCCCAATTGTTGAGTGTTGCCTTTTTGACGGTAACGCCATAGAAATCAACCGGCTCAACATAAGCCAGCGGAGTCAGCTTCCCTGTCCTGCCGAGTTCCCAGGTAACATCATTGAGGCGTGTCACACATTCTTCAGCCTTGAACTTGTATGCGACTGCCCAACGCGGGAATTTTTCAGTGAAGCCCATCTGCTCACGCAGTTCCACATCGCCGACTTTGATCACAACTCCGTCAATAAGCCAATCCAGATTCGGACGCTGCGCCTCAATTTCTGCAATGCAGTTCCGGATTGCCGCCCTTCCGAATCCGTTTCCCAGATAGGGACTGACCTGGAATCCGTTGTTCCGGATAAATTCGATCATTTCCGGCTGGGAAACATACGGAGGCTCTTCTATCGTGCCGATCTGATAGAAGAAAGCATCCAGATGCCGCGAAGCAGTCACTGCAGGATCGAGATTTCGCAAAGCACCTGCAGCAGCATTCCGGGCATTTTTCAGCGGCTCTTTGGCTGTTTTGTTATACTTGTCCAGTGTACTCAGTCTCATGATGCATTCACCCTGGATTTCCATCAGGCCCTGATAGGGGATCCTTCTGGGAATCGAATGGATCGTCATCGCCTGCGGCAGGATACTCTCTCCCACAATACCGTTTCCACGTGTCGCGGCACCGATGAGTTCACCGTGATCATAAGTCAGGTTCAACGTCAGTCCGTCAAACTTATATTCCACATAATAGCGCAGATCAGTTTTCCCAGCCAGTTTTTCCGTTCTGTCGATCCAGGCGTCAAGCGCTTCCAGACTCTGCACTTTATCCATGGACCACAAACGGCTGATATGCCTGTGTTCCTCGAACCCCATCAGTGTCTCTCCGCCGACCTTCTGCGTCGGTGAATCCGGCAGAATCGTTCCGGTTTCTTTTTCGAGTGCAACCAGTTCATCATACATCCGGTCCCATTGCATATCGGAAATAACGGGGGTATCAAGCACATAGTACGCGTAGGCTGTATCTTTCAGTTCACGGACAAGTTCCGCCATTCGTGCAAGTTTTTTATTCTCTTTCATGGCTTAATCCTCCGTTTTCACTATAGGTGCGATGGCAAGGGACAATGTCTTGCTTCCGCAGGAATCAAACCGGATAGTGATTCTCGCGTCGGATCCGTTCCCATTCAGTTCGGTAACGGTACCCTTTCCGAATTTCGGGTGCGCGACGCGGTCACCTTCTGCAAAAAGTCCCGAAAGGGCCGACCCTTCCAGTGTTCTCGCCTTACTTCCGACGAATCCTTTCTGCACACCGGGGATCGAATCCAGAGACTTTCCCTTGAAAGTCAGCGTGGGAATGCCGTTTGAGCGAACAGGTGCCTTTGATGACGCAGTTTCTCCCGGATTCATGTCATATTTGCGGTAAGATGACATGCTTCCCATTCCTTTTCCGGGAGCAATCTGATAATCATTTCCTTTCGGAGCGTATTCTTCTTCAAGCAGTCTGGCTGGGATCTCATCCAGGAAACGGCTCGGCGGATTGCAGCTGAACTGGTTATACAGCATTCTTGAGCCCGCTCTGGAAATAAAGAGTATTTTCTTCGCACGTGTGATACCGACATACATCAGGCGGCGTTCTTCTTCCACACGGTCATCTTCATTGATGCTCCTGCTGCTCGGGAAAATGTTTTCTTCCAGACCGACCATAAATACGACCGGAAATTCAAGTCCCTTTGCGCTGTGAAGCGTCATCATAGTCACGAAGTTCCGTTCTTCTTCACTCCGGTCGAGATCCGTCACGAGCGCGACATTCTCAAGATAACCTTCAAGTGTCGCGTCGTCGCTCATTTCCGCATACTCGTGGATCGCGCCCATGAATTCCTGCATATTCTCGATACGGCTGCGAGCCTCATCCGTATCTTCCCTCGCGTACTGTTCCTGCAAGCCTGTTTCTTCAATCACATATTTGACGAAATCCTCCAGCGGCATGGTATCTTTCATTGCCGTCAGAGTCATCATCATCATACCGAAATCCGTGACGCATTTCCGCGGACGCGTACCCAGTGTTTCGGGTATATCAAACAACGCCGTGTAAAGCGGGAAGCCGTTCCGGACCGCGTAATCGCTCAATTCGATCACAGTGCTGTCGCCAATGGACCGTTTCGGAACATTGATGATCCTTTTGAGACTGATATCATCGGATGGATTTACGATCACGCGCAGATATGCAAGTATATCCTTGATTTCTTTTCTGTCATAGAATTTTTGTCCGCCGAAGACCTTGTAAGCGATGCCGGTCTTCATGAAAAGTTCTTCGAGCACACGGCTCTGCGCGTTGGTCCGGTAAAGTACCGCTACATCTCCCAGTCCGTATCCCTTCTGACCGATCTTTTTGATATGATCGGCGACCCATGCCGCTTCATCACGTTCATCGCGTCCACAATACAGATGCAGTTTTTCACCGGTACCACTTTCCGTCCAAAGCAGCTTTTCTTTACGTCCTTCATTATGCGCGATCACCTGATTGGCCGCATCAAGAATATTGGCAGTGGAGCGGTAATTTTGCTCAAGTTTGATCACGACGGCATCCGGATAGTCTTTTTCAAAATCGAGAATGTTTCTGATATCGGCACCGCGCCACCCGTAGATGCTCTGATCATCATCACCAACTACGCAAAGGTTACGGCTTTTCTGCGTCAGCAGACGGATCAGTTCATACTGTGCTGTGTTTGTATCCTGGTATTCATCAACCATGACATAGATGAAACGGTTTCGATAGCTTTCCAATACTGGCGGATGGTTCGCAAGCAATTCAAGCGTCTTGATCAGGAGATCGTCAAAATCCAGCGCGTTCAGGGCTTTAAGACGTTCCTGATATGTATACATGATATCATGGATCATCTGGTTCCTTCTGTCCCTTGAGGATTGACGGAACCATTCATCCGCGTCCATCAGCTTGTTTTTTGCGTCACCGATCTTGCTTTTCACTTCCTGAACCGGGATAAACTTGTCATCGATATTCAGCGTTTTCAGGATTTCTTTCAGTAATGCTTTCTGGTCGTCATCATCATAGATCACAAAATTGCGGGTATATCCGATCTTTTCGATATCCCGGCGCAGGATCCTCGCACAGGTGGAATGGAACGTGCTGATCCAGGCATCTTCCGCCTGATCGCCTACCAGCTGAATGATCCTTTCTTTCATTTCTTTGGCTGCTTTATTCGTAAATGTCAGTGCAAGAATGGAATACGGATTGACTCCGTGGTCTATCAGATTCGCAACCCGGTATGTGAGAGCCCTGGTTTTACCGCTTCCTGCTCCTGCCAGGATCAGCACAGGACCGTCCAGCGTCTCCGCCGCTTTTCTCTGTTCTGGATTCAGCATTGTCAGATTCATATATAAACTCTCTCTCTTCTGTAATCACGATGACCGTATATCATCTCTATTATATTTTATCACAATAGACTCTGCTCAACAAGAAAAGGACATTGGAAAAACCTTCTTTTCCTTGACACCTTTGCGGCTTTGATATAAACTTGCTTAAGCGTGCAAGCCTTCCGCTGATCACGCATTTTCTTTTTAGGGGGTTGAACCATATGGCGCATATTGATACGATTTTCGGCGAAAATGTTTTTAACGATGCCGTTATGCGTCAGCGCTTGCCCAAAGAGACCTATAAAGCACTTCATAAAACCATTGATGACGGCAGAAGACTGGATCCCCAGGTTGCTTCCGTAGTTGCCAATGCCATGAAGGACTGGGCCCTGGAGCGCGGTGTGACGCATTATACCCACTGGTTCCAGCCTCTGAACAGCGTTACTGCTGAAAAGCACGATTCTTTCATCACCCCCGCCGACGGCGGACGCGTCATCTGCGAATTCAGCGGTAAAGAGCTGGTCCGCGGCGAAACGGATGCTTCCTCCTTTCCCAGCGGCGGTCTCCGCTCGACCTTTGAAGCACGCGGATATACAGCATGGGACCCTACTTCCTATGCCTTCATCAAGGATAATGTACTGTGCATTCCCACCGCCTATTGTTCTTACGGCGGTGAAGCACTTGACAAAAAAACTCCTTTGCTCCGCAGCATGGAAGCGCTCAGCAGACAAGCAATCCGTATTTTGCGTCTTTTCGGGCGTGATGATGTGACCCGTGTCGTGCCCACAGTAGGACCCGAACAGGAATATTTCCTGGTCGATCGTGCTCTGTATGAAAAGCGTTCCGATCTGATTTTCACCGGCAGGACCCTTTTCGGTGCCAAGCCTCCAAAGGGGCAGGAACTTGAAGACCACTTTTTCGGTACAATCCGTCCCCGTGTACAGGCTTTCATGAATGATCTCAATGAAGAACTGTGGAAGCTTGGAGTCCTTGCCAAGACCGAGCATAACGAAACAGCTCCTTCCCAGCATGAAATGGCTCCGATCTTTTCCATTGTCAATGTAGCCTGCGACCATAATCAACTGACCATGGATGTCATGAAGAAAGTGGCTTCCCGTCATGATATGGTCTGCCTTCTGGCGGAAAAGCCTTTTGCCGGTGTCAATGGCAGCGGCAAACACAACAACTGGTCCATGACCACCAGTCAGGGTGATAACCTGCTTGAGCCCGGTGACAATCCTGAAACCAGTGCGCAGTTCCTCCTTTTCCTGACCGCTGTCATTAAGGCTGTGGATGAGTATCAGGACCTGCTGCGTGCTTCTGTTGCTTCCGCAGGAAATGATTATCGTCTTGGCGGTTTTGAAGCCCCCCCCGCAATCATTTCCATGTTCCTGGGCGATGAACTGACTGATATCCTGAATTCCATCGATGCCGGAACGGACTATAACGGTCGTGAAAAGAGTGAAATGACAGTCGGTGTTCATATGATGCCGAAGTTCACCCGCGATACCACTGATCGCAACAGGACTTCTCCCTTTGCGTTTACCGGTAACAAGTTTGAATTCAGATCTGTTGGTTCGTCTCATTCCATATCCGACGCCAACGTAGTTCTGAATACGATTGTCGCAGAAAGTCTCCGTCAGTTCGCCGATGAACTTGAGAATGCTCTTGATTTCAAACTGGCCATCCATGATCTGATTGCCCGCACGATCCGCGAACATAAACGGATCATCTTCAACGGTAACAATTATTCAGCCGAATGGCGGACTGAAGCGGAAGAACGCGGTCTGACGATACTCAACACCACAGTGGATGCTCTTCCCTGCTATATGCTCGAAAAGAACATTCGTCTGTTTGAAACCCATAAAGTCCTTTCCGCCACGGAATTGCGTTCCAGAAGGGATATCGGTCTTGACAACTATGCCAAAATCATCACTATTGAAGCACGTACCATGCTGATGATGGCAAAGCGTCAGATTCTGCCCGCTGTTCTGGACTATTGTGATGAAGTTGCTTCATCTGCTGTTTCTGTTCGCACCGCTCTCCCCGGTGCAAAGCTGGACCGCATCACGAACCTCCTCAGTAAGCTCAATAACGGTTGTGATGATCTGTCTGCCAAAATCGATATTCTGGATAATATTCTTATCGGAAAGCCTGAAACGGATGACACCCTTGTTCTTGCCTCGTATGCTCGCGACAGCATTCTTCCTGCCATGGATGAACTCCGTGCCACTGCCGATCTTCTCGAGACCATGACCGACAAGAATAGATGGCCTTTCCCCACCTATGATGATCTTCTTTTCCAGATCTGATTGAACACAGCAAGATCCCTTTGATAGATGCAATTTAAAACTCCTGAACGGAACGATTGTCCGATCAGGAGTTTTGCTTTTTCAGGTTATGATTACCCGCATATATACGATGACTTACAGCGTTTTTCCCTGTAACGCAGCGATCTGTTCTTCGGTTTCACGGATCTGCTCTTCCAGTTCAATCACCTGATCATCCCATTCCGCATACATCGTTTCGTACATTTCATACGAGTCGTAGTCCACTTCCATGGGTTCTTCAAGTTCAAGATCCGAAAGTTCTTCTTCCAGTTCCTCTTTCTTCCGGATGAGTTCCTGAAGCATGAAAATTGCCGCACCTTGTTCCTGTAAAACAGTTTGTGCTTCTGGCCGCATGTCAGGGTTCCTGTCGATGACCACATCGCCTTCCGGTCCTTCCGGAAGAGTTCTCAGATATTCTTCCAGCTGTTGCTGTGTCATTCTTATATCCATCATGTTCACCTCTGTCTCATCCTACCATAAAATACATGGAAATACAACTTTTTTGCGTTTTACTTCTTTACTTTAGCATATTAAAGTGCTATTATAATAAAGTTCTATCAGGAGGTGGCTGTATGAGCTCTTTTCATTCCGAATCACTGGATCACCTGTTCGAAACCATTCTGCATCTTGAAACAGCAGAAGAATGCTATGCTTTCTTCGAAGATCTCTGCACGATCAAAGAGATGAAAGATCTTTCCTCGAGACTGGAAGTTGCCTTTTTGCTGGATCGCGGCATGAATTATCAGCAGATCGCTGATTCCACCGGTGTTTCCACCGCAACCATCAGCCGTGTCAAAAAATGTCTCGAATATGGTTCCGGCGGATACAGAAATGCGATCAACCGTGAGAAAGGGGAAAATAAATGAATCCCGTTACCGTAACCAATATGAATAAGGACGAAGAACTTGTATTCGCGCTTCGTTCCCTCTATGAGCAGTACGGATATATTCAGTACAAAATGAGTAAATTCGAAGAATACGATCTGTATGCCGGAAATAAGGATTTTCTGGTTTCAGATAATGTCATCACCTTTACCGATACCAACGGCAAGTTGATGGCCCTCAAGCCTGACGTGACTCTTTCCATTGTCCGTAACAGCCGTTTCGATCCGGAGGACATGATCCGTAAAGTCTATTATCACGAAAATGTTTACCGTATTTCAGGGCGGAACCGGTCTTTCTGTGAAATCATGCAGACCGGTCTTGAATGTATCGGAAGCATTGACAGCTATTGCGTATCTGAAGTACTGATGCTGGCCGTTTCCAGCATGAAATGCATTTCCGACAGCTTTGTTCTTGATCTGTCCCATATGGCCATCGTGGGTTATTTTATCGACCGTCTTCGTCTTCCGGAAAATCTTCGGTCAGATATTTTCAAGTGCATCGGTGAGAAAAACACGCATGAACTTGAAGCGATCTGCACAGGGAACCATGCCGATATCCTTGCTCTTCAGGCGCTTCTGAAGCTGATCCGGATCACCGGTACCCCCTGCGAAGTCGCGGACGATCTGATCAGTCTGGGTTGTCCTGCCGCTTACGTCAGTGAACTGACAGCCATTGAAAAAGATTTGTCTGTCTTCGGACTCGATCAGATGCTTCGCGTCAATTTTTCCGTCGTGAACGACATGAGTTACTATAACGGTCTGGTTTTCAAGGGATACATTCAGGGGATCCCGGCCAGCGTTCTTTCCGGCGGACGGTACGACAGTCTCATGCAGAAAACCGGACGGGATACCGGCGCAATCGGATTTGCTGTCTATCCGGACCTGTTGGAAAAATACTGGAATGAAACCAATGATTACGATGTGGATACCGTGCTTTTGTATGACGGTCAGGTCAGCAATGCCGATCTTTTTGCCGCCATCGGCAAACTGAACGCGAACGGAAAAAGCACTCTGGCGGTCCGTTCCCTTCCATCTTCCATCCGCTACAGACAACTGGCAACAATGCACGGAAGCGAGGTCGCAATCAGTGAACACAATGATTAATATTGCCCTGCCCAAAGGCAGACTGGGCGAAAAAGTTTACAATATCTTCGCTGCCGCGGGATATGACGCTCCCGGGATCATGGAAGACAGCCGAAAGCTGATCTTTGAAAATGAAGAAAAAGGCGTCCGGTATTTCTGGGTCAAGCCGTCGGATGTCGCAGTCTATGTGGAACGTGGCGCAGCCGATATCGGTATTGCCGGTAAGGATATTCTGCTTGAATATGAGCCTGATGTTTATGAACTGCTGGATCTGAAGATGGGTATCTGCCATATGGCTGTCGCCGCACGGAATGACTTCCGTGATGATAACCGACATACGCTCCGTGTGGCGACGAAGTTCAGCAAGATCGCCACACGGTACTATTCATCCCTCGGACGCGATATCGATATCATTCATCTGAACGGTTCCATTGAGATTGCTCCGATCCTTGACCTTTCCGATGTGATCGTCGATATTGTTGAGACAGGGACCACGCTGAAGGAAAACAAGCTGAAGGAAATCGCCCAGATCGTTCCGATCAGCGCCAGGCTGATTTCCAACAAAGCGAGCTATGAGTTCCACCGCGAACAGATCGAAGAACTGCGCAATGCCCTTAATAAAGCAATAGAAAGGTGAGATCACTATGATCCGGATCATGAAATACGGCGAAGTCGCCGATAATGAGATTTTTGCCCGTGCAGTCCCCGGCACCGATGTTTCTGCCACCGTATCGGCCATTCTTCAGAACGTGCGTGAAAACGGTGACGCCGCGCTGAAAGAATATACCGCAAAGTTTGACAAAGTGACACTGGACAGCCTGATTGTCAGTGAAGAAGAAATGGCTGAAGCCTGTGCAAAAGTTGAGCCTTCTTTCTTTAAAATTATGGAAGAAGCAGCCGAAAACATCCGGATCTTCCACAGACGTCAGGTCCGGAATTCCTTTGTCATCAACAATAAGCCCGGAATTATGATCGGTCAGAAAATCATCCCTGTTGACAAGGCAGGTCTTTATGTCCCCGGCGGTACCGCTGCCCTGTCTTCCACCGTACTCATGTGCGCCATCCCGGCAAAGATTGCCGGAGTTCCTGAAGTCGTCATGGTCACCCCTCCCGGAAAAGACGGAAAAATCAATCCTTATATCCTTGGCGCGGCAAAAGTTGCCGGCATCGACAGGATCTTCAAAGTCGGTGGTGCTCAGGCAATCGCTGCCCTCGCATACGGTACCGAATCCATCCCCCGCGTGGACAAGATTGTCGGGCCCGGCAACGCCTTTGTCGCTGAAGCCAAGAAGCAGGTTTTCGGTCAGGTTTCCATTGATATGATCGCAGGTCCCAGCGAAATCCTCGTGGTCGCTGACGGAAAAAGCAATCCACGCTATGTCGCTGCCGATCTGCTTTCCCAGGCGGAGCATGACAAGCTCGCATCCGCCGTCCTTGTAACCGATTCCATGGATCTGGCGAAAAAAGTGCAGGCTGAAATCGAAGTTCAGCTGCCGCAGCTGGATCGTGCGGAAATAGCCCGGGTGTCCATTGATAACAACGGAAAGATCATCGTCGCGGATGACCTCAAAAAGGCCATTGATATTTCCAACAATATTGCTCCGGAACACCTTGAATTGTGTGTCGATCAACCTTTCGACTGGCTGGACAGCATTCGTCATGCCGGGTCTGTTTTCATGGGCCGTTATTGTCCCGAAGCGCTGGGTGATTACTTTGCCGGACCGAATCACACGCTTCCCACCAGCGGTACCGCCCGCTTCTCCAATCCCCTTTCTGTGGATGATTTCATCAAAAAGACCCAGTTTACCTATTACACAAAAGAAGCGCTGGATAAGGTTGCCGCCAAGGTAGAAACCTTTGCCCTGAAAGAAGGACTGACCGGTCACGCCAGAAGCGCGATTATCCGTACGGAGGATGAAAAGCAATGACTCAGTTCTTTTCAAAGAGGCTGTCTTCCCTGACACCCTATACTCCGGGAGAACAACCTGTTGATAAAAAATATGTCAAGCTGAACACCAACGAAAATCCTTATCCTCCGTCAAAAAAGGCACTTGATTATGCAGCCGCTTATACCCGCAGTCTGAACCTCTATCCTGATCCCGTCTGCGGCAGTCTGATCAGTTCCGTTGCAGCATCCGAAGGGCTTACACCTGAAGAAACCATTGTAACCAACGGCTCTGATGAAATTCTGAACTTTGCCTTTATGGCTTTCTGTGACGATGAAACACCTGCTGCTTTCGCCGATATCACCTACGGATTCTATCCCGTCTTTGCCCAGCTCAACAGGATCGCATATACGGAGATTCCTCTGAAAGCTGATTATACGATCGATCCTGCTGACTATTACGGTCTCGGAAAAACGATCTTCATCGCCAATCCGAACGCACCCACCGGTATTCCGCTTTCAACAGACCAGATTGAATCGATATTGAAATCGAATCCGGATAATGTTGTGGTCGTGGATGAAGCGTATGTGGATTTCGGAGCGGAAAGCTGCGTCAGTCTCATCCGGAAATATGACAATCTTCTGGTGACACGCACATTCAGTAAATCCCGTTCCATGGCCGGTGTCCGTCTCGGTTACGGTTTTGCCTGTCCTGCCCTGATCCGCGACCTGAACACGATCCGTTATTCCACCAATCCGTATAACATCAATAACATGACCATGTCCGCCGCGATTGGTATGCTGAATGATCCGGAATACACCCGTACCTGTATCGAAAAGATCATCCGGACCCGGCAGTCAGCAGTTGCTTCCTTTAAAAAACTCGGTTTCGAGATTCTTCCTTCCGGAACCAACTTCCTGTTTGTACGTCATCCTCAACTGGATGGAGAAAGTCTTTACCTTCAGCTGAAAGAAAAGGGCGTTCTGGTGCGACACTTTACGCTGGAACGTATCCGTGATTTCAATCGTGTCACCATTGGTACGGATGAAGAAATGAATATCCTTTTCGAAAAGATCAGTGAAATCATGGGAGGTACCGGGAAATGAGAACAGCAAGCATCAGCAGAAAGACCGCCGAGACGAATGTCAGTCTGAATCTTGATCTGGACGGGTCCGGTGTCTGCAATATCCATACGGGAGTCGGTTTTCTGGATCATATGCTGACTCTGTTTGCGGTTCATGGCAATTTTGATCTGTCATTGAACTGTGAGGGAGATACCTGGGTCGATGATCATCATTCAGTGGAAGATATTGCGATCTGTCTGGGCAGTGCATTTCGTGAAGCACTTGGAGACAAAGCAGGGATCTGCCGTTATGGCGACATTACGCTCCCCATGGATGAATCACTCATCCTCGCCGCGGTTGATATTTCCGGCCGTCCGTATCTGGTCATGGATCTCCCCCTGCCCACTGTAAAAGTCGGCACCTTTGATACCGAGCTTGTGAATGAGTTCTTCACATCCTTTGCTTTCAATGCCGGAATCACGCTGCACATCCGCGAACTTGCCGGCAGAAATACCCATCATATTATTGAAGGAACCTTCAAAGCCGTGGCCCGCGCCCTGCGGAAAGCTGTCTTTGTGGATCCCACGATGGCGGGACGTGTACCGTCCTCCAAAGGGGTGCTGGAATGATCGCGATCATTGATTACGGAGTCGGAAATCTGTTTTCCCTTTACAGCTCCTTTAAAGCCATTGGATATGAAGCCATCGTCACCGGTGATCCGGAAACTATCCGTAAAGCAGATAAACTGATTTTACCCGGTGTCGGTGCTTTCCGTGACGCAGCCCGTAAGCTGAGGGATTCCGGTCTCTTTGACCTTGTAAAGGAACAGGCTTCTTCAGGAAAGCCTATAATGGGGATATGTCTCGGAATGCAGATGTTGTTTGAACGCAGCTATGAGTACGGTGTTTATGACGGTCTGGGCCTGATTCCCGGCGAGATTCGTCCGATCGCCGAAGTTATTCCGGAAGGTCTGAAGATTCCGCAGATCGGCTGGAACGGATTACTGCTCAGTGAAAACCCTTCACCGATTTTCCGGGATGTACATGACAAGGATTGTGTGTACTTTGTCCATTCCTATCAGGCTGTCTGTGATGAACGTTATATCATCGCCCGTACCGAATACGGTCACGAACTGACAGCTGCCGTACAGCACAACCATATCTTCGGCTGTCAGTTTCATCCCGAAAAGAGCGGCAAAGTCGGTCTTCGGATTCTGAAAGCCTTTTGTGAAATGGAGGCTGTTTCATGCTGATTCTACCTGCAATCGATCTTTACGGCAGTAAAGCTGTTCGTCTCTATAAGGGACGCTATGATCAGATGACTGTCTATAATGACGATCCTTCTTCCGTCGCGCTTGACTTCAAGGCATCCGGTGCCACCTGGATGCATCTGGTCGACCTGGAAGGTGCCCGCGATGGAAATACTCCAAATCTTGAAACCGTGGCGCGTCTTGTTTCTGTTTCCGGTCTTTCCGCCGAAATCGGCGGAGGGATCCGTGATCTTGACACGATTGCCAAATATCTCGATATCGGTGTCGAAAGAGTCATCCTCGGTACGGCGGCAGTCACCGACCCGGAACTGGTCCCCACTGCTGTACGAAAGTACGGCAGTCACATTGCCGTCGGTGCCGACCTGCGTGACGGATTTGTTGCGATTAAAGGATGGCTTGAAAATTCATCCCTGACAGCAGATCAGTTCTTTACCCGTATGACAGACGCCGGCGTACAAACTGTGATCTGCACCGATATTTCCAAAGACGGCGCTATGAGCGGAACCAACACCGAACTCTATCGGACACTGTCCGAGAAGTATCCGGTCAATATCATTGCTTCCGGCGGTGTATCCTCCCTTCAGGCCGTAAAGGATCTTCGCGCGCTGGATTTGTACGGCGCCATTATCGGTAAGGCTTACTATACAGGAGATATTACACTTTCTGAAGCGATCGGGGTGGCAAGATGATAACCAAAAGAATCATACCCTGTCTGGATGTAAAAAACGGGCGTGTCGTCAAAGGTGTCAATTTTTCTGGCTTGAACGACGTATCCTCCCCTGTGGAACTGGCACGCCTCTATAACGAAATGGGAGCGGATGAACTGGTCTTTTACGACATCACCGCGTCCTATGAACAGCGACAGTTGTTCACGGATGCTCTGCGTGAAGTTGCTTCCTCGATCTTCATTCCACTGACCGTCGGCGGCGGAATCAATACTGTAGACGACTTTGACCGGGTTCTGAAATGCGGTGCCGATAAAGTCAGCGTCAACTCCGGTGCGATCCGCAATCCGTCTCTCATCGGAGAAGCGGCAAAAAAATACGGCGATCAGTGTGTTGTCATTTCAGCCGATGTCAAGCGTGTAAGTGGAGAATTCCGAGTATTTGCCAAAGGGGGCAGAGAAGATACCGGTATGGAAGCCATTTCCTGGATCCGCCGTTGCGTATCCGAGGGAGCCGGTGAAGTGGTCCTGAATTCCATCGATACCGACGGAGTCAAAAAAGGCTTTGATCTGGAAATGCTGGATGCTGTCTGTAATGCCGTCAGCGTCCCGGTCATTGCTTCCGGCGGTGCTGGCTGTATTGAGGACTTTGTTACGCTCTTTAAAACACTTCCGAAAGTGGATGCCGGTCTCGCTGCTTCCATCTTCCATTTCGGAGAAGTATCCATCCGTGACCTGAAAAATGTATTGGAGCAGAACGGGATTCCCGTCAGAAAGGTTGATTGAAATGATTGATGTAAACGAACTCAAATTTGATGAAAACGGATTGATTCCTGCTATCATTGTGGATGCCTGGACCGGCAAGGTTCTGACTCTGGCTTATATGAACCGCGAAAGCTTGCAGATCTCCATGGAAAAGAAGCTTACCTGCTTCTGGAGTCGCAGCCGTCAGGAACTTTGGCTGAAAGGTGAAACGAGCGGAAACTATCAGCATATCGTTTCCATTACCGCGGACTGCGACAACGACGCGCTGACTGTTCTTGTAGAGCCGGACGGTCCTGCCTGCCATACCGGAACCTATTCGTGTTTCACCCATCCGGTGTACAATAATCCGGATGCTTCGGAATTTACGGTCGACGGACTGATGGAGTTGCTGCAGGGCCGTAAGGATAATCTTCCCGAAGGATCCTATACCACCTATCTTTTCCAGAAAGGTCTGGACAAGATCCTGAAAAAAGTCGGTGAAGAATCCACCGAGGTCATTATTGCCGCAAAGGCGGAAGACCGGAAGGAAACGATCTATGAGATTGCTGACCTTGCTTATCATATCATGGTACTCATGACCGAAACCGGGATCTCTTTGAATGATGTCCGTAAGGAACTGGCTTCCAGACACGTGATCGATCACAAAGTAAAGCAGGAGAAGATGACCTGATGGAATTAAGAGATCTGCACGTTCATACCTGTTTCTGTGACGGGCAGGACGAGCCGGAAGAAATCGTTCTTGAGGCTCTGAAACGTGGAATGACCACGCTCGGTTTTTCATCTCATGCAGCTGTTCCCTTTGATAATGACTGGTGCATGACAGAAGCCGCGACGGTTGAATACATCCGCTGTATCAGCAACCTGAAGGTTAAGTATGCGGACAGGATCAGGATCCTGCTGGGAACCGAATGGGACTATTTTTCAGTCGGTGACCGCGGTGTTTATGATTACATTATTGATTCCGTTCATTATTTACCAATTCATGGAGAAATGGTATCGGTGGACAACACTCCTGAAGAGCAGAAAGCTGCAGCCGATCATTTCTTCAGCGGGGATTATGTACCGCTTATCCGGCAGTATTTCGGCATGGTCAGTGAGCTTGCTGACAAACCGGATTGCAGGATCATCGGGCATTTTGATCTGATCAGCAAGTTCAATGAGAAGTCGCATGCTTTTGATGAATCTGATCCGGAGTACATCCGCATCTGGCAATCAGCAGCTGATAAGCTGCTGAAAGCCGGCAAGATTTTTGAGATCAATACCGGCGCCATGTCCCGCGGATGGAAGACTGTTCCCTATCCTTCACTATCCATGATCAACTATATCCGGGATCACGGCGGCAGACTGATTCTGAACAGCGATTGCCATCAGAAAACGAATCTGATGTATGCGTTCGAACAGTATTCCTCTTTTGCCGATAAAGGCACCTTACTCTTTTGATGTACCGCGGCCCTTTCATCCTGTCCCCTGTATCCTGTACCCTTCTTCACCCTGTATACTGAAAAACGGGTTCTCATCCGAGAACCCGTTTTTTCAGGCATGATTGACATACCATTCATAATCATATCCGTAATCAGTGGTTATCTTTTTCGGTGCGGAACTGAAATGAATGAGTCCGTTGACTCCGACTGTCAGTTTCAGTTTGGCTGTACCGTTTTCTTCTTTTGCTGTAACACAGCCGGAAGAAGGATATGCAGACTCTCTGAGGATAGTCAGCTGCTCCTGGTTCAGGTCAGCCGGTTCACCCATTTCATGCCACAGTTTCAGCGGATTGCAGCATTCTTCATCAACCGTTCTGGTCAGTACACTCAGATCACCGTCAGCAGGCAATTCGATTTCAATTTCCACCGGTTTCTTTTCTTCCCGGCAGATATTCCACAGAATACCTTCATAGCCTTTTTCATTCTTCATGACGATCATCTGGTTATCACGATACACTGCGGTTCCCTTCAGATTGTTGAAGAAAGCAAATGTCCACAGAGTAGGCTTGGGAATCAGCTGATTGGCAATCATTCCGAATCCGCCGTGGAACGGTCTGGAAGGAACTCCCATTTCTTCAAACACATCCCCAAAGGTCCAGTAGCTGTAGGATGCTGCCATATCGCCCAGACATGCAAGCAAACCGGCGATGTAAACTGCGTTGAGATTGGTGTCATGAATCGGGCAGAAGGGATTGTAAGAAGTATTGAACTCGGTGATGTGCATATCCATTCCCCTGTATTCCGGGAATGAATCGATGATTTCGCGTGTACCCTTCATCTCTTCATAGGTATCTTCCACAGCACGCATTTCGTGATAGAGATACCTTCCCTTGTGTTCGGGTGTATTGCCCATATAGGCATGTCTGGTCACAAAATCCAGCGGGAGCTTCTCGTCCCTGCAGAAGGTCAGAAAATGACGGATCCAGTCTGGTGTGACCGGTCCGCCGCAAACTGCAGGACCACCCACTTTCATTTCAGGAATGACTTCCTTGACCGCTCTGGCTGTAACGGCATAAAGCTTATGATATTCCTGTTCATCCGCGTTCTCCCAGAACCCCGGAAGATTGGGTTCATTCCAGACTTCCGCCGGCCACGATGCCACTTCGTCATAGCCGTATCTTTCGGTCAGATGGGTCAGAGTGGCTTTGACCAGAGATGCCCACTGCTCGTAATCCTTCGGCGGCGTCGTATTTCCTTTCCAGTAAAAGATCGTCTGAGTTCCGGAAGCCATGCGGGAAGGCATGAATCCAAGCTCCAGGAAAGGACGGATGCCGGCCGCACGATAGCTGTCCATGACCCGGTCGAGATAGGTAAAGCAATAGGCATCATGCCAGTTCCCTTCCGCGTCCATCGTGGGTTGATAAATGCTCATATCATCGCAGAACAGACCGTGACCGCGGATATGGGAAAAACCTGCGATCTTCTGAGCCATGAGAAGCTGGTCCTGATATTCCTTCTGCAGAGCAAGTCCCATACGTCCTGTTCCGACACAAAAAGCCGCATTATTGCGGAACTGCACCGTGTTTTTCGGATCGATCCTGACAGTTTTCATATAACTGCCTCCTCATTGTTTTTGATAGTCAAATTCTATGATCATTCCTTCCGGAATAACAATATGTCGCGTATCAATAACCCCGCCAAGTTCATCCGGCACGGCATTCTGAATATTCTCTTCGGTAATTGCGTCCATGAACCTGTCTATCTTTTCTCTCGGCTGCAGATCAAACTGATGGGAGCACAAGACCCCTGTAAAAGGCAGTGTCAGCACCTGTTCATCCATATTTCGCTTCCAGGTCCGGATACCGACCGATGACGGGAACCATAGCCATGTGCACGGATTCCAGTCATCCCCGGAAAGCAGCAGCTCATATTTCGTAATATATCCCACGATGGATCCGTGCGTGTGTCCAGGAACATGGATGAACCTTACTGTCATTCCTCCCAGATCGTATTCACCGGGCGTAAAAGCTGCAGGAAGCGGAATGCTGCAGGACAGATAATCATCCGGAACGGCAATTCCTTTGTCTGCTGCCTGCGCCATGACTTTTTCCCGCTGTTCCGTTCCTGTCCGGAGGATAAACTCATCACGGTCTTCGGTCATCATATATGTTTTCTCAAACCAGCGTGCCCCTAGTACATGATCATGATGTCCGTGTGTCAGTACTACAGTGACCGGAAGCAGTGTCAGTTGACGCACAAAGGCCACGACATCCTCCATTCCGTATCCGGTATCGATCAGTATCGCCCGCTCTGATCCTTTCAGCAATGTCATACAGACACCCATACAGTCACGGATCTGTATCACACCCGGGTATATTTCCTGCCAGTTGAAGTTCAACATGTCATTCAGACCTCCGCTTTGGGCATTTCATCACCGTAAGCAGCTCTGTACTCTTCGATTGCAGCGCGCGCCAGTTCATCACACCGGTTATTCTGCGGATGATCTGCATGTCCCTTTACCTTGACGAATTCCACATTATGCTTTCTCGTCAATGCCTGCAGAATAAACCAGAGGTCCTGATTCTCCACAGCTGTCCCGTTCGATGTTTTCCAGCCTTTTCTCATCCACCCTTCGATCCAGTGGTCATTGAAGGCTTGAACCAGATAGGCGCTGTCCGAATACAGAGTAACATCACACGGTTCCTTCAGCGCCCCCAGGCCGCTGATTGCGGCAAACAGTTCCATTCTGTTATTGGTCGTTCCGGCCATGTATCCGTTGATTTCCTTCTCATGACCGTTGAATTCAAGGATCGCCGCCCATCCTCCGGGACCCGGATTGCCGCTGCATGCGCCATCGGTGTAAATATTCACATGCTTTCTTGCTTCTGCCATATTCAGGCCTCCGCTCATTTCTGGGACATTTTTCTGCTCTTGTCCGCACATACACGGATCGCATCGATCACTGCGGAACGCAGACCGTTCTTTTCCAATGATGCAACAGCCTCGATTGTTGTTCCTCCGGGACTGCATACCGCATCCTTCAGTTCTCCCGGATGATTTCCCGTGGAAAGGACCATCAGTGCGCTTCCAAGAACGGTCTGTGCAGCCATCTCGTAAGCTTTCTTGCGCGGGATTCCTTCCAGTACAGCCGCATCAGCCATCGCTTCAATAAACATATAAACGTATGCCGGGCCGGAACCACTCAAAGCAGTTACTCCGTCAAACAGATTTTCCGGCAGGATCACCGTTTTTCCCAATGCATCAAAAATCCCTTTGACAAAGTCAAAATCATCGGTATTGGCAGTGGATTCGTCGCAGATAGCTGTCATTCCTTCACCGACCATAGCCGGAGTATTCGGCATAACACGCATATAAGCCGCGCCGGTATTCTGCAAAGCAGCTTCAAGACGGTCCAGCGTCCATCCCGCAGCTATGGAAACCACCGTTTTCCCGTTCAGCGCGGGCCGGATCTGGCGAATCACTTCTTCAATATAGTTGGGTTTCACACAAAGAAGGATAATATCCGATTCCTCCGCTACCTGCAGGCTGTCTGCCGCGGTACGCAGACCGATATATTCGTCACTCAGCTGCTTCATTCTCTTGGCGCTGGCGTCATAAACAAGAAGTTCTGACGGCCTGACATAGTTCTCGGTAATGATCCCGCGCAGGATCGCGCCGCCCATGTTTCCGGTTCCGATAATTCCAACTTTGCTGCCCATATTCAGGACTCCTTTTCTCTCATGAATTACGGACATTATAACAGAAAAAAACGGTTCCCGCAAAGCATTTGCAGAAACCGTACAGGACAAATACCGCGTAACGCCGGATCCGTCACTGAACATCTGATAATGATCAGATAATGTACTTTCTGATATCCAGCGGTTTGTTCTCGCCATTCAGGTGTGACAGTACGTACTGATCATTGATGACCAGTTCAAAAGGCGGCATATTCTCGTCGCCGGCGTTGAAACTGATATCTTCCAGGATCTGTTCGAACACAGCGTGCAAGCGTCTGGCGCCGATATCTTCATTGTTTTCATTGGCATTGCAGGCGGCTTCGGCAATGGCGCTGATGGCGGAATCGTCAAACTTCAGCATTACTTTGTCCACAGCCAGCAGAGCCGCATATTGCTTGGTCAGGGCATTATCCGGAATCGTCAGGATCTTTTCGAAATCTTCTTTACTGAGACTGTCAAGACGTACATGTACGGGGAAACGTCCCTGCAGTTCCGGAATCAGATCGCTGACACTGGATACATGGAAAGCACCGGCCGCGATAAACAGCATGTAATCCGTACGGACAGCACCGTATTTGGTAGTCACGGTACATCCTTCCACGATGGGCAGGATATCTCTCTGCACACCTTCACGGCTCACATCCGGTCCATGAGCGTTTTTCGAGCCGGCAATCTTGTCAATTTCATCAATGAACACGATCCCGCTCTGTTCCGCACGGAAGATAGCTTCCTCACGGATCGCGTCCTCATCCACCAGTTTGGATGCTTCCTGTTCAGTCAGGATCTTTCTTGCTTCCTTCACCTTTACCCGGCGGATCTTGGTGCGGGGTGGCATCATGTTGCCCATCATATCACCGATGCTGATGGAGTTTCCGCCAACTTCCAGTGATGGCATCTGGTCTTCGACTTCAATTTCCAGCTCATGTTCCTCAAGCTGGCCTTCCGCCAGCTGACGCTGCACATCTTCCTTGCGGGTGCAGATGACTTCAGTTTCTTCCGGAGTCTTCTGCTGGTTCTTCTTACCCAGCAGAAAATCCAGAGGATTATCGCTCTTTTTCGGCGGATTCACAATAAGTTCCGCGAGTTCATCTTCCGCCAGCACTTTCGCGCGCGGCATCACCCGCTCCTCATGTTCACGGCGTACCATCCGGATGGCATTTTCCGTCAGATCACGGATGATGCTTTCCACATCACGTCCCACATAGCCAACTTCGGTGAATTTGGTTGCTTCCACTTTGACGAACGGCGCATTGACAAGCTTCGCCAGCCTGCGGGCGATTTCAGTCTTGCCAACTCCGGTCGGTCCGATCATGAGAATGTTCTTTGGGCAGATCTCTTCACGCATGCCTTCTTCGACTTTACTGCGACGGTAGCGGTTACGAAGAGCGATAGCCACTGCCTTTTTGGCACTGTCCTGACCGATAATGAACCGATCAAGTTCATTGACGATTTGCTTTGGTGTATATTCAGCCATAATATTTCCTCTCAATTTCGGGCTGCCGGTCACTAATAATCATTTTCTGATTGCTGACCTCCAGCCACTGACTGCTTTCCAACTAAACTTATCTGCTAACAACTAATTACTAACCACTAGTATCAGACATCCTCAACAATGATGTTGTCATTGGTGAACACGCAGATCGAAGCTGCAATATGCAATGCTTTTTCAGCAATCTCATGCGCGCTCAGTTCAGTATTCTGTACCAGTGCCCTGGCGGCTGCCAGCGCGTAGTTACCGCCGGAACCGATTGCTGCGATACCTTCGTCCGGTTCGATGACTTCTCCGGTGCCGCTGAGGATCAGCAGTGAATTTTTATTCGCGACGATCATCATGGATTCCAGCTGACGCATAGCCTGATCACCACGCCAGTTCTGCGCCAGTGCAATGGCTGCCCGTTCCAGATTGCCCGAACATTGTTGCAGTTTTTCTTCAAACTTCTCGCACAGAACAAAGGCATCCACCACAGAGCCGGCAAATCCGACAGCTACTTCCCCGTTATAAAGGCGTCTCACCTTTTTGGCTGTGGTCTTGAAAATCGTATTTTCGCCCATGGTGACCTGTCCGTCACCGGCGATCGCTATATGTCCGTTCTTCTTTACGGCGCAGATTGTTGTTCCTTTGAAAGGACTGCCCACTTGTTATTCCTCCTTCAGACAAACCTGTGTGCGCAGGTATTCCAGTGATCTTGCGGATATTGCCTCGTATCGTTCAGCTTTGTTCCGTATCTTTTTCTGACCCGGCTTTAAAGGCAGCGGATCGATCAGACCGAATGAACAATTCATAGGCTGAAAGTGACGGTTTGGTGTGGAAACATATCGTCCCATTGCGCCCATTGCCGTGAACCCAGGAAGCTCAAAAGTTCCTTTTCCCAGAAGATCATTTGCCAGTGAGATCCCGCACAGCAATCCGCTTGCCGCACTCTCCACATATCCTTCCACTCCGGTCATCTGACCGGCAAAATAGCATTTTCCCCGGCTGATCATTTCAAAATGAGCATTCAGGAAGCCCGGAGAATTGATGAATGTATTCCGGTGCATGACACCATACCGCGCAAAAGCGGCGTTTTCCAGCCCCGGAATCAACCCAAATACACGTTTCTGTTCCGGAAATGTCAGTCTTGTCTGAAAACCGACGATATTGTAAAGAGTAGCGTTTGCGTCATCCTGGCGCAGCTGAACGACCGCGAAAGGCTCTTTCCCTGTGTGCGGATCCTTCAGGCCGACCGGTTTCATCGGTCCGAAAGCAGGAACCATTCTGCCCCGCTTCGCCATGGACTCAATGGGCATACAGCCCTCAAACACACTTGTTTCCTCAAATCCGTGGACCTCTGCTGTTTCAGCGGTGACCAGCGCGTCCACAAATCGATTGTACGTCTCTTCGTCCATGGGACAGTTCAGATAGTCATCGCCCCGTTCATATCGGGACATTCTGAATACTTTTTCCTGATCGATGGATTCAAACGTGACGATTGGCGCCGCGGCATCATAAAAATTCAAAGTACCGATGCCGGGCATTGCGGCAATATCTTCCGCAAGTGCTTCACTGGTCAGCGGTCCGGTGGCAACAATAACCGCCTCAACATCCGGAATCCGGGTGATTTCCTCGGAAATCACTTCAATATTGGGATGGTTCCGGATCTTTGCATCCACATATTCCGAAAATGAAACACGATCCACCGCAAGCGCGCCGCCGGCCGGTACTCTTGTTTTATCCGCCGCTTCCATGATCAGTGATGAAAGCAGACGCATTTCTTCTTTCAGCAGCCCCACGGCATTGCTGAGACGGTCTGAACGCAGCGAATTCGAACACACCAGTTCAGCCATGGTGTCGGCATGGTGAGCCGGTGTCTTCCTTACGGGTTTCATTTCATACAGTTTTACTTTGATACCGCGGTTTGCAAGCTGCCAGGCGGCTTCGGTTCCGGCCAGGCCGGCACCGATCACAACGGCATGCAGTTCATCAGTCATTCGTGATCTCCTCGGATGAAGAATCGCTTACCAGGATCCGTTTCCTGCACTGCTCATTTGAGCAAACATGCCAGGTTTCTCCTTTGCTGTTCTTCTTTTCCACCATATACTGCCCGCAGTCCGGACAGTGCTGTTCAATGGGTTTGTCCCAGCTGACAAAATCGCAGGTGGGATAATTCTCACATCCAAAGAACTTGCGGTTCTTTTTGCTGATCTTTTCCATCATTCTTCCGCCGCAGCGGGGGCACGGTGCATCCAGATAAGTCAGGATTGCTTTGGTATTCCGGCATTCCGGGAAATTCGGACATGCAAGGAACCGTCCGAAACGACCCATCTTGTAAACCATCATCGAACCGCACTTATCGCACGGAATGTCGCTGACTTCGTCCCGGACTTCGATCTTCTCGATTTCCTTTTCTGCCACAGAAAGTGTCTTTTCAAATTCAGGCCAGAATTCGCGCAGGATGCTCTTCCAGTTTTCTGTTCCGTCTTCCACCGCATCCAGTTTGTTCTCCAGTTCAGCCGTAAAGTCGGTATCCACAATGCCGGCAAAGTATTCCTGCATCATTCCGGTGATCATCTTGCCAAGTTCGGTCGGATAAAGACGTTTCTTTTCACGGCTGACATAACCGCGATTAATGATCGTAGTGATAGTCGGCGCATAGGTGGAAGGGCGTCCGATACCGTTTTCTTCGAGAGTGCGAACCAGAGAAGCCTCAGTGAACCGGCTCGGCGGCTGGGTGAAATGCTGTTCGGCTGAGACATTTTCGATACTGATCGTCTGTCCCTGCTTAAGCGCAGGTAAAGTGACTTCATTGGATGCAACTGTTTCATCTGTGCTTTCCTCATAAAGCACAGTGAATCCAGCTACTCTCTTCTGCTCGCCATAGAATCGCAAACCGCATTTACCGTTATCCATCTCCGCAGTCATGGTTTCATACACTGCGGCATTCATCTGACTTGCCACAAAACGGTTGTAAATCAGTTTATACAGACTGTATTGGTCCTTTGTCAGTGAGTCTTTGATGGAATCCGGAGTGCGTTCAACATCAGTCGGGCGGATTGCTTCGTGCGCGTCCTGAGCTCTCTGGCGTCCTTTATATTCGTTGGGTTTGGACGGCAGGGCATCCGGACCGAACTGGCTCGGAATATACTTCCTGACAGCATCAAGAGCATCCTGGCTGATCCGTACAGAATCCGTACGGATATAGCTGACCAGACCCTGTGTGCCTTCTCCCTGAAGATCAATTCCTTCATAGAGTTGCTGAACGACCTGCATGGTCTTCGCTGTGGTAAAATTCAGTTTTCTGCCGGCTTCCTGCTGAAGGCTTGACGTTGTAAAAGGCGGTGAAGGCATTTTTCTCTTTTCACCGGTCTTCAGGCTGACTACCGCGAAACCGCCGTCATTGATGGCTTTGACCGCTTCATTCGCGGATTTTTCATCAGTGATCTGCTGCTTTTTCCCATTCACGGATACCAGTCTGGCTGTAAACGCGGCCCCATTTTTCCTGCCGTTTCTGCATTTGGCAATAACGTCCCAGTATTCTTCCGGAACAAACGCGCTTATTTCGTTTTCGCGATCCACTACCATTCGGGTGGCAACGCTCTGAACTCGACCGGCAGACAGACCTTTTTTCACCTTGATCCAGAGCAGCGGACTGATTTTATAACCTACCAGACGATCCAGAGCCCGGCGCGCCTGTTGTGCGTCAATGCGGTTCATATCCAATGTACGCGGTGCCTTGATGGCAGCCTGTACAGCCTTCTTTGTCACCTCATTGAACTCAATACGGCAGGCTTTCTTCTCGTCGATCCCGAGTATATGACTCAGATGCCAGGATATTGCCTCTCCCTCGCGGTCCGGGTCGGTTGCGAGATAAATCTGGGAAGCATTCTTGGCTTCTTTTCTGATCCGTGTCAGGATATCTCCGCGTCCGCGGATCGTAATATATTTCATTTCAAAATCCCGGTCCGGATCGATGCCGAGCTGGGATTTCGGAAGATCACAGACATGTCCCTGTGAAGCTTCCACTTTATATCCTTTTCCGAGATACTTACTGATCGTCTTTGCCTTCGCCGGAGACTCGACAATAACCAGCTTGTGTTTTACGGCAGAAGTCGCCATTGGATATTCCTCCAGTTCAATTCACTGATAATTCATACATTTTCCCGGGATAAGCCGTCACCGTACCCCGGATCATCAGGACCGTCAGTGCTGTAAACAGCTCCTGCGGAGACAGTCCTGTGCGCACTGTCAGCTCGTCAAATCCGAGCATTCCGTCCTTCAGTGCTTCAATGACCTTTTTTCGTACAGGATCCGTCTCAGTCTTTTCCTGTACTAATACGTTATTTTGCACACAAGATTCGGATTTGTCAAGACAGCCAAGATCGTCAAGGATATCAGCCGCTGTAGTGAAGTATCCGGCGCCTTCTCTCAAAAGCTGATGCGCGCCTTCCGACCACGGCGTACCGGTTTCTCCCGGGTAAGCGTAGACATCTCTGCCCTGATCGAGAGCATGCCGGATCGTGGTCATACTTCCGGACCGTATTTTGCATTCCATCATCAGTGTTGCTTTGCACAGACCGGATATGATCCTGTTTCGAACGGGGAAATGCCATCCCAGCGGTTTTTCTCCCGGTGCGTATTCGCTGAGCAGCAGTCCTCCGTTTTTAAGGATTTTCTGGCTGAGCGCGGTATTGCTGACAGGATAGATCCTGTCAAGTCCGCATCCCATGACCGCCACCGTGGGCGTACCGCCTGCTATGCACCCTTTATGGGCTGCGCTGTCAATTCCGTCCGCAAGTCCGCTGACGATTGCAACCCCGCGGTTGCTCAGATCCCGGGCTATTTTTTCTGTCGCGCTGATTCCCTTTACGGAAGCATTTCTGCTTCCCACCATGGCAACACAGGTCTTCTTCAGCACAGACAGTTCACCGCGGCAGAAAAGGATAGCGGGAGGATCGCTGATCTGATTCAGAAGTTCGGGATAATCCGGATCATGAAGCGTAATGGCACTGATTTTATACATTTCGGTGAGCTTTCTGTAACTTTTCAGTTTCTCCTCACCGGCATTCATTCGCATGGTTGTGATGACCGCCGGATCGATTCCGGAAGAGATCAGCTCATCGTTGTGTTCTGAAAAGAAGCTGTATAATTCACCGGCTGTCTGAAAGGATTCAAGCAGTTCTGTCATTGTTTTCAGCGGCAGCCGGCATGATGCAAGCCAGGAAAGATATACGGTTTCTGAATATTGTCCGGTCACCGTTCCTTACCTCCAGTATTTACTGTCAAGTTCCCTGTACTGGATTGCTTCAGCCACATCTTCAGTTTGAATGTTTTCATGTTTCGCCAGATCAGCGATCGTTCTGGCGACTTTGAGAATCCTGTTGTAGGCGCGCATACTCAGATGCAGTCTGTCAATGGAGATATTCAGAAGTTCCGCAGTCGTGCTGTCCGTCACACAGTATGTTTTCATCATGGATTGCTCCAGCTGCGCGTTACAGTAGATCCCGCTTCCGCGGTAGCGCTCGTTCTGGATCTTTCTTGCTTCGGCTACACGTGCGGCAACGGCGGAAGACGATTCCGGAACTGCGCCGCCTGTGATCTCCTTTACGGGAACAGAGTCGACTTCAATCTGAAGATCGATCCTGTCCAGAAGCGGACCGGAGATCTTGTCAAGGTACCGCTTGATTTCATTCGGCGTGCAGGTGCATTGTTTCTGTCTGCTTCCGTAATAACCGCAGGGACACGGATTCATTCCGGCTACAAGCATGAAAGATGATTGATACCGTGCCTGTTTCATCACTCTGGAGACTGAAACATATCCGTCTTCCAGCGGTTGGCGCAGTGCCTCCAGAGAGCCCCTGCTGAATTCCGGCATCTCGTCCAGAAAGAGGACCCCGTTATGCGCCAGGGAGACTTCTCCGGGACGCGCGTTGGAACCTCCGCCGATCAATGACGCCACAGAAGCGGTATGATGCGGAGAAGAAAACGGTCTTCGGACCATCAGTCCTTCACCCGGATTGATTTTTCCCGCAATGGAGTGAATCTTGGTTGTTTCCAGGGCTTCTTCAAATGTCAGCGGCGGAAGTATTCCCGGAATGCATCGTGCAAGCATGGTCTTCCCCGAGCCGGGAGCTCCGATCATGATCAGATTGTGTCCTCCGGCAGCAGCGATTTCGATTGCTCTCTTTGCGCCTGTCTGACCGACAACCTGTGAAAAATCCGCTGTTGCAATACCGGCTTGATCCATGATCTCGGTATAGTCTTTCTGCACCTGTGCCGCAATCGGCTGCGTACCAGTAATATGATCGATCACTTCCTGCAGATGATGAGCTGGATAGATCCGTACACCCTGTATGCAGGACACTTCGTCCGCATTATCATAAGGTAGTATAACATCATGTATTCCCTGCTGGTTCGCACTGATCACAATAGGCAGAGCACCGCGGACCGGAAGGAGGGTCCCGTCCAGGCTCAATTCACCGATCAATACGGTATCGGTCAGGACAGGAGGAATATCATCATGAATCAGTCCCATCACGGCAATGGCAATTGGCAGATCGAAAGCTGGCCCTTCTTTGCGGGTGTCGGCAGGAGAAAGGTTGATTACAATACGTGAGAATGGAAGGTTATATCCGCTGGATTCCACAGCAGCCCTGACCCTGTCCTTGCTCTCTTTGATACTTGCATCCGGAAGACCGATGATTTCCATTCCGGGAAGACCGCCATTCGAATATGCCTCGATCATCACGGGAAATCCATCGGTTCCATTGATACCATAGCTCAGGCATTTTGTCAGATTGACTTCATCCATACCCTTTTCCCTCCTGACCACTGTTTGCTGACACACAATTTGCTTTTCAACTTAAGGCGCCTCAGTAATATACATTGATCAATCCTCTCATTCCTTCAAGCCACCGGACCGGTGTCAGTATTCCCGATGCATATGGAAAATATCCGATAAAGAAGACCATAACAATTACCAGATAAGCCGGTATCAGGAACTTTGCAAGCTTCGGAAAATTAATGTCAATATAATACAATGTGATCACAATAAACAGGATAAGGAACGGAATACTCGCGAAATAGTGATAAATATACGTTCCTCTCGGGACCAGTACCCAGGGCAGGAACTGTGCCAGGAAACCGACTGTCATAAACAGCATAGTCGGGTCATGGTCAGCAGGCTCGAGGTGGAATGATCCGGCTGATCCGGATTCGTCGTACCGGTAATGACGTTCCCGGATCAGAAGCAATATTCCGAAAAGGAAACACGGGATCGCGGCAAACCATACACCGGGATTCCCGAAAGAAAAGATCGAGCTGTCGTAATCACCTGTGGAAATGTAGCTTCCGGAAGCATAATACATAGGCTTTTTGATGACCGGCCACTCATACCACGGGGAATAGAACGGATGATCCATGCCAAGACCCGGTTGACTGTGATAATTGAACATGCCATTCTGGGACTCAATTACTCTTTCCAGGAATATCGGGAAATCTCTGATCGAATTGTCATAAGCGAAATACGGGATATAGCACAGCAGATAAATAACTGCCGGAATCAGCACAAAGAACAGAATACAGCTCAGACACAATCTGACAAATTTATTGAATACTGCTTTCTTTTCTTCCCCGTTCCGCGTACAGCGGATGCAGCGGATCCCGTGCCAGAAATACATGACTGCAAGTCCTGCTCCGGAATAGATCCCGATCCATTTGGACGCGATCCCGAGTCCCATAAACAATCCGCTCATTGCAAGATCCGGAAGTATCTTTCTGATTGCCGTTTTCCGGATATCGGTCTGCACAAAGCGAAGCATAAAGAACCAGGAAAACATGATAAAGAGTACCGGATAACTGTCGATCGTTGCAATCTGTGTTTGCGTCAGATGCATACAATCCAGAGCAATAAGCAGCGCGCCGATGACAGAGAATTTGGTTTTTTTTGTCAATTGTTTGATAAGCAGATAGATTGCCGGGATCATCAGTACCCCGGCCAGCGCGCCGGTGAATCTCCAGCCGAATGGGGTCATCCCAAAGAGAAGGATTCCGAGACCCATGATCAGTTTACCAAGCGGCGGATGACTGGTTTCATAAGGAACTGTACCGTGGAGGTGTTCATAAGCCGTTCTGGCGTGATAGATCTCATCAAAGTATGTTCCGTTATACCAGCAGGGTTGCGGTGTGTCATCATCCCTGACGCCAAAGAGATCCGGGATTGCTTCAAAAGTATCTTGTTCGTCAAGCAATGCGGAAGCATCACTGTAGTTTGGAGAATCCGTCACAGCATTGGACTGTGAGACGAGCACACATCCGGTGATCTGTTGTTGTTTTCCGTCACGGAAGATCACTTCGCAAAGCGGCAGACCGATCTGATCCGAAATAATTTTCACATATCTCCCGCTCATTTTTCTGGCGTCGGTGGTGCTTCCCGTTGATATATATTTCCGTGTTCCATCGGCATCTTCCCAGTAGTCGCAAAGATATTTCCAACGATAGCATTCGCCCTGATTCATTTCTGCTTTGAAAACGTCACTCCACAGTTCACCGTCATAACTTACCGCGACAGAGAATTCACTTCGTCCGACACGGGCAAAATACAGCATGGAAAAATCTTCATATTCCGCTCCGAGATCGATGACGATCTCTTCATCAGGTGCGGATGAAACCCACGCGTTCTGAGGGGCCTTTGTGCTGCCCAGCGTACTGAATGTGACAGCAGCATAAACAGCGGAAATAAGAAGTACGATCAATGTGTCCTTCTTTGTCCATTTCAGTTTCCGGTTGTCCGGTATGTCATCGGACCGTTTCTTTACCGGTCCCGTAGTTGTGGCACTTTTAAGTTGCCAGGTTTCCCCGCCGTTCATGATTTTTCTGAAGATAAACACAGCTGAGCCGGCGTTCAGTACATTTATAACAGACAGAATATCGGCCAGCCAGACTGTATCGTTGTTCAGATGGCCCTGTGCCGAACCGAGGCGTATCGAATTGTCCAGTACAATCCCTACATTCAGGAAAACAGTAATTCCCGATATGAGCATTACAAGAAGTATCCGGTCATCACGCAGCGAGATCCAGGCATACATAAGCAGAGCAAACGCAGGGATCAGATAACGTTCGTGCATTTTGATTCCGAAAACATAAAGCAGAACAAACAGCAGGCCGCCATGCAAAGCAAGATACCGGATATCTTTGTTACGAATAAGCGGCGGCAGGGTGACTGCAAAAGCATATGCCATTGCTGACCAGCCGACAACATTCCAGCTGAAGATTCCAAGTATACCGCAGATAACAAACCAGATCGTGAATATTGCTGAAAGTACAGTTTCAATGATCAGCAGACATTCGGATCCTCTATTTTTCCGTTCGGTAAACAAATAAAATAAATACACGGCTGACAACGCTGCCAGCATGAAGCAGGCAAAAGGCAATGCATCGTTGGCAATGGATTGCCAGTTTCCACCCATGAGATAGTAAAAGTTTGAAGTATTGACAGTAGCATAAGGATAGGAAGCCAACGTCCTCTTATACTGGTCGATCAGCCAGAACGGTTCCTGATACACGGTAAACGGAATCACAACGACGACTAAAACGAGAATTGCCCACATCAGACCAAACAGCAGTTGCTTCCGGCTTTCCTTATTACGGAACCATTCGATGATCATGACAACCAGGCCAAGCGGGCCAAGCATCAATGCCTGAGGTTTCACCAATACAGCCAGCATATATAAAGGCAGGCATATCTGCCATTTGTGTTCGGTCGCCCATACCGCTACCAGCAGCAAAAGCAGGCACAGTACGCTGTCCATCTGCCCCCAGCACGCGCTGTTCAGGATACTGACCGGGAAAAATGCCAGCAATGACGCAACTGTACAGGACATTCTGCCTGAAAATCCCTGCCTGTTCATTCTGTCACGGATCACGCAGCATATGACAATATCCGCAAGTGACGGAATAAACCGGAATATGATCCGGTCAATAACATCCGGTGAAATATTGGTAAAAATTTCTTTCAGCAGTCCCGATACAGTTGAGTTCAAAGCAAGAATATAGGTATATGCGGGAGGATAATCGCAAAAACCTGTAGACTGATAGAACTGTAAAGGGCCATTCATGCGCATGGTGTTTCCCCAGGAAAGGAAACAATTCACATCCACAGCGTACCCGTCCACGTTTGCGGAAAGACAGATCCGCAGCAGCATGGCGAGGATCATCAGCAGAGAAAAAGCTCCGGTATAATTCTTAACTTCCGTATTTAAGGTATCTTTTCTTCGCACCGTTTTCAGAAGAACGATAAAAAATCCTGTGTAAAGCAGCGCTATGACAACCAGCGGAATACGTGAATCCGTCTCACTGGGAGCATAACCGTCATCCGCGAATTTATCCTCATCGATTCCCGTATCCAGGCGATACCATCTGTCGGCGACGATATCATCCGGAAGTTCATCGATTCTGACCATGGATATCTGATCAAAGCTGGCCTTTCCGATGCTTTCACCGCTGTATCCTCCCAGTCGGATAAACAAAGTCACTATATCCTGATCTTCGCCGGTCTCGCCATACCAGTCCACAGTCTGCCATTCACCGTCGGTATCGAATACTCCTTCGCTGAAAACATATAAACCTTCAACAGATACATTCGCGCCGTGTCCTTCACGTACATCTTCGGCACGTACTTTGAACCGGATACGGTACATGGATTCCGGTTCCACCTCGACAGTCTGCACATATCGCGCATCATTCAGATCCGCGTTTCGGATCGTCACATAATGATCGCCCTCCGCAGCATCCGGACCGGTTTCCCATAAAAAGATACTGTATCCCTCGTCATGCACATAGGCATCCGTATACCAGCCATCCGGTTCGCCGTATTCATCGGCGGTTTCAAAACTGCCATTGAAAATCAGTTCTTCTTCAGCATAAGCAGATGATGAAAAGCACGCGAGCAGAATGCCCGCAAGCAGGATCAGAATAATTTTACCGGTTAACTTGTTTTTCATATTATCTCCTGATATCAGACCGGTCTTCCGGGATGAAAAGCATCGCGTACATAGATGATTCCATCACGATTGATCTCGATCACGTCAAAGCGTGCCGGCGATCCGGTCATATGTGTTTCTTTCAGAAAACAGACAGCAGCTCTCGAAAGTCTTCCCTGTTTTGTCCGGTCCACAGCCATGAGGCCGCTTCCTGCACGTCCGGTGAATCGTGTCTTAACTTCCGTAAATACAATTGTTTTCCCGTCCATCATGATCAGATCGATTTCTCCGCAGACGCATCTGTAACGGCTTCGGACGAATATCATTCCTTTCGACTCCAGGAAAATTCTTGCCTGTTCTTCTCCGTCAAGACCCGTTTGATAGGTTTTCTCACTCATATGAAATGTCCTATAAAGGTATTCCGGTGATAAGGGCACGGACCGTATTTTTGCAATGCCTCAATATGTTCCTTGGTACCGTAACCTTTATTGCGGGCAAATCCGTACTGGGGATACTCGCGATCCAGTTCGATCATCTGATGATCTCTGGTGACTTTGGCCACAATGCTGGCCGCTGCGATACTGTATGAGTTTGCGTCCCCTTTGATGATCGGCACTTCAGTTCCTTTCAGTCCAAGTCCTGTCACGGCGTCAATCAGAAAATAATCTGCCGGCACAGCAGACGCTGCCTGTCGCATAGCTTTTTTGGTAGCTTCCAGAATATTGATCTCGTCGATTTCTTCCGGCGTAACCATTCCGATTCCAACATACAACGCATGTTCCATGATTTCCTGATAGACAGCCTCACGTCGCGTTTCGGAAAGCTTTTTGCTGTCATCGACCCACAGGATCCCGGGTTCTTCAGGCATAACAACGCACGCGGTCACCACATTTCCCGCCAGCGGCCCCCGTCCGACTTCATCCATACCCGCAACAACACCCAGTGCGCGATATGGTTGTTCAGTCGACAAAAGATATTTCATTCTTTCAATACGTTCTGTCTTTGCCATTGTATTACATGCTCCTGATATAGTTGATTACTGATTGGCTTATTGTCAAACAACTTTTACCCTGTACCCTTCATTCCAGGCTCTGTACAGTTTCAAGCGTGATCCTTCCCAGTTTCCCTCCGCGGAATTCGTCCAGGACAACAGCACAGCATCTGTCGTAATCTGATATACCACCCTTCAGCAGAAATCCCCGTCCTTTGCATACCGCATCCAGCAATTCAACACCTTCCAGTTGAGGATCATCAATATGAAATCGTTCCTTCAGACTTTCCGGCCTTACAGTTGCAATATCCTGAAGCAGCCGGATTGCCAGCATTGGCAGATCGACCACATCATCCTTCACCGATCCGATATAGCACAGGCGTCTCGCGGCCAGCTGATCATCAAGCCTCGGCCAGAGTAATCCGGGAGTGTCAAGTAATTCAAGATACGGGCCGATCCGTACCCACTGGTTGCTCTTCGTCACACCTGGCTTATCACCGGTAGCAGCAATACCGGAGCCGTGCAAGTGGTTGATATAAGTGCTTTTACCAACATTCGGGACACCGATGACCATCGCTTTCATGCCTTTACGAACGCCTCTGTCAGCGTATTTCTGAACAATATCCGCTGTAGCGTCATTGATCATCCGTATGGTTTCCTTTACACGGCTGTTATTGGATGTTGTCTGCCATGCTCTGATCCCCTGCTGACGGAAATACCGGAGCCATTGTTCCGTAACAGCCGGATCTGCAAGATCTGCCTTGTTCAGAAAGAGAATATGCTTCTTTCCCGCGGTCATTTTCATGAGTTCCGGATTCCGGCTTGAGTAAGGAAGACGCGCGTCACAAAGTTCAATGATCAGATCGCATTTTGAGATCTGGTCACTGAGAAGTCGTTTAGCCTTGGCCATATGTCCCGGATACCAGTTGATTTCGATCTTCTGGCCGTTTGTGCTGCCTTGGGCTTGTTCCTTTTTATTCTTCTGATCCATCATTCTTCTGCTTTCTTTTTGCTTGATAAAGATACTGTTTGTCCAAACATCTGCTATATTGACGAACACTGACTGTAAACACAGCAGACTGGGCGATTACCGCTCAGTCTGCATGATTCTGTCAAAGATATGCTTTGAAGGGTTCGAGATCAAGACCTTCGCAGTCTTTGATCACGTTGTACAGGGCCTGTACCATGCTCTTAACACCGTTTTTGACATCACTCTCAACATTCAGGGGCAGGACCGGGTCATGAACGCTCAGCCTCAGCAGGAACCAACCCGCATCCGGCACTCCGTCAAGATCAAAGGAGATCCGTACGCCTTCACGGTTATCCGGGGCAATATGCCAGTTCCCGGCTGCGTTCGCGTAATCCAGTACGAGCTGAATAGCTTCTTTACCTTTGCTGCGGAAATCTTCTTCCATGATCTTGATCCGCAGTTCGGTACTTTCCTGCGGTTCCTTCAGATCAGCGATCAGGGAACCGAGCTTTTCGCCCTGCTGCTTCAGCTGCATGGCTTTTACGATCAGCACGGTCACCAGATACATTCCGTCATCAAGGAAATGGTTTTCCTTCAGGGCGGCATGTCCGCTGGTTTCGATAGCCAGGGGACATTCAATGCCTTCGTTGTTCAGACGGATCGCTTCGTCGATGACATTGCGGTAGCCGCGCTTATATCTGTAATGTTCTCCGCCCCAGTCGTTGATGAATTTCTTCAGACCGGAGGATGTCACGGAGTCGGTCACAATGGTCTGACCGGGTTTCTGATCCAGCAGGATTGCGGAAATCAGCGCGATCAGGCGGTTCCGGTTGATTTCTTTCCCTTCGGAATCAACAATGGCTGCACGGTCACAGTCCGCGTCAAAAATAACGCCCAGATCGGCTTCCACTTTCAGCACCGCGTTACGGATGGATGCCATGGCATCGGCATTCTCCGGGTTTGGAATGTGGTTCGGGAAATAACCGTCCGGTTCAAGGAACTGACTTCCATCGATCCAGGCACCCAGTTCTTCCAGCAGTCGGGCGTAGAATCCGCCGGCACCGTTTCCGGCATCAACGACCACATGCAGTCCCAGCAGCGGCTTGGGCAGATCAGTTCCGAGTCCGGTCCGTATCCGTTGTGCCAGCTGATCCATATAGGTCGGCAGGAATGCTTTTTCTGTGATAACCCCGGAAATCGGAAAATCAGACGGATTCAGTTCAGAAGCCATCTTCAGAAGTTCTTCAACAGTATCGCCTTCGATACCGCCGTCTTCCAGGAAAAACTTCAAGCCATTCTTGTCCCACGGATGATGGCTGGCAGTGACCATGATGGAACCGTCAGGTTCAAATCCCGGAGTAATGATACTCATATACATAGCAGGCGTAGTACACATTCCGAAGTTGATCACATTCGCTCCGGAGCGGCTGATTCCTTCCGCCGCAGCCTGAAGCAGCGCAGGTCCGGAAATACGGCTGTCCCGGCCGATCGCGATCTTGACCTGGCTTACAGGTTTGACTTTTTTGATGGCAATATATCTGGCAAACGCCATACCGAGAGCGCACGCCACATCTGTGGTCAGAACGGCATTATCGCCTACAGCTGTGCCTCTGACATCCGATCCGCTTTTCAATTTCATCCAGTCCATAAGATCCCTCCGTTACTTTTCTTCTCCCACTGTATCTTCGTAATATCCACGGAACAACCGGTAGATGGGTGCCAATGCCAGGAAATCCCTGCGGACTTCCTCGGTCAGTTTTTCCGTAAAACTGATCTTATAATCCGGAAGTACCTTGCAGATATAGAGTTCCTTACTGATATACCAACGTTTCAGTTCCTCCGGAACTTCCGGCGGGATACTGATCCGTTTGAACACGCTCCCTTCAGGTGAAAGGAAATGACCGGGCAGATCACAGTCGCGGATCAGTGTGGCAATGCCTTCCGGACGTGCAACGATCCTGGCTCTGAAAAGATCCATAGCCGGTCTGTTCTCGCCCCAGAATCCGATTCCCCAGTTCAGCCTTCCCGGTCCGAATTCAAAGAAATAATTGATAGACAGGTCTCTCGGTTCACCCTCGTGCCGAAAAATATACCACAGATGATCCCGATAGGGACTCTTGTCATTTGAAAACCGGGTATCCCGGTGAATCCGCGAAATACACTTATGCGGTCTGATTTCCATCAGGGGATCAACAGTCTTCATATCCGGACCGAGATCCTCGATCATCTCATAAAAAGGTTTCTGAACACAACGGACATACTCATCGTGGTTCTCATGGAACCAGCTTGTCGAATTATGAAACTTCAGATCCAGAAAAAACTGGACCGTGTCATCGGTAAATCCGGAAAACATGCTATCCCTCCAACTTCTTTATTATATAACAAAAAAGGCTGTATTTTCAATGATAAGTTGACACTTTCATTTTCAAAAGCTACTATATTGCCAACGGAGGGATCAATCATGGAACGTAATGACAGGCTGGCAAGAACCATCAGTATGATTGGCCGGGAAGCCACTGACCTTCTTCAGACAAAACGAGTCGCGGTGTTCGGTCTCGGCGGGGTCGGCTCTGCCTGTGCCGAAGCACTTTGCCGCGGCGGCATCGGCACTTTGGACATCATTGATTTTGACACCGTCAGTATCAGTAACCTGAACCGTCAGCTTCTGTCCGATGTTCATTCTGTCGGCCGTCGCAAGACTGACGCAGTGCTCTGCCGGATCCGTTCTGTTGCACCCGATGTCAATGTCTTCCCCCATCATGTCATGTTCCTTCCGGAAACAGAAAATGAGATCGACTTTTCCTGTCTCGATTATGTAGTTGACTGCATCGATAACGTAACTGCAAAGGTCAGGCTGGCTCAGATCTGTTACGAGAGAAACATTCCCCTGATTTCAAGCATGGGAACCGGAAACAGACTGGATCCGACAAAGTTTACTGTCGGTGATATCTTCGATACTTCAGGAGACCCGCTTGCAAGAGTCATCCGTCACGAATTGCGTAAAAGGAACATTCCTTCGCTGAAAGTGCTGTATTCCACTGAAGAACCGGTCCATCTCAGGGAAAGAGCACCCGGCAGTATGAGTTTTGTACCCCCGGTTGCCGGAATGATCCTTGCCGGTGAAGTGATCCGTTTTTTTCTGAACAGGTGATTCCTTTCAGACTTTTTCGACAACTGAATACATTGGTAAAGAAAAGATAAGCTCCCCTTGTTTTTTAAGGGGAGCTGCATTTTTTCGATTCCTGATCAGATCTTCACAAGGACCGTTTTTGTTCCGCTGAGTTTTTCACTCTGTTCATCCGGCTGACAGAAACCGGCATACAATTCGCCTTCTTCACAGGAAACACGTTCACCCTGACCATTGATCACACTCCAGGTGTATTTGTCCAGTTTGATTTCTGTCTGTACGGTTTCGCCCGCCTTCACACTGACACGTTTGAATCCACAGAGTCTGGGATGAAGCGGAGCGAACTCGCTTCGGGCCTTGACATAAACCTGAACGACCGTATCCGAATCCTTTGTTCCGTCGTTAGTCACTTCGGCAATCACCGTATTTCGGTCTTTGGCTTCTGCCTTCAGGCTGAAACGGGTATAGGACAGACCGTAACCGAAGGGATACAGCGGTTCCTTTTCAAGATAGCGATAGGTACGGCCTTTCATATCATAGTTTTCAAAGGCGGGCACATCATCAACATCATGATAGAAGGTGACAGGGAGCCGTCCGGATGGACTGATCTCGCCGAAGAGGATGCGAGCCAGTGCTTTTCCTCCCGCTTGTCCGGGATACCATGTCAGCAATTGTGCGTTGCCTTGCGGCACATTCAGGGCCGAACCCACGGAAAGGACAGTCACAAACTTCTTTCCTGTCATTTCAATCGCGTTGAGCAGCGTAATCTGGCTCTTCGGCAGATTCAGATCATTTTTGTCCCCGCTGAAGTACTCGTTTCCGGTATCTCCTTCTTCGCCTTCCAGCGTGGCGTCCAATCCGACGCACACGATGACCGCGTCAGCCTTTTCTGCGCAAGCAACAGCCTCGGCGATCCGGTCTTCCGGCTGACTGAGTCCGCTCGAGCGATCCTTGAACAGATGACTTCCCGTGCTGTACAGTGTCCGGATACCATGTGCGGAGCACCATCCCCGGATGCCTTCCAGGAAGGTGATGTACCGGCTGCTGGTTCCATTGTAGTTGCCTTCCAGTGCCGGAATGGAATCCGCATTGGGACCGATGACCGCGACTGTTCTGATTTCATCCGCGTTCAAAGGCAGGATTCCGTCGTTTTTCAGCAGTACCATGGTCTTTTCGGCTGCCAGTTCGGCAAGCGCGTCGTGTTCATCCGTATCATTCTCTGTATAGTCGATATTGTCATATTCACAGTCGTCAGCAAACAGGCCAAGAAGATACCTGGTAGTGAAAAGACGCTCACATGCTTCAGTGACGGTTTCTTCGGTAACAAGCCCTTCCTGAAGGGCTTCGAGAACATGCAGATAGGTATTTCCGCAATTCAGATCGCATCCGTTATTGAGAGCCAGGGCAGCGGATTCCGGAGCGGTTGCAGTGACCATATGTCTGGTATGGAAGTCACGGATTGCCCAGCAATCGCTGACCACGTGCCCGGCAAATCCCCATTTTCCCCTCAGTGTTTCTTTCAGCAGGAAACGGGAACCGCAAGCAGGTTCACCGTTGACACGGTTGTAAGCACCCATGACGCTTTCAACACCGGCGTCACAAACGGCTTCTTTGAAGGCGCTCAGATAGGTTTCCTGCATGTCCTTCGGGTTTGTCTTCGCGTCAAATTCATGCCGCAGGGCTTCAGGGCCGGAATGTACCGCGAAATGCTTCGCACAGGCAGCGACCTTCAGATACTTGCCTTTTCCCTGCAGACCATTGATAAAGCGGACACCCAGACGGGCAGTCAGATACGGATCCTCACCATAGGTCTCATGTCCGCGTCCCCATCTGGGATCACGAAAAATATTGATATTGGGGCTCCACATGGTCAACCCCTTATAAATATCACGGTCTCCATGGGCGCTCTGCATATTGTACTTTGCCCGTGCTTCAGTGGAAATGACATCTGCGATCTGTTCCTGAAGGTCCTCATCAAAGGCTGCCGCGAGACCGATGGCCTGCGGGAATACGGTAGCCGTGCCTGCACGTGCCACGCCGTGAAGAGCTTCATTCCACCAGTTGTACGCGGGGATCCCGAGTCGCGGGATTGCCGGAGCATCATATTTTAACTGGGATGCCTTCTCATCCAGTGTCATTTTTGAGACCAGTTCCTGTGCCAGTTTCCGTGCTTCTTCCCGTTCCATAGTTCTTTCTCCTTTACACTTAAGGATTTACATAACCAATATCACTTTGGCGCCGGTATGATTTTTCGTCATCAACGCCGAATGCATCCTTTTTTCAGTCGTTATTTCTATTCCCTAAATCTTTGATTTTTCCTCTTTTCCATATGGCTTCATGCAATATTTTTTGCTATAATCAATTGATAGTGGAGGGATGTTTTTTGAAGCTCATCGCTTTTGATCTGGATGATACACTGCTTCTGGATGATCTTTCAATTTCGGATTATTCAGTCAGTGTTCTGAACCGACTTCATCAGGACGGTCATATCATCGTTCCCGCCAGCGGCAGAGCAAAGGACAGCATGATCTCCTTCGTGAAGCGGATCGGCTGTGCGTCATATTATATATCCTGTAACGGGGCGGAAATCTGGGATGCCCGCGATGATTCCTTGATTACTTCCGAAGTCTTTTCTGTGGATACAGGAAAAAGGATTGCTGCTTTCGGTCGTGATCATGACTGTTATTCCCAGACATATGCCGGAGATTCCTTTTTCTATTCTGTCAGGAGCAAATACGCGGATCTGTATGCCGCTTCGTCAATGCTGAAAGGTGTTTTCGTGGGAGATCTCGTTGAATTTATCAACGAGCCGCGTTCCAAGATCCTCATGATGGACAGTGTCGCGAAGATTTCTTCCCTTCTTGCGGAAGCCCGTTCCGAGTTTTCCGGAGAGGCCAGCATTACCTGTTCAAAACCATATTTTCTTGAGTTCAACCCAATCAATGCTTCAAAGGGAAAAGCGCTGGCCCGGCTTTGTGAAATGACCGGCATGGATATGAGCGATGTCATTGCCTTCGGCGACAGTCTGAACGACCTCAGTATGCTGACCGCCGCCGGTCTCGGTATTGCGATGGGTAACGCGCGGGAAGATGTAAAAGTTCAATGCGCCGATATCTGCGGGACCAACATGGAAGACGGCGTGGCTTTATATCTGGACCGATTATTCTTTCAAACGGAGGAAAAGAAATGATCAATGCTGTCGAATTCAGGGACAATCTTCATCTTGAAGAAATCGTTCCTTCAGTCAGAGAATTCTGGGATATCCGTTCCCCTGATCTGAACCGTCCCGGAATGCAGTTCTGCGGCTTTTACGATTTCTTTGCCTATGAGCGTCCCCAGATCATCGGAAAAGTCGAAATGACATATCTTGAGAGTCTGACACGCGAAGAACGTTTCAAAACACTGAAGCGCTATTTCTCCTATGACCTTCCATGCGTTGTCATCTGTCGCGGCATGAATATTCCGGATGAAATGATTTCACTTGCGAGGCAGCAGGAGATCCCGATCTACCGTACCGACGTTGTAACGACCAAGTTCTCATCCACCGCGATCACTTATCTGAACCGGTGTCTCGCTCCTCATATCACAAAGCACGGTGTGCTTGTGGATGTTTACGGTGTCGGAGTGCTTCTGACCGGACAGAGCGGTGTCGGCAAGAGTGAAGCGGCTCTGGAACTGATCAAACGCGGACATCAGCTGGTCGCTGATGATGTTGTCGATATTTGCAGGATCAATGATAACCGCCTCATCGGCACCTGTCCGGAAATGGTCCGCCATTTTATGGAGATCCGTGGAATCGGCCTGATCGATATCCGTGCGATGTATGGCATCAGCGCTGTCTCGGTATCGAAGAGCATCGATCTCGTCATGGATATGGAGTACTGGGATGAATCCAAAGCATATGATCGTCTCGGACTTGCCGAGGATTTTGTGGATATACTTGATGTCCAGGTCCCGCGCCAGATGATTCCGGTCAAGCCCGGACGCAATGTTGCAATCATTATTGAAGTTGCCGCGCGGAATCTCAGTCTGAAACGAATGGGCTACAATGCCGCGCAGGAAATGAATAACCGTATGAACGAACTCATCAAGAAAAACAGTTGACAGGAGGACTTGTTATGTACAGGATAGGTATTGATGTCGGAGGTACCGGGATCCAGTCCGGAATTGTCACCGAAGATGGAAAGATCATTGAAAAGGTTTCTATCAGGACGCAGATCGATCTTCCTTTCGAAAAACAGATCCGGTTGCTGGCTGAAAGTCTGAAGGATCTGATCAGCCGTGCAGGGCTTCAGGAAGACGATATTGCCTCAATCGGCGTCGGAATTCCCGGAATCGCGGATGCAAAGACTGGCGATATCATTAAATGCACAAATATGAACTGGCATAATCTGCCTTTTCGCAAGGAACTGCAGAAATGGATCAATAAGCCTGTCCTGATCGATAATGATGCAAACGTCGCCGCTCTTGCTGAAAGTGTCGCCGGTGTAAGTGCCGGTTCCTCCAGCAGTGTCTTCATCACGATCGGCACCGGAATTGGAAGCGGCATCATTCTGAACGGAAAGATCTGGAGCGGAGCACACGGGATTGGCGGAGAATTCGGCCATACGATCATCCGTCTTGACGGAGATGAGTGCACATGCGGCAATCATGGCTGCCTTGAAAGGTACTGTGCAGCCAATGCTCTGATTCGAATAGCCAAGGAAAATATAAACGCGCATTCCGACAGTCTGATCCTGAAGTACGTCGGAAACGATGCCGGGAAAATCAATGCCAAGGCTGTGATCGACGCCGCCCGCGAAAACGATGCTTATGCGGTTAAAGTCTATGATTACTATACTTCCTGTCTGGCACAGGCGATCGCCAATCTGATCAATTTCCTTGATCCCGAAATTATTGCGATCGGCGGCGGTGTCAGTAAAGCCGGTTCTTTCCTGCTTGATCCCATCCGGGAAAAAGTCCGTCATCATGTTCTCTTTAATACCCTGCCCATGCCAAAGATCGAACTTGCAAAACTTGGTCCTGAAGCAGGCATCATAGGCGCTGCCATGCTTGATTAACGGAGGGATGACCATGGATTTTGACTACAGCATAAGGCGAAGCGGCAATATTGAAATTACCGGCTATCATGGATCGGCAACCCGTATTGTGGTTCCTCAAAGCATTGAGGATCATCCGGTAGTTGCGATTGGTGATAACGCGTTTTCCTGGGCGTCCGGTCTCGTTTCGGTTGCCTTGCCGGAAGGCTTGCTGACGATCGGTGAGGCAGCTTTTTCCTGGTGCGAGTCTTTACAGGAAATTTCGATGCCTTCTTCTCTGCGTACCATTGGCGAATGGGCTTTCATCGGATGCAGCGAATTAAAGACAATCGCCATTCCTGACCTGGTCAAAAGAATTGAGTACTCTACTTTTCAGAGTTGTCTGATACTTGAAAGCGTCAGGCTTCCCGCTTCCCTGACTCTGATCGGTACGGAAGCCTTCAGCGAATGCAGGAATCTCCGGAAGATCGATTTTCCGGACGGTCTGGAGATCATTGAAGACAATGCCTTTACTTCCTGCGAGTCTCTGAAGGAGATTTCTCTTCCTGACAGTGTGAAGAAAATTGGAAACAACGCATTTTTGGGTTGTACTTCTCTCCACCATTTCACCGTTTCAGACAGCCATAGTGTTTTCGCTTCCATAGACGGTGTCCTGGTTTCAAAACAGGAAATGAAGCTTCTCGTCTACCCGATCGGAAAAAAGATCCGTTCATATGAAATCCCTGCTGGTATAAAGGTGATCGGTGAATCAGCGTTCTCAGGACGTGTTGCACTGGAAAGCATCTCCATTCCGGATACAGTCGAAACGATCTGTGACCGCGCGTTCTATGGCTGTAAAAGTCTGAAAAAAATTGATCTGCCCAATTCTGTTTCATCGATTGGGAAAAGTGCTTTCCACGGTTGTTCCGGCCTTGAAGAGATCAATCTTCCCGATACAATAACAAATATTGAGTATGCCACCTTCTATGCCTGCAGAGGCTTGTTCAGAATATTCCTGCCCGCTTCTCTGAAAAGTATTTCATCATGTGCTTTCAGCGGATGCGCGAACCTTGAATCGGTCACATTCCCGGAAACGCTCGAGGAGATCGGCGAATCTGCCTTCGAAGGATGTCGTTCGATTGCTTCTCTGAACATTCCCGACCGTGTTCATATCATCGGTGCTCATTCATTCGGTTCCTGTGTTCTGCTGGAAAATGTAGTTCTCGGAAAGAAGATCAGTCATATCCCGACTGAAGCATTTGCGAGATGCGAATTGCTGAATCAGGTCACGATCAACGGTTGTCTGACCTCAATTGAAAATGAAGCGTTCTATGGCTGCAGGAATCTTTTATCCTTTACCGTCCCTGAAAGTGTGACCGATATTGGTCATGATGCCTTTGGTGATTGTCCCCACATCATGCTCTTTGTCTATCCCGGTTCCTACGGTCTGAAGTATGCCAGATACGAACGGCTGCTTCACAGTGAAATCTGAAAAAATCCGGTTGGTTCATTGAATGAGCCAACCGGATTTCTGTTTTACAAAGGTGGACAGTAACGCCGCAATCAATCCCTGACTTCTACAGGTTGTGCTCCGAATGTGGCTTTCAGCAGTCCCACATAACTTTCGTCACTGTCATCATTCTTTTTATTCTGATTCATGGCATCCGTTGCAATGACAAATACGCTTTCCACCCCGGATGCCTCTGTCAGTGCGGAAGAAATGATCCTTTTCTTTTCTTCTGTTGCAAGTACAACTGTCAGTTTTTCGCTGCCGGGATTTGGAGCCCACCGGTATGTCTTTCCGTCTGAATCGATCAATTGCCCGAAGTTTTTCAGCATCGGCCAGATGGATGGCTGTGTTCTCTTCAGGATTTCTATGGTTTCTTTCCATGTATCTTCCGTTCCTCTTCCGGTCGGCGTTAATACCTTCTGTACCGGAGTTGACGGAATTTCTTTCACTTTTTCGGTGCTTTGTGTACGTGAAGTTCTTGCAGTGGCAGTCTGTACCGGAAGACCATTCGCCAGTTTCTCATTGAGCTCAGTCAGTTTCTTTTCCAGTTCGTTGATCCGGTCTGTCAGTGCCTGCTGATCCGTTTCAGTGGTCCGGATACATGCCCGTAGGGATACGGTTTCCAGGGCTACTCGGGGCGTGGAAGTATATTTGGTATCCACTTCCAGATGCATGTACAGGTCCAGGATCTCCATCAGACGGGAAACAGTCGTTGTTGCTGCCTGACGATTATATTCACCAGCATCTTCCGGGGTAAGTTCAAGCAGCTGTTCCATCGCGTCCGGGCAGCATTTGGCAGTCAGCAGGGACCGTACATGCTGGCTGACATCTTTTGCAAAAACAGAAGCTTCCCTTCCGGTCCTCATCACTTCATTGATCATGTTCAGAACCGTTGCCGGATCCTGTCCGATCAATGCATCCGTAAAACGGAACAAAAACGCTTTGTCACTGGTTCCAAGAACATTTCGGACAAGCTGTTCATCAACGAATCTGCCATATCCCAGACACATGTCGAGAATACTGAGTGCATCACGCATTCCGCCTTCAGCAGCACGCGCGATCATCATCAGTGCTTCCGGCGTGGCCTGTGCCCCCGCACCGTCAACGGCCTCCTGAAGACGTCCGCGGATCTGCTCAGCGGGTATACGTCCAAAATCGAATCTCTGACAGCGGCTCAGAATGGTAGCCGGCAGTTTCTGCGGTTCCGTTGTTGCAAGGATAAAAACAATGTGGGCAGGAGGTTCTTCCAGCGTTTTCAGCAATGCGTTGAAAGCGGATGTGGAAAGCATGTGAACTTCATCAATGATATAGACTTTGAACCGGCCGTATTGAGGCGGATATTTCACAGATTCCCGCAAATCCCGCATTTCATCGACACCGTTATTGCTGGCCGCGTCTATTTCGATAATATCGAGGCTCTCATCCAGCAGGAGACGTTTGCACGATTCACATTCGCCGCACGGGTCACCGTTCACGGGATGCTCGCAGTTGACTGCACGTGCCATGATCTTTGCTGTGGATGTCTTTCCTGTACCGCGGCTTCCGCAGAACAGATACGCATGCGCGATTCTTCCGGTGGTGATCTGATTTCTCAGCGTTTCCACGACTGCTTCCTGCGCAACCATGTGCGAGAAATCCTTCGGGCGCCACTGACGGTACAACGCCTGATAAGCCATTGCGTGCCTCCTTACTCTGCGGAAAGGTCCACAAGTTCAGCGATATCTTTCAGTTTCTTTTCACCAATACCGCGTATGGACAACAGGTCTTCCGGATAATAGAACGGTCCGTTACTGAAATATTCTGCAACCCATGCTTCTGCTATAGTTTCTCCGATTCCCGGCAGCACTGTCAGTTCCTGTGGATCTGTCGTATTGGCGCTGACTGTTCCTTCAGCTGGCAGGCTGACCGGTTCAATCAGCAAGGGATCGTATTCATTGGCCGCGGCAGTCAGTTTCCTGTCCGGATGCCGCTGAAGCAGTACCGTACAGCACACCAGAATACCGGTAATAATCAGTACTGAAACCGTGATCCTTTTAGTCCGGTCAGACACTCTTCCTCACCTTTTGCCCCTGTTTTGTGTCTTCCAGAATATATCCGGCCGCCTTGATTGCGTCCCGAAGTTCATCTGAACGTTTCCAGTCTTTGTTCTTTCTGGCTTCTGCACGTTCATCCACCATTTTCCGGATATCCTCTGGCAGTTCGTCTTCTTCTCTCGCCAGCAGTCCCAATACATCCGTAAGTGCTTTCAGAGAATTGAGAGCACTCTCCACAGCCTTTTTGGATGAATCTGCCGTCAGACTGACATTGGCGTCGCGAATCAGTTCAAAGATGGCGCCGATAGCGTCCGCCGTATTCATATCATCGTCCATGGCGGCGTCAAACTTGGCTTCTGTCTGTTTCAGCCGGTCCATAAATTCTGTTTCGGCTGCGTCAGGTTCACGGTCAGGGGCCTTTTCCAGGAAGAACTTCAGGTTGTTTCTCGCTGTGTACATCCGGTTCAGGCTGGCATTAGCGGCTTCGATCTGTTCCCTGCTGAAATTAATGGGACTGCGATAATGAGCACTCAGCATAAACAGTCGCACCGCTTCCAGGTCATATTCCTTGGCGATGTCCCGCACGGTGAAGAAATTATTGAGGCTCTTGCTCATCTTTTCTCCGTCCACATTGATAAAGCCGTTGTGCATCCAGTAGTGCACATAAGTCTTTCCGGTGGCACCTTCGCTTTGTGCGATCTCATTTTCATGATGCGGGAAAAGGAGGTCCTTACCGCCGCAATGGATGTCAAAAGTCTCGCCAAGGTATTTCATACTCATGGCAGAGCATTCGATATGCCAGCCGGGACGGCCCGGACCCCACGGGCTGTCCCAGGCGGGTTCACCTGGTTTCTGTGCTTTCCAGAGTGCGAAATCAGCGGGAGCCTCCTTGTCAGTTTCAACGTTCAGGCGTTCACTGGCACCCATTTCGCGGTCTTCAACGCTTTGTCCGCTCAGTTTCCCATATCCCGGGAAAGCAGAAACACGGTAATAGACATCCCCGGCCGGAACAGCGTATGCTTTTCCGTTTTCAATCAGGCGGCTGATCAGGTCAATAATTTCCTTCATGTGTTCCGTCGCTTTGGGATGAACTGTTGCCGGACGAATTCCCAGAGCTCTGGCATCCGTAAAATATTCCGCGATAAACTTCTCCCCAAGCTCCCTGACAGTAATGCCTTCTTCATTGGCACGCCGGATCATCTTATCGTCAATGTCGGTAAAGTTCTGTACAAAAGTTACCTCATAGCCTTCGCGTTCCAGTTGTCTGCGAAGAACATCAAACGTAATAAAAGGGCGGGCATTTCCGATATGGAAAAAATTATATACTGTGGGTCCGCAGGCATAGATCCCGACTTTTCCTTCATGAATCGGTACCAGTGTTTCTTTTTTACGTGTCATCGAATTATAAATCTGCATAAACTAAACTCCCTTCATTCTGCTGACTGTTGTCTTAGTGTGATCTCAGATTGCGCTTCCCTGCTGTTTCTGTTCCTCCGGATGACGAAGCTTCCGGAGCTTACGAAGCGCTGCAGCACCCCATACAAAAATGTTCAAAGCAACTAATACGATAATGATCGTTAACACCGGTATTCCGCAAATCATAAGTTTTTCTTCATTCGCGGTGCCCGGCATGGTACATCGTATCTTTTCTGAAGTAATCACTTCAAAGTCTTCATCATAAAGAGTAGCGGTGACACAGACCAAAGCCTGCGGGTCAGCATACAGAAGATAGGTAGCTTCAACCGGACAGACAGATCCCGCGGGGATCTGATCAATCACCACAAAGTCGGTTTCTTCTTCCGGCTTTTCGCCATTTACGCCGGTAATAATCAATGTCCCCGCCAATCTTTCATTATCACCGTCAGGAATAACCTCCTCAAGCAGCAAAGAGACATTCTGCAGATCTGTTCCGTCACTGTTGTCCAGCGCAAATTTGAACTGAACCGTTTTGCCGGTTTCGATCCCGATCGTCTCCGGCAGCCCGCTGATCCGGAGTCCGGCCGAACAAACAGTGATTGTCATCAGAACAGCACCTATCAAACATATCGCGGTCAACAGTCGTCTCATTCTGCCGGCTCCTTTCATACGTATTCAATATATTATATCAAATCAGTTCCTGTATAGCAAACAAAAAGGCCCGTGTAAACGGGCTTTTGTCATGATTATCGATATTTAAAGTTTTTCACTCAGGTCTTCGATCTGCTTCCCAAGATGATCGCTGAAATCTTTCAGACCTTCTTCCAGTTCATCCAGAGTTTCATCAATCTTTTCAGGCATTTCCACAGTCACTTCTGACTCGCTGAACAGCGCGTCGATGGCGTCGCCGGCCACGGTTTGCTGCTCGCTCTCATCATTTGCATTTTCCCGAACCGCCGGCATTTCGGGCACCACGATGGACGGTACAGCCGGTTCCTGTGCTGTGGCTCCGTTCTCAACATTGGAGAGTTTCTGCATGCGCAGTTCATTGAGTCGCACATCCAGTTCGCTCAGTTCCTGCAGTTGTGATTCCAGTTCTTCCGGGAAGCGTATCCCTTTTTGCCACAGTTCGTATGCTTTGGCTCCGAAGTCTCCGAGGATCTCGCGACGCCGTGTGATGATATTCATCTCATCCATCTTGTATTTGGTATTGCTGGCAATATTGTTCGCCGCGCTTCCGATTGCTTCCATTCCCTTGATCAATACACCCTTGAGTGTTTTTCCCAAATCTGCCATATTACTCAAACCTCCCTTTTTCTGATGTGCAAACAGTGTTTTCATATCATTGATTTCTGATGTCTGATTCCGTGTTATCAGTGGATCGTAGTTACCAGTACACTCTCATCGCACCCGGCAGCATCGTGAACTCCGCATGATCCATGGACAGGATCTCGCCGTCGACATCCATCCGCATTCCGGGGCAGTCAATCGTTACTGTACTGGCTTTGACACGTTTCGTGATCTTCCAGTCCAGATCTTTCCCCTTCAGTAAGCCCGGCAGATAAAACGGTAATTTCCATCTCGGCCGGTCGCCGATCATGACCACATCAAAGTAATGATCCGAGGGATCCGAATCCGGGCTGATTGGAATACCGCCGCCGATAAATCTGCCGTTAGCGATAGCACAGATCAGCAGATCCTGTTCCGATTTCTTTCCATCGATTTCGAGTTTGATATGTGTCGGTTTATAATGACCTATCGCCTTGATCAGCCCGATCAGGTACGGTGTCAGTCCCTTATGCTTTTTCTTTTCTGACTCAGCATAATCAAGAACCATCACATCAAATCCGGTTCCGCACACATTCAGGAAAATACGGTCATTCAGCCGACCGACATCCACAGGTTTCGGTTCCCCGTTCAGGATTGCGTTCAATGCTTCCACCGGATCTTTAGGAATCTTCAGTGTTTTGATGAAGTCGTTTCCCGTTCCTGCCGGGATCACACCCATAGGCTTTTCAGTCCCGATGAGGCCGCATGCCACTTCAAAGGATGTCCCGTCTCCGCCAACAGAAAGCACAGCTGTCACACTTTCGTCCGCAGCAGTTTCTTTTGCGATTTGGGTGGCATGACCCGCGTATTCTGTCTCGCGGATCACGTACTCTACATCATTTCTTTCCTTCAGCACTTCCTCAAGTTTTGGGATTACAGTCTTGGCGAATCCCGTCCCGGCAATCGGATTTACGATCAGGACATACTTCATCTTGTTTCCTCCCCGGAGGTTCATTTATGACCGTTCTTGCAACTGTCACGAAAAGCGCATCCCGCGCAGTTTCCGTGGCAGCCCTTCTTACGGTTCTTTCTGGTCATCATTATAGCACAGACTATAGCAGCCGAAATCAAAATTATCAATAACCAATCAATTGTTTTCATTTTTCATGCACTATGAAACGTGTTCAGCATTTACTCTGTTAAAACACAAGGAATAATATTCTGACAGCAAACGCGAATATCCACGCGAGCATACACTGCCATAATACTACACTGACTGCCCATTTTCCTCCCAGTTCTCTGCGTATGGATGCTATTGCCGCCACGCAGGGCGTATAGAGCAGTGAGAATACGAGCATGGATGCCGCGGTCTGCGTGGATATTGCGCTGAAATTTCCGGAAAAGAGGATCTCCATGGTGGAAACAACACTTTCCTTCGCCATAAATCCACTGATCAGCGAAGTGCAAAGTCTCCAGTCACCCATTCCGAGCGGTTTGAAGATGGGTACAAGCAATCCGGAAATGGCTGCCAGTATACTGTTGTCTTTTGTTCCGTCCATGATCAGATTCAGATGCAGGTCAAAATTCTCGAGGAACCAGATCACAATGCTGGCAATCAGTATCACACCAAAGGCACGCTGAAGGAAATCCTTGGCCTTTTCCCACAATAGCTGCAATACGTTTCTGGGGCTTGGCAGACGGTAATTCGGCAGTTCCATAACAAATGGCACTGCTTCACCTTTGAAGAGCGTCTTCTTGTATACATGTGCGCACAGAATTCCGATCAGGATCCCAAGCAGATAGACGCCCGCCATGATCATTCCCCCGTTGTGAGGAAAGAACGCAGCGATAAAGAAAGCATATATAGGCATCTTCGCGCTGCAGCTCATGAACGGAGTCAGTAAAATGGTCATTCTTCTGTCCCGTTCGCTGGGCAGGATCCGGGTAGCCATGACAGCAGGCACCGTACAACCGAAACCAATCAGCATCGGAACAATACTTCGTCCCGAAAGGCCGATTTTTCTCAGCAGCTTATCCATAAAGAATGCCACTCTGGCTACATACCCGCTGTCCTCCATCAAGCTCAGGAACAGGAACAGCACCAGAATGACCGGCAGGAAACTCAGAACACTTCCGACGCCTTTGAAGATTCCTTCGGTGATCAGATTGTGTATCACAGGATTGACGCCGCCGGCTGTCAGCGCATGATCAACCACCTGTCCGAGGGATGTTATGCCGTTTTCAATCAGTCTCTGGAAAAAAGCGCCTATTACATCGAATGTCAGCCAGAAAACGCCGACCATGATGAGAATAAAAAGCGGAATAGCTGTAAATTTTCCGGTCAGAACTTTGTCAATCTTCCTGCTCCGTATATGTTCTTTGCTTTCCTTAGGCTTAATGACTGTTTTCTCGCACAGATCACGAATATAGTCAAAGCGCATATCCGCGATGGCGGCACTGCGGTCCATACCGCATTCCGTTTCCATCTGGCATATGATATGCTCCATCATTTCCTTTTCATTTCCATCCAGCTGCAGCTGTTCAAGGATCAGCGGATCCCCTTCCACCAGTTTTGTGGCCGCAAATGCCACCGGAATTCCGGCACGTTCCGCGTGATCACCGATCAGGTGTTGTACTCCGTGCAGACAGCGGTGAATTGCACCTCCGTGCTCCGCTGCGCTGCAAAAATCGATTTCAAGCGGTTTCTCCTGATATTTGGCAACGTGGATCGCGTGTTCCACCAGTTCGTCAACGCCGGAATTCTTCGCAGCTGATATCGGTACGACAGGAACACCAAGCAATTCTTCCATGCCATTGATATCAACGGTCCCGCCATTCCCGGTCAGTTCGTCCATCATATTCAGAGCGACGACCATCGGAATATGCATCTTCAGTAGCTGGATCGTCAAATACAGATTTCGTTCAATGTTCGTGGCATCCAGAATATTGATAATTGCCTTGGGACGTTCGTTCAGTACAAAGTTACGTGATACGATTTCCTCACTGGTATAAGGAGACATGGAATATATGCCGGGCAGATCTGTCACCAGGGTATTTGCGTGACCACGGATAGGTCCGTCTTTCCTGTCCACTGTCACACCCGGGAAATTTCCCACATGTTGGTTTGAACCGGTCAGTTGATTAAAAAGGGTGGTTTTGCCGCAATTCTGATTGCCAACCAATGCATACGTCAGTTTTGTTCCTTCCGGCAGCGGGTCTCCGTCCCCTTTCAGATGGAACTTACCGCCTTCACCCAGACCGGGGTGATGCGGCTGACTTATCTTTTTTCTTTCTTTCTCTTTTACATTCTCAGGGCTTTCATTTCCGTCGAGCGGCTCGACTTTTATCTTTTCAGCCTCGTTCAGCCGTAATGTCAGCTCATATCCATGGATCAGCAGCTCCATAGGGTCTCCCATGGGCGCAAGCTTCTCTACTTTGACTTTGATTCCCGGAATGACCCCCATATCCAGGAAATGCTGTCTCAGAGCACCTTCTCCGCCAACGCTTCGGATAATTCCGTATTGGCCGGTTCTCAGTTCATTCAAATTCAAAACAGTGGGCCCTCCGTTCGTTTACTAAAACTTTTTGCCATGCATACTTTCAGGTATACACGGAAAAACAGGGGTTGCCCCATTTGCTGAAGCAACCCCCGTGATTCAATTACTTTTTCGCCAGAACTCTCTCTGCGATCTGCTGACCGGTCAATCCGTATTCCTTCAGCAGGTCAGCGGGCTTTCCGCTCTGTCCGAAGGTATCGTTGATACCGATCTTCTCGAAGGACTTGACACCGGTTCCGATAATGGCGGAAGCGACAGTGTCGCCCAGACCGCCGATGATGGAATGTTCTTCAACAGTGAAGACCTTGCCGCATTTTGCAGCGTATTCACATGCCAGTTCATTGTCAAAGGGTTTGATCGTATGGAAGGAAACGATAGCTGCGTCAATACCGTTGGTAGCAAGGATATCGGCAGCTTCCAGACAATGTTCGAGCATGATGCCGCAAGTAAACAGTACGCAATCCTTACCGTCCTTGATCACAGTGCCTTTTCCTACTTCGAAAGGTCTGGGATCATATACGGGAGAAGGAAGACGGGCGGTACGGATGTACACAGGGCCTTCGATCTTCGCGGCAGCTTCGACACACTGATAGCATTCATTGGCGTCGCTGGGAACAAACACTGTCATATTGGGCAGAACACGCATGAGAGCGATGTCCTCGATTGCCTGATGGCTTCCACCGTCTTCGCCCAGGGTTACACCCGCATGACTGAAGCCGAACTTAACGTTGAATTTGGGATAGCAGACACCGTTTCTGATCTGATCGTAACTTCTTCCGGCAAACACCGCGAAGGTGGAGCAGAAAGGAATCAGACCCATGGTGCTCATACCGGCGGCCATGTCAACCATGTTGGCTTCGGCAATGCCGCAATCGTAGAAGCGTTCCGGATAATCCTTCTTGAAACCGTTGGTCATGGTTGCTGCAGCCAGGTCGGCGTCCAGAACCACTACTTTGTCATTGGTCGCGCCCAGTTTGCAAAGCGCTTCACCGTATGCTACACGAACTGCTTTCTTTTCCATGATCTCAGTCCTCCAGTTCCTTCAGTGCCTGTTCAGCCTGTTCGGCATTGGGTGCTTTTCCATGCCAGCCGACCTGACCTTCCATGAAGCTGACGCCCTTGCCCTTCGTGGTGTTCAGAATGATATAACGGGGCTTTCCGGGACATACAGGAGTCTTCAGAGCAGCCAGAACCTGATTCATATCGTTGCCGTCAGCCACTTCAATTACATCGTAGCCGAAAGCCAGAGCCTTGGCCTTGATATCACCCAGACTCATAACCTGATCATTGCTTCCGTCGATCTGCAGACCGTTATGGTCAAGGATCACGGTCAGGTTATCCAGCTTATAGTGAGCTGCTGCCATGCTGGCTTCCCAGACAAGACCTTCCTGACTCTCGCCGTCACCAATGATCGTATACACACGGCTCTTCTTACCCGCGTGCTTGGCGCCCAGTGCCATACCGGTCGCGATGGAGATGCCCTGACCCAGAGAACCGGTGGAGGCGTCCACACCGGGGCACTTCTTCACATCGGGATGACCCTGCAGGATGCCGTGCAGCTGACGGAATTTTTCAAATTCTTCACGGCCAAAGAAACCTCTCTCGCAGAGGGTACCGTACAGAGCAGGAGCGGCATGACCTTTGGAGAGGACGAAACGATCGCGTTCCGGATCCTTTTCATTGGCAGGATCAATGTTCATCACATCAAAGTAGAGAGCAACCAGCGCTTCGGTGCAGGAAAGAGATCCGCCGGGATGGCCGGAACCCGCCTTGGTCACCATGGTGATGATGTCACGGCGCACCTGTTTGCACTTGGATTCGAGAGCCTGAATATCCATGGAAAAAACCTCCTCAGACATTTCTTAAACCTTTGGATAATGTGTCCGTACAACAGATTATTATATTGTTTATCCCTCAGGTTTGTCAACGTTGAAATCCCTATTTTATCGTGATATCGCATAATAAATGAATCAGATTGCGCCTTTTTCCGCCATTCGTTTCAGTGCGTCCTGAATTGCGATCCGTCCGTGGGTATAAGTCAGCCCGCCTTGCATATAAACGTTGAACGGCTCCCGCATGGGAGCATCCGCGCTGAGTTCGACGGAAGCTCCCGAAACAAATGTTCCGGCTGCCATGACTACCGGATCGCTGTAGCCGGGCATTGCCCATGGTTCGGGCAGTGCCATGCTGTCAACCGGTGAAGCCGCTTGAATTCCCTGGCAAAAAGCCACCAGTCTTTCAGGCGTTCCCATCCGGATCGCCTGAATGATATCCGCACGTTTTTCTCCGGAAGCAGGAGAAGCTTCCATACCCAGGCCTTCAAAAACAGCCGCTGCGAGTGTTGCTGTCTTCAACGCCTGGTTGACTGTATGAGGAGCCATGAACAATCCCTGATAAAACGGCTGATAGGAAGCTGCGTAGGAACCGATTTCCTTGCCCACGCCCGGTGCTGTCAGTCTCCACGAAATACGTTCAACAGCTTCCTTTGTTCCGACGATGTAGCCTCCGTTGGGAGCGATACCGCCGCCAGGATTCTTGATCATACTGCCGACACAGACATGCGCGCCGTAATGGGTCGGTTCTTTCTCGCGTACAAATTCCCCATAACAGTTATCCACCATGAGAGTCACGTCCGGATGTTTTTCCCGGAGCATCTGAGCCAGCGGGGCAAATTCTTCCGGCATGAGCGAAGGACGCAAGTCATATCCGCGGCTGCGCTGTGCAATCACAAGATCTGTTTCCGGTGTGATAGCCCGTTCGACAGCGTCTGTATCGATTTTGCCATCCTTCAGGGGGATCGACTCGAAGGTGACACCCATTTGTTTCAACGACCCCGGTGTCTGATCATCCCCGATTCCGATGATCCCGTGAAGTGTATCATACGGCATCCCGGTAGCGCTGATAATATGACTTCCGGGCTTGGTCAGACCAAACAGGCACAGACTGAGTGCATGCGTTCCGCTGGCAATCTGCGGTCGTACAATGGCATCCTCCGTACCAAATAATTCTGCGAAGATCTTCTCGAGAGTATCACGTCCCACATCATCATATCCATATCCTGTAGTGGGACTGAAGTGACGGTAGGACACTTCAAATTTTCTGAACGCAGCCAGGATTTCCGAGGTCCTCAGGCGTTCGATCCGGTCTGCTTCACTGAAAACTTCTGTCAGGCGTTGTTCGGCTTTTGCTATGATCTTTTCCGTATTCATGAATCATTTTTCTCCCTTTTCTTCAGCGAAAGTAAAAACAATATAATGACTGTTGGCTCTTCATATCAGATCAGAATACTTACACAAGGACCTCCATGATCCTTTCGTAGGCATCTTTTCTCATCGGATCAACGTACACCACTTTTTCGAACCGCTTCATATAAGTGGTCTGTCGTTTGGCATAGTGTCTGGTACCCAGTTTGATTTCCCGGATAGCGGTTGCCAGATCGGTCAACCCGCGTAGATACGGAATCATTTCCTTATATCCCAGTCCGCTCATGCTCTGAGCGTTTTCCGGTACTCCGCTGTCCAACAGTGACCTTACCTCATCTGCCAGCCCGTCTGCGATCATCTGATCAACACGGTCCTCAATACGGTGATACAGAATCTCGCGTTCAGGCATCAGAGCAACGACCCGCCAGTCAAACTCAGACTCCTGTTCATCATGGGGCTGCTTTGAAAACGGGATTCCGGTAATCTGACTTACTTCAATGGCCCTGATGACCCTTCTCAGGTCGTTGACCGGCAGTCTTTCCGCTGTCTCCGGATCAAGTTTTCGCAGCATTTCGTGCAATTCGTTTCTTCCCTGCAGCGTCTCTCCCCGGATGCGTAGCTTTCTGCGCAGCTCTTCATCCGCCGGTACGCTTCCCATTGCCATGGGATGGATCAGCGAATCAAGATATAAACCTGTTCCGCCTACAAACAGGACCTGTTTTCCCTCCGACGCCATCTGTCTGATCAGTGGTACCGCCATATCACGCCATGCTGCCACACTGTAAGTGTCACACGGATCGGCGATATCCAGCAGATGATGCGGTACCAGTCTCTGTTCCTCCGCAGTTGGTTTGGCGGTGCCAATGTTCATTCCCCGATAGATCTGCATGCTGTCCATACAGAGGATCTCATATTTCTGTTCCTGCGCCAGCCTCAGCGCGTATCCGGATTTACCGGATGCCGTCGGTCCTGTGATCACCCGGCAAAGGATCTTTTCTTTCAAATCTGATATATCCTTTCTTACTGGATCCGTTTGAATTTACGGTCCATCTCCGTATGACTGATACTGACCACCAGCGGACGTCCATGGGGGCAGGTCGGAGTTACATGCTTGTCGATCATGCTTTCCACCAGATATCTCAGATCCGATTCATTCAGTGCATCTCCGCCCTTGACAGCATGTTTGCAGGCCATCTGCAGAATAGCAGTCCGTTTCTTTTCAAAAGCGATCGAACGTCCTGTTTCCAGTTCTGCAAGCACTTCACGGACAAAGCCTGATGCCTGGGCTTGTCCGAGGATCATCGGTACACTGCGGATAGCAGCTTCTGTCTCCCCAAACGGTTCTATTGTCAGACCCATTCCATGCAGCAGTTCTTCATTTTCGGTGATCATGATCTGCTCCTGCTTCGTCACGCTGATGACAATCGGAATGAGTAATTCCTGCGTTGCCTCCTCCTGACCGTAAGCCTTCATCAGCCTGTCGAACAGCAGGCGTTCATGAACAGCGTGCTGGTCCACCATGAGCAAATTATCCTTATATTCTACAAGAATATAGGTGTTGAAGAGTGCCCCCAGGATCCGAAGCGGTGCTTTTGTCTCCGGAACAAATGACGGAACCTGTTCGGCGGTTACGGTTGCCGGTCGTTCCGGTGCGGCAGGCTTCACATCAGGCAATTGTTTGACCGGTTGCTTTATTTCAGGCGACTGAGGTGTTTTTATTACAGGAGTCGTAATCTGGGCGGGAACCGGTTCCGGTTTTTTATCAGCTTTGGGCAATGCAAGATCTGGTAATTTTTCGCTAATCGTGACCCTGGCTGCGGTCTTTGTCTGTGATGAAGCCGGTATTGTTGATTCTTTCATAGTGACCGGAGCATCGGTCTTCGGCTTTTGTATTGCGGTGTTCACAGGCGGCAAAGTCACAGCTGCTGTCTGCGTTGCGGGTTCTTTATTTGCGTCCGGCGGGATCAGTCGGTCATTTTCCTTTTTGACCAGTTCCATTTCAACGGGTTTCTCAAATGCATCCTTTTCTTTCAGAGCTTCCGCCACCAGATATGTTACAGCCTGTGCAACGCCGGATTCGTCTCTGAAACGGACTTCAAGCTTATTGGGATGTACATTGACATCCACAGAATCGTAAGGCATTGTCAGATGGAGCGCGCAGATAGGATAGCGTCCGATCATGACACGTTCCCGGCATGCATTTTCCAGTGCCGCCGAAAGAATGGGACTCCGCATCATTCTGCCATTGATGAAAAATGACTGTTGTGTCCGGTTCCCGCGGGCATTTTCACCAATGCCGACATATCCTTTGAGGACAACGCCGGAAGAACATCCGTCCACATAACGCATACTTTTCAGAGCCTGTGTACCATATATACTGTGTACCGCTGAAGACAGCTGTCCGTCTCCGATGGAATGATAAACCACTTTCCCGTTTGAGATCAGTCTGAAAGAGACATCCGGCCTGCTCAGGATCATATGCATCAGCAACTCTGTCACAAATCCGGCTTCCGTTGCCGGTTTTTTCAGAAATTTCAGACGTACAGGGGTATTGAAAAACAGCTCACGCACTACGATCGTTGTTCCTTCCGGGCATGCTGTTTCTTCAATTTTCTCAATGTTTCCGCCATTATTCTGTACGCGGATTCCGGTAGCATCCGCCTTTGTACGGGTAGTCAGCGTCACATGTCCGACTGCGGCAATGGAAGCAAGTGCCTCACCGCGGAAGCCCAATGTACCTATGAATTCCAGATCTCTGGCAGTGGTGATTTTACTGGTGGCGTGACGTTCAAACGCCATGCGGATCTCATTTTGTCTGATGCCGCATCCGTTATCCGTCACCCGGAAGTATGTGATGCCGCCATCCCTGATTTCCACAGTAACGGCACTTGAGCCGGCATCCAGACTGTTTTCGATCAGTTCCTTGATTGCTGCGGAAGGTCTTTCAACCACTTCGCCCGCGGCAATTTTCCCGATCACTTCTTCGCTCAGCAATCTGATCTGCGCCATGCTTCATTACCTCCTTAACCTGTTTCCTGCTTCCTGTGTCCTTCTTTGATCACTTTGAGATCAAAGCTTCCTCGCCTGTTCCCTCAGCAGGAACAGCTTATTGATGGCATCCATGGGTGTAAGCGCCATTACATCGATATTCTGCAGTTCGTTGATAATTTCGGTTTTCTGGTAGTCGAACAGATCCACCTGTTCATTCATGCGCTTTTCACCGTCTTCGCCCAGGATCTCCTGGCCGATGGCATTCTGATTGATGTCGCTCACTTCAAGGCGGGCCTGAATTTCATGGGCGCGTACGATGACAGGATGCGGGATCCCGGCCAGCCGTGCCACGTGCACGCCGAAGGACTTATCCGCGCCCCCCTTGATGATCTTCCGCAGGAAAATAACATCTTCACCATGTTCTTTAACAGAGATGCAGTAGTTCTGCACACCGTCCAGATGTCCTTCCAGTTCGCTCAGCTCATGATAGTGTGTTGCAAATAATGTCTTCGCTCCGATTTTCTGAGGATCGCAGATATATTCCACGACAGCCCATGCAATGGACAATCCGTCAAAGGTACTGGTCCCGCGGCCAATCTCATCAAGGATGATCAGCGAATCACGTGTGGCATTCCGAAGAATATAGGCCGTCTCTGCCATTTCAACCATAAAGGTGCTCTGTCCGGAAGCCAGATCATCGGATGCACCGACGCGTGTGAAGATTCTGTCGGTGATTGGGATCTTGGCCGAAGTTGCAGGAACAAAGGAACCGATATGCGCCATCAGGGTGATCAGCGCTACCTGACGCATATAGGTGCTCTTACCGGCCATGTTGGGTCCTGTGATGATCATCATTCGGTTGGCATCTGTATCCAGCAGTGTATCATTAGGTACAAATCCGTCTGCATCCAGATTCTGTTCCACAACCGGATGGCGTCCTTCAATGATTTCCATAGTGCCGTCAAGAGTGATTTCCGGACGCACATAACGGTTCCGCACTGCAGTCAGCGCGAGTGCATGAACGGCATCCAGCTGTTTCAGGCTTTCCGCCGTGTGCTGGATGGAAGCAATTCTTTCGGAAATGGCATCGCGGATCTCGTTGAAGAGTTGCAGTTCCAGCCTTACGCTCTGCTCCTGCGCTCCGATGATTTTCTGTTCCATTTCCTTGAGTTCGGGTGTCATATAACGTTCGGCATTAGCCAGTGTCTGTTTCCGGATGTAATGTTCCGGAACCAGATCAAAGTAGCTTCTCGTCACCTCAATATAGTAACCGAATACGCGGTTGTACTGGATCCTCAGATTCTTGATGCCGGTTGCTTCACGCTCACGCTGTTCCATATCCAGGATCCACTGCTTTCCGTGGGTCTGTGCTTCCCGGTATTCATCCAGCAGTTGTGAATATCCGTCACGGATGATCCCGCCTTCTGTGATGACCACAGGCGCGTCCGGATGGATACTGCGGTCCAGCAGTTCTGTCAGATCTTCAAGCGGATCGATCTTTTCACGTATCCCGGTAAGCATATCGGAACGGACATCTGCCAGCAGTGAAAGGATGGCAGGAAGTTTCTTCAGGCTGGCACCCAGTGCCAGACAGTCACGGGCATTCAGATTCCGGTACGCCACCTTGGACAGCAGACGTTCCATGTCGTAAACGCCTTCCAGTTCCTCTCCCAGTGTCATGTTCAGCACATGCTGTGCGGAAAGTTCCTCCACAGCGTCCAGTCGCTGACCGATCTGTTCCGGGTCTGTCAGCGGATGCTCGATCCAGCTTCTCAGCGTACGTCCGCCCATGGCTGTGCTGGTCTTGTCCAGCAGATCCAGCAGCGTTCCCTTCTTTTTCCCGCCGCGGATACTTTCTGTCAGTTCCAGATTGCGGCGGGTATTATGATCAAGAAGCATGGTCTTTCCGTTTTCGGCAAAGCGAAGCGAGACCATATGTTCCAGAGAATTCTTCTGCGTTTCTTTCAGGTAGCGCATCAGCGCTCCGGCCGCACAGGCTGCCAGTTTATGTTCGTCCAGCCCCAGTGGAGACAGATGTGTCAGATGGAAATGATCGCAGAGGACTTCCGCAGCGTTCTTCGGCTGGAACCATGTTGCGGGCTCCTCTCCGGCATTGGGCAGTTCCGTTCCGGCAGCCTCCCGCAGGCTGACCATATCATTGCAGATGATTTCATTGGGACTGATACGTGAAATCTCGGCCCGCACGGTTTCTTTTCTCAGTTCAGTCACATAAAACTCGCCCGTGGATACATCCGCGTATGCGATACCCACGTCGTTTCCGGAGAAATATACGGACAGCAGGAAATTGTTGGTCTTATCCTCCAGCATAGCCGGATCGGTCACAGTACCCGCAGTAATGACGCGGATCACATCCCGTTCCACCAGTCCTTTAGCCAGTGCCGGATCTTCCATCTGCTCGCAGATGGCAACCTTATGTCCGTTTGCGATCAGCTTTTCGACATAGACATTAACGGCATGGTACGGAACTCCGCACATAGGTGCCCGTTCCTCCATTCCGCAGTCCTTGCCAGTCAGCGTCAGTTCCAGTTCTCTGGAAGCCAGCTTGGCATCTTCAAAGAAAAGCTCATAAAAGTCACCCAGCCTGAATAACAGCAGACAATCCGGGTATTTTTCGTGGATCGTCATATACTGCTGCATCATGGGAGTCATACCAGCCATGGTTCATTCCCGCCTTCAATCTTCATTTCTTTCGCCCGTATCTGTAGCCGCGTAATGTAACATCATGTTTTTTCGTAATACAGTTCCTGCACCCTGTACCCTATATCCTGTATCCTCACTTACTCGTGGCTGCATCCTCCGCACGATGCGCAATTACCGGTACATCCGCCGGAAGATTCAGTCTCATCTTCCACCTCGCCGGTAATAACCAATCGAAGGATCCGGTTCACGTTATTCATCATCTCGGAAAATTCTTTTCTGGCATCTTTCAGATCCTGGATCATCTTCACATCATTCATATGCTTTTCAGCTGCTTCCATTTCCTCGCTGGCCTTTGCAAGCGTGTCGGGATCGAGTTCAGCGGAAGCCAGGATATTTTCCACCGCCTGACGCTTTTCAATCATGTCAGACATCGCTTTGACCGCTTCTTCGTCCTTGTTCATCTGCATTTCGAGAGTATGCATCTTTGTATACACTTCACTGTCCAGAATGGCTTCCGCCAGTTCCTGAGCTTTGTTCATCACTTCATGCATGATTATCTTCCTTTCCGCCGGGATCATCCGATCCGCTCGGCCATCAGCGTATTATTCTTCAGATCCGTGATCCTGCAGGGCACGATCGTTCCGACATCTTCGGGAGCTCCGTCCAGTGTCACGGAAATTCCGTGCATTCCCTTACCGGATACCTGTGTCCGGCTTCTCTTGCTCAATCCTTCCACCAGGACTTCTTCGCGAGTCCCGATGAAACGTTTCAGAGTCTCTTTCTGCTTTTCCTCCTGCAGCCGGATCAGCCTTCCGATACGTTCCGAGGTCACTTCATCGGGCAGCATCCCGGGCATGGCGGCAGCTTTTGTTCCTGTTCTGGGTGAATAAATGAAGGTAAATGCGGAATCATATCCCACCTCATCCACCAGACTCAGTGTATCCGCAAACTGTTCCTCCGTTTCTCCCGGAAAGCCGACAATAATATCTGTGGACAGTCCGATTCCCGGTATTGCCTCCCGGAGTTTCCGCACCCGTTCAAGATATCTTGCCCGGTCATAGTGCCGGTTCATAAGCTTCAGGATCTCGTCGTTTCCGCTCTGCACGGGCAGGTGGAACTGCGGCAGAATGTGTTTTCCCGCAGCCATCACATCAATCAGTTCATCGGAAAGGTCCTTGGGATGGCTGGTCATGAAGCGTATCCGCGGGATCCCTGTTTCATCCAGCCTGCGCAGCAGCTCCGGAAAACCGACTCCATCAGGACTGTTTTTACCATAACTGTTGACATTCTGACCCAGAAGCATGATTTCCTTCACACCGCTGTCCCGCAGTTGTTCCGCTTCCCGCAGGATGGCGTCCGCGCTGCGGCTTCTTTCCCGTCCGCGGACATATGGCACAATACAGTAGCTGCAGAAATTGTCGCAGCCATACATCACGGTAATATACGCTGCATCGTTCCGAAGCCGGCGCACAGGCAATCCTTCCGCAATAACATCCCGATCCTCGGTCTGCACCAGCGGTCGTTCCGACTCCAGCGTCCGGTAAAGCAGCTCCGGCAGTTTATGCATGTTTGCGGTTCCGAAAGCCAGATTGACAAATTTATACTGTTTCAGAATCTTTTCAGCCATTCCGGGTTCCTGGATCATGCATCCGCAGACCGCAATAATCATGTCAGGATGCTCCTTCCGGACTTCCTTCAGCCAGGTCACATTGCCCAGTGCTTTCCGCTCGGCGTTGTCCCGTACACAGCAGGTATTGAAGATCACAAAGCCTGCTTCTTCCCTGCTGGCAGCTTCATTCATGCCCATTTCAGACAGCATTCCGGCGATTTTCTCGCTGTCATGCGCGTTCATCTGGCATCCATAGGTCACCACGTAGTAGCTGTCCGGTCTACGTTCATGTTCGCGTACAGCTTTCATCCAGCCCCGCTGGGTCTCCATTTCCTCCGCGGTAACCAGTACCGATTCTTTCATTTCGTTCACCCTTCACCCTGTATCCTGTTTTCTGTACCCGCCCACTGTTCATAAACAGACGGTGCGGTACGCTTCCTGGTCATCTCGATCAGTCCAAGGCTGGTCATTCCGTGAATGACAGTCTTTGCCGGATCGTTCAGCACAGCTTCACGCAGTGCCTTCAGTACCTGTTCCCGTTCCGTTTCCGTCTGCATATCGATCATGTCGATAATGACAATACCGGAGATATTCCGAAGTCTCAATTGTGTCGCGATCTCGCTGCATGCTTCCAGATTCGTTGTCAGAAATCCGTTTCCGGAACCGCGCGTATCCGAAGCCGTATTCACATCGATTACGGTCATTGCTTCACATGGATCGATGACCAGCGATCCTCCGTGCGGCAGTACCACTGTTCTTTTCAGTGCAGACTTTACAGTATTTCTGATCTTCTGTGCGATGTATTCACGCTCGCAGACTGTAACTGGTACCTTTGTTTCAAACGTTAATCTCCCGGAAGTTACAATATGGTCGATCCCGCCGTTTCCGTAATCACGGAGATATCGTTCGGCTGTACTTTCCGCTGTATCAACCAGACCGATGGCACTGCAATTTTCCAGTTTTTTCTGCAGCATATACCATTTCTCTGTCAGCACGGCATACTCACTTTCCAGCGCGTCGTCCTCCGCTTCCACGGCAGCGGTACGCATAACCAGTCCGAATTTTCCTTCCGTCAGCCGTGTACCCAGATCTTTCAGTCGCTTTCTGTCTTTCTCCGCGGTGATTTTGGCTGAGACCCCGATGTGCCGGTTCATCGGCATCAGGATCATGGCAGTCCCGGGAATCACCAGATCACGACTGACAAAAGCGCCCTTGCTTCCATGCTGCTCCCGTCGGATCTGTACAGGAAATTTCATTCCACCCCTTAGTTCCGGTCCGGTGAAAGACTCGCTGTTTTCCTTCAGCGGCAGAAAAGCGTCCTTTCCGGTACCGATATCCACAAAAGCCGCTTCAGGATTTTTCATGATCCGGTCGACTTTTCCGAGGTACACGGTTCCTGTCGGATCCGCAGACATTTCCTTCATGACTTCAACCGCTTTGCCTTCCTCCGTCAGGAGCACACTTCCATCCGTTCCTGGAATTACATACAGTTCACGCATATTTATAATGTCTCCAGCGGCACACGTTTTCCTTCCGTGTCCTCACCAAGCAGCCTCGTCCGCTTTACCAGTGTACGCGGGACTTCGTCAAGACCGGCGATCCGTGACAAGGCTTCCATCAGCATGTTAGGCTTGCAGGCTTCCCGTTCGGTCAGCCGCATCACACAGTGAATACTATCCCCGTGAACGTTCAGTTCATGGATCAGCGGACGGATATTGCATTCTTTCATGCCGCTTTTGGTTTTCCTGACCGCCGTCACTTCATCCAGAGCCAGCAGTTCAGCTGCGGCTTTTTCCAGCTTTTCCGTCACAGAATGATCGCATACAGTAATGTCATATTCTGCGGCTGTCAGCGTAGCCATCATGGCCGGATGTTTATCATCAACTGTTTTAGCCTCTGATATCTGCATCTCCGGAGGCATGGCCCGATTCATTTTTTCAATAAACACTTCTGCCGTAACATCCTGTTCCATTGTCACATCCATGATTTCGTGATCACCCCATGCTCCTGTAGCCAGAGCTGAAGCAAAGGTGACCAGGATATGCGGACTGAATCCTTTTGAATAGGCTACCGGAAGACCGCTGCGCCGTAAACCGCGCTGTACAAACCTCTGAATATCCAGATGTCCGATGTGCCGGATCCTTTGTGATTTTTCAAATATCGCGATCACACGCATGGTCGCATACCCCCTTGAAACGCTGTAATCCGCATCCGTTGCAGCCCAGACGGCAATCCTTTGTTGTCTCGGCGCGTTCGCTGCGTTCCTTTTCCTTCCAGAGGAAAGCCCTCGTCACACCGCAATCAATGAAATCCCATGGCAGGATCTCATCTTTTGCCCGTTCACGGTTTGCATAAAAGTGATAATCCAACCCACAATCCCTGAATGCTTCCAGCCAGGAATCAAACTTGAACTGTTCGGACCATCCGTCCAGAATGCATCCTTTTTCAAAAGCCTTCAGGAGTACCTGTCCCATTCTGCGGTCACCGCGGGCAAAGCAGGCTTCCAGCATACTCAGATCCGGCGCGTGCCAGTTGAAATTCACGCCTTTGATCTGCAGCACTTTCTTGAGATAATTCTGCTTTTCGATCACCGTTTCCATCGTATCCTGTGCAGCCCACTGGAACGGTGTGAAGGGCTTTGGTACGAATGTACTGGCGCTCACCGTAACGCGGAGTCCCGGGGCACGTACTGTTTTCGGCACGTGGAAATATTCTCCGACCACTTTCCGTGCAAGATCACCGATACCATCCAGATCGGCCTCGGTTTCTGTCGGCAGTCCGTCCATGAAATACAGCTTCACACTGCTCCACCCGCCGTTGAAAGCATCGCGGACCTTTTCGAGCAGATCTTCCTCTGTAACTCCCTTGTTGATGGCATCCCTGAGGCGCTGGGTTCCGGCTTCCGGTGCGAAAGTCAGAGAGGTCTTCTTGACCTGCTGGGTTTCATCGAGAGCTTCTTTCAGTACGCTGTCGAGACGCAGACTTGGCAAAGAGATGGATACCCGCTGGTCCTTCATGCGTTTCATCAGTTCCCTGATCAATTCCGGCAGACAGCTGTAATCGCCGCTGGAAAGGCTGCTGAGGCTGATTTCTTCATAACCCGTGGCGTGTTCCAGCTTTTCAGCCAGTTCAATCAGGCGCTCCAGACTGCGTTCCCGTACGGGGCGATAGAGCATCCCGGCCTGGCAGAAGCGGCAGCCGCGGCTGCATCCGCGCATGATTTCCAGCATGATCCGGTCAAACACCAGTTCCGTATACGGAACCGGGATCTCCTCCGGATAGTAGGCAGTATTCATATCCGTCACAATGCACTTGGTCACTGTGGCCGGCACATCTTCGTATTTCGGTGCAAAGGAAGCGATGGTACCGTCTTCGTGATAGCTCACTTCATACAGGCTCGGCACATAAACACCGGGAATATGGCTCAATTCCCTCAGACATTCTTCACGTGTCAATCCTTCTGTCTTTCTTCTGAGGATCGCTTTATTCAGTTCCAGCATGACTTCCTCACCGTCACCGATCATAAAGGCGTCGATAAAGTCTGCCAGCGGTTCCGGATTGAATGCGCAGGGACCTCCGGCCACGACGATAGGGTCCTTCTCGGTCCGGTCAGTACCAAGCAGCGGGATCCGGCTCATCTTCAGCATGGCCAGAATGTTGGAATAACTCATTTCATACTGCAGAGTGAAGCCCACAACTTCAAACTGATCAAGCGGTGTCCTGCTTTCAAGAGAAAACAGCGGCACATTTTCCTGCTCCATCAGTTCCATCATGTCCACCCAGGGCATGAAAACTCGTTCGCAAAGGCTGTATTCTTCACGATTGATCAGACCGTACAGGATCTTCATGCCCAGATGGCTCATACCCACTTCATAGGTGTCGGGAAAGCAGAACGCAAAATGCAGCGGACATTCATCCCATTTTTTGATGTCTGTGTTCATCTCGCCGCCTGTATATCTGGGTGCCTTCTGAACTTTTTCCAGCATGATCTCGATCTTTTCATCAAATCTTTCCATCTCTGTTACAGGCCTCCATAATGACATACTAAATCATTTTATTTTATCATAAAACCCCAAATAACGCCACAAAAAAACGCCGCACTTTCGTACAGCGTTTCTGACATGATCCAATAAACCGTGTGCGGTCCGAATCATTTATTTTTGCGAACTCATCTCACGATCTGGTACGACCGGAGCCGTAATCGCTTAGCCGATGATTTCTCCCTTGGAATTGAACAGCGGCAGTTTTTCCAGATAAACGATATCGTCCCGTTCCTGCGCATCGCCTTCTGCCAGGATGGTCATCTTTCCGGCAATGATACCGCCGGCCTGCTTTACCAGTTCTTCCAGGGCCTTCAGGCTCTCTCCGGTGGAGATCACATCGTCAACGATCAGGATCTTCTTACCGTTCATGAGTGCCTTGTCTTCACCGTCCAGATACAGATGCTGGACATTGGAAGTAGTGATGCTCTTGACTTCCACGCCGAAAACATCAGTCATATACAGTTTGGGAGCTTTACGGGCCAGCAGCCATTTTTCATCGCCGGCCTGTCTTGCCATTTCATATGCCAGCGGGATGCCCTTGCTCTCAGCTGTGATGATGTAATCATACTCGGGCGCCTTAGCCAGCAGTTCACGGGCACATGCCTCTGTCAGTTCGCAATCACCAAAGATTACAAAGGCACCAATATACAGATCGTCCGTTACACGGCAGATTGGAAGTTGCCGTTCGAGCCCTGCTATCGTCATGGTATGTTTCAACATTTCAGTCATTCCTTTCATGAATGTAAAAAGGGGCCGCTTACGCAAGCCCCTTTGCACGGCACATTACACGCGCTTGATCTCCTTGATTTTAGCAGCCTTGCCCTGACGGGTACGCAGGTAGTACAGCTTGGCGCGACGGACCTTACCGCGACGGATCACTTCGATCTTGTCGACGCGGGGGCTGTTCAGCGGGAACGTACGTTCTACGCCGATACCGTAAGATACACGACGGACGGTGAAAGTTTCACGCACGCCGCCGTTGCGCTTGGCGATCACAGTGCCTTCAAAAGCCTGCAGACGTTCACGGGTACCTTCAACAACCTTGACCCACACACGCAGGGTGTCGCCAACGTTGAACTGGGGACGATCGTTACGGATCTGCTTTGCTTCGATGGAGCGGATGATTTCATTCATAGTGATGTGCCTCCTTCCCTCTTAGACGTTCATGAGCCGGTTCCCGCGTCCGAACGGAAACGGATTAACCCCCGGCCAGCGGACCGTCCGCATAACACAAAGCGTATTATAACATAGCCTCTTCGCATATTGCAAGCATTATTTTACTCATTTCAGCAACTTTTACAAACTGAAATTCATCATTTAGCATTCATAATTCAAAATCTATTTTTGCGTCTCCGACGCAAAAATAATGTCGTCTCTCAGCCGGTACAGCGTCGCCCCGCGTTTTTTATGGCAGAAAGCCTTTGCCCACCACTCAGCACTTTTGACCTCGTCGAACTGTACATAGCCGTAGCGGATCCCGTCGATCTTCTTTCCGCGCATATTGCTGTCCATCCAGTGGATCTCATCGGTCTGCGCGTCGTAATCCAGCATGATTGCGCTGTGTGCCCCCACTCCGGAGGCATAATCCGCTGACATCTGGAAGTAGTCCCCGCGCTGAGCGTTTCTCATAAAAGCTTTCGCCAGTTCCAGATTTTCGTCATAGCTGAGTTCGGAATCGTACAGGAACTGATCCGCGACATAAAACGGATTTCCCTTTTCTGCGGGAATATCCTCCCAGAATATCCCGTAATAATATGGCTTGCACTTTTTCGGCTCAAGATTGTTCGGAATCTTCAGCTGCACATCCGGATATTCCGCCATCCGGAAATCATCGCGGGTCTCCCGGAACAAATATACCGTAAAATTCTTGCAAACATAGATATCTGAAGAGTAATGAGCGCGTTTGGCTTTTCCGTTTGCCTCGGTATATTTCTTTTCCGCGAGCGAAACGATCCTGTCGATCCATTCATCCCGGGGTGTATGTTCTTCCTCCGCCGGTATTTCATACAGGACTTCCTCGCCATCTTCATCCAGCAGCACGGATTCGATCAGAATGTCCTCATCATTCTCCGCAAAGGCGGTGACGGCACATCCAAGCAGGCTGAGAACCATAAACCATATGATTATTTTGCGCATCATATTCACCACAGATCAATGAATTTTTCAAATTCAGGCAGAATGCCGATCCCATCCGGATAATGGGCGGCGAACTGTGGAATGGCATGGCTTGGGAAGCTGTTTCCTTCGATGAAGGTAGGTCCGTCCGGTGTGATAGCCACATCCCAGGCCACAAACCGCATCTGCGGGATCTTCTGTGCCGCATCAAGACACATCTGTTTTGCTTCTTCCCAATAAGGAATTGTAAAGCCGATAATGGAAGTATCGGTCATGGGATGACGTGTGAAGGTATTTCCCTGTTTATCCGCCCCGACCGTCAGCAGTCGTCCGGAATTCAGATCGATACGGGCAGCCATTCCGCCGCAGTCTACGTTATCCATAACCTTTCCGTTACCGATGCGCAGGAACGCATAGACGATGCCCTGCTGCTTGTCACCCAGCAAGGTCGCGATACGGCAGGTATTGACGGATGTCGGACACATCGCAGCCATCTTGTCGTGCTGTACAACGATTTCTTCCAGGATCCCGATTCCGTCCTTCAGCAGGATCTGCTTGAACGCCTCAGGGCCATCCTTCCAGCTTTCTTCCGTGTATTTCTGAATGCCCTGACCGCTGGAACCTTCAAGCGGTTTGCCGATAAGATGTTCACGGTGACGGTACAGCTCCTCAAGTTCGGCAGGATCAGTATCTTCGTTGATCAGCAGCCACTTTCTCGGTATCCATTCTTTGAATGTTTCATTGAATTCCGTTTTGTCATCAAAGAAATGCCAGTATTCCCTGTCATTCATGCGCCGCACGATATCGTTGGAAATACCGCGGGTAATCACCGTTTTTCGCTGTGCATCATTGAGCTTGTACATTGCCGCGATCTTGTAGTCCACATATCCGGCATTGTACTTTACGGCGCATTTCAGCATGTCGGTCATCAGCCACACACGGCCTTTTCCGCTTCTTTTCTTCAGCAGTCCGGTGGTCTTCCACATGGCTTTCCAGTCCATCTTGGCAGCCCGGTCCATCACATATTTCAAACGGCTCATTCTGTATTCCTCCGATCAGCGGTTGAACAGGAAGTAGGTCACGTCTCCATCCTTCATGACATATTCTTTTCCTTCACTGCGTACCAGACCTTTTTCCTTGCAGGCAGCCATGCTTCCGTTGGCGATCAGTGTCTCGTAGGCAACGATTTCAGCCCGGATGAAACCTTTTTCAATATCCGTATGGATCTTTCCGGCTGCCTTCGGCGCTTTTGTTCCTTCTGTCACAGTCCATGCGCGGCATTCATCCGCTCCGGCGGTCAGGAAAGAGATCAGTCCGAGCAAACGGTAACACGCAGTGATCAGCCGGTCCAGACCGCTTTGTCCGATTCCAAGATCCTGCAGAAATTCATCTTTTTCTTCCGGAGACATCTGCGCGATCTCTTCTTCGATGGCAGCGGATATCACAATGATTTCAGCATTCTCTTCCTTCGCGATTTCCTGAACTTTATCCAGTCCCGGGATATTCGCCGGATCGGTACCGATATCATCCTCCGCGATATTCGCGGCATAGATGACCGGTTTGGTCGTCAGCAGGAACCAACCGTCCATGATTTCCTTTTCGTCTTCCGTTGCCGGATAGGTACGCGCAGGTTTTCCGGATTCCAGATGAGCCCAGACCTTCTCCGCCAGTTCGGCTTCAGCTCCGCTCTTCTTGTCGCCTCCGCGGAAATTCCGGACGGCTTTTTCCTTCCTTTTTTCAACAGTTTCCATGTCAGCAAAGATCAGTTCCAGATTGATGGTCTCGATATCCCGGGAGGGATCAACGGAACCGTCCACATGGATAATGTTATCGTCTTCAAAACAGCGTACAACATGCACGATAGCATCGACTTCACGGATATGGCTCAGAAACTTGTTCCCCAGACCTTCTCCGCGGCTTGCGCCTTTGACCAGGCCGGCAATATCCACAAACTCTATCGTAGTGGGAGTCACTTTCTTGGGATGATACATTTCTGCCAGCACATCCAGACGATGGTCCGGCACCAGTACCATGCCCGTATTGGGTTCGATGGTGCAGAACGGATAATTGGCCGCCTGGGCACCGGCTTTTGTAATTGCATTGAACAGGGTGCTTTTTCCAACATTGGGCAGACCCACGATACCTAATTTCATTCCGATTTCCTCCTGACCGGGTACACAAAAACCCATTTTTATTATAAAGACACGCAATGCTTCAGTCAAGGCAACAGATGACAATATATTATTATTATGTTATAATACAATGTTGAATTTACGGGTTTGGATCCGTTCGGATCCGTAACTGTTTATGAATCATGACCGGTGTTGATCTGCTCATCAGTACGGAAAGGAGGGATTGAATGAGCTTTGTCAGGAGGACCCTGTCGGTCTTTCTCTGCTTTATTCTGTTGCTGACTGCTATCCTTCCTGCCTTTGCTGAAGAGATCCCCCAGCCAACTCTTTCACCGGATGCCAGTCCGTACGATCCCGAGCATCCGGAGCTTCTTGAACCCGAGCAGCTGTACGGTGCGTCCGCGATCCTCATCACCGCTGATACGGGTGAAGTCATTTTTGAAAAGGATGCTGTCAGCCTCCGGTATCCCGCCTCCACCACCAAGATCCTGACTGTACTTCTGGGCATCATGTTCGTTGACGATCTGGATCAGAAAGTGACTGTCAGCGAAACAGCGCTGATGATCCCCGAAGACTCTTCCGTCATGGGTCTCGTTGTCGGAGAGGAGATTTCTTTTCGGGATGTTCTGTATGGGACCATGATGCTTTCCGGAAATGACGGAGCCAATGTGATTGCCGAGACTGTTTCCGGTTCCGTACCGGCTTTCGTGGATCTCATGAACCGTACTGCGGCTGTTTTCGGATGTCAGAATACTCATTTTGTCAATGCTCATGGCTATCATGACGATAATCACTATACCACCGCCTATGATATGTCGCTGATTGCGCGTGAAGCCATGAAGAACGAGATCTTCCGTGAGATTGTCGGCACAACTTCCTGGACCATTCCCAAAACGAACAAGCAACGTGCCAGAACGATCACGACCAAAACTGAATATATGCTTACCGGAACCGAAGAGAAACCAAACAAGTATTATTATCAGTATGCAACCGGTATCAAAACAGGTTCCCATTCCATGGCCGGATATTGTTTTGTCGGTTCTGCCATGAAAGACGACGTGGAATTGATTTCCGTTGTGCTTTTTACCGGTCAGAAAGCCCGTTGGGCGGACACCATCAAGCTGATGGATTACGGTTTCTCACAGTATATGTCCGTAACACCGTCCCAATTATTCGACATGAACCCGATTACAATCGAAACCAGTAATTATTCTACTTCAGATTCAAATCGGGGCAGACTGAAGCTGATTTGCTCACCTGCCGATCCGGGCAATGATATCCGGATCACTGCTACGAAGCAGGAGATTCAGCGAATGGCGAACGACCTTCAGGGAACTGTTCTGATTCAGTACACACGGGATTTTGTCGCTCCCATTCAAGCCGGCGAACAGATCGGTATCCTGACATATTACCCGGAAACCGGAGAACCGTCAGTCAATATTCTGACTGCATCGCGAACCATCCAGCGGCGTGAAAATGCTCCGAAGTCATTGGAACAGATCGTCCGGGAAACCGAAGAAGATCCGAACCCGTTTCCGCCTTTGAACAGTAATTTCATTCTGCAGCTGGTCTTCCCCGTCGCGGGTTTAGTCATTTTGATCCTGATCCTGCGCAAACTGCTGAAAAACCGTCGCAGACGTTCCGGAAAAACACCGAAGCCCGTTAACCGCTACCTGAAGTAAATTGTCATTCATTACCTGTTATTGTTATCATCACGCGTCTCACATACGCGTCCGGAGGAAGTTATGAAGATCGGTCAGTTTTGTGAAACCTATCCCCCCATGATTGACGGTGTTGGCAAAGTCATGCTCGCTTATTGCAAAACGCAGATAAAAGCCGGTCATGAAAGCTTCTATATCGCGCCCAGCAATCCACGTTACAGAGATTATAAGGCTCCTGTGCCCGCTGTACTGTATCATGGGATTCCGATTCCTTCGCAACCATACAGCGCCGGTTTCCCGAACATCTCTCCTGTCTTCCTGCATAAGCTGTATAAGATGCAGTTGGATATCGTTCATGCTCATGGACCGTTTCTTGCCGGAAGAGCCGCCCGTGCTGTTGCGCGCAAGCAGGGAATCCCGCTTGTTTCTACATTTCACAGCAAGTATTATGATGATTTCTATCGGATCACGCATTCAAAGGCTCTTTCCAATCTGGCGGTCAAATATATCATTTCATTTTACAATACCTGTGACGAGGTCTGGACATTAAACGAAGGTACAAAGAAGGTCCTGCAGGATTACGGTTATAAAGGTCCGATTGTAATCATGCCCAACGGTACCGACCCCTACGATATTTCACGTGAGCGTATCGATGAATGTCTTAAAAACTTTACGATACGTGATGGTGTCCCCGTTTACCTCTTTGTCGGTCAGATCGACCACAAGAAAAATATCGATAACATTATTGAAGCATGCCGGATCCTTCACGAACAGGGGCACGATTATGAAATGCTTCTTGCCGGTCAGGGAGCGGACCTCAATTATTTCAAGAAAAAGATCAGCGAATATTCGCTTGAGCATTGTGTTCACTTCATTGGTTTCATCGGTAACCAGGACATCCTGCATGCGATATATGACCGTGCGGACTTATTGGTTTTTCCGTCCATCTATGACAACGCCAGTATGGTTGTCCGTGAAGCAGCCACGATGGGTACTCCTCCGCTGCTGGTCCGTGGTTCGTGTACCGCTGAGGGTGTGATTCATGGTGAAAACGGTTATCTCTGTGAAAACACTCCGGAAGACATCGCGCTGCAGATGTGGGACGCGCTTCCCACATTGAAAGAAACAGGTGCAAAAGCCCGCGATACCATTCCGGAAGCCTGGAACGACATCATGGATCGTGTTTTGAATCGTTATTCGGAACTGATCAAAAAGAAAAAGAGCTGAAAAAGCTCTTTTTCTTTTATTCAGCTCCTGCCGTCAGGTGATTTAACAGAAATCAGGCGATCAATACTTTTCTGCAGTTTCCTGGTCAGGTTCGACGAAAACCTTCTCTCCGGCAGCATCGAATATTTCCTCGGCAAATTCAATTTCCCGGAAACTCAGGACCCATCGTGTAGCTTTTGTGGTAACCGCGAAGCGATCATAATAGCCTTTACCTTTGCCGATCCGGTATCCGTTTTTATTCACTGCCAGGGCAGGTATGATCATCAGGTCAATACTCCCGGGGGCCGCAGCCGGGCTTTCCCGGGTGGGCTCCGGGATCCCGTATTTCCCGGGAATCAATTCGTCTGTCGAACGGATTTCCACTGCTTCCATGATTCCTTCCCCGATGCATCTCGGAACCAGCAGCCGTTTCCCGGCTGTCAGGATATCAGTCATCAATCGCCGTGTATCCGGCTCTTTTTTCATGGAAACATAGCAAAAGATGGTATTTGCTTTACGAAATTCCTCTTCCTTCAGGATTCTGCGCCGCAGGATTTCACTTCTCCTGTGATTCTCTTCCTCAGGCAGCTCCGCATACCACTTTTTCAGTTCCTGCCGCAATTCTTCCTTGCTTTTCATCATTATCTGTCACCGGGCATCTGCGTCACAGGATCTTCATTCTCTCCTATTCGGCAATCTTCCACTTCATTTTCATGCTGTTTTTCGCGAGTAAACGCGCCGCGTCTGTATCGGGACTGATCCATTCATCGGCTTGTTCTGCCGTCAGAATGACGGGCATCCGGTTATGAATAAACAGGATATCTTCCTCCGGTTCGCGTGTCAGGATGATGCATTGCGGCAGTATCTGACCGGGAGAAAAACGGTACAGTCCTGCCAGCCACGCCGTTCCAGGGGTTTCCGGCCGGATTGCGTACTTGTTTTTCTTTCCTTCAGCTGTATGCTCCCACTCAAAGTAATGACTTGCCGGCAGCAGACATCTTCTTTCTCTGAATGAATCCCTGAAAAGAGGTCTTTCAGCGGCTGTTTCGCTCCGTGCGTTAATGAGAAGTCGTTTATCTCCGAGTGATTGATATCCCCAGATCATTGGAAAGACTGACCGCGGTTCTTTTTTTCCTCTGGCTACAGTCACCACGGCAGAGGATGGCAGGATCTCGCCGGCATGGACCGTCATCTCCCCCGTCAACGACATCTGCTTCCGGTTTGCTTCCTCGATCCACGGGGTTATATCCCCATCTTCGTCAATATAGAATCTTCCGCACATTTTGCTCTCCTGCTGTCTCTGTTGCCTCTCTCGTCTGCTGCCTCTGTTAGCCGTGCTGCATATTCACAACGTAATCTCTCACCTGACGGATATGTCCGCTTACGGTCTGCAGATCCTCTTCAAAACAGGAGTCATCCACCATGGCCAGTGCGTTTCCCATGAGATACGCGCAGACTTCATCTGCAATGATCCGAAAATCTTCCATCTGTTCCGTCCCAGTGTCCTTTTGTACTCCGCCGTACCGTTTCTCGCAGTATCCGGTGATCTCCGTGGCGGCAAATTCATAGATTCGGTTGGATACTTCCTGAAGTTCCTTGATATGATTCTTGCTTGGCATAATATTTCCTCCTGACATTCAAGACAAAACTCCGCCGACGTTCCGGCCGGCGGAGTCAATAAATCTGTGTGTTTATCTGAGTCCTTCCACTGCCGCTTTCTGGGCGGGAATACATTTTTCAAATCTGGCGATATAGTCATCAAAGCCTTTTTCATCTTCCGGATCCGGTGCAACAGTGATCTTCTTCATGCCGCCGAACACTTTCTGATCCAGATAGTCTTCCAGAGTCTCTCCATCCTTATTGACGGAATAGGCCGCCAGCAACGCGATACCCCAGGCTCCTCCCTCACCGGCTGTTTCCATGACGGTTACAGGGGCGTGGATCGCGGCCGCCAGCAGATTCTGGCCGACACCCTCGGTTTTGAACAGTCCGCCATGCCCATATACGCAATCAATGGCTACATTTTCGCGGTTCATGATCTCCATGCCGACCTTGAGGGTCTCCATGGAAGCATAAATCTGGGTACGCATGAAATTCGCGATGTTCATTTCAGCATCGGGCATACGGATGAGCATCGGACGTCCTTCACCCAGACCTGTTACAGGTTCACCCGCGAAATAGTTGAAGGATACCAGTCCACCGCAGTCCTTCTCGCCTTCCATCGCTTTTTTGAACAGTTTTGTATATACTTCGTTCGCGTCGGTTTTCACGCCCATCAGTGCGGCAAACTCACGGAACAGACCAACCCAGGCATTGATATCACTGGTACAGCTGTTGCAGTGGACCATGCCGACCGGCATACCGGTGGGAGTGGTTACCATATCAATTTCCGGATAGACTTTGCTCATGGGCTTCTCAAGTACGATCATACTGAAGATGGATGTACCTGCGCTGACATTGCCTGTACGCACGCGGACACTGTTGGTGGCAGCCATGCCTGTGCCGGCATCGCCTTCAGGCGGGCAAAGCGGGCATCCGGACTCCAGATCGCCTTCGGGGTCCAGCAGCATAGCTCCTTCGGGTGTCAGGTTACCGGCGTTTTCACCCGCAACCAGAACCTTGGGCAGGATTTCCTTCAATTTCCAGCTGAATCCGCGATCAGCAATCAGTTGATCGAATTTTTCAACCATGCCCGCGTCGTAATCCATGGTCTTGCTGTCGATTGGCATGATGCCGCTGGCATCACCCACACCCAGTACCTTTTCACCTGTCAGCAGATAATGGATCCAACCGGCAAGCGTGGTGATGAATTTAACTTCGGGTACATGCTTCTCGTCATTCAGGATCGCCTGATACAGATGACTCAGACTCCAGCGCTGAGGCATATTGAAATCAAACAGCGCAGTCAGTTTTTCGGCAGCCTCGCCGGTGATTGTGTTCCGCCATGTACGGAAAGGAACCAGCAGTTCCATATATCCGTTGAAAGGCAGATAGCCATGCATCATGGCACTGAAGCCCATGGCTTTGAATTTCTTCAGAGTCAGACCGTATTCGTTCTTCACATTCTTCTTCAGATCAGCATAGCAGGACTGCAGTCCGGTGATGATGGCTTCCTGACTGTATGTCCAGATACCATCCACCAGATCATTTTCCCATTCATGACTCCCTGAAGCCAGCACAGAATGATCCGGGCCAATCAGGACCGCTTTGATTCTGGTGGAGCCGAATTCGATTCCGAGTACGGAGTTCCCGTCCATGATCCATTGCTTGTTCATATATCCCTAACCTCCAAAATGATAATCATCTGTACTTTGTTCCCATTCAGATTTCATCTGACAGTTGTCAGTGACTCCCGAATAAACGACTTATATTATTTCGTCAAAACCCGAAGTAATTCCTTGCGTTTTCATAGCTGATTCCGCAAACAATTTCTTTCAGCGTCTCCATATCCGCCGGATACCGTCCGTCTTCCACCCATTCACCCAGCAGCCTGCACAGGATCCTGCGGAAGTATTCATGTCTGGGATAACTCAGGAAGCTTCTGCTGTCCGTCAGCATTCCGACAAATCCGGCCAGATAGCCCAGGTTCGCGAAACTGGTCAGCTGATCCGTCATTCCCTGGAAGGTATCATTAAACCACCAGGCGCTGCCGTGCTGGATCTTGCATACAGCTTCGCTGTTCTGGAAGCATCCGCACAGCGTATCGATTCCGGGATTATCCGCGGGATTCAGACTGTACAAGATCGTTTTGGGGAGGTTACCTGCTTTTTCAAGCAGTCCGAGGAAAGCGGCAGCCTCGGCCAGCGGTGTATGATTGTCGATGGTATCATATCCCGTATCGGGACCGAGCTTTTCAAACATGCTCAGGTTATTGTCGCGCCGGCATCCGTAGTGCAGCTGCATTGTCCAGTTTCTGCGTGTATACTCGCCCGCCATGTGCAGCAGAAATGCTGTTCTGAATTTGGCCTGTTCCTCATTGTCAGGGATCTGTCCCTGAAGTCTCCTTTCAAAGATCTCCGCGATTTCCTGATCATCTGCCGGTGCGCACATGACATAGTTCAGTGCGTGATCGCTCAGTTTGCACCCGTGTGCAGCGAAATGGTCCAGCCGTATCTTCAGCGCTTTCTTCAGGTCGTCAAAGCTTTTGATTTCCTGTCCGGATACCTTACCCAATGTATTCAGATAGTCGATATAACTCTCTTTTTCGATATTCATGGCCTTGTCAGGGCGCCAGGCAGGAAGGACCTTTGTGCTGAAGGATTCATCCGACGCGATCTTCTCATGCCATTCCAGTGAATCCACCGGATCATCCGTAGTACACAAGGTATCCACATTGCTCATGGTGATCATCTGTCTTGCGCCGAAACCCGGTTCCTGAAGACGTTTATTGACCAGTGTCCATACTTCTTCCGCCGTCTTTTCATTCAGGTTACCGTTATAGCCGAAAAAACGCTGCAGTTCCAGATGACTCCAGTGGTAAAGAGGATTTCCGATCGCTTTCCCGAGCACTTTTGCCCAGGCAAGGAACTTCTCGTGGTCGTCAGCATCCCCGGTGATGTATTTCTCATCCACACCGGCACAGCGCATAAGCCGCCATTTGTAGTGGTCGCCTCCCAGCCACACCTGTGTGATATTTTCAAACTTTCTGTCTTCCCAGATCTCCTTGGGTGAGATATGGCAATGGTAGTCGATGATCGGCAGTCCACGGCAAGCGTCAAAAAGGATCTTTGCAGTTTCAGTGTTCAGCAGGAATTCATCATTCATAAAAGGTTTCATACAGCAATCCTCCTCATATTGAAAAGTTTTTTATATTTAAGTTGTTTTGCTCTGTTGTGACATTGATTATTTCGGTTGTTCCCCTGTCGTCCTTCTGAGAACCAGATCCGCGTCAAAACTTGTCAGTGAAGGTCTTTCTTCGCCTTCCATGACGTCAATCAGATTTTCCACGATGCATTTGCAAAGCAGATTGACCTTATTGTCAATGGTGCTCAGTTCCGGTTCGGTGCACCTTGAGAGCAGAGAATTGTTGCAGCCTATCACCATTAGTTCGTCCGGGATCCTTTTTCCGGTTTCTGACGCATACTTCAGCACGCCAACAGCCAGAATATCTTCTGTTGTCAGGATCGCGTCGTATGTGACACCCTGCTGATCGAGCCGTGCAAGCGCCTCATGCACGTTTTCAAAGCACTTTTCATTTCGTTCCGCGTGCACGCAAAGTTCATCGTTAAATCCGATTCCGGCTTTTTTCAGAGCATCTTTATATCCGTTCAGCTTCCGTGTTCCGGAATTATTCATACTGTGATACAGGAACAATATCCTCTTCCGACCGTTTTTCAGCAGATATCCGGTTGCTTCCTCCATGGCCTTGCGGTCATTGCATACAACTCCGTAAACGCCTTTTGCCTGATAGCTTCCGTTCAGGACAAAGACAGGCACTCTTTTGCCTGCTTCCTTCAAATAGAGATTGTCATCCGGTCTTTCCTCTATAAACGAGGAGCCCATCAGAACCATGCTGTCAACATGCCGGTCCAGTACTTTCTGTACACCCTCACGGCGCCCTTCCTGATCGTGACCTGTACAGATCAGCAGGCAGTTATACCCATGTTCACGGAAATCGCTTTCCAGGCAATTGATGGCTTCCGAAAGATACGGATCCCCGGCGTCAGGACATACGAGCCCGACAGTCTTCATACTGTTCAGTCCAAGACCGCGGGCAAACGCGTTCGGAACATACCTGCTTTCATTCATGACTGCAAGCACTTTTTCCCTCGTGGTCTCACTGACGTGAACGTTGTTGTTCAGTACTCGTGACACAGTTGCGATGGAAACTCCCGCATGCTTGGCAATATCATAGATATTCAAAGCGGTTCTCCTCTCATGTAAGCGTTTTCATGCAATAGAATTATACATCTCTGTTCTTTTCTTTGCAATAGAAAATGGTGCCATTCAGGCACCATTGTTTATAAAATTGTTGGAAATTCAGATCCTGCATCATTCATCGTCAGGTTGCTTACAGTTTATACTGCAGCAGTCGGTTGACCGCGTTGATGTAAGCCAGACAGCTGGCTTCCAGTACGTCTGTGGATACGCCGCGTCCCAGCATGCTTTCCTCCCCGTTGGTCACACGTACCGTGACCTCACCCAGAGCATCCTGACCTTCTGTCACAGCTTTCAGATTGTAGCTTTCCAATTTGCATGGCATCCCGATGATTGTATCCACCGCATTGAAACATGCTTCTACAGGTCCGTCGCCACAAGCCGCCCGTGTCACGGTTTCACCGTCTTTTTCCAGCGTAACGGTAGCGGTTGAAGTCATGCGGTTTCCTGAAAAGATCTGGAACGCGAAGAGTTTGTATACATTTTCTGTGGTATGTTTCTGTTCACGCAGAATTGCCAGGATATCCCGGTCAGTAATCTCTTTCTTACGATCCGCCAATTCCTTGAACTTCCCAAAAGCAGATTCCAGCGCTTCATCGTCCAGTTGGAAACCAAGCTGCCGCGCCCGGTCTGCCAGTGCATGCCTCCCGCTGAGCTTTCCGAGAGCAAGACTCTGTTTGGGAATTCCCAGTGCCTCGGGATCCATGATCTCGTAGGTGGCGCTGTCACGAAGCATTCCGTGCTGATGGATCCCGCTGGCGTGGCGGAAAGCATTTCCGCCGACAACCGGCTTGTTCGCTGCAGGTTCAATACCGCTCAGGTTGGCAATCATACGGCTGATATGATGGATTCCGTGGATATCCACCCCGGTGGTATAAGGATAATAATCACTTCTGGTTCTGAGTCCCATCACTACTTCTTCCAGAGCTGCGTTTCCCGCTCGTTCGCCCAGCCCGTTAACGGTGCAGTCAACCTGCTGTACTCCGTGCATGACTGCTTCAATGGAGCTCGCGGTAGCCAGACCAAGGTCATTATGGCAGTGGCATGCCAGGGTGATCCGGTCAGCTCCGGGTACATGTTCCAATATATCGGTAAACAGATTGCCATATTCAGATACGGTGGCATATCCCACCGTATCCGGCAGATTGATGGTCGTGGCGCCTTCGCGGATTGCCGTCTCAACAATGCGGTACAGGAATTCCCGGTCACTTCGGGTAGCATCCTCGCAGGAGAACTGTACGTCTCCGCAAAGATTTCTGGCCTGCCGGACAGATATACGGGTACTCTCGATCACTTCTTCCGGTTTCATGTTCAGTTTATGGGCCATATGGATCGGGCTGGTAGCGATAAAGACATGGATCCGCCCTGACGCTGCTCCCTTGAGTGCTTCCGAGGCTGCCTCAATATCCGCCGGAATGCATCTGGCCAATGAGCATACTGTGCTGTTTCTCACTACCGAAGCGATTGCACTGATTGCCTGAAAATCGCCTTTGGAAGAGGCGGCGAATCCGCCTTCAATAATATCGATGCCCATCTCTTCCATGGACTTTGCGATTTCCAGTTTCTCCTGCAAATGAAAGGACACGCCGGGGGTTTGTTCCCCGTCCCGCAGTGTCGTGTCAAATATCCTGATTCTCTTCTGTTCCATTTGCAATCAGCTCTTTTCTTTCGAGTCTCACATGCATCTGATGGCGCTGTTCATACCGCAAACCGGACCTTACTGTCCTGATCAATATCGTTGAGGCAGTTCTCACGGTATATACTTCATGTCGATTGCATATACCGTGCCACCCGTGCTGACATAATACTCCAGTTGCCACTTATGTCCGTCGGTTGCCTTGCATTTATACCGGATGATACTGGTTCCGTCTTCCTGGAGCCAGATTTTTCCGTCGCCGTCATCAGTTTCGTACAATCCGCGATTTCCGCTCGGGCTGGTAATCTGACCCATGTCGCGGTATTTACCGATTACATAATTGTCAGAATCACCGACCGCTGTTCCTCTGGGGCCTGTGAAGTTCGATGTGAAATACAGTTCTGCAAGTACCCAGCCGCTTTTGATGCGGCTCATTATGGCGTATCCCCAGTCATATGTATACTTTCGGCAGTCTGTTTCAAGTTCCGCGCTTTGGAATTCTTCCATGGAGTTCCCTTCTCCATAGCGCTTATGGAATTCCGTCATGGTCGTGGAATAGAGTTTCAGATTGTTGGCGGTATCCTCATTTGTATATGCCGAAAGCGGATAAGGCTTTGCCTCGATCTTGTAAAGGATCTCCAGCATTGTGCTCAGTTTACCGTACTTGTTAACGGCATATGCTTTTAAAGTAACACGCCCGCCCGGCAGCCAGAAGGGTTCTCCGGTATAGACAGGGCTGTCTGCATCCGGTTCTGAGCCGTCAATAGTATAGTAGATCACGATGTCGTCATCTTCCATATTATCCTTACCCGGCTTCAGTCTCACCTGCTGACGGTTCTTGTAGGTAGCAGGTGCGAGGTTGGATCTGGGGGCCTGTGGTGACGGCATGATGATCTTGTAGGTACCTTTCAGTTCGTCCGAGACAAGTTCTCCATTGACCGCAACCGCACGGAGGTTGTGGATCCCCTCATCAAGGAACACACGTTCCGTGAATTTCGTCCCGCCGGCCGGCAGTTCCACATCATCCTCAAACGTGTAGTAAACATCATATCCCTGATAGCTGGTAATGGCGATATATTTCTTGGTCTCATAGTAACCGGCGGTCAGATCCACTTCGGGCGGTGCCGGAAGGAGGTCGTCACGTTGTGTATAAAAGCTCTTTTCGCCAGTAGCATCATAGGCTGTTTTCATCAGTTCTCCGGCACGTGCATTGTCTCCGGGCTTGTCACTTGCAAGCAGGATCCGGATATGATTGACATAAGCCTCCGGACGTGACGGCGTGGTTGTATAGATATATTCATAGAGTTCCGCCGCCTTGTCCGTCTCGCCTGCCGCTTCGTACGCGCTTCCCAGCAGAAGCAGACCATCCACATCGACATGTTCGTTTTCCAGATCGATCTGACTGGCTTTCTCAAAGTATTCAATAGCCCCATTGATGTCTCCGCTGTCGAGCTTTTCTTCCCCCACATACCAGAGTGCACCCGGATCCTCGGTTCCCAGACCGATACGTGCGCGGAAGCGTTGTCCTTCATCCGTCCATTTCAGGAAAACAAAGATACCGATTCCGATCAGAACGGCCACACAGAACAGGATCAGACTGACCTTGACCCAGTTTACCAGATGGTGCTTATGTTTCTTTCCGCTGCGTAAACGGTTATATTCTGCCGCGGCTTCTTCAGACATAAACTCTTCGCTGTAAATCGAGCGCGGCATCCGGTCATACCCCGGTTCCATTTTTCCCTTTTTACCGGTCTCTTTGTCTGTCTGTTCCGGTGCGGAAGCTGCTACCCCGTTCATACTGTTGATTCTGCCGGTTCCGTTGATTGTTCCATGACTCGCCCCGGCACGTCTGCGGCGTTTGGGTTCCGGAACCGTCTCCGGTTTCATCTGTCTCCCAAGCACGGCTTCCCGGGCTCTCTTCCCCTGACGGATATCTTCCACGCTTGGTTTTTTTCCTTCAGCGGTCTGATCAAAAGCTGTACCGCAAACAGAACAGATCAATCCTTTTTCTGTCTCTGCCCCGCATTTTGTACACACCATGACATTCCACCTCCGGTATAAATATCACACAAGACTGCAGATATTTCATTCAGGCCCGGTAACAACTTCTTTTTTGCCTGCATTCCCGTTGACCCCTGTGATCAGCTGATACGGGTGATCAGGTCATGTCAAGTCCCCGCAGCGCTTCATATTCGGGATCATCGTCAAAGACGCGTTCCGGGCATTCTCCTCCGAGTTCCTCTATAGCATTCCGTATCTCAATATAGGTCAGATAACTGCATTGTTCATCCTGTGCCGCTTCGATCAGCACATGCAGTGCCCGCGGATCCCCGATCTTGGCCAGATATCCGGCAAACAGCGCGCGTTTGGCGTGATTCTTGACAAACAATTCTTCAGCCAGCCTGTAAGTTTGCTCCGGTCCCGGCCAGTTGGCGAGTACCTCGAGCAAAGCCTCCTGTCCGGCTTCATTGGCCTTGGGCAGTTCCTGTATGATCGGCTGGACAACAGACTCTCCCATCTCGACCAGGCTCTCCAGCGCGTTATCCCTGACATCATCATCTGCTTTCCGGTTCAGCTGCCAGTCAATATACAGCATTTTCGGCAATGTACTGTTCATTTCACGCAGCAAACCGATTGCTGTCATCATAGCTTCCTCAGGCGCGGTTCCTTCTTTCAGCAATTCTGTCAGCCGTTTCTCACACGGGCGGCCGACATTCACGATCTGTTCAAGAAGGATATCCGGAACCGGGATTTCCTGAATGCAATAAGCATTCAACCAGTCCACCAGATCTTTTGCATCCTCAAACTGCGTGAAGTAAGATCCCGGAGTGACCATTTCCAGCCAGGGAGCCGGAGTATTCAGAAATTCCATATATGCCTTCGGCATATCTTCTTCCATCTCATCAAAGTTTTTATACTCTCCCTGATGCTCCGCGACCCATTTGGACGCGAAATCGGCAAAATGAGCGTCAAAGTCGATACAGTTCAGTTTCATTTTTCTTCCTCCGGCTTCTTTGCGGCTTCAATCAGCATTTCCTTGATCTGTTCGGTAGTAAAGCGATGTGTTGCATGGCAGAACTGGCAGCTGAGTTCAGCACCCTGATCGTCATCAATGATGGATTGCAGATCTTTTTCCCCCAGGGATATCAGAGCTTTTGCCATTCTGTCCCTTGAACATGTACAGCGGTAGCGGATGGGAGAAACCTCCAGTACCTTTGGATTCATTCCGCGGAACCAGCCTTCCGCCAGTTCTTCAATGTTCTCAAATGTCATTTCCCGGCTGATATCAGCAAACATGGGACTGCGGAGTTCCAGCTGATCAATGATCTCGTCAGGGCAGCCCGGCAGAGGCTGGATCAGTAATCCGCCGGCTTTCAGCACGGTTTCTCCGTTGACCAGTACTCCCAGCGCGACCAGGGATGGTTGTTGCTCGGATACAGTGAAATAGTTGGCGAAATCCATGGCGATCTCACCGTTGATGAGTTCAGTCTGGCCAATATAGTTCTTTTTCAGTCCGAGGTCTTTCACAACGCTCATACGGCCGTCATGTCCGACTGCGCCTCCGACGTCAAGTTTTCCGTCTTCCCGGATCGGAAGGTCCACCTGCGGATCGTCGGCATACGCCCGGATATCCCCGTGGTCAGCCACCGCGCACAGCGTTCCCATAGGACCGCCGCCCTTGATGGTCACGGTCACGCTTTCATCTTCACCCTTCATCATGATACCCAGCATGCACGTACCCGTCATAAGCCTGCCGAGCGCGGCTGCGCATACCGGGGTGGTCCTGTGTGTATCCGCGCACTTCTGTACAGTCTGCGTTGTCTCGCACAGCATAACGCGGACCTGACCGTCGCACAGGTCGATCTGAAGCATCCGGTCATTCATGTTTTTCATTCGTGTCATTTCCCTTCTCAGCGGCTTCTTCAGGCCGTGTCGCTACTATATGCCAGCGTTGTTCTTTTTCACCGGGTTGATTCAGTGTTCTGTCACCGAAGAATGCGATCATATGGAATCCGGCCTTGTTCAGCAATGTTTTCAGACTCTGCGCGGACCAGGCGCGCTGTTCCTGACTTTCGTCCATACGGCGGTAGCGGCCGTCATCCTCCCGTACAAAAAAGCAGAGATCCATCCTCACTGTCTGGCTCCGTTCATTCCAGCGATTCTGCCACATATAGGTGATTTTTTCGGTATCTTCGGCGAGGATCCCGTTACCGCAAAGAACATTCTGCAGTTTATACGGAGTGGAGACATCAAATACAAGTACACCGCCGGGTCTCAACGCGTTGAATGCCGCGCGGAAGAAGCGCAGCGCGTCTTCGTCCGTCAGCAGATAGTTGACTCCATCGCATGTCGCAAGTACTGCGTCCATAGGACGATGCAGGTTCAGCTGCCGCATATCCTGCTGTACAAATGGAATCGCGATTCCTTGTTTTCTGGCCTTCTGCGCCGCTAGCCACAGCATTTCAAGGCTCAGATCCACCCCGGTCACATGAAAGCCGTGACGATATAGCGGTACAGTGAGTGAACCGGTCCCGCATGCGCATTCACAGATCTTGCCGTTCCGGATCCCGCAGACGGATAACAGCCGGACATAGTAATCCGCCCAGTTATTGTAATCCACATTCGACATCAGCAGATCATAGATCTCCGCAAAATCCTGATACATATTATGCTCTCCTATTGTCTGCGCGAAAACACCCGTTTTCTTTTACTAAGCCCTAAGCTCTAAGCCCTGTGAAATCCTCCGGATCTCACTCCTCTTCCTCATCTTCGGATTCGTCATCTTCCTGACGGAGTCCGCGATTGACTGTTGCCCCTTCAATCTTGGAATTGATATACTTATCGAAAACCGCGTTGGCATAGCTGGCCGTAACAAAGCGGCTCAGCGCGAATCCGATCAGTACATAGTAGCCGGCCAGAACCAATGCAACGATCATGGTATCAACATTGAAGAACCACGCGATCACGAACGCGATGATGACCGGCAGGCAATGCAGCAGGCGTATCGCAACGCTCATCGGGAGTCTGGCGATTCCGAGCAGGAAGGAGTTTTTCAATACACCCTTCATTTTCAGCTCATAAGTCACCATGACGGGATACATGTACGTCACGCTGAGAGCCCAGAGGATCACAAGCAGGATGCTGAGTACCTGTGGTACAAGCATAAGGGTGTTGTTGAGTGCCATAGCCCCGTAGAATTCCCAGCACATGTACCCGACCAGCGGTACACATCCGGTAATCAGGGATACGGGCAGTGCCTGTTTCCAGTTGTCTTTCACCGCATCCTTGAAGTCGCTCCAGATAAACGCGTGTTCATCTCTTGACCAGTTTCTGGTCACATAGGCAACACCCGCGGTAGCCGGACCGGTTATGGCGATGCACGGGATCAGGATCAGCAGGTAGTGTATACTGAGCGAATAGAAGAAATCGCCAAAGTTGCCCGCCACTTCGGTTTCGATCGTTTGTGTCGTGGTAGTGCCGTCTTCATTCTGAACCACTTGCTGGATCGTGGCTATACGAGTCTCCGGATCCATGCTGCCGTAAACGTTCAGTCCGCTGACCGCGTTAAACATGTAGATCATCAGCACAATGATCGTCGGAAGCCATACCAGAGCATACATCAGATTCAGGCGGACCAGTCCGCTCAACCGGGTCTTCAATGTATCCCAGAACAGCTGCCACCGGGTAGTGGGCAGATCATCCTTGGTAAAGTCTCCCTTACCGCTTTTTCCATAGTAGTAGTTGTTCATCATTTTGCCAAACATCATTCATTCCTCCCGGAATTCCATAATCCTTAAAATTATAGCACAAAAAAAGCACGAAATAAACCATCATTGGTGTATTTCGTGCTTTTCCTGAATTTGTCTGTCATCTTCCTTCGTTTCCTTTACAGGCGCGAAGAATGCTGCAGATATACCGTAAAAATGAACCGGCCTTAACCGGTTCATTCATGTCAACATGCCGGTCTGGCGATGACCCAGACGCAGTCCTCATTGGCACAGCCAAAGTGAAAACCATCAACAACGATCAGACGTTCTCCGCACTTCGGACATACAATGGCAGTCTTTCCTGTTTCCAGTGTCTCTTTCACGGCTCTCATATAGATCAGCGCTTCCTGACGGGTAACCTCGATTCTGTTGTTTGTATCTCTCCGCTTAACCATTTTATTGATCCTCCTCTTCCTGCTTCAATTCGCAAAGTACCCCATTGTTCAATACATACCTGATGATCCCCCTTGCCGTGTTGCCAATCGTGTCGTAGATCCTTCCTGCGCTCCGGCTTTCTCCGATCCTGGTATGGGTACTGTTCGCCACATACCCGACCAGCCCGAGACCTTCCATCTCCACTCTGATAGCTTCAGTATCATATTTATTGTCCGGCTCTTTTTTCAGAATGACCGTCATTTCAGGTTCCATGAATTCCGATCCGTGATGATGATTTGTTCCGGCAATCGTAAAGTATATCTTTTCCATGTTTCATTCTCCTTTCATACTGCGGGACTGTATTGGTTCCTTTGACATGATCATCATATCATCTGTCATGGTCTTTTTTAGGTCCATCAATACATGTATGATCACGATGAGCCGTTGGGGACAGGATTCCCGGTCCATCCTGCCAACCCTTTCCCTGTCCATGGTTTCCAGCCTTTTACACTCTTTAACTGTTCAGCTTGCCGAAACCGAACCGATGTGCTATCATGGTCTGAAAAGAGGCCATGATGCAATACAAAACAGATACGGAGGTCATACCATGTTGCCGGAACAGCCAAAGAAACTGATCATCATGAATATTCTGGATATTCTCAAACGTTATTCAGACGCGGATCACCGGTTGAGTCAGCAGGATATCCTGAAACTGCTCCGTGACGACTATGGCATGGAAGTCGGAAGGAAAGCAGTAAAACGAAATCTGGATGATCTGATCGACTGCGGATATGAAATTGAATACAACGAAGAGATCCGAAAGAAGAAAAACCCGAAAACCGGTGCGATTGAGGATATTGCCCTTACGACAGATTACTATCTGGAGCGGGAGTTTACTGACAGCGAACTCCATCTTCTGATAGACTCTGTCATGTGTTCACGTTACATACCTCTTACTCAGGGAAAAGAGCTTGTCGAAAAACTGGAGCATCTTTCAAACCGTTATTTCCGGTCTCGGATCAGGCACATCAGTGTTGTCAGTGAAACTATGCCCCAGAACCGGCAGCTGTTTCTGACGATAGAAGCGTTGGATGAAGCTATTTCCGACGGGAAAAAGGTAGAGTTCTGTTATCAGGAGTACGGAACGGATAAGGAACTTCATCTACGGAAGAATAAGGACGGTGAAGTGCGCCGGTATACCGTGAATCCCTACCGGATGGTTGTCGTCAACGGGAAATATTACCTGATCTGCAGTGCGTTCGATTATGACAATGTTTCACATTATCGTCTGGACCGGATCCGTGACATCACCGTTTCAGATGAAAATGTCCGCCCAATGTATGAAATCAAGGGACTGGAGCATGGGTTGGATCTGCCGAAGCATCTGGCGGAACACATCAACATGCTGATTGGTGAATCCGTTCATGTCTCATTCTGGTTTGACAGAAGCATCCTGAACGAGATCATGGACACCTTCGGAAATGATGTCCTTTTCACGGAAGAAAATGACAGCAGAGTCCGTGCGACCGTTTATGTCAATGAGCAGGCCATGCAGGCCTGGGCTGAACAGCATCCTGTTTCCGTACAGGTACTCTCGCCGGACAGTCTCGTGGAAAACATACGGGAAGACTTCAGAAAAGCTCTTGAGATCTACAGATAGTATCCGGTTTATACAGAGATGTTGATCATTTTGGCACTGTATCATTAAAAATACCGCGTTGGAACATTTCCTTCGCGGTGCTTTGGGCATACTTCATATCGCTATGACATTTTTCATTGCAGCGGCATTCGCTTGCCGCGGTTATTCCCGTTGTTATCAATAAGTTTACAGGATCGGGTCCGGACAGAATTCCCTGCGCTGGCAATCCTTGCAGTGCATCCCCATCCATACCTCGTCAAACTGTCTGATGGCTTCCTGTACCAGTGTGGGATCATCTGTCAGGATACCGGCTTCAAAATTCCTTGTTTTGGTACCTTTCATACCAAGTCCGGCGCCGGTCAGATTCGCGGAACCGATGTATGCGTATCGGAAGTCGAAGATCATTATCTTGAAGTGTACTCTGGGGCACAGTGCCCGCTCCATTCCCTTCAGCAGCAGCGGGTATTTGTCGAAGTCTTCCCTGAAAGCAGGTCCGGGTTCCTTCGCGTGTATCAGACGGATCTCCGCGCCATGTTTTGTGAGATCCGACAGAATGGCCAGTAGAGGTTTGGTGCTTCTGCCGCTTTTGACATAGAGATCCTTGATGTCCGCGGTTCCGATCCAGAGAGTCTCCTTCACCGTTTTGATCTTTTCAACGACTTTCTCATAATGTTCTTCATTACTGATAAAAACAGTTTCACTCATGCATCGTTTTCACTTTCGTTATATTCACCCGGTTCAGCATACATTGATTATATCACATATCTGCGTAAGTCAACAGCGTCAGCCGGAAGCTCCCTCATCCCGATGAATAAGGATAAGTTATCAATGAATTCATATTTGACTTTTGCGATGTTCTGCGCACATGAAAGGACCGGATCCTTCGATCCGGTCCTGAAAATATAGGTTATTGATTTACTTCGGAAGTACTGTCTGTACGTCCTTCTGCTTTGCCGACCAGTCCGCCGGTAGTGGTATCCTTCAGCATTTTGGGGATATCCAGACCCACAGCTTCCTTCACGGCTTCAAAGGTCTGAAGCATCGTGCCGGCAGTATCCTTCGCCATGGAAGTAGCTCCGCCTTCGCCAAAGAGGATGATTTTGTCGGTCTTGGACAGAGGTTCGGCAACAGCCTTGGCCATTTCAGGCAGCTTATCCACGACCATTTCCATCATGGCGGCCTGTCCGTACTGTTTCATGGCTTCCGCCTTCATGCGAAGCGCCTCGGCTTCAGCTTCACCTTTCATCCGGATCGCTTCGGCTTCCTTCTGGGCGGCATACAGTTCCGCGTCAGCGGCAGCCTGACGGGCAAATCTGGAAGCTTCAGCTTCAGCCATTCTCTTGTCTTTTTCCGCGGCAGCCTTTTCACGTACTTCCACGTTCAGACGTTCACGTTCGATCTCGACAGCCTGGCGTTTCAGCTCTGTTTCTTTTTCCAGTCTGGTCAGTTCGGCAGCCGCGTGTTCAGTCTCAAAGGTCTTATTGATACGTTCCTGTTCAATCTTGTAAGCCATGTCGGCACGTGCTCTGGCCTCGTCCTGTTCCTGTCTGAACGAAGCGATCTGTACTTCCGTGTCGCGGTTCTGACGGGCAACTTCAGCCTGGGCAGCCAGTTCGGCAAACTTGGCCTGCTTGTCGGCTTCCGCTTCGGCAATACGCTTATCCTGCTGTTTTTCAGCCACGTTGCGGGCAGCCATGGTATCAATGACTTCCCCGTCTTTGTCGCTGAAGTTCTGGATCGTCAGGTTGATGATTTCCAGACCCATGTTAGCCATGTCGGCCATGGCAGCCTTGATGGATTCCTGCGCAAACTTATCACGGTTCTGAACAAGTTCGGCAATGGTCATCTGACCGATGATTTCACGCATGTTACCTTCCAGAACATCCTTGGCAAGTGCCTTGATCTGGTTGGTGTCATAATGGAGCAGCTGTTCCGCGGCGGTGGCGATGGACAGATCATCCGAGCCGATTTTGATGTTTGCCACGGCGTCCACTTTCACGGAGATGTACTCCTTGGTCGGTACGGGTTCGGCGGTTTTGATGTCAACCTGGGTAAGGCACATATCCAGAGAGTCGATCCGTTCAATGGCAGGGATCCAGAAAGTCGCGCCGCCACGAACGATCCGATAGCCGAATTTCTTAGCGGACACGCTGCCGTCTGGATTACGGACCTTGTACTGCCGGCGGATCAGGCCGGAAATGATCAGAGCCGTGTCAGGCGGAGCAATCTTGTACCGCGGCAGAAACTTGACCAGAATAATCAGTGCCGCAATGCCGATAATGAACCAATACCAGTTTTTTGCCAGAAAATCGACGATATCCATGTTTCTACCTCCTGTCGATTCATATGAACAGTCCCCAACAGATCCTCTTCCTGTTGGTGGTATCAGTATACATCAGCCCGCTGTCTGTTTTTAGTGTAAACATTGTCATATAGTCCATTCTATTCCGTAGAAAAGTGCAAAATAACCCGATGCTGCATATTCCAGGATCTGTTTGGCGTTCCGTCATAGCGTCCGGCAACAGTTATTTACATTCATTTGTCACGATAAACCGGTCATCGGGAATATCTGCCGGTTTGAAAACGTTAATTGGATATCAGGCGCTGAAGGAGGTGTAACATAATGAAAAGAAGGGCTTTTATATATCTGTTGGCACTCATTCTGGTGCTGACACCGGTTCTGTCGGCTTCAGCTCTTTCCCGTTCAGATACAGTCACTCTCCAGCAGCGCCTGTCAGCGTTGGGATATAATATCGGACAGGCTGACGGCATTATCGGCAGCAAAACATCTGTCGCCGTCAAAACAGCCCAGCAGATCCTGTTGGAAGCAGGCTACGATGTCAAAATAACCGGCGTCGCTGACGAAGCGACCGTCCGTCTGATCCTGGACGATGCCAATACCGATCTCCTTCTGACTTTGATCCCCGGTTCTTCCGGCACCCGTGTGAAAGAACTGCAGCAGCGGCTGATTGATCTGAATCTTCTCTGTGGAAGTGCCGACGGGATTCTCGGACAGGATACCGTAACTGCGATCCGTTCATTCGAAGAATGGGCTTCCGGGAAATGTCTTCCCGGGGTCACTGCCGACGGGAATGTCACTGTCGCGGAGTACCGGCTCGTGATGAGCGATCTCAGCCGGTATGGATTGATTGCTCCCGTCTTTTATGACCCGTCCCGTCCGGATTTGCTGGAACACGGTCACCTCTATGCCGCGCATGCGGTTCTTATGGACGCGTATACCGGTGAGATCCTGTTCGAAAAAGACGCCGACACACCGGCTGAACCGGCCAGCACGACGAAGATCATTACGTTAATTACAGCTCTCTCACTTCTTGACCCGGACAGGACTGTAGTGATTCCCGAATGTGCTTTGGAAGTTCCGAAGGACAGTTCACTCGTTCCGGTTCTTCCCGGAGAAAGTATGACCGTGAGGGATCTGCTGTACGCGCTGATGCTTCGTTCCGGAAACGACGCGGCTAACGCTGTGGCAGAACTGGCCGCCGGAAGTATTCCGGCTTTCGTGGACAGAATGAATGATACCGCCCGGGATCTCGGTATGACACGTACAACTTTCATTAACCCGCACGGTTATCACGCGGAAGGACATCTGACAACGGCGCGTGATCTTGCGGTTGCCGCGCGGTACGGACTGACGCTTCCTGAATTCTGGAATATTGCTCTGTGCCGCCGGTATACCCTTCCCGCAACCACGCAGCGTCCGGAACTGATATTGGAAAACAAGTATGAGATCTTTGATCCTGCATCCGAATGGTATATTCCCCGCGCGTTCGGTATTAAGAGCGGATACACCTCCTCTGCGGGTTTCTGTTATGTCGGCGCTTATCAGGAAAACGGCATCACGCTGATCGCCGTCGTTCTGGGCGGTCGCACGCGCAACCAGGCCTGGTGCGATCTGCAAAAGCTTTTTGCTCTGGGCATGTCCGGCCGGTAGTTTTTTTCACACAGCGCCAAAAAGGACACCGATATGAAAGGTGTCCTTTTTGTTGTTCCATGCACGGACATAGTGAGCAATTTTTGACCTATTCATGCAGAATATGCCTATAATTTTGCCAAATACACTATTCAGCTTGCATTCTGTATTTAGGTATAATATGAACAGATAATAAGAATGCAGAGGTCGTGTGGTCATGAAACAGTATCCCGCCTGGCTTTCCCGTTTTACAGACCTGGATATTCCTCTTTTTGACAAGCCCGAAGATATCGCCGCTTTTGAGCTCGCACGCGCTCTGCCCGAGCAGGATTACGGCATCTCTGTCCACGAGGACATGAGGGATCGCTATGCATTCATTACCAATGAAGATGGAAGCATGACGCTTACCGGCGGCAGCACCGGCGTTCTTTACGGAGCATACCGTAAGATTTTCAGTGCTCTGACCGGTACAGATTTTGCCCCGGCTTCACAGCCCCGCTACGCGCTGCGCATGCTGAACTGCTGGGATAATATGGATGGTTCGGTCGAGCGCGGTTATTCCGGGAAAAGTTTGTTTTTCAAAAACGGGAAACTGGATTATGATCCCGACCGCATTCGCCATCTGGCCCGCCTGATGGCAACCGTCGGCCTTAATGTGATCTGTATCAATAATGTCAATGTGCATTTTCCCGGTCAGCTTTTGCTGGAAGACTATCTGCCTGATCTGGCAAAGCTGGCTGATCTGTTCCGTCCCTTCGGTGTCCGTCTGATGCTGTCCATTGATTTCTCGCAGCCGATGAGACACGGAATTCCCACAGCCGATCCGTTGGACCCGCAGGTACAGGAATGGTGGCGTGAATGTGCCGGTCGCGTATGGGCAGCCGTTCCGGATCTGGCAGGGTTCCTGGTCAAGGCAGACAGTGAAAATCGTCCCGGACCGTTCAGTTACGGCCGTAATCATGCCGAAGGCGCGAATATGCTGGCGAATGCCGTTCGTCCTTATGGCGGGATCGTTATCTGGCGTTGTTTTGTCTATAACTGTCGTCAGGACTGGAGAGACACGCAGACTGATCGCCCCAAAGCCGCCTTTGAACATTATTCTTTCCTGGACGGCCAGTTTGCCGATAATGTGATCCTTCAGGTGAAATACGGTCCTGTGGACTTCCAGGTCCGTGAACCCGTGTCTCCGCTCCTGCTGGGCATGAAGAAGACAGCCCTCGCCCTGGAACTCCAGTTGGCGCAGGAATATACCGGTCAGCAGATCGATATCTTCACCATGATGCCCATGTGGAAGGAGCTTTTCGATGACCTGCCCGCGGATAACATCATGTCCATGGCTGCCGTGACCAATTTGGGTGACAACTTCATTTTCACCGGTCATCCCTTTGCAGCCGCGAATTTCTTCAGTTATGGCCGTCTTGCCTGGGATCCCTCTGAGTCTCCCGAAAACTCGATCCGTCTTTGGGTCAAACTCACATACGGATTGAATGCCGAACAGGAGAATACCCTGACTTCCATGTTGCTGGGCAGCCGCCGTGTATACGAAAAATGCACTGCTCCTTTGGGAATCGGCTGGATGGTCACACCGCATAATCATTACGGGCCCAACCCCTCCGGATATGAGTTTGATCTTTGGGGAACCTATCATAAGGCAGACCATCTGGCCGTCGGTATTGACCGTACATCTGCCGGAACCGGATATACAGATCAATATCCGGACGCACTCCGGGAACGGTATAATAACGTGGAAACGTGCCCGGATCTTTTGAAGCTCTTCTTCCATCGTCTGCCCTATACCTATGTCATGTCAGACGGCCGGACGCTGATCCAGCGGATATATGACGATCATTTTGAAGGATATGACGAAACGGTCGCCATGGCTGATGCGCTGAAGACTCTGGATCTTCCTGAAACAGACCGTGCTGAAGCGGAAGCACGTATGACCAGGCAGCTGGCCAACGCCCGGGAATGGCGGGATATTATCAACACATTCTTCCACCGTCTGTCCATGATTGATGATCAGTACGGAAGAAAGATTTACGACTGATTTGGTTCAAAAGAGCCGGTGTTACAAAACGCCGGCTCTTTTTGTTGGCAGTAGACGATGACTGCATAATTATGGTATACTTCCCTTATCTGTTTCGGCAAAGGAGATTTTGATATGGATTTTTCCGAAGGAAGCCGTTTATACGGCTTTACTGTAAATCGTTCCCGTTTTTCCGAAGAACTGGACGGTACACTGGTGGAGATGACTCATGACAAAACCGGAGCGCAGCTCTGCTGGATGGATAACAAGTTGGAAAACAAAGTCTTTTCCATCGCTTTCAAAACAATTCCCACAGACAGTACCGGTGTCTTTCATATCCTGGAGCATTCTGTCCTCTGCGGTTCTGAAAAATATCCTGTCCGCGAGCCTTTCGTGGAACTGATCAAAAGCAGTCTGAACACATTTTTGAACGCGCTGACTTTCCAGGATATGACGATGTATCCTGTCGCCAGCCGCAACAACCGTGATCTCATGAATCTGACAGAAGTCTATCTGGATGCGGTATTCGCGCCCAGGATCCTGACAAACCCGAATATTTTCCGTCAGGAAGGCTGGCATATCGAAAAAGATGACGAAGGGAATTATATCTATAAGGGCGTTGTCTTTAATGAAATGAAAGGTGCCATGGGGCAGGTGGAACAGCAGATCGACCGGACCCTGCTCCATATGCTTTTCCCCGACACAGGCTACGGACACAACTCCGGTGGCGAACCCTCCGTGATCCCTTCTCTGACTTATGAGCAATTCATAGCCGCCTACAAAAAATACTATCATCCGTCAAACGCCCGGATCTGGCTTGACGGAGATGTTCCCATGGATGAAATGCTTCCCCTCATCGCTGGCTATCTGGACCGTTATGACCGTTCTGAAGAAAAGATCGTTCTGGGGATACAGAAGCCAGTCGCTTCCGACAAAACCATCTCCTTCGAGATCGGTCAGGATGAAGATCCCGCTGACAAAGGTCGTCTGGCTATCGGCAAGATCATCGGATCATGGCAGGACAAGACCCGTAACATGGCCGCCGGCATACTCGGAACGATTCTGACCGCGGGTAACGAGTCCCCGCTGAAAAAGGCGATTCTGGATCGTGGACTGGCGCAGGATATTTCTATGGGGGTTGAATCATCCATTGCCCAGAGTTATCTGTGCATCAACGTGGATAACATCACTGACGGCAAAGAACAGGAAGTCATGGATACGATCCGCGAAGTCGCTGTGGAGCAGGTCGAAAAAGGGATTGACCGCGATGCTCTGGAAGCTTCTCTGAACCGTATGGCCTTCCGGCTTCGCGAGGAAGATGAACCTTCCGGACTCGACCGTTGTATACGTGCCATGGAATCCTGGCTCTATGACGGAGATCCCATGTTCTCCCTGGAAGTCAATAATGACATCAGTGAACTGCGTTCCATGATAGAGCGCGGTGACTTTGACGCATTGCTGAAGGATCTCCTATTGAATGAAGACAATCGGGCAATTCTGCGTGCTGTTCCGTCCTTTACCGTCGGAGACGAAAAGCGCGCCGATGAAAAAGCCCGGCTGGAAGCCATCACCTCCGGCTGGAGCGAAATCGATGTAAGGGAAAATGAAGCCATGGTTGCTTCTCTGGATCAATGGCAAAAAACGCCCGATTCTGCTGAAGCTCTGGCAACCCTTCCAATGCTGAAGATTGCCGATGCGGATCAGGAACCGGAATGGACTGAAACCGAGCTTATGGAGCAGAACGGTATCAGGATCATGCTGCACCGGATTCCCTGCCACGGCATCGTTCATGTAAATCTGTATTTTGCTCTCACGGACGTGACCCTTTCTGATCTGACCCGTCTGTCTCTCATGACCGCCATGCTTGGCAGCCTGCCTACCGCGGAGCATGATGTGCTCAGGCTGGAGCAGGATATCGATAAATATACCGGTCGGATGGATTTTAACATTCAGATCCGCGGCAGGGACGCTGACTGCACCACCTGCACTCCCTGTATGGTCGTTTCCCTCAGCGTGTTGGAAGAAAATCTGGAACAGGCGCTGAAACTGGTGACCGAAATCCTTCTGACAACCCGTTTCGATGAAAAGGACAAAGTCCGTGAGCTGGTCATGCAGTGCGAAATGGGTGGTCGCCAGCGTGGTGCTGCAGCCGGTCACCGTATTGCCATGCTGGACTCTCTGAGCCACTGGTCCGCCGAGTATGCGGCCCGTGAAGCATTGGACGGCGGCAGTTCCATCCGTTGGGTCCATGCTTTCGCTACAGATTTCGACGCGTATTATGCTGAATTCATTGACCTTCTGAAGAATGTCAGTACCCGGCTTTTCTGCCGTTCCAGACTGACTGTCGGTATGACTGCCCAGGAGGAACGGGATCTTTCCGTCCTGCTGTCCGCGTTGCCGGAAGGGACACCTGTTCCCGCCACGACTGTCTATAAAGCGGACGGTCCCGAAAAACGCGGTTACAGGATTCCTGCCCAGATTGGTTTTGTTTCCAGAGGATATCGTCTGGATCAGTGCGGCAGGGAGTTTTCCGGAAGTATGTGGATCACGGCGAACATTCTGAGTCTCAGCTATCTCTGGAACAAGGTTCGCGTTCAGGGCGGCGCCTACGGCACCGGATTCCAGATTGACCGTTTCGGCAATCTCTTTACCTATTCATATCGTGATCCCACTCCGGCGCGTTCGCTGTCTGTGGATAATGGTTTCGCGGAATTCCTGAAGGAATTTGCCAACGGGGATGAAAGCCTGGAGAAGTTTATTATTTCTTCCCTGAACATCGTCAACCCGCTGATGTCTCCCCGTGAAAAGGGCAATGCCGCCGACGCCTGGTATACCAGCGGATATACCCGCGAAGTAGCGGAACGGCTCCGTCAGGAGATCCTGCACACAACCATGGAAGATGTCCTGGATTGCGCGGGGTGGCTGACCGACTTTGCGAATAAAGGCACTGTCTGCGTTGTCGCTCATCAGGCCGCGCTGGACGAATGTGACGGTCTTGATATCGTCGATCTCTGATTTTGACAAACCCACAGACCCTAACAACGCGGCCGGAGCCCCTCTCCCGCCGCGTTGTTTGTTTACCTGTCACTAAGAGCTCAGCCACTATTCCTATTCACTATTCCCTAATCCCTACGCTCTCCTCTCCACCAGCGACATCAGCAGTTCTTCCAGGAACTGATTCTTTACCGGCTGTGCTTCGAGCAATGCAATCGCTTCATCGGAGAGTCGCTTCACTTCCTCTTCCGCATGCTCCAGTCCGTACAGGCTGACATAGGTCACTTTACTGTTCTTTTCATCACTGCCGACAGGCTTTCCCAATTCAGCTTCAGTACCGGTCACATCCAGAATATCATCCCGGATTTGAAATGCCAGTCCGGTCTTCCCTGCCGCCTGTTCCATCGCCAGGATCTGCTCATCGTCCGCTCCGGCCAGGATCGCGCCTGTCATCATAGCGGCTTCCATGAGTGCACCCGTTTTGTTCCGATGGATAAATTCCAGCGTTGCCGCGTCAATATCCTTTCCTTCGGATTCAACGTCCACAACCTGACCGCCGATCATTCCGCCGATCCCGGCTTTTTCAGCCAGGACCCGCAGCGCGTGTGCGATCCGTTCTGCCGGAGCATCCATATCGAAGGCCTTCATGGCCGTCTCAAAAGCGTAATTCAGCAGAGCATCCCCTGCCAGGATCCCCATGGCTTCCCCGTAGGCGGCATGCGTGCTTTTTCTTCCGCGGCGGTACTCATCGTTATCCAGTGCGGGAAGATCATCATGGACAAGAGAGTAGGAATGAATCATCTCAATGGCAGCCATAAACGGTTCAATGACCGCTCCCTTCCCACCAAACAGTTGGAATGTTTCCTGCATCAGCATAGGACGCAGGCGTTTTCCGCCCGCAAGTACACTGTAGTTCATAGCTTCCAGAACCGTCCTGTGAGGTCCTTCCTCTGTCGGCAGATATTTTCGGATAATAGGCTCGATTGTCCCGGCACGTGCCTTTAATTCCATACGAAAGTCCATATGATTCCTCCATCCTTCCTGATAAATCGATTATACCCTTTCACTTCTCTGATATCAACCCGTCCATGCGGCATTGAACTCCCGCATCCCGTCACAAGCAGGAATCTGTGACCTGCGCGTTGTATTATTATCATAAAGATTGATGGGAAGGTGACCAATATGACCGTTCGTGAACGTCTGGAGCAGGAAGAAGCCCGGCGTCTTTCCCCGTATGCAAAGCTATCCTCCGCGACAGCCGGTCGGGCCACCCCTATCGAGTCCTGCGATCTGCGTACTGAATTCCAGCGTGACCGTGATCGCATCATACACTGCAAATCCTTCCGCCGTCTGAAGTTTAAGACTCAGGTCTTCCTGTCTCCCGAGGGTGATCATTACCGCACTCGTCTGACTCATACACTGGAGGTCGCGCAGGTTGCGCGGACCATTGCACGCGCGTTGCAACTGAATGAAGATCTGACGGAAGCGATTGCTCTGGGCCATGATCTCGGGCACACTCCCTACGGTCACATCGGTGAACGCTCCCTGAATGACCTCATGGAGGGAGGATTCCGCCATAACGAACAAAGCCTCCGCGTGGTGGAAGTCATTGAGAACGACGGATTCGGTCTAAATCTGACGCAGGAAGTCCGTGATGGTATACTGACTCATTCCGGTGCCAAAGCTCCTCTGACACTGGAAGCGGACTGTGTTCGGCGTGCCGACCGTATCGCCTATCTGAATCATGATCTGGATGATGCAATGCGTGCCGGGATCCTGAAGCCGTTTGAGCTGCCCGCGGATGTTCTGAATATTCTTGGGCATACTCACGGTGAACGTATCAACACCATGATCACCGATATTGTGAACTGCAGTATGGATCAGCCCGGGCTTTCCATGAGCGAAACGGTTCAGACAGCCATGGATGCCCTGCGCGACTTTATGTTTGAACGTGTTTACCGGGATGGATGGCGGGATCCTGAAGAAGCCCGCTGTGACCATGTGATCCGGGCCCTGTTCCGTTATTACTGCGAGCATCCGGCCGAGATGCCCGAGGAATTTGTGATGATCGGTTACCGTGACGGGACCGAACGCAGTGTCTGTGATTTCCTGTCCTGCATGTCGGACCGTTACGCCACGCGAAAATTCGGAGAGCTTTTCGTTCCCTCCGCTTTCCCCGCGTTCTGATTCATAATGACCGCGTATAAGGTGCTCTTTATCATATACCATTGATTGACTGTTGGGAGAAATGTTATGGCATCTCGTTATCCGACTGCCTGGATGGACGAACTGTGTTCCCGGGCAGACATTGTACAGGTCGTGTCCTCTTATGTGCCGCTCAAAAAGAACGGTCACCGCTACTGGGGATTATGTCCGTTCCACGGCGAAAAGACAGCTTCTTTCTCCGTCTCCGCGGATCCGCCTCTTTTCTACTGCTTTGGTTGTAAGATGGGCGGAAACGTGATCAAGTTCGTCATGGAAATGGAGCATCTTGAGTTTTCGGAAGCTGTCCGGCATCTGGCAGAGCAGGTCCATATGGCTCTTCCTCAGATGGAAAACGACGAGGACTATCAGCGGCGCCGTTCCCAGAGAGAAAGGCTGCTGGCCGCCAATAAAGAAGCCGCCCGCTTCTATCACGAAATGCTGTTCAAACCTGAAGGCGCATCATGTCTTGCCTATCTTCGCAAACGCGGTCTGACGGATTCGACGATCCGGAAGTTTGGTTTGGGCGCGTCTCCGGATGAATGGGATGCCTGCACCAGATATCTGACGGAAAAAGGCTATACAACGGAAGAACTCCAGCTTTGCGGTCTGACTGTCGTCAAGGATGCTGAACCCGCGACACAGGATACACCGGCAAAACCCAAACGGGTTTTTGATATGTTCCGGAATCGTCCCATGTTTCCCATTATCGACCAGTTCGGTAACGTGCTTGGCTTTGGCGGTCGTTCGCAGGATGGCAAGCAGCCCAAATATATGAATACTTCCGATACGCCCGTATTCAACAAGCGCAAAAACGTGTTTGCCGCGAACCTGTTGAAAAAGGAACGCCATCTTGACCGGGTTATTCTGGTGGAAGGCTATATGGACGTGATCAGCCTGACCCAGCACGGTGTCAGCGGTGTCTGTGCCACACTCGGTACCGCGCTGACGAATGAGCAGGCACAGTTGCTGCATCGTTTTGCCCCGAAAGTATACCTTGCCTATGATGGTGACTCAGCCGGTCAGCATGCGATCCTGCGCGGACTGGACATCCTGTCAGTGGAAAACGTTCCCGCCCGTGTCCTGGACTTTCCGGAAGGGTTGGATCCGGATGAATTTGTCAACAAATACGGTCTGGAAGGATTCACCCGGCTCCCGGTGATTACCGGTGAAGAATACCGGATGCGCAGACTGAAAGAGGAATTTGACCTTTCCACTCAGGAGGGCCGTACAGATTATGCCCGTGCAAGCGCGAAGATCCTGAAAGGGCTTGAGCCGATTGAGCAGGAAAACCTTCTGCGGAAGTTGATGATCGAGACTGGCTTCACGCGTGAAGTCCTGCTTCAGCAGATCAATATTTCCGTTCCGGTCGTCGCCGAATCCCAGCAGATCACGCCCGCCCGTCCCACCGCTTACCGTCGCCGGGACGATCCTGCGCAATCCGAAGAGATCCGTGCGCAGGAGATGCTGATTTCCCTGACCGCGACGGGGCGTCTTCCGGATGGAGTTCTGGATGAAAGTGACTTTTCCGATGAGCTCCTGGCTGACACATGGAAAGCATTGTCTTCCGGTCTTTCCGTCAATGGGATCCTGACGCAAACTGATAATGAGGAAAGCCTCTCCCGCCTGACCCGGATCCTGCTTTCACCCACCAGCGATAACACTGATGAGATCATTACGATGGCCAATGACTGTGTCAATTCTCTCCGTCGAAAGAAACTTGAAGCCCGTTTGGCAGAGATCATGAAGGAAATTAACAGTCTTCCACCGAATAAGAAAGATGAGGCACTGAATGAGGCCCGTGCCATTTCGGCTCGCATTACGCAGCTGAAGAACTGTCATTGACGCTGATCAATGGCTGACCCGGAAAAAGGAGTGACCACGGTTGGCAGTAACGCTTACGCCTGAAGTTCGTCAGGAAAAGCTGAATGAACTGTATGAGCTCGGAAAGACTAAAGGGGTCCTGACTTACTCTGAAATCATGGATCGTCTGCTGGAACTGGATATGGATCCGGACCAGCTTGACAAGGTTTTGGAAACATTGGATTCGTGCGGTGTGAACGTGATCAACGACACCGCTTCTTCCGACTCTTCTGCCTCATCGAAATCGGATGAAAAAGATGAACTGGCCGATATCGATCTTGATCTGTCCGTTCCCGAAGGCGTCAGTATCGATGACCCGGTCCGGATGTATCTGAAGGAGATCGGTAAAGTCCCGCTTCTGACAGCTGATGAGGAAATTGAGATCGCCAAGCGGTTGGAAGAAGGCGATGAGGAAGCAAAACGGAAATTGAGCGAAGCCAATCTCCGTCTGGTCGTTTCCATCGCCAAGCGCTATGTCGGCCGCGGTATGCTTTTCCTGGATCTGATTCAGGAAGGAAACCTCGGTCTGATCAAAGCCGTCAAAAAGTTTGACTACCGGAAAGGCTTCAAATTCTCCACCTACGCCACCTGGTGGATCCGGCAGGCGATTACCCGGGCCATCGCTGACCAGGCCCGTACGATTCGTATTCCGGTCCATATGGTGGAAACCATTAATAAGCTCATCCGTGTGAGCCGTCAGCTCCTTCAGGAATACGGCCGTGAACCCACTCCAGAAGAGATTGCCAGGGAAATGGGCATTTCCGAAGCCAAGGTCCGCGAAATCATTAAGATCGCGCAGGAACCGGTTTCTTTGGAAACTCCTATCGGTGAAGAAGAGGACAGTCATCTGGGAGATTTCATCCCGGATGATGACGCGCCTGCTCCTGCCGAAGCCGCATCTTTTGCCTTGATGAAGGAACAGCTTATGGATGTCCTGGATACGCTGACACCCCGCGAGGAAAAAGTCCTGCGCCTGCGTTTCGGTCTGGACGACGGTCATCAGCGCACCCTGGAAGAAGTCGGAAAGGAATTCAATGTGACGCGTGAACGTATCCGTCAGATTGAAGCCAAAGCCCTCCGTAAGCTCCGTCATCCAAGCCGCAGTAAAAAGCTCCGCGACTATTTGGAATAAACGGACCTGACTCACTCGATAACCCTTTCGCTTTTCAGTGCGGCTCTGCCGCACTTTCTTTCACTAAACACTATTTCACTAAGCCCTAAGCCCTAAGCCCTACGCCCTGGGCCCTCCACGGCCACAGCCGTGCTCACCCATCACCTATCACCTATCACCCATCACCCGTCACCCTATCACCCATCACCTATCACCCATCACCTATCACCCATCACCCATCACCCGTCACCCTATCACCCATCACCTATCACCTATCACCCATCACCCGTCACCCTATCACCTATCACCCATCACCTATCACCCATCACCTATCACCTATCACCCATCACCTATCACCCATCACCTATCACCCATCACCTATCACCCATCACCTATCACCCATCACCCGTCACCCTATCACCCATCACCCGTCACCCTATCACCCATCACCTATCACCTATCACCCGTCACCCATCACCCATCACCCATCACCTATCACCTATCACCCATCACCTATCACCCATCACCGATCACCTGCGCAGCTCCGCTGCGCTCCCCGGAGGCAACATGCTCGACGCCCGTCTCTCCCTGGTCTATGACCTCTACCCTTCCTGTTCTCTTGCCGCGGATATCGGTACCGACCACGGCTATCTTCCCTGTGCCCTTCTGGAAGCCGGTAAAGTATCCTCAATGATCCTGACTGATATCAGTGCCAGTGCGCTTTCCCATGCCGCCGCCGAAACCGCGAGACGAATGCTTTCGGATCGTGTCACCCTGCTGACCGGCGATGGGCTGAACCCCGTGAATCAGGTCTGCGAAGCGATCTCCATTACAGGCATGGGAGGAAGAACGATCCGTCAGATCCTGCTGAACGGACAGAACAAGCTGAACGGCGCCACTCTCATTTTGTCCGCGCATACCGATCTTCCGCTGCTTCGAAAAAGCCTCATGGAGATCGGGTATACCATAACAGCCGAAGAAATCTGTAAGGCTGCCTCCCGCTTTTACCTTGTTTTTCGCGCGGTCCCCGGGAAGTCCGAAATGACGGATCGGGAGCTTCGTCTCGGATCTTTGCTGTTTTCTTCTTCATCCCCCTGCCTTCCGGATTACCTTCTTCACCGTCGTAAAGTGCTGGAAAGAAAACTGAAAGGGCTCCTGACCACGACCGATCCTGAGTTTGATGACCAGATCAATGTCGTCCGCGAAGACATTGACTATCTTGACCGCTTTATCCACAGATAACTGCGCCGTCGCAGTGGCGCTTCCCCTATCCACTATCCCCTATCCACTATCCCCTATCCACTATCCACTATTCGCTATCCACTATTCGCTATCCACTATCCACTATTCGCTATCCACTATCCACTCGCGCTGCCCACAGGCAGCGCTCACCTATCATTTCGCTTCGCTCTGCGAAGCGATTCTTCCGGGAGACACTATGATTACAGTAAACGACATTCTTCAATGGATCAACTCCGTTGCCCCGTTTGACACCCAGGCTGAATATGACAATTCCGGTCTTCTGGTCGGAGATACCGGCGCGGAAGTCAGACGTATTCTCTTTGCTCTTGATGTCACAGAAAATGTACTGGATGAAGCAGAAGCCCTGCATGCGGATCTTCTGGTCACCCATCACCCGCTCATGTTTAACGGAATCAAACATCTGACAGAAGATGATTATGAAGCACATCTGATCCGTCGGATGATCCGTATGGATCTTTCACACATCGCGGCGCATACCAATCTCGATCAGGCAAGCGGTGGGATCAACGATGTTCTTGCTGAAGTCTGTGGACTGAACAATGTCGAAGGAAACGGATTTATCCGTGTCGGTGATCTTTCTGAACCCCTACCGGCTAAGCAGTTATCAGAGCTTCTTTCTGACAGGCTACATACAGTCGTCCGGCTTTCCGGCGATCCGGAACGGATCTGTCGCAGAATGGGGTTATGCTCCGGAGGCGGCGGTTCCGAATGGCGGGAAGCGTTTCTGCTCGGCGCGGATGCATTTCTGACGGGAGAAATGAAGCATAACCTGTCCCTTGAAGCAACCTATCATGGACTGATCTGCTTTGAGTGCGGGCATTTTGCCACTGAGGAACCGGGGATCTTCGCCTTGGTCGATGCTTTACAAAAGCATATGGATACTGTAAAATGGAATTTGGAGTGTTATAAATCCGGAGTCGGAGCGTACAATCATCCGGCTCAGCCGTGACAGGCGGTTTTCAGTGTTCCCTGTCAGAAGGAGGCCTCATGGATAATTTCGAAACTTTATGGGCGTATCAGGTCGAGGATATGAAAGCGGATGCGATCGCCAACGAGATCAAACGTTCTCCCGTCCGTGTCAAGCTCGAGAAATCCCGTGACTTTATTCTTGAATGCAAGAAGAAATACGTTCAGATTGAAGAAGAGATCACCGCGATGACTGATCGTAAGGATGTCATTGCTGATGCTTTGTCCCATTCCGAAGAACAATTGAGTGCCCTGCAGACCAAAGTCACCGATACGCCTCCCCAGACAGCTGAAGAAGCCCGGGCGCTGATCAGTGAAGTGGCCAAGTGCCGGGAAACCATTATGCAGTATGAAACCGAGATTCGCCGTATCGTGAAGGAAAGCAATTCCCACGAGCAGCGTCAGCGCAGCGTGCGTCTTGAAGCTGCCAAGGCAAAGCAGACTTTCGACCAGCTGAAAGCCTCCTACGACACCGAATCGCAGGCGAAGAAAGCGGAGCTTGAGACCCAGAAAGCTAAAGTAAAGGAAATGGCTGCGAGTGTGGACGCAACCTTGATGGAGACATACCTTTCCATCAAGAAACACATCACTCCCCCGATTGCACGCCTGACTCACGGTCAGTGCAGCGGCTGCAATACAGCAATCCCCTCCGCGGTCCTGAGCAAGATCAGAAATGGTTCCATGGTGGAATGCGAGACCTGCGGCCGGATCATTATTCAATAACTCATTCTGTTACTAAAAAGTCCCGGAAATAACTTCCGGGACTTTTTGAATGCTTTCCTGACGGTGCCATATCTGTATTTATCTGCTGCTGCCGTCAGTTCAGAACAAACCATAATTTTTCATTCAGCATTGATCATTTTTACCTTAGCCGCTTTGGTATTGCTTCAGGAAGCAATACCAAAGCGGCTGTTTGCATTACTCGTAGCATTCACCGATGTTCATGATGATTCTGTCACCGAATCTGGGCGTATTGAAATCATTGATCAGGGTCAGGGTATCCGGTTTCACATAAATGACTGTAATGGCCTTATCATGTGCCGGCATGACACCTGTTACCAAAAGATCCCTGGTTGTATAGCCATCGATGAAAGGTGACGGTACGAAGTATGTATCTCCGGGTTTGAGCGTATCTGTGTACTGTTTGTAGACCTCATTACCGTTGATATCAACATACCGTATTGTCAGGTGATTCCGTTGCGAGGTGTAGATGACGTTGATCTCCAGATCATTATCGGGCATCGTTCCCTTGAGCTTGGGCTTGTCACAACTGTAGCCTGGGATCTCGGGACTCTTGATGTTGTACTGGGCACCCGCGTAATAGTTCTGGATGAAGTCGGGAGAAGCACCTTCACCGTCGATCTTCTCATACCAGTAGTGGACTGTGATCTGATGGACCTTCGGATCTTCTCTGACGGTCCTTGCGTCTTCGTTATCCTCATCCTCAACAGGAACTCCATCGGGATCCTTGGCGCTCACTCTGGCCGTATTCTCCACGAGTTGGTTGCCATTTGTCTTCACCGTATAGGTGTAGGTCACAGTAGCTGTCTCGCCGACTGCCAGATCACCGATCTTCAGCATGACCCCTTCAAAGCTTGCCGGTTCTCCGTTTACCTTGATGTCTTCCACATTGTTATATAGCTTGTCCTTCAGGATGACATCCGTCAGATCGATATCGCCGGTATTGGTGACTTTGATCTGATATTCGATCTTTTCATCCTTCCTGTAGAAGGCTTTCTTTCCGGGAATAGTCTTTTCAATGCTGATATCAGGATCTTTGGTCTTGTCTGTCACGTCATCTTCATCGTAAGGAGTGAAGGGATGTTCCGGATCCTTCGGGTTCGGTATCGGATCTCCTTCTGCGGTTACACTGTTCAGCACGCTTCCGTTCTGTACATCCTGTGTCGTTACAACCCAGCTGGTAGTGAACGTCTTGCTTTCTCCGATCTTCAGGACCTTCACGGTTTGCTTCAAGCCGGTCAGTTCGTCATTGACTTCGACATTGTGCAGCGTAATATTGCCTTCGTTCTTTACAACGATCTTGTAGCTGATCCGGTCACCCTTAGCCGTTCTCCTGCCATCCATATTGGAAGTCTTGGTCACGGTCAGTTTCGGTTCCGCAGGTACCGTCTCGACAGTATCATCACCGGGTGTCACAGGTACATCGGGTTCCTTCGGATCGGGGCTCTTTCCCGTACCGGTCACAACGTTGTAGACTTCGCCGTTCAGAACATCCTGTTCGGTCACGGTATAGGGCTTACTCGTGAATTCTTTGTATTCACCGGACTTCAGAGTGCCTGCGCTGATCTCATCGCCCGTCAGTTCATCCAGCACCGTAACATCGGTGATGGTCATGTTACCGTCGTTTTCGACCTTCAATGTCCAGGTGACCTGCTCACCGAGACCGTACTTCTCACCGTTCGCGGGGGTACTTACTTCGGTCTTGGTATAGGTCAGATGTCCCTTCGGTTCAACGGTCGGTACATCATCATCGCCGGGAGTTACAGGTACATTGGGTTCCTTCGGATCCGGACTCTTTCCTGTTCCGGTCACGACATTGTAAACCTTACCGTTCAGGAGATCGTCCTCTGTCACAGTGTAGGGCTTGCTGGTGAATTCTTTGTATTCACCGGGCTTCAGAGTGCCTGCGCTGTTCTCATCACCCGTCAGTTCGTCCAGCACCATAACATCTGTGATGGTCAGGTTACCGTCGTTTTCGACCTTCAGTTTCCAGGTGACCTGTTCACCTAAGCCATACTTTTCGCCATTCGCGGGAGTACTTACTTCTGTCTTGGTGTAGGTCAGGTGTCCCTTCGCGTCAACTGTCGGTGTGGTCGTGCTGCCCTCGTCGTATACATCGGAATCCTTCGGGTCCGCGGTTGCAGTCACGAGCGCTGTGTTGTCGACCTTTCCTGCCAGTGTATCTGCTTCGGTCACTGTGTAGTAATAGGTAATGACGATCGCGTCCGCGCCGGTCTTTACGGTACCAAGCAGTACCGTATCCCCGTTCAGCGCGGTTCCTGCTTCAACGCCGTCGATCTTTACGTCAGCATTGGCATCAGCAAATCTGGCATCCTTGACCTTCATGTCGGTCAGATCCAATGCGCCGGTGTTTTCAACGGTAATGGTGAACAGGACCTTGTCTCCTGCTGCCGCTTTCGCTTCGCCGCTTTCGACAGCTGCTTTCTTGGTCAGTTCCACATCTCCGCGTTTGTTGGTGACGTTAACGGTATATCCGCCGTTGCCGTCGGAAACCAGTTCGCCGATCTCACCGGTGTATCCGGTCAGGATCTCTTCTTCGAGTGTATAGATGATTTCGGTTCCGTGATCTCTGTAAACATCCAGCCCTGTGAATGTCACGATATTATCCTGATCTGTGGTGAATGTCTGTGTATCGATTGTCTTACCGTCACCCAGCAGCGTGATCTGTACTTCCTTACGTGCATCGTCCAGATCATCGTTATCATCCCAGTGTTTGATTACAGTGATCGTTGTCTTCTTCGGTTCATGAATGTTGGTGATGGTCAGTCCGTTGACGCTGGCTTCATATCCATCTGGTACAGTGATTTCGTCCACGGTATAAGTGATTGTCTTGCCGTGGTCTCTCACCGGTACATCGGTCCAGGTATGGCTGTCAGTATCCTTGGTCAGTATGATTGCGGATCCGGATACTTCCTCACCGTTGGCGTACAGAGCCACTTCATAGTCATCACGGATGCCATCCTGGTCATCACTGTCGTTCCAGACCTTGGTGACTGTAATGTCAGTCTTTGCGGGCTCGTGCCGGTTCGTGATCGTAACCTGATAGCCGTCTTCCGGCGTGCCGGTCACTTTGCTGTAGGACTCTTCATAACCATCCGGTACATTGATTTCCTCGACAGTGTAAATATTCTGCGTACCGTGATTTCTGAATGCCGGCAGTGCCTTGAAGGTGACTGTGTCTCTGTCCGCGGTGCTCAGGGTTAATTCCCTGCCGATCAGATTTCCGTTCATGATCAGACCGACGCGGATGATTTCACGGGTACCGTCACGGTTATCATCATCGTCCCAGATCTTCGTTACGGTCACGTCTGTCGTCAGCGGATCATGGGTATTGGTGATAGTCAGTTCATATCCAGTTTCGGCGTTACCGGTCATCGTACTGTATTGCACAGTATACTGATCCGGTACGTTTTCTGTAACGGTGTAGGCGATCTCCTGTCCGCCATTCTTGTAGACATCCAGATTGTCGAATACGACCTCAACCTGTGTCTTGTCAATCGTCAGAGTTCTTTCCTGACCGGAAGGCTGTCCGTCCGCAAACAGTACAACTGTTGTTTCAGTCCGTTCGCCGTCTTGATCATTGGCGTCGTCCCAGATCTTCGTTACCTTGACACTGGTCTTCGCGGGTTCGTGACTGTTCGTGATTGTATAACCGTCCACGGTATAGTCGTATCCGTCCGGCTTTCCGGTTTCATCAACCGTATATTCAATAGTCTTGCCGGCCGCTCTTGCCGGAATTCCAGTCCAGGTGTAGCTGGTGGTATCCGGGGTCAGAGTAATGACAGAGTATTCATGTCCATCGGCAAGCAGTGTGACTGTATAGTCAGCACGGATGCCATCCTGGTTGCTCTTGTCGTCCCAGACCTTCTTCACGGTCACGCTGGTGGTATACTCTTCATGTTTGTTCGTGATCGTATAGCCATTGACAGTCTTCTCGTAGTCTGCAGGTACTCCGGTTTCATCGACGGTGTAAACAATGGTCTTTCCTGCTGCTCTGGCCGGGATTCCGCTCCAGGTGTAGCTGGTGGTATCCGGGCTCAAGGTGACAACAGACACTTCGGTTCCGTCCGCATACAGTTTTACTGTGTAGTCGGCACGGATACCATCCTGGTTGCTCTTGTCGTCCCAGACCTTCTTCACGGTCACGCTGGTGGTGTACTCTTCATGCTTGTTCGTGATCGTATAGCCATTGACACTCTTCTCGTAGTCTGCCGGTACTCCGGTTTCATCGAC
>JAZRXJ010000139.1:0-17764 GCA_045600165.1 Clostridia bacterium
ATATTACAACCGCTTCGCGCTTCCGTCAACCGCCTGTGGCGCTTGGAAACTCTCCCATTTGTAGCGGTTTACATTCCCGCCTGCGGCGGCCTAAATTCCCCTGACGGGCGGTCTTCATCCTAATACGAATCGGTGGAAACAGCATCGCTCAGATGAAAAAACTACAGGAAGTATTGATCAGGACGCTCAATGAAAATGAGGCAACCGTAAAGGAAGTATCCAATGAGGAATACATGAAATTATTCCTGAATGCCAAACGCATTGAAGAATGCTCTGACAGGACCATCAAGTACTATCATGATACAATTATCACTTTTTTTAGAAGTGTTTCTACAACTATACGAAAAGTGACAACAGATGAAATTCGTTCCTTTCTTGTGGGCTACCAACAAGTTAATCATTGCAGTAAAGTAACGGTGGATAATGTCCGCCGCAATATTTCCAGTTTCTTTTCCTGGCTGGAAGAAGAAGACTACATTCTCAAAAGCCCCGTGCGAAGGATCCACAAGATCAAAACGAAAACGCCGGTGAAAGAAATCATATCTGATGAAAGTATAGAGAAAATCAGAGACGGATGTTGTGAATTGCGTGATCTTGCTATGATTGATTTGTTGTATTCCACCGGCATTCGGGTTGGCGAACTCGTAAATCTCAATATCGCCAATGTAGATTTTGAACGGCGAGAATGAAGTATAGGATTCACAGATCGCGAAAATATGGTAAAATACAAAAGAAGGTATTGCATTTGAACTCAAACGATCACTATTATCAATTCAATCTTTGAGGTGCAGAATGACCAATTTTGATTGCTTCCTGAAGGAAACTCAATTTAGTTCCTTTGCGGAAGTGGCAGTATCAGCAGAGAAGATACTTCCAATCGATGTATCTGCCAGTGTACTGAACTGCCGACGGGCCATGGAGATTGCTGTCAAGTGGATGTACTCTGTAGACAGCTCTTTGACTATGCCCTGGGATGATAAGTTAGTCAGTCTGATCAGTACGGAGGAATTTCGAGAAATCGTTGATGATAAATTGATTTATCGGTTGGAATACATCCGGAAACTGGGTAACCATGCAGCTCATGCAGGAAAACAGATTACAAAAGAACAGGCTATCTTATGTCTGCAAAATTTGTTCATCTTTTTTGACTTTGTTTTCTATTGCTATGGTATGCAATATGAAGAACACACGTTTGATCCGGTATTGCTGGAAAATCAGCCAACGGAAAAGATGGATACCCCTCCGGAAACTGAAATCAAGCTGGCTGAACTGATCAAAGAGAATGAAGCACTCCGGGATGAACTGACCAAACGCCGTGAAGAACAACAGCAGACATATACACCCAAGCCTCTTGAGATATCTGAATATAAAACCCGCAAGGTTTACATCGATACAATGCTTCAGGATGCCGGTTGGATTGAAGGAAAAAACTGGCTGAATGAAGTGGAACTGGCAGGCATGCCCAACAAAAGCGAAGTGGGTTATGCTGATTATGTGCTTTATGGCGACGATGGGAAAGCGCTGGCTGTGGTGGAGGCAAAACGGACCTGCGTGGATGTGTCAAAAGGACGGCAACAAGCCCAATTATATGCCGATATCATTGAAAAACAACAAGGAAGACGGCCGGTTGTTTTCCTGACCAATGGATTTGAAACCCATATTGTGGATGGACAGTATCCGGAACGGAAAGTCGCGGCTATCTATTCCAAACGGGATCTGGAGAAATGGTTTAATCTTCTCCGCATGAGAACTCATCTGAATCATGTAACAGTCGATAAAAATATCGTAGGCCGGTACTATCAGGAAGGTGCCATTAAAGCGGTATGTGACACCTTCGATCGGAAAAACCATCGTAAGGCTTTGCTTGTTATGGCTACCGGATCCGGAAAAACCCGGACGGTTATCGCATTGAGCAAAGTTTTGCTGGAACGAGGCTGGGTAAAGAACATCCTTTTTCTGGCTGACCGTACATCACTTGTTACACAGGCAAAACGCAGTTTTGTTAACTTGCTGCCGGAATTGTCCGTAACGAATCTCTGCGAAGAAAAGAATAATACTACAGCACATTGTGTTTTTTCCACTTATCAGACAATGATGAACTGTATAGACTCCATTCATGACGATGAAGGGAAGTTGTTTACAACCGGACATTTTGATCTGATGATCTGTGACGAGGTACATCGCTCAATTTATAACAAATACAGGGATATTTTCAATTATTTTGACGCACCGCTGGTTGGCCTGACTGCTACACCCAAGGATGAAATTGATAAGAATACTTATTCGGTGTTTGAACTGGAAAACGGTGTGCCGACATATGGATATGATCTTGCTCAGGCTGTCCAGGATGGATATCTGGTGGACTTTGTTTCCGTGGAAACAACATTAAAGTTTATTGAGCAGGGAATTGTTTATGATGATTTGTCCGAAGAAGATAAAGAAGCATATGAAGAAACCTTTACGGACGAGAATGGCCAACTCCCTGAATCTATTGGTTCGGCAGCGCTGAATGAATGGATCTTCAATGAAGATACGATCAAAGAAGTACTGCACATCCTCATGACTAATGGTCTGTGCGTTGATTATGGGGAGAAAATCGGAAAGACGATCATTTTTGCCAAGAACCATAAGCACGCGGAAAAAATCTTTGATGTATTCAATAAGGAGTATCCACATCTGACCGGATATGACAAAGTTATTGATAATTACATGACCTATGCGCAAAGCGCCATTGATGAGTTTTCAGACGCAAAGAAAAAACCGCAGATCGCGATTTCCGTAGATATGCTGGATACAGGTATCGATGTGCCTGAAGTACTGAATCTGGTTTTCTTTAAGAAAGTTATGAGCAAAGCCAAATTCTGGCAGATGATTGGTCGTGGAACCAGGCTGTGTCCCGGCCTGATTGACGGTGCAGACAAATCCCAATTCTATATCTTTGATTTCTGCGGCAATTTCGAGTTCTTCCGTATCAATAAAGGGAAACCGTCTTCCAATGTGATGGCTTTACAAAGCGCCATTTTCGCGCTGAAAGCGCAAATCGCTTACAAATTGCAGGATTTAGCTTATCAACAACCGGAACTGATCGCGTTCCGAAAAACACTTGTTGATGATATGGTTGACAGAGTCAGAGAACTCAACCGTGAGAACTTCGCGGTACGACAGCACCTGAAGTTTGTTGAACAGTATTCCGATCCGGACAACTATGCTTCTCTGACTTATGAAGATACTTTGATCATGGCTGAAGAACCCGCTCCGTTACTGGTTCCTGATCCGGATGATCCGAAAGCAATACGTTTTGACGCGCTGTTATACGGCATCGAGTTGGCATATCTTGCCGGAAAGAAATACAACCGGGCAAGACACGATCTGCTCAAAAAAGTCGAAGCGATTGCCGGCGTAGCCAATATTCCGGAAATCATGGCTCAATCCGAACTGATCAATCAGATACTGCATACAGATTATGTGGAGAATGCCGGTATCAATGAGTTTGAGAATATCCGGGAAAGCCTGCGGGATCTGATAAAATACATACCTACCAGTCGGATTACCTATGACACCAACTTTGATGATGAAGTGCTTTCCATGGATTGGAAGGAATCAGAGTTGGACAATGATGATCTGAAGAACTATAAAGCCAAAGCGGAGTATTATGTGCGGCAACATCAGGACCATCTGGTGATTGCCAAACTAAAAGGTAATATTCCGCTGACATCCAAAGATGTTGAAGATCTGGAACAGATTCTGTGGAGCGAGATCGGCACAAAACAGGATTATGAGGCTGAATATGGCAGCAAGCCTCTTGGCGAATTTGTCCGGGAAATTGTGGGACTGGATATGAATGCAGCCAAAGCCGCGTTTGCTGAATATCTGGATGAAACCAGCCTCGACAGCCGACAGATCTATTTCGTGAATCAGATTATTGAATATATCGTTCATAACGGAATGATGAAAGATCTGTCGGTTCTGCAGGAAACTCCCTTCACTGATCAGGGAAGTATTGTTGAAGTATTTACCAATACAGCAGTCTGGCTTGGAATCAGGAAGGTCATTGAACAGATCAACGCAAACGCGTTGGGCGCGTGACGAATATAAAATAACCCTGCAATACGAAAAGGTATTGCAGGGTTTTCATATACAGGCTTACAGCTGTCCGAGATCGTACGGTGTGGTCTGGTACACGCAGTAATTCAGCCAGTTCGCGTACAGCAGGTTGGCGTGAGAACGCCAGGTGACCAGCGGCTCATTGGTATCATCGTTATTGGGATAGTAGTTCTCCGGGACCCGGATGGGAAGACCTGCTTTTTTATCTCTCAGATATTCTTTTTCCAGTGTCCGGGCATCGTATTCGCTGTGACCGGTGATGAAGATCTGCTTTCCGCCGCCGGCAGAGATCGCGTATATTCCGGCTTCGGGAGAGGAAGCCAGGATCGTCAGATCCGGACAGGCTTCGACATCTTTGCGGTCGATGGTCGTGTGTCTGGAATGGGGAACCATGAAGGTATCGTCGAAGCCGCGGAGAAGCGGGATGTTTTTTTGCTCAACATGATGGTGGAAGACGCCGAACAGCTTTTCTTCAAGACGCTTCTTGGGGATCCCGTAGTGATAGTACAGACCGGCCTGTGCACCCCAGCAGATGTGGAAGGTGGAATGGACATGCTTTTTTGACCATTCCATGATCTCACACAGCTCGTCCCAGTATTCCACGTCCGTGAAGGGCATCTGTTCCACCGGCGCACCGGTGATGATCATGCCGTCGAATTTGCGGTCCTGGATCTCGTCAAAGGTCTTGTAAAATGCCAGAAGATGTTCCTTTGCGGTATTCCGGGATTCATGGGAACGCATCTTGATGAGTTCTGTTTCCACCTGCAGGGAGGTGTTTCCAAGCAAACGCAGGAGCTGGGTCTCCGTATCGATCTTGGTGGGCATCAGATTGACCAGCGCGATCTGCAGGGGACGGATATCCTGCGTCACAGCCCGCGTTTCAGTCATCACGAAAATGTTTTCATCGGTCAGCGTCCGGTAAGCCGGGAGCTCATTCGGTATCTTGATAGGCATGTCGGAACCTCACATATGACAGATTATCAGAGCTGATTCAGCGCCTGCGCCAGATCCTCGATCAGATCCTGCGTGCTTTCCAGACCGCAGCTCAGACGGACAAGATCGGGGGATACGCCGGCGGCTTCCAGTTCGGCATCGTTCATCTGGCGGTGTGTGGTGCTGGCGGGATGCAGACAGCAGGTCCGGGCATCCGCCACATGGGTCTCGATGGAAGCGACCTTCAGCTGCTTCATGAAAGCTTCCGCTGCTTTCCGTCCGCCTTTGACGCCGAAGGAAACCACGCCGCAGGAACCGTCGGGAAGGTATTTCCGGGCACGTTCATAGTAGTGATCGCCCGGCAGTCCGCAATAGTGGACCCAGGACACATGCTCGTTTTCCGAAAGGAATTTCGCCACTGCCAGCGCGTTCTCACAATGACGGCGGACGCGTACATGCAGGCTTTCCAGTCCCAGATTCAGCACAAAAGCGTTCTGGGGGCTCTGGACGGAACCGAAGTCCCGCATCAGCTGGTTGACCGCCTTGGCGATATACGCTTTCCCCTGACCGAAGCGCTCGGTGTAGATCACTCCGTGATAGCTTTCATCCGGAGTGGTGAGTTCAGGATACTTATCGGCATGCGCGGACCAGTCAAAGTTGCCGGAATCCACAACGCATCCGCCCAGGCAGGCACCGTGACCGTCCATATACTTGGTGGTGGAGTGGGTCACGATATCAGCGCCCCATTCGAAGGGCCGGCAGTTGATGGGCGTGGCGAAGGTATTGTCGATGATCAGCGGGACGCCGTGGCGGTGGGCCGCTTTGGCAAACTGCTCGATATCCAGAACGGTCAGCGCCGGGTTGGCGATGGTTTCGCCGAAGACGGCCTTGGTGTTGGGACGGAACGCGGCATCCAGTTCCTCATCGGTGCAATCCGGTGAGACAAAGGTGAATTCCACGCCCATTTTTTTCATGGTGACGGCAAAAAGATTGTAGGTGCCGCCATAGATGGCGGAACTGGCCACAACATGATCGCCGGCGGTGGCAATATTGAAGACAGCATAGAAATTGGCCGCCTGACCGGACGAAGTCAGCAGGGCGGAGGTGCCGCCCTCCAGCTCGGCGATCTTCGCGGCAACACTGTCGCATGTCGGATTCTGCAGACGGGAATAGAAATAGCCTTCCGCTTCCAGATCAAAAAGCTTTGCCATGTCCTCACCGGTATCATATTTGAAGGTGGTGGACTGGACGATGGGGATCTGACGGGGTTCTCCGTTTCCGGGAATATAACCGCCCTGAACGCATCTGGTTTCAATACGGGACATCTTTCCGTCTCCTTTCGGGTGAATGCGTTGATATTAGTGGAAATATATCACAACCGACCGGGAAACTCAACGAAGTTTTCAAAAGAGAACAAAAGAAGCGCAGCTAAGGCTGCGCAAGGCCTGACACACAGGACCGAGAGTCATTTTTCCAGCATCCAGGGAATGAAGAAGCGGATCTGTTCATCCCAGAATCCCCACTCGTGAATGGCATCCGGTTTTTCAAACGAGGTGACATCCCAGCCGCTTTCCTTCAGAGCGGGAACGAAGTGCTGATGCTGCGGATACAGGAAATCGGCGGTGCCGCAGGCCACGTAGAGCTTCGGCTTGTGAGGCGAAGAGGCATTTTTCTTCATCAGGTGGAACAGATCCAGATCACTTCCGGGCAGCTGTTCCAACGGCCCGACCCGGTTTTCCCAGTCCTGCTTCCGTTCTCCCTGCAGGAAACGGACTTCATCCACCATGTCCACCGCACCGGAGAAGGAGGCGGCGGCACCGAACCGTTCCGGGAAGGTCAGCGCCAGACGCATGGCACCGTAACCGCCCATGCTGAGACCGGCGACGAAAGTTTCTTCCGGTTTTTTACTGAGGCGGAAGAAACGGTGCATGGTTTTCGGAAGCTCATCGCTGACATAGTCCCAGTACCGTTCTCCATGATATTCATTGACGTAAAAGCTGTGGTTGACCGCGGGCATGATGACCGCCAGGTTATGCTCGGCGGCATAACGCTCCACGGCGGTGCGACGCATCCAGATGGAATGATCGTCGCTGTAGCCGTGAAGAAGATACAGGACCTTCGGGTCCTCATTGTCAGCGGCCGCGGTGATGCCGATCCCCTGATTGGGCTCGGGAAGGATCACATTGACGGTGGAGGCCACACGCAGCACATCGGAGAAAAACTGAACCTGCAGAAATGCCATATATACACATCCTTTCACTGTCTGTTCCGCCGACATGATTATAGCATGTCCGGCGAAAACAGAACAGGGAAATTATCCGGATGTGAAAGGACAGAAAACGGAGCCGGACTCCGTCATATTGACATACAGAGTGATTTTGATTACAGTGGATACATACTTGTAAATGAGGTGTGGCATTCATGAAGAAACTGCTTGCTTACCTGCTGTCGATGATGATGGTCTGCGCCGTCCTGACCGGAACAGCCGAAGGTCTTCTGCCCGGAGAACCTTCCAGTACCGGTGACGGACTGATGCCGTATGACGATGTCCTGCGGCTGATCAAGTGGATCGATGACGATTATGCCGATAATATGCTCTATGAAGAAGTGGTGGCTTTCACCGGCGTGGAAGGCCGGGACAAGGGCAATACCGGCGCCAACAGCATGACCCAGCTGGGGGACCATTATTTCGACTGGGTCGCGCAGGAAGATCCGACCCATTATATCCATGTCTGCTTCCGCGGACGTGAAGCAACGGGCCGCTTTGAATGCTGCCAGTGGAATACCAGCGGGTTCAACAGTGCGGAATGGAAGGATATCGATCTTTCCGACTGGATCGCCGCTTCCAAAGCCGGAATCGGGACTGCTCCTGTCTCCATGCAGATCCAGCGCTTCTCGAATCCGCTGGTCACCGTGACTGTTGAAATGCCGACAGAAGGCTGGATGTCCCGGAACTTCGGTTCCAACCGTGCGGATTTCTGTGAAGAGCGCGGGAATTCCTCCTCCTACCCGCAGATCACGGTCAACGTGTGGGATAATGCCGAAATGTTTGATTTTTATCTGGATAAATATGAAAATGTCCAGCCGGAACCTTCCCGCGTGATCGCCGGCGTGGAAATGGAAGCCAGATCCTATCGCCATCAGGGCTTTGATACGGTTGAATATCACGGAAAACTGACGGATGATGTGTATATCATGATCCAGGTCAAGGACCTCGATATTTCGGACGGGACACAGGGCTGCAAAGTGCTGGATACAATGTGCTTCAGCTTTACGGAACCGGACGGAACCGAAATGATGTTCAACGGGTCTGCCGGGGAGCTGCCGCTTTCCCTGCCGACTCCCACTCCGGAACCGACAGCCACTCCGGAGGCAACTGCCACTCCGGAACCGACGGCTGCTCCCGAACCGACTGCCGAACCTGAAGTAACAGAAGCCCCCGCGGCTGAAACGGAAGCTCCTGCCGCTGAAACGGAGGCTCCCGCCATGCAGGCTATCCCCGCCGGCGCTGATCTGAAGGCGTTCGTCAATACCTGGTACGCGGTCTGGATGCAGACCGGCGGGATGACCGGAGATCCGCGTGAAATGTATGGCCTGAATATTACGCTGACCCTGAACGCGGACGGTACCGGTATCAATTCCTTTGACGGGGAAACCGGAACCTGGGGCAGGGACTACGACGGAACAGTCCGTTTCCATGGCGCGGGAACGCCCCTGAGCTTCCAGAGTGACGGTACACTGCTCTGGGGCTCGGCGTTGTCCGGCTACATGATCTTCAGTACCGATCCGGACGCGAAGGCAAGCGTATTCCCGACCATGCCCGAATTGGAGACACCGGTCCCCGTCAGCGCTCCCGCGGGATTCGGCGCGGCTGCCGGCGGCGAACTGCCGGACAATATGAAGGGACACCGCTTTGTCGCGGCTACCTATGAGGCGGGCGGATATACACTGGACGCAGCCACGCTTGGCGGAGTCTATGCCCTGACCCTGAATGAGGACGGAACCGCGGTCTTCACCATGGGTGGCATGGATATGCCCGGATGCACCTGGAAAAACGGAGACGACGGGATCAAAGTGGCAATGAGCGGAATAGACGCGCTGACCGTGACCGTGACTGACGAAAGCAATATTGCCGTGAACTACATGGATGCTATGATCCTGCACATGAAAGTTGAATAAAGTTAAGGCCGGCGATTTGAAAACCGTCGGCTTTTTTCTGTCTTTTGATCACATGATGCTGAAAATTCGCTTGAAAGTAACGTAAAAATATGCTTTAATTAAAATTGATGTAACAAAAGCCAAACATAAGCAATCTGCTTAAATGGTCCGGGAATGGAGGGACAGATTGATGGAAGGCTTGTTTTTCAAAGCGGCGGGTTATTCGTCTCCGGATAAAAAAATCAAAGATGTCGCTTTATTGGCGAAAAACGGGGACACAGAGATCGTCACACAAACGATCAAAATGGGATCAACCGCATGCCTTTCGATGTCCGACGATGAGGAATCCTTCGAATTTTTCTATTTGCTTTCCGGAAAACTGGGGATCGTCAGTAACGAACAGGGAATCATACCGGTGGAACCGGGTGACTCATTCATTACGGCCCAGCTTCGTGAAAGTGTTTTGCTGAAATGTATTGAAGAAGCGCAGGTCCTCTATGTGACCAACAAACCGGGCTGTGATTCCGCAGCACGCTGGCAGGATAACCAGCCGGAACAGAAGTACGGAACCGGGGATAAAGGAACTGTGTGATGTGAAGGACAGGTATGATCCGGTCATCATGGCTGCCCTCATGAAACTGGTCCGGGAAAAGTATCATGTCAGCGGCAGGGACTGACAGACAGAAACCAGATCCGGCATTTCTTCAGCTGCCCTTACGGGCAGTTTTTTTCTTTGCCATCAGTCTGCCCGGCTATGGACCCGACAGCGGAACTGTGATATAGTTCACTTTATCACAGGAAGGGAAGTCGGTTTCATGAGGGGTAGATCCTCAACGGGTGATCTGACACAGGGCCCGATCGCAAAAGGACTTGTTGGATTTGCTGCTCCGTTTCTGCTGGGGCAGCTGCTTCAGCAGCTTTACAATACCGCGGACGCCTGGGTCATCGGGAACTTCGCGGATGAAACCTCCCTCGCGGGAGTCAGTTCCGTAGGGAGCCTGGTGTTCCTGATCGTTGGTTTTTTCAACGGGATCGCCATCGGCGGCGGAGTGGTCATTTCGAAGTATTTCGGGATGCGGGACCGGGAATGCGTTGACCGGGCCGTTCACGGGAATTTTCTGTTCGGGATCATTGCTTCCGTAATGGCGACAGCAGTGGGCGTCCTGCTGGCTCCACTGGCGCTGGATCTGCTCAACACTCCGGAGATCGTCAAACCGAAGGCGCTTGAATATATCCGGATCTATTTCGCGGGTATCTCCACTGTAGTCATGTACAATATATGCATGTCCATCATGCGGGCATTGGGAGACAGCATTCACCCACTGTATTATCTGATCATTTCCAGCCTGACCAATGTGGCGCTGGACCTGCTGTTTGTGGCGGTATTCCACTGGGGCGTGGCGGGTGCCGCAATCGCGACGGTACTGGGTCAGGGACTCAGCTGCGTGCTGTGTATCATCCGGATGTGCCGGTTGGACGAGGACCCGAAACTGGATTTCCGGAAATTGAAGTTTGACGGACCGATCCTGAGGGAGATTCTGGTCAACGGCTTGCCCACCGGGATCCAGAATTCCGTGATCAGTATCGGTAACATGACGATCCAGGGAAATATCAACATGTTTGATATCACCCATGAGGGCGGTCTCGGTCTGGTGATTGCGGGGCAGGGAGCCTACAGCAAGATCGAAGGCTTTGTTTTCCTGCCGATTACATGCATGTCCATGTCCCTGCCGACATTCATCAGTCAGAATCTGGGCGCGAAGCAGTATGACCGGGCAAAGAAAGGCGCGATCTTCGGGATCCTCTGCGGTGTGATCCTGGCGGAACTTCTGGGAGTGGTCATGCATTTCGGAGCGGATGCCGCGGTCGGCTTCTTTACGGACGCGCCTGTTGCTATCCGCTACGGATCGATCCATGCACGGACTGTTTGCTGGTTCTATTGTCTGCTGGCTTTCTCCCACTGCGCTTCCGGTGTGCTGAGAGGGTGCGGCAAATCGACGATCCCCATGATTTCCATGCTGTCTTTCTGGTGTGTGTTCCGGGTTATTTATGTCACGGTAGCGATCCGCCTGATTCCTGAATACAGTACGATTGCCTGGGCTTATCCCATCACGTGGTCGCTGAGCAGTATCCTGCTCGGGATCGTCCTGCTGAAATCAGACTGGATCCACGGACTTGAAAAACAGCGCACTGGAGTCAGAAACGCGTAAATGCCGATGCAGAATTTGAATGAAAGGTCACCTTAACAATGAACAAGGGAAAGTTTGTCCTGCCCATGGATGGTACCTACACGGTCTATTTTTTACTGGGGGCGCTGCTCCTTTTCGGCGCGCAGTACGCAGGAAGAAAAAAATGGAATGAGGACGCGTTCTCTCTGAAACAGACCAAAGCGCTTCAGGGGTTTACCGCCCTTTGCATCATGTTTCATCACATGGCGCAGAAAACCGGCGCTCCGTGGCATGATCCAAAGGTTATTGTATACGGACTGGAACCGTTTGTTCAGGTGGGTTATTACTTTGTAGCCGTCTTTCTGTTTTGCTCCGGATTCGGACTGTACAGGAGCTACCGGACAAAACCGGATTACCTGAAACATTTTTGCAGGAACAGGATCCTGCCTGTCGTCGTGGCGTTCTATCTTTCCGAATGGATCTGTATCGGCGTACGCGCTGTAATGGGCGAATCCATGGACTGGAAACAGATCCTCTGGTATGTGACGGGCGCGCAGCTGGCGAATTCAAACGCGTGGTATGTGATCGCCATTCCGTTCTTCTATCTGTTCTTTTACCTGGCTTTCCGCTATTGCAAACGGGAAGGAAGCGCTGTTATCTGGGTGTTTGCCGGTGTGCTGGTTTACATGCTGATCGGTACACTCACCGATCACAACAACTGGTGGATGCGCGGTGAATGGTGGTATAACACCGCTCTCGTTTTCCCCATGGGTATCCTCTTCGGAAAGTATGAAAAAACGGTTTCCGAACGCGCGAAAAAGGGTTACTGGCTCTGGCTGGCTCTGGCTTTTATCGGGATGTTCGGTCTTTATAAGCTGTCGGAGCTGACAACCAATGTCTGGGGATACTATGGAGAAAACTGGGGAGATCCTCTGAAAGTCTTCCATCGCTGGGGGTGCGCCCTGAATCAGAATCTGGCTGCGTTTTCCTATGTCTGCTTCCTGTACCTCTGTATGATGAAGATCCGGATCGGGAATAAGCTGCTGGGGATCCTTGGCGGGTTGACACTGGAGATCTATCTGATCCACGGGATCTTTGTGGAACTGTTCGGCTATGATTTCTGCGAGATCGTGCCGAGCATCACCTATATCCGGAATGTGGGGCTTTATGTACTGACTGTGCTGGCTTGTACCGTCGTCGGAACATTCCTTTTCCATCTGCTTTATAAGAACGTGATGAAGATTTTCAGAGTCGGATACCACTATCCGCCGGAAACAATCGGGATCATTGAGAGAACCGCGGAGTAATTCATGCATACAGTTGAAGCAAAAGGGATCCTTTCGGCGCAGAACGGGATGAATCTGTACAGGGGCTGTACTCATGGCTGTATCTATTGCGATTCCAGAAGCAAATGCTATGGATTTACGCATGAATTTGAGGATATCGAAGTCAAAATCAATGCGCCGGAACTGCTGGAAAGGGCTTTGCGGTCCAAACGCGCCAAATGTATGATCGGAACAGGGGCTATGTGTGATCCCTATATGCCGGTCGAAAAGGAACTGAAACTGACCCGGAAATGCCTGGAACTGATCGACCGATACGGATTCGGAGCAACTATCCAGACCAAGTCTACGCTCTTCCTGCGGGATATTGATCTGCTGGACAGTATCAACCGGAAGGCAAAATGCGTGGTCCAGATGACGCTGACAACTCATGACACCGGACTTTGCCGGATTCTGGAACCGAATGTGGCATCCACGGAAGAACGGGTGAGGGCTATGGAGAAGTGCCGCGACATGGGTATCCCCACGGTAGTTTGGCTTTCACCAATCCTGCCGTTCATCACTGATACGGAGCAGAATATCCGGGCAATCCTGGATGACTGTATCCGGCTGAAAGTCCGGGGAATCATCTGCTTTGGCATGGGAGTGACACTGCGCGAAGGAGACAGGGAATATTTCTATGCGGCTCTGGACCGGCACTTTCCCGGAATGAAGGAACTGTATATGCGGACATTCGGGAATGCGTACGAGGTGATCAGTCCGGACAATCAGAAACTGATGAAGCTGTTTACTGATACATGTCGGGAACACGGTATCCTGCACACTCCGGATGAATGTTTCGGATATCTGCACGAATTTCCGATCCGGCAGGAACAGATCGGCATGTTCGAGTGACTGAAGGTTCCGCGCCGACTTGACACATATGGCTGAAATGATAGAATAATAGGGTGAATCCGATCGTGATTTGTGGGAGGTTTTTCCTTGAAACGTATAATATGCCTGGTCCTTGGTCTGATGCTGATGCTTTTTGGCATCGCGCCTGCCTTTGCACTGACGGATGATGACGAGGACTATCTGAACAGGATCAGCGAAGAATTCAGCGGGAGCAACGCCAGCTATTTCGCTAAAATGTACGGGGTTCCGGGAAAAAAGTATCCGGATCCCGAGCCGAAGGATTTCGACGCGTCTTCGCCGGCACTCTATAAGGCGAAACTGAAGGCCGGGAGTTTTGTATATTCGGGAACAACCCTGAAGAACAACAAGACGGCTCCGTCACAGTCCACTCCGCTGGATAAGTTCAAGATCTATACCGCGAAAAATGACACGGAAGTTGACGTACTGGCTGTTCTCCCTGCGTATCTGATTGTCCGTGTGAGCGGAAAAATCGGGTATGCAATGCGCCGCAGCTTCGCGGTGGAGAATGTTGTGCCGGTGGATCCTGTCAATACGCCGCCTTTCAATACCAATATCCAGTCCTGGGTCGTTACCGCGGGTCCCGACGGGTGCAAGGTCCGTTCCTCCATGGAGGATTCGAACAGTAATGTGGTCTTCACTCTCGGACCTGACGCCATGTTTTCCGTCTGGAAATTCTATGACGGCTGGGCAGTGGTGGACATGTGGAAAACACGCGGCTATGTCAAGGCTTCCGAAATCGCTTCCATGATCCCCATTTCTCCGACGGACGAACCGTTGGGCGAGGATATCCCCATTTCCGCCTATACAAGCTTTTTCAAGGTTCCGCAGGATCAGAAGGACAAGGCGGACAAACAGGACTATATCACCCGTGTGGCCAATATCCGTTTCGGCTGTGACCGGATCTCCGAAAATCTTATTCAGCCGGGAGGCGTTTTCTCGGACAAAAATACGATGGCACCCTATAATGCCCGCCGCTACGGCTATGTCGGTGATCCGGACAACGGCGGACTGCTGGGCGGAGGTACCTGCCAGGTTTCCAGCACCCTGTACAATGCTGTGCTGAAACTTCCCGGACTGAGGATCGTCAACCGGCATCCGCATGGCGGTGACGGAGCCTGCCCCTATCTGCCGTGCCACAGTGACGCCGCGGTGGGAGCACCCGCAAAAGGTCTTTGGTTCGCGTTCTCCAATACATATGATTTCCCGATCCGGATCGAAACTCACGTGGATGACGGCGGTTCGCTGCTGGTCATGATCTTCCGGGCAAACTGATGTGTCTTTGCACAGACTGCCGCGTTTCCGAGGCAGTCTGTTTTGTTTTTTCAAAAGTGAATAAAAAAGCTGAAGTGAAAAAGTAACTTCCAGTGAATAAAAAACTGCGGAAACGCTTGCATTCCATAGTGCTTTGTGATAAAATCCATTCGATTACGCACCTTTGTCCTGCGGTTGCTTGTGCCGCTGAAGCGGTGGCCGGTCGCACAGGGACAGAGGGTGGAAAAAACAAGGAGGAGACTCAAATGGCAGTTATTTCCATGAAACAGCTTCTGGAAGCGGGCGTGCACTTCGGTCATCAGACCCGCCGCTGGAACCCCAAAATGGCTCAGTACATCTTCACTGAGCGCAACGGTATCTACATCATCGACCTGCAGAAGACCGTCCGCAAGGTTGACGAAGCCTATGCCTTCATCCGCGACATTGCGATGGAAGGAAAGACTGTGCTGTTCGTCGGCACCAAAAAGCAGGCTCAGGAATCCATCGAGAGCGAAGCCAAGCGCTGCAACATGTTCTATGTGAACAACCGCTGGCTCGGTGGTATGCTGACCAACTTCCGCACCATCCGTACCCGTATCGACCGTCTGAACCAGATCGACAAGATGGAAGAAAACGGTCAGTTTGAAGTGCTGCCCAAGAAGGAAGTCATTCAGCTGCAGCGTGAACGCGAAAAGCTGGAAATGAACCTGGGCGGTATCCGTGAAATGAAGAAGCTGCCCGGCGCCCTGTTCGTTGTGGATCCCCGCAAGGAACACATCGCCGTGACCGAAGCCCGTATTCTGGGCATCCCGATCGTGGGTATCGTTGATACCAACTGCGATCCTGACGAAATCGACTACGTGATCCCCGGCAACGATGATGCTATCCGCGCCGTGAAACTGATCGCCGGCAAGATGGCTGACGCTATCCTCGAAGGCAAGCAGGGTGAACAGTCTGAAGCCGATGTCGAAGCCGCTCCTGCCGAAGAAGCCGCTGAAACCACCGAGGCCTGATCTTCACCGACCTGAACATGAAAGGATGATTACAGATGGCAGCTATTACTTCTGCTATGGTTAAAGAACTGCGCGAGCGCACCAGCGCCGGCATGATGGACTGCAAAAAGGCTCTCGTTGAGAGCGACGGCGACATGGAAAAGGCCATCGAATGGCTCCGTGAAAAGGGACTGAGCCAGGCCGCCAAGAAAGCCAGCCGTATCGCCGCTGAAGGCGTTGTCGCCCAGTATGTTTCCGAAGACGGAAGCATCGGCGCGATCGTCGAAGTCAACTGCGAAACCGACTTCGTTGCCAAGACCGATAACTTCATGAACTTTGCCAACAACGTGGCCAAGCATGTTGCCAAAGCCAATCCCGCCGATGTGGATGCTCTGATGAGCCAGCCCTTCGTGGATGATGCTTCCAAGACCATCTCTGACCTGGTCAGCGATGCCACCGTGGCCATCGGTGAAAAGATCAGCGTTCGTCGTTTCGCCCGCTATGAAACCTCCGGTGTGGTGTCCACCTACATCCATCTGGGCGGAAAAGTCGGCGTTATGGTTGAAGTTGCCGCTGATGAAGCCGGCCGCGCCAATGACGATGTGAAGACCTTTGCTCATGATCTGGCCCTGCAGATTGCCGCCGCCAAGCCCGAAGCTGTCCGCCGCGAAGAAGTGGACACCGAAAAGCTGGACAAGGAAAAGGAAATCCTGCGCGCTCAGGCTCTGAACGAAGGAAAGCCCGAAAAGATCGTGGACAAGATGGTCCAGGGTCGTATCGAAAAGTACTACAAAGAAGTTTGCCTGCTTGAACAGCCCTTCGTCAAGGACGGCGACAAGTCCATCAAGGGTCTGATGGAAGAAATCGCCAAGGCTGCCGGCGCCACGCTGGACATCGTTCGCTTCACCCGTTTCGAACGCGGCGAAGGAATTGAAAAGCGCAAGGATGACCTGGCCGCGGAAGTCGCTGCCATGGCCGGAAAGAACTGATCAGACATACAGGGAACCGCTTGCGGTTCCCTTTTTTTGCGAGAAGGAGGAACTTTCGATGGCAGCTGCTTACAAACGTGTTTTGTTGAAACTGAGCGGTGAAGCTCTGAAATCCGGTGAGGACCTTTTTGATTTTGAGAAGGTAGCCGGTGTGGCAAAAATCATTCGCAAAATGCATGACATGGGCGTGGAAATCGGGATCGTGATCGGTGCCGGTAATATCTGGCGCGGCCGTCAGGGCCCCGCAGCCAATATGGATGCCGTGACAGCAGACCAGATGGGCATGCTGGGAACCGTTATCAACTGCCTGTGCGTGGCGGACGCCATCCGTAAGGAAGGCCTGGACGCGGTCGTGCAGAGCGCTGTGGATATGAACCGCTTCGCCGAACCCTTCAACGCCATGGCCGCACGGAAACACCTGAAGGAAGGCTGTGTTGTCCTGTTCTCCTGCGGAACCGGAAATCCTTTCTTCTCCACGGATTCCGGCGTGGCTCTGAGAGCAATTGAGATGCAGGTGGACTGTGTGTTGATGGCCAAGAACATCGACGGTGTGTATACCGCGGATCCGCACAAGGATCCCACGGCAACCCTGATCAAGGACATCACTTATCAGGAAGCCTTGAACAAGGGACTGAAGGTCATGGATGCTTCGGCTTTTGCCCTGTGTGCCGAGAACAAGGTCCCCATGGTCCGCGTTTTCGGTCTGGACGATCCGGAAAACCTGATCAAAGTCCTGAACGGGGACGATATGGGTACCTTCGTGCATCCCTGATGCACCGGCTACCTTAAAAATGTGAAGGGATGCTGAGGCTGTTTTCAGCCTCCGATTCCAAATCGAGTAGGAGGGGGTGACTAACCCCCGTCCTCTCACCGCACCGTGCGTACCGTTCGGTACACGGCGCGTCCAAGACAAGCAGACTGAATAGACTCGTATGCCGGGGAGAGTTCAAAGAACCCTGCGCGTACGAGCC
>JAZRXJ010000140.1:0-3137 GCA_045600165.1 Clostridia bacterium
GGATGTTTACACGATCACCGTGCTGAATGACGGAAACGGTACCGCGTCATCAAATTATGTTGCGGCAGATAAGGGAACTGCGGTAACACTGGAAGCCGTACCGAAGAGCGGCTATCACTTTAAGGAATGGCAGTCCTCCGATGTGACTGTGAGCGGCAATACCTTCACCATGCCGGAGAAAAATGTTACCGTAACGGCAGTTTTTGAGGCGGATGCATCCGGGGCCTTTACCGTCACCTTCAACGCGAACGGCGGCAGCGTAACGCCCGCAGGCAGCAAAACAGGCGCGGACGGAAAGCTCACCTCTCTGCCGGCTCCTACCCGCAGCGGCAGCTACAGCTTCAGCGGCTGGTACACGGCAGAAAGCGGCGGCACCAGGGTCACGGTTGACAAGGTATATACCGCAGATACCACGATCTATGCTCATTGGACATACACCGGCGGCGGCTCATCCGGAGGTGGCGGCGGTTCATCCGGAGGCGGGGGAGGCAGCTCCTACTCGGGAAGCTCATCTGCTGTATCCGGACAGACCTATTCTCCGAACTGGTTCCGTGACGAACAGGGCGTGTGGCGTATAAAAAACAGCGCCGGTCAGATCGTCACAAACGCATGGCTCTGTGATGACGTCATTAAAGCAAACGGAAAGGATGTGTGGTATCTTCTGGGGCAGGACGGCGCAATGGTTTCTGTAGGGCTTGTTCAGGACAATACCGGAAACTTCTATTCACTTGAAACGGAGCATAACGGCTATTTCGGAATGCTGAGGTATAAGAACGGAACCTATAACTGCAACGGTCAGCAGGTCTATCTTACCTTCAACCAGGAGCAAAACGGCTCGTTCGGTGCCATAACGAATGCGGAAGGCCTTGAAAAGCTTAAAGCCCTCTACGGCGTAACACAGTACGGAATCGGAAACGATAACGCCGTATACACTTCATCATTCTGATACAGACTCCCCGGGCACAGTGTCCGGGGACTGTTTTTCTTGCAGGATACCCGTAAGGGCGCACTTCTATATCATACTGATATGAACTGCGATCTTTCATCTTACGTCAGAAAGATATTCTGCTTTTGGGAATGCAGACGGAGCAGGCTCCGGTCAAGGCTCTGCCTTGCGCTGCCGGGGCAGCTATCCGTACAATCAGAAGTACATTTGTCAGTCACAGGCAGTGCGCCTGCGCCAGCCAAATGAATACTGTTACAGAAAGAGAAAGGCCAGTTACCTGTTCGGGTGACTGGTCTTTCTTATGGCATCCTGCCGGTATTATTCGTTGATCTTCCAGTAGCCGCGGGTGCCGCCGATACGTTCGATCGTACCTTCCGAAGTCAGTGTTTCCACGGCGTTCTGAACACGTTTTTTGCTGTATCCTGTTTTTTCGGAAAATCTTCTCTGAGATATTTTAGGATCTTCTTTTATGGCGTTGAGGAATGCATTCAGAATATCATTTTCATGGATTGTATCATTGTAACCCGGATTGTAACCTTGATTGTAACCTGCGGTTCCAATATTCAGATTCCGTAGTGTCACCGTAAACTGTGCCCGGTTGGAAAAGAAGGTCGGCTCCATGCCGGGAGCAAAGTTATGAGCGTTTTCATAGGCATTGATGATCTTTCCGAGGCCGGATCCCTGACGCTCCATGTACCCGAGTCTGCTGAAGATATCCGCGAGTACCGGATTGCGTCTGGTGGAAGGGATCTCGTTGATATTGAGATCCTGTATCTGCGTTCCGTCCGGCATCCCGCCGGGAGAGTAAATGCTCATCCGGTCATCAAAAATATCGATGTGAACTTCGCTTCCGATGATCAGATAGTCCCGGTGGATGAGTGCATTGACCAGAGCTTCAAAGACGCTTCTCTCGCAGTAGTCCGGCATCTCGATTCGGGAATTCGGGGTCTTCTTCCACATGGTCTTCATGTTGCGTTTCACAAAGGCCATGCCATCATCCAGAAGCAGAATCAGACTGCCGGAGTATTCCGCGCTGTCAATGGCGTCCACGATGCCGCCGCTTTTGTCTTTTCCGTTCCAGCGCGTGCAGAAAAGTCTGGAATAACGGATCGGACACTCATCTGCAAGAAGAGCACCGGCATTGGTCAATGTTCCGTCTGCCTCCCGGATTCCGAAAGAATCCATGACCTTATCCGTCAGGCTGTTTCCGGTCCAGACCTTGTACCGTTCCCGGAGTTTCGAAAACGCATGGTCATCGTAACGGTATCCGGATCTGAGTGAATCAAAAGAGGAGTGCTTGCCGCGAAGCACCAGCCTTCTTATCTCTGTCGCATCGGCAGGAACACTCTGGTTTCCGATGCGCACAAAGGTTTCCAGGACACTTCCGATATTCACATAGTACGGTGTATCTTCACCCGGCTGCACATCCAGTACGACCAGCGTTTTTCCTTCTTCTGTGACAAAACGGAGTCGGAACTGCGGGATAGGATCCAGGTGGGTTTTGATGAGTTCACTGATCGTTTCGGAATCCTTTTTCGGATCCGCAAGGCCTACGATAGTATCATCATCTGCAACACCGAAAATCAGACTTCCGCCGTTTCCGTTGGCAAAGGCACTGACGCTTTTGCACCAGCTTTTCGGCTTTCTTTCTTCCAAAGCCTGCTTCTTATCATAATCGGTCGTTTCACCGATGAAATCAGATATTTTCAAGGCGATACCTCCTTAATCGAAGTTCCAGAGCCTGTTACTTTCCGGAAGTCTTTCTGCCGTCTTTTTTTGGCTTACGTCCCCGTTTCTTTGGGACCTCAGGTTTATCCTCAGGCAGTTTCACTGTCGCAGCTTTCCCTTTTAACTCTGCGGCCAACGGATGCGAAAATGCGCTTTCATTTGAATACGGATAGATACTTTCCCATGTCAGGTAATCATCAAGCGTCCATTTCCCTTCGTCCAAAAGCGCATGTGCCTTAAGCCATTCTCTAAGCATCATACCGAAATAATCCGGTTCCGGCGGTTCCATGGCCGGATTGACCTGCAAAGACGGCTTTCCGTCGATCATTACAGGGGAAAGTCCATAGGCCTGCTCCATCCGGAAAAGAATCTGAACCGCACCTCCAAAGGCAGCGATCTGCGGCTCAGCCAAAGCATAGTAGCTGACACCGAGAGCTTCTGAAATATCCATCAGCGTATCATA
>JAZRXJ010000141.1:0-1330 GCA_045600165.1 Clostridia bacterium
CATGAGGGACAATATCCGCAAGGGTCACTGCTTCCGGGACTATATCTGCCCGGACAGTATCGAAAAGAATTCGGATTATCTGAAGCTGGGCGAGAAGTTCGTCCGTGTCCTGTATCTGAAGGACTATGCCAGCTATATCAAGGATGCCTTCGTGGCTGAGCTTACGGATCTGAACCGTAACATGATGCTCTCCATCGATATCGTACCGATTCCTACCGACGAAGCGGTACGCGAGGTGGAAAGCCGTCTGCTGAGTGTGGTGACCAATATCACCAACTGGCAGCGCAAGCAGAATCAGAACAACAACTTTTCGGCTGTCGTTCCTTATGACATGGAACTGCAGCGTAAGGAGACCAAGGAGTTCCTTGACGATCTGACCACTCGTGACCAGCGCATGATGTTCGGCGTCATCACTATGGTCATCACGGCGGATACCAAGGAGCAGCTGGAAGCGGATACCGAGACCATTCTCTCTACGGCGAGAAAGCATATGTGCCAGATGGCGGTGCTGAAGTATCAGCAGCTGGACGGTCTTAATACGGTACTTCCTATCGGAACCCGCAGGATCAATACCTTCCGTACCCTGACCACCGAAAGCCTTGCGGTATTCATTCCGTTCAAGGTCCAGGAGATTATGGACGAAGGCGGTATCTACTTCGGTGAGAATGCTATTTCGCATAATCTGATTATGTGCAATAAGGCTAAGCTGCTGAACCAGTCGGCATTCCTGCTTGGCGTTCCCGGCTCCGGTAAATCCTTCAGCGCAAAGGAACTGATCACGTTTCTGATCCTGAATACGGAAGACGATATCCTCATCTGCGATCCTGAAGGCGAATACGCGCCTCTTGTGGAAGCTATGGGGGATCTCGGATCTGTAATCCGCGTATCCGCAGGCGGACGCGACCGCCTGAATGCCATGTATATGGTAGACGGCTACGGTGAAAACAATCCTATCGTGGTCAAGTCGGAATTCATCATGTCCCTGATCGAGCAGATCGACAAGAAGGGAGTCGGCCCGCAGCACAAGTCCATCATCGACCGCTGTATCGCCAACGTGTACCGCAATGCGGAGGAGACTGGCACGATCCCGACGCTTTGCACTCTGCGTGAGATGCTGCTGGAACAGCCTGAGCCTGAAGCACAGCAGATCGCCCTCTCCCTTGAACTTTACACCACCGGTTCTCTTGATATCTTCGGACATCAGAGCAACGTGGATCTGGAGAAGCGTATCGTGGTATTTGATATCCACGGCCTCGGCGCTCAGCTGAAGCCGACCGGCCTGCTTGTCATCACTGATACCATGCTCAACCGTGTCACGCTCAACTGGAAG
>JAZRXJ010000142.1:0-1202 GCA_045600165.1 Clostridia bacterium
GTTTTTCGAAAGGATGCCCGGATAGTCCAGGCTGTCGGCACAGACTGCCGTACGGGCGTCGGTCTCCGCGTGGAACAGGGTCTCCGTCATTTTGATGATATCGGCGGAACAGGTGGTATATCCGGACACTTCGTCTTCTGCCGCGATACCGGCCGCCGTGCCGGTGATATCCCCGAAGGGATAATACTTCATCGTGAATTCTTCCTGAAAGTTACACTAACCTTTCAAAACTAACACTAAACCATCGAATATTGGCTAAAAATAAGGAAAGTATCGCTTGCAAAACCCGTGAGGATGTGGTATATTTAGTGTAACGGATACACTAAAAAGGAGGAGCCTGATGTACTACGATCTCACGGTAAAAATCCCCGATGTTCCGGGCAAGATCATCCGGAAAAAGAAAGGCAGCGTCACCTACATCCTTTTCGAATACGGGCGGACCTATAAGTCTGACAAACAGTACTGCATCCCGAAACGGTCCATCATCGGAAAGCTGGCAGGGAGTGAACCAGACCTGATGCATCCGAATGAACAGTTTGAGGTCTACTTTCCCGACAATGCACTGCCGGAGGAACTTCCGGAAGCCTACCGAAGCAGCTGTCTCCGGATCGGATCCCATATCGTCATTCGGAAGGTTCTCGAGGAGTACGGCCTTCCGGGACTTCTCGAAAAAGAGTTCGGAGAGAAGCACAAGCTCGCCATGGATCTGATCGCCTACCTCATCGTCAGCGAGGAGAACGTGGGGCAGCACTATCCCGACTTCGCCTATGACCATCCGCTCTTTTCGGAAGGGATGCGGATCTACAGCGATTCCACAATCAGCCGGTTTCTTTCCTCCATCAGCCTCCCTCAGATGCAGGGATTCCTGAAGGACTGGAACAAAAAACGTGACAGGAAGCAGCGGATCTACCTGTCCTATGACTCGACCAACAAAAACTGCGAGGCCGGTGATATCGATCTCGTTGAGTACGGAAAGCCCAAGGATGATCTCGGGTATCCGATCTTCAATGTATCCGTTGCGTATGACAGTACCAACCGCGTGCCGCTCTTCTATGAGGAATACCCGGGTTCCATCACGGATGTTTCCCAGCTTCCTTACGTCGTGGACAAGGTGAAGGATTACGGATATGAAAACGTCGGCTTTATCCTGGACAGAGGGTACTTCAGCAAGGACAACATCACCTACATGGACAAAAGCGGCT
>JAZRXJ010000143.1:0-2509 GCA_045600165.1 Clostridia bacterium
CTCGTGGGCGATCTGGGTCTTGCCGCGCTCTATGCGGCTCATATCCAACACATCGTTGATCAGAGAAAGCAGATGATTGGACGCGCCGTCGATCTTATTCAGGCACTCCATGACGGAAGGGTTCGTGTTGCCCAGATGACGTTTGGCAATGGTAGTCATTCCCATGATGCCGTTGATCGGCGTGCGGATGTCGTGGCTCATGTTGGAAAGAAATTCCGTCTTGGCCAGACTGGCCGCCTTTTCCTTCTCAGCGATCTGGCGCAGACTTTCCTTCTCCACCGCTTCCTTGTTCCGGCGGAGAAACAGCATTCCCACAATGAAGATCAGACAGAATATCACGATGAAAAACGCAGCCAGATATACTGTCATCGTATCCATGTAGTCGGAGATGGCTGTGCCGATACTGTCTGTCCGCACGATGTTCAGGATGCCCCAATCTTTGCTTCCGCTGCCGGTGGATATAATAAACGCCGTGCCGTTTTCGGTGTATTCCGCAACGCTGATCTCGCCTGCCTGGGCCGCAGCGATCAGAGCGTCTGCCGAACCATGAAGGAAGGTGCATTTTCTCAGCTCGGAGAACAGGTTAAATCCGTCCAGCGTGAAAGCATTGTTGGCATTGGAGGAAAAAACACGCCGTCCGTCCTGCCTCACGATCACAGTGTCGGAATCGTTCCGGTTTCCGGTCACGTTCAGCATACGGCCAAACTCGTCCGCATCGATGCAGAACGCTGCGAACATGATGTCGGTATGATTCTCCGGAATGCTTCCCTGTGCAGGTTTGGCGAATATGATGTAGTCCTTCTGTCCGTCGGTATGGGAAAGGCTCTTCAGGGCGGTTCCGGGACCATATTCCCGCGCATCCAGAAGGAAAGCCACATCGTCGAGCAATGCGGTGCCGCCATCGGAAGCCAGATATTTTCCGTTCTCATCAATGGCGAGCGCAAAGGCGTTCTCATACATTGTGGCATTCACCGTTTTGTTCAGCTCCGAAGTCAGTTCTTCAACCGTTTGGATCTGACCGGAACGGATGATTTCGGCTTCCATGTTCACAATAGGCCATACTGCGTCCTCGGTGGCGGAAACGATCGTGGCAACCTTTTCCGAACGATCCCGCATCGTTGTCTCCCGTTCGGTCCAAATTGCGTTTTTCTGATTGTTGATAAACAGCTTCAGAAATAAAAACAGCAATGCAGCAACAATGATAATAACGACCAGGCTGATCAATATCCGCCATCGTTTTGTTTTCCGATCGGGAAGCACATCCTCACGCATCGTGAATCTCCTTACCATACAAAGCAAATTTGGGGGTATCGGGTTATTCCATAAGCACACGATTCTGCGCTGTCGTCTGTCTGTACACTATATCGTTGATATTATCCCATTTCTCGGGGAGGTGTCAAGTAAAATGAAGGTATCGCGTGGAAGAATTCTGGCTCTCAACTGGTAAGCACCCCGTTTGCATAACATATATCAAGGAAACGGGTGCTTGTTGTCCGGCAAAATCAAGGATTTCACGCTCAGAACAGATCCAGCATGCTGTCCAGATAGATCGCTTCCCGGACATGGATCTGATACTCTGGCTTGGTCATGTAATACAGCAGGAATTCAAGAATCAACGCGCTGCCGAGGCTGCGGTCTTCGATCTTGAAGTGGGAGAAACCCATGGGCAGGTACGTGCTTTGAATGTCATCGACGCCGATGAAGCCCGGATTCTCCATGGCTTTGGAGAAACGGTAGCCTTCGCCGCCATCCGGCGCAACACAGACGTGATCGGGGCATTCTTCACCGAGACTCTTGCGGCTGACGTTTTCATAGCAGGCTTTCCGGACGTAACAGCCGAACCAACAGCATTCGTTGCATAGGAATTCAACCTTGCTCTTCTGCTTTTCGGGCAAGGCATTTAGCTTGTCAAACGCTTTGTTCAACCGGAAATCCGGCACTACATAGCGGAATTCATCCCGGTTCAATTCGCTTTTGAAATCACGGAAATCTGTCAGTACTTTCGTGGTAGAGGAAACGAAATACAGGCCCGGATATTGCCTTTTCAGATAGTCCAGAAGCAGATCGGAGTGGACGATCACGCCGTTTCCTCCGGCTTGCTCAAATGCCGCACAGAGTTGATTGCACTTCTTATCTGAAAGATGAACTTCACGCAGCAGAGAATTGCTGAACGTCAGATGGGCAGAGATGCCATATTCACGTGTCAAGTCCAAGGCTTCCAGCGGATTGTTATCTCCGAATCCAACGCGGCCGCCACCCCAGAGGCAGTCTGCCGGCGCACCATAAATGGAACCGATATCGCACCAATCGTAGAAATACTCCCGGTGCTCACGGAAAAGGGGCAGGAAGACGCAATACAGGTCATAGAACTCAAACAAACCGGGTAGATGGTAATAAGCCTTTCTAACCATGTCCGTATCGCCTCACTTTCAGTCCCATTATAGTATGGCATCGGGACTTCGTAAAGACAGCTATGACCCTCCCCGCAAAACTTCTCTGGATCAATGCA
>JAZRXJ010000144.1:0-2042 GCA_045600165.1 Clostridia bacterium
CAGCAAAGAATATAATAATACCTGACAAAATATATAATTTTTATTATGACAGAATGACCTTTGATATCACGTATATGAACGGCAGTGACAATTATAGGACAATCAATGCGATAAGGTACGGAAAGGATATCTCTACCCCCACATATCAGCCGGAACCGGCGACCCCGCCGGACGGAAAGGAAGGATATTCCTTTGACGGCTGGTATACGAACTCGGAATGTGAAGGCGATCCGTATTCTTTTTCCACGATGCCCGCTTCGAGTCTGATCCTTTACGCGAAGTGGATCGCTCCGATCTACAATCTGACCATTGATCTGAATTACGACGGCAAAAATGAGCATTATGAGGTGCCGAAGGGCGATATTCCTCAGGATTATATTCAGACTCCCGAAAGAGAAGGATATGAATTCCTCGGCTGGTATACCGCTGCTGAGGGCGGCTATGTGTATGATATCACGAGACCGGTAGATTCTGATGTAACGATATACGCCCATTTCAGAAAAATCGAAAAAACAGAATATACGGTCAGTTATTTGGATACTGAAGGAACTCCCGTAGCAGCTTCTGTTACTTATGATTCTGTCGTAGGAAATACTGTGCGGGAGGAAGCTGTCATACCGGAAGGAACATTCAGCGATTATGCCGTCGATGAGGATGTTAAGTTCAGGACAATGAGCTATAATGCCGCGGAGAATGCCATAACTTTTGTCTACGCGGATCCGGCGGAGATTCAATACGGTGTCAAATATGTTCTTGAAAACGGCAGCACGGCAACAGGCGGTGAAGAAAAATGGCAGATAGCCGGCGTCAAACAGAAGGTCGTCAAGGCTGATCCGGCTATTCTTGAGAAAAATCCGGGCTATTCGTTTGAGACCTCCACGAAATGGCTGAATATCTCATCCGATGAATCAAAGAACCATGTGATCTTTAAACTTGTTCCCGGAAAATATTCGATCACATATAAAAATGTTGACAGCGAATGGGCGTCCGCGCAGAAAAGTTCGTATGATACGGAAGAAACAATCGCGCTGAACCGGCCTGAAACTGAAAACGGATATTCTTTCATCGGCTGGGACTTTACTTCTGAAAAGGGCATTGTGCGTACAGCGGATCATTCTCATTACAATACAGTCATCAGCCCCGGCTCATACGGGGATCTGGAATTTACCGCGCTGTGGGCAAAGCTTACAGCGAATGACCTCAGCTGTTATTATGATGGTAATCCCCATTCGATCGAGGCGGCGGAACTAAGCGCCGGTCCGGATACGGTTCTTCCGTCCGGTTATGTGATCACGTATTCTTTCGAAAAGGACGGAACCTATACGACAGCGATTCCGTCAAAGACGGAAGAGGGAGCGTATCCGGTATATATAAAAGCGGAAAAGGAAGATTACGGAACGCTGACCGCGACAGCTATCCTGACAATCAAAAAAGTCAGTCTCACTGTGCGGAAGGTCAGTGACGTGAATCCCGGCGGAACCGGCGGGGTGACGGCACGTCTGGGGCAGAAGATCACCTATACGGTAACCGTGGAAAACACCGGAAACGAGACGATCAGCAACATCAAGGTGAAAGATGAGCTTCCCGGCGCGGTCCTGGCTCCCGGCGAAAGTGATACGATCGCGAGCCTGGCGCCCGGCAGCAACGTGGAAGTACACTTCACTTACGTCGTAACCGAAGCTGACGTTCTGGCAGGCAGTATCAAGAATACTGCCACCGCGGCAGGAGAAGATCCGAACGGCGAACCGACGGATGACGATTGTGAATGGACTGATCCAACCGCTCCCCTGGACCACACGAACGAAGTAACGAAGCAGTCAGACGTAGCAGCCGGTGAGAAGGCAAGCCTTGGTCAGACGATCACCTACACGGTGACCGTGACGAACAAGGGCAATGTAACCGTCAGCAACATCAAGGTGGCAGATGAGCTTCCCGGCGCGGTCCTGGTATCCGGCGAAAGTGATACGATCGCGAGCCTGGAACCCGGCAAGAGCGCGGATGTACACTTCACTTACGTCGTAACCGAAGCTGACGTTCTGGCA
>JAZRXJ010000145.1:0-1528 GCA_045600165.1 Clostridia bacterium
TGAGGGAACAGCTTCAGGATGAACAGGAGAAGAACGCGAACCTCAAAGCCGTGATGAATCAGAACTTTAAGAACTCCTCTACACCGTCATCCCATACATCTTTCCGCGGGAAAGTCACGAATAACCGGGAACAGACAGACCGCAAACCGGGAGGACAGCCAGGACACGAGGGGCATCCCCGTCCCGTCTATGAGGAAGCGGATGAATCCGTCTTCATTCCGGCCCCTCCGGAGATCCTCGGAGATCCGGATTACTACCAGGTGACCGGAGAACATGCGGAAACGCATAAAAAGCTCATAATACTGCAGGTCATTGTCAGAGTCATCGACTACTGGTGCTATAACTACCGGAGACGTTCCAACGGGACGAAATATCATCCTCCCTTCCCTGACGGGCTGGTCCTTGAGACGAACTATGACGGAGGGATCAAAGGCCTGGCGGCTATCATGAAGAACCATCTCAACGTATCCGAGGAAAAGATCTCGGAGTTCCTTTCCGAACTCACAGACGGAAAGGTCCGGCTCTCCCGCGGGATGATCAACGAGATCAATGAGGAATTCTCCCGAAAGACCGAAGAGGAAAGGAAAAAGATCTTCAGTGATCTCCTGAACGGAAAAGTCCTGAACACGGATATGACCGGTGTCCGGGAGAACGGAGAGAACAAAACCGTCCTGGTATGCACGAACGGCGATGATACGCTGTATTTCTACCGTGACGCCAAAGGCTTCAAGGCAATCGAAGGAACGCCCGTGGAGTCTTTTACCGGAACACTCTGCCATGATCATGACAAAACGTTCTACCACTATGGAGGGGATCATCAGGAATGCAACGAGCATCATCTGCGCTACCTGAAAGGGGTCATGGAGAATGAACCGGAGCGTGAGTGGGCGCCCGTGATGCGCGGCCTCCTTCAGGAGATGAACCGGGTCCGGAATGAGCAGGAAGGGAAACTTTCGGAGGAACAGATCCTTTCCTTTGAGAAGCGGTACGATGACTGTGTAGCCCAGGCGCTCAGGGAGTATGATGACTTTCCGCCGTCAGCCTATTTCCGGAAAGGGATCAATCTGGCAAAGGAATTCCATGATTACAGGGATTCGGTACTCCGTTTCCTTCATGATCCGGACATCCCGTTTACGAACAATGTATCGGAGCAGAAATGCAGGCAGGTAAAACGGCACATGGTGAATTCCGGGACCTTCCGGTCTTATGGAGACAGCCATAGCGGAAATGAGTTCTGCGATTTCATGAGCGTGCTGCAGACAGTAAAAGCCCGTGGGGACAACATCTATGATTACTCCAGAGAAGTCTACAACAGGATTGGGCCGCACAAAGGGAGGTATAAGAGAGAGAAAGAAAAACAGAAAGCCGTGGAAAAAAGCGAAGCGGTAAAAGAAGAAGGAAAAATCTGAGAATCCTTTTGGATGATCATCTGAAATCACGCAGCACCAGACCGACAGCACAAAATGCTGTCGGCACTGGGGTTGCTTTATATTTGATGAGGTTGTTGGTTAGGGTGTGACATGTAACC
>JAZRXJ010000146.1:0-43682 GCA_045600165.1 Clostridia bacterium
TAGTGGATAGTGGATAGTGGAAAGTGAATAGTGGATAGTGGGGCACCGCTGCGGCGGTTATACTCCCTCAGTCAGCGCAAGCGCTGACAGCTCCCCCGGAGGTGGAGCCTTAGTTAGTTGACCGGCTACGGTATAGCAGAGGTGAGTGATTTTGCAGAACTGTTGTGGAAATGCTAATTGATTAAGTATATATCATTCATCATTTATCATTTATAACTTTTCACTCCGCGAAGCGGAATTTATTGACATGTGCTGACGGGGTTCCTACAATAGAAGCAGTACCTGATAGGGAGGATTTTTATGAGCAGCAGCAAGATCAGTCTGATCTATCCTGTCGGAACGGATGGCATGAATCCGCTCAAGGAAACAGTGATCCATGACCTGGGTCTGGACGCCATCTGTGAAAAGGTCGCGGGTAAACCGCAGGAACAGAACATCCTGCTGAAGGTACTGTCTTCCGTGACGGATGATCCGGCTGTCACGCGCTATCGCTGTGAAGTGTTCCGGGATATTTATGATCAGCCGCAGATGTGCGAAGAGCTGATGAAACTGCTGGACAAGATCGATTTTCTACGGGATTACGGCAGCTTCAAGGACCGCTACGACGAACGCGCCGGCGCATGGGATCTGCTGCACCGTCTGGAAGAAATCAATGATTATATCGGGTATGTGGAAGCCATCCATACCTGTCTGGATAAAGTCACACTCCGCTCGGAAGGGCTGAACTGTCTGAAGGACTATGTGGACGCGCTCTATCATGAACGCGGATTTGAAGAACTGAAAAAGGATATCGCCGAATGCCGTGCCACGACGGAGAATCTGAAAAGCGTGACCGTCGGCATCAATCTGAACGAGCGCTTCGAGGCAAGCTCGATCGGTCTGATCTCCATCAACAGCAAGGCTTTCTCCCGCTCCGGGATCCTGTCCAACTTCAGCGATATCATCTTGAAGAACAATATCCGTCCGGATAATGACTGGGACGACAACTACAAGTTTCATCCATTTTCCGCGATGGACGCTTTTGCCGCTGTCGAGAGATTCACCAACAGACAGATGCGGATGAATCCGATGTATACGATCGCTACCGTTCCGGCGGATGATTCCGCCGAGGGGATGACCGTCCATATGGAAAAGGTTACCAACCATATGCTCGGTCTGGTCATCAAAAAGCTGAAGGAAGTACTGAAACGCTATGTCTATGTGACGATCACGGACATCACGGATCTGATCCCTGAACTGGTCTACTATATCCGCTTTGCTGATTATGTCCGCGGTCTGCGGAAAGCCGGATACGCGTTCTGTATGCCGGAAACAGCGCCGGATGACGAAGACGGACGGACTATGAAGGCCCGCGGATTCTGGAATCTGAAGCTGGCGGAAAACTGCAAAGCGGAAGAAGTGGTCCGGAACGATCTCGACTTCGACCGGGACCACCGGGCATATATCCTGACCGGGGCCAACCGCGGCGGAAAGACGACCGTCACTCAGGCAATCGGACAGCTGTTTGCTCTGGCTCAGGGCGGGATATTTGTGCCCGCGGAGCAGTTCGTATTTCATCCGGCAGACAGGATCCACACACACTTCCCGGCGGATGAAGACAAGACCCTGGATCTGGGACGCCTGGGAGAAGAATGCAAACGCTTCCGGGAAATGTTCCGCGATTGCACCGGAAAAAGCCTGCTGCTCCTCAACGAGACTTTTTCCACCACTTCCTTTGAGGAAGGATATTATATTGCCCGTGATTCCGTCAAGGCGATCCTGAACGCGGGGATCCGGACAATCTACAATACACATATGCATAAACTGGCTTTTGAACTGGATGAGCTGAACAGTGCCGGCGGTGACGGGAAAGCCGCTTCACTGATCGTGAAGTCCACTGACGGTCAGCGTTCTTTCCGGATCTCCGTGGAACCTCCGGAAGGAATGTCCTATGCCAGGGATATCGCCATCAAGTATGGCGTGACGTATGAAATGCTCACACAACAGCAATAAGTCTGTTTCCTCATAAAGACGGGAGGATCCGATATGAAACGGGAAAAGAATCAATATATATTTGCTCCCGATGAAAAAAAAGGCCGCGGCCGCAGGTTCCTGAAAGCGGTTGTCGTGCTGATCCTGCTACTGATCCTGGTCGGTTTTGTCGTGAATTTTATTATGACACATCAGGTCGTTCTGGAAGAACGGAAGATCACGATCCTGAATCTGCCGGATGACCTCGATCAGTATTCGATCCTGCATATCAGCAACCTGCACGGCGATGAACTGGGCGACGGACAGAAACGGATCGCTTCCGCCCTGGACTCCCAAAGGTACTCCTGCGTCGTCATGACGGGCGACATGCTCGGTGAGGACCATGACGTGCAGCCGGTGCTTGACCTGATCGGTCTGATGCCCGCGGATACCCTGAAGATCTTTATCCCGGGCGACAGTGACGGTTCCATTATCGATGAGAAAGCCCACAACAGTCTGTCTGTCTTCACGGAATGGGCGGAAAAGCTGAAGGCGGCGGGAGTCGTGGTTCTGGATACACCTTATTCTGACACCCGCGGGAAGGGGACAGTCTGGTTTGTTCCGGAAGAACTGTATACGCTGGACCTGGACGGTCTGTATGATGTCTACGCGAAACAACTGGAGAACATGAATGCCAATTCCGCTTCCCTCGACGCGGATGACGCGGCCAAAAAGAGAGCGGTGGAGTACCGTCTGGAGTGGATCGAACAGATCCGTGAGATCAAAAAACAGATCAAACCGGAGGATATCCAGATCGTGCTGACCCATACGCCGCTGGATGAAACCTATGTGCATGATGTCGTCGCCTGGGCGGCGAAGGATAACATTTTCTCCATGAGATACGCGTCGTTGATCCTGGCAGGGCACTATAACGGCGGCCAGTGGCGTATCCCGTTCGCGGGTGCCGTCTATGTGCCGGAACTGGGATGGTTCCCGGAGGATTCCGCAATCACCGGACTCAGCTATCCGGACGGGATCCCGCAGTACATCAGCCCCGGACTGGGCAGCGGGGACAAAGAGCATTATCCTTATCAGCCGGGCCGGCTCTTCAACAGTCCGACGATCACACTGATCACACTGACTCCAAGGATGTTCTGATGTGACAGCGCAGAGTATGGAGGTAACCCGATGCGTCTATTCACCGCCGGAAGGCGAAAAAACTATGAAATGGATATGATCAACGGTCCCCTTTTGCCGAAGATCCTGGCATATTCCGGACCGCTGATCCTGACAGGCATCCTCCAGCTGCTGTATAACGCGGCGGATGTGGTTGTAGTCGGTAACTTTGCCGGGCCGGAAGCGCTGGCCGCGGTCTCCTCGACCGGCTCCCTGATCAACCTGCTGGTCAATGTGTTCATGGGGCTCAGCGTCGGCGCCAGCGTTGTGATCGCGCGCGCGTACGGTGCGCAGGACATCCGGCGGATGCGCAGCGCCGAGCATACGGCAATGACGATCGCGGCGATCTCCGGTGTGCTGGTGGGAGCGCTCGGCTTTTTCCTTGCCAGACCGATGCTGACGCTGATGGAATCGCCCCCGGATGTGATCGACGGGGCGACGCTGTATGTACAGATCTATTTCCTGGGGATGCCGGCCAATATGCTCTACAACTTCGGCGCTGCAACACTGCGGGCTGTCGGCGATACCAAGCGGCCGCTGTATTACCTGACGATATCCGGCCTGGTGAACGTGGCGCTGAACCTGCTTCTGGTGATCGTGTTCCATATGGATGTCGCCGGCGTGGCGATCGCGACGGTGACCAGTCAGGTCGTCAGTATGATCCTGGTGCTTGCCTGCCTGCTTCGTACGGAAGGCAGCATCCGGCTGAATGTCCGTGAGCTGAAGATCGACAAAAAGGAACTGGCGGATATCGCACGGGTGGGTCTCCCGGCAGGGCTGCAGGGAAGTCTGTTTTCCATTTCCAACGTGCTGATCCAGGCTTCCGTCAATTCCTTCGGTTCCATGATCGTAGCCGGGAACGGTGTCGCCAGCAATCTGGAAGGCTTTGTCTATACCGCGATGAATGCCCAGTACCAGGCCAACCTGACTTTCGCGAGCGCGAACTACGGGGCAGGGAAATACGAGCGGGTCCGCAAAGTGGTCTGGGTCTGCCTGGGCGTGGTGACCGCCATCGGGCTGGGAATGGGTTTCCTTTTCCTGCTGTTCGGGCCGCAGCTGATGAGCCTGTATAACGGTGACCCGGCGGTCATCGCGGCGGGTATGGAACGGATGAAAGTGATCCTTCCCGCCTATTTCCTGTGCGGGCTCATGGATGTCATGGTTGGTCAGATGAGGGGGATCGGTTATTCGATCCTGCCCATGATCGTCAGCCTGACCGGCGCCTGTCTGCTGCGGATCGTATGGATCCTGACAGTGTTTGCCAATGACCACACCCAATATACTCTTTATATTTCCTATCCGATCTCATGGTTCGCCACTTTCGCGACGCACATGCTCTGCTATCAGATAGCGGCACGGCGCAAGTTGCCCAGACAGGAGCTCAAAGCATGAATGAAGATCTGATGAAAGCCCGTCAGATACTGGAAGATCTGACTCCGCTGAAGACCGACTGCGGACGGTGCTGCGGCGCTGCGTGCTGCAGGGATGCTGAGGGAGAAGTGAACGGAATGCTTCTCTTTCCCGGTGAAGAAGATTTTTATGAGGATCTGGACGGATATACCATAACACCGGTACCGCAGGGAACGCTGCTGGTCTGCGGCGGAAGCTGCGTCAGACAGGAAAGACCGCTCAGCTGCAGGATCTTTCCGCTGTTGCCCGTGATCCGTGACGGCCAGGTGAAAACCGTGACGGATCAGCGGGCCAAAGGCATCTGTCCGCTGGCAAGACAGGGCAAAAGCGCGCTGGATCCCGAATTTATCCGCAGGGTGCAGGAAGTCGGCGAACTGTTGGCGAAAGATGATATTCAAAGAAGATTTCTGGAAGAGCTGACAGCGGAACAGGATGAACTGCGGGAACTGAGAAGAAAACTGGGAATGTAAACAGCATTCCGGGAACCGCGTTGATCCGGGGAACGGACGATCGGAGGCGGAAAGCGGATGTTTGAGCAGGTAACGGTAAACCGGCAGAGGTACGGATCAGGGGAAAATCTGCTGATATGCGGGAATGCTGTCGGGAATCTGCCCGGACTGGAAGCTCTGAAGGGAAAAGTTCAGTGCGTATACCTGGATCCGCCTTTCTGCACGGGTGAAAAGTTTGAACGCAGGCGTCCGTTCGGAACACAGGGATGGAAAAATGGGACTCCGGCGCCCGGATATAAGGCTTATGACGACAAAATGACCGAAAAGACCTGGGCAAGGATGCTGAAGAAGCTTGTGCTTCTGTCTGCGGATCTGCTGCAGGATACAGGGGTCTTCTGCCTGCATCTGGACTGGAGGATGAACGCGCAGGCGCGGATCCTCTGCGACAAGGTCTTCGGGAAGAGCATGTTTCTGAATGAGATCATCTGGGCTTATGAAAGCGGAGGACGCTCCAAAAAAACTTTCTCCAGAAAGCATGATGTGATCCTGATCTACGCGAAAAGCCGGAAATATAAATTTGATCTGACACGCGTGCCGCTGGACCGGGGAACGACCCGGCACAATCATATGCGCCGGGATGTGGATGAAAATGGAAAGATGTACTCATCCATCGTATCCCACGGGAAGGAATACCGGTACTATGATGACGAGCCGGTCTACCCGGGCGATGTCTGGACGGATATCAATCATCTGCAGCAGAAAGATCCGGAACGGACCGGATACGCGACACAAAAGCCGATGAAACTGTTGGAACGGCTTTTGCTTCCGGTCACATCCCCGGGTGATCTGGTCGTTGACCTTTGCTGCGGGAGCGGGACTGCCGCGGCAACGGCGGAACAGCTGGACTGCCGCTACGTGGCGGTCGATATCAATCCGGAAGCGATCGCGGTCTCTCTGTCAAGGCTGAAGAAAAAGGATGTGACGGTGGAATGCGCGACATCCGCGGTTCCGGCCGAACTGACAGGGGTTTATGATGAACAGGCGGGGCGGCTGATCCTGGAGGACCTGATCACGGATCATCCAGCCTTCCCCAAACGGATCGGTCCCGGCGATCGTCTGGAAAGCTGGGAACTGGGCAGGATCGAGGACGGGACATTCATCGCGGAACAGTGCTTCGGACGCAGTAACCGTTATCCGGAACTGACCATGGATATCCGTCTGCCGGATCCCTCCGGGAAAGCCGTCATGACGACGGACGCGGCGGGGATCCGCAGGGTATATCTGCTTCAGAAATTAATTTGTTCCCCTTGAAATCAGTCTGTGAGGATGGTACCATGAGATGGGTCATCTGACAGAAAAGCATCGTGAATTTCAGAACGAGAAAGGCGGTTGCGATCATGGCAACGAAGAAAGTCAAAGCGGAAAAAGAAGCCCCGGTACGTGACGCTCAGCAGGAAGAAAAGCTGAAGGCACTGGAACACGCGCTGGCGGATCTGGATAAACAGTTCGGAAAAGGTTCTGTCATGAAGCTGGGCAGCGAGGCGGTCAGCAAGAATATTCCCGTGATCTCCACCGGATGTCTGACGCTGGACGCGGCTCTCGGCGTAGGCGGTATTCCCCGCGGAAGAGTGATCGAGATCTACGGTCCCGAATCTTCCGGTAAGACCACGGTTGCCCTGCACATCATTGCCGAGGCCCAGAAAGCCGGCGGTATTGCCGCTTTCGTTGACGCGGAACATGCCCTGGATCCTCTGTATGCCAAAAAGCTGGGCGTCAATATCGATGAACTTTATGTTTCCCAGCCGGATACCGGTGAACAGGCCCTGGAGATCGCGGAAGCCCTGGTCCGTTCCGGAGCCCTGGATGTCGTGGTCATCGACTCGGTCGCCGCGTTGGTTCCGAAGGCGGAAATCGACGGCGAAATGGGTGATTCCTTTGTGGGACTGCAGGCCAGACTGATGAGCCAGGCGTTGCGGAAACTGACCGGTATCATCAACAAGACCGGCTGCGTGGCCGTGTTTATTAACCAGCTGCGTGAAAAAGTCGGCGTGATGTACGGCAATCCGGAAACGACTCCCGGCGGTCGTGCCCTGAAATTCTATTCTTCCGTCCGGCTGGATGTCCGAAAGGGCGAACCCCTCAAGAACGGCTCCGAGGTCATCGGTAACCGCACCAAGGTCAAGGTGGTCAAGAACAAGGTGGCACCGCCTTTCCGGACGGCGGAATTCGATATCATCTACGGTGAGGGCATCAGCACCGAAGGAACGCTGCTGGACATGGCCGTGGAAAAGGATATCATTCACAAGAGCGGCGCGTTCTTCTCCTATAAGGAGCAGAAACTGGCCCAGGGCCGTGACAACGCACGGATGTATCTGAAGGATCATCCGGAACTGACAGCCGAGATCGACGCGCTCCTGCGCGCGGAACTGTTCGCCGAGAAGAACACTACTCCCGAAGATGCCGCAGCCTTTGCAGCACAGGCGGATGAGGAAGAAGACGATCTCGCCCTGCTGGAAGAGGAACTGGACGAGTGAGCGGCGGCTGCGGCCGCCGCAGTGGATAGTGAATAGGGGATAGTGAATAGAAGCCGCTGAGCGGAATGATGAATTAGAAATTATAAATGATGAATTAACAATTGAGACAGATCAGACGGAGACGGCTGATCTGTTTTTTTGAGGGCTGTTAGCACTCTTGCTGAGCGAGTGCTAAAAAAGCCTTGCAATTCGCAAATGCGGGTGCTACAATGATAACAGCTTCTTTCCGACGACCGGAAGGCGGTCAGAAAAGCGAAAACAGTAAGTATACTTGGAGGCGTAATCTCAATGGCTGTGAGAAAACAAAAAGGCACTGTATCGATCGACGCGCAGAATATCATGCCGGTCATCAAGCGCTGGCTGTATTCGGATAAGGATATATTCCTCCGTGAAGTGGTTTCCAACGCGTGTGATGCCATCACCAAATACCGTATGCTCCATCCTGGCACCGAAGAGGATCTGAAGGTCTTCGTAACGGTCGACAAGGAAAACAAATCGATCCGGATCTCCGATACCGGTATCGGTATGACCGCGGATGAAGTCAAGAAATATATCAACCAGGTCGCTTTCTCCGGCGCGACCGAATTCATGAAGCAGTTTGAAGACAGCAAGGAAGAAGACAAGGGAGACATCATCGGGCACTTCGGTCTGGGCTTCTATTCCGTGTTCATGGTCAGTGAACTGGTCGAAATCGAAAGCCTGTCCCATGAAGAGGGTGCCGAACCCGTACACTGGGCTTCCGAAGACGGAATGAGCTTCGAGATGTCCGCCGGAAAGCGCACCGCACACGGAACCGATATCATTCTGCATATCAGCGAGGAAGAGAAGGAATTCCTGGAACTTTTCCGCGTACGTGAAGTGCTGAACCGCTACTGCGGCTATATGTCCTATCCTGTGATGCTCGAAGACGCCAATGCGAAGCCGGTGGAAAAGGAAGTGCCCGTCGGAGACGAGAAAAACGAAGACGGAACTCCGAAGACCGAAAAGGTCATGGAGCTCCCCAAGCCCAGCCAGATCAACGATACCGATCCGCTGTGGCTGAAGAAACCTTCCGAATGCACCGATGAACAGTACAAGGAATTCTACCGCAAGGTCTTCATGGATTACGACGATCCGCTGTTCTGGATCCATCTGAATGTGGACTATCCCTTCAACCTCAAGGGGATCCTGTTCTTCCCGAAGCTGAAGAATGATTTCGGCACGCATGAGGGACAGATCAAGCTGTTTGCCGGACAGGTCTTTGTGGCGGATAACATCAAGGAAGTCATTCCCGAGTTCCTGATGCTGCTGAAAGGCGTGATCGACTGCCCCGATCTGCCGCTGAATGTCAGCCGCTCCTTCCTGCAGAACGACGGCTATGTGAAAAAGATCAGTGCGCATATCACCAAGAAAGTCGCCGATAAGCTGAACGGGCTCATGAACACCGAACGGGAGACCTATGAAGGCTACTGGGACGATATCGCTCCCTTCGTCAAGTACGGCTGCATCAAGGACAGCAAGTTCCATGACATGGTCAGGGGCGCTATCCTGATGAAGAAGACGGACGGCAAGTATGTGACCCTGAAGGAATACGGCGAGGCCAATTTTGAAAAGACAGGCAAGAAGATCTACTACACCAACGACGAAAAACGTCAGGCGGCTTCCGTCAAACTGTATACGGACCGCGGCATCGATGTGGCGGTCATGAATACCGTGATCGACGGCAACTTCATGTCATTCATGGAATACCAGGGCGGACAGGATGAACAGATGACCTTTGCCCGGGTGGATGCCGATATTGACGGTCTGAAGGAAGACTCCGAGGAAGGAAAGGATCTGGATCAGGCGAAGCTGCAGGATCTGTTCCGTAAAGCTCTGGGAAAGGATCAGCTCGAAGTGAAGCTGGAATCCCTGGGCGATACCGGAATGGCCGCCATGGTCACCGAAGACGAACAGATGCGCCGCTATAAGGAAATGAGCAGACTGTACGGAGAACGCTTCCCGATGCCTGACACGTTCACGCTGGTGTTGAACCGCCGGAACGACACGGTGCAGGCGATCGCGGACCGGGATCCGGAAGATGAAACCACCGCCATGCTGTGCAAACAGGTCTACGATCTGGCCCGGATGGCTGCCCAGCCGCTGGAAGCGGAAGAGATCACCGAGTTCCTGGAAAGAAGCGCGAAGCTTCTGAACATGATCGCCAGAAAGTAATCTGTCAAAAGAAAGATATCCATAAAGCAGCAGCCCTCTGTCCCGTACGGACAGAGGGCTGTGTTGTTCGATTGATACCGTATCAGACACTGAGGTATTTTTCCATGATCCGGGCGTTGATCCAGTAGATCGCGACCGTGATGACCAGGCAGAGACCGGCACGGGGCAGGAAGGTTGCAATCATGGTGCCGTTGGCCACTTCGCTGGGGAAGATCTTCGCGAAAAGGATGGAGAAAAGGATCTCCAGGCCCAGGAAAAGCAGGAAACTGAGGAACAGATTGCCTTTCTTGCCGTTCAGAAGCGCGGTGCAGACGATGACAGCCAGATAGGCCAGAGAAACGGTGAACAGCCAGTCGAACAGCAGATACACGAGGAAGGAAATAATGGAAGCGGGATCCAGCGAAATACTCTTTGTGAAAATGCTGAGGATCTCCTTCAGCATCTCCAGCAACTGATCCAGCTGATGATAATGATTGAAAAGCAGCGTGAGATCCAACGCTCCCAGCACTCCGAAGAACAAACCGGAGAGAAGGATGGACAAACCGTTTTCCAGATACTTGGCGCCGAGGATCTTGTAGCAGTTGTTGGGGGTCATGAACAGCATGTAGCTCTGGCGGGTGTTCATGTCTTTATGCAGGGTGACAACACTCTGAATGCCGATCCAGAGGATGGACGCGACGGCAATCAGGACCAGAAGCACCATCCCCACGGATTGCAGCTTTTCGTCACTGGTGGCCAGTCCCAGCAGGAAGAGGATCTCCAGGACAGCGGTGATCCCTAAAATGATGAATTTCGAGAACCGGGTCTTGATCATTTCATATCTGAACAGCTTTTTCATACCGGTCACACCTCCATATGCGCAAAGATCTCGCGGTAGCGGTCCGCCATGGACACGCCGTCGGATTCACGCATTTCATCCAGATCACGGACTTCAGCGAGCTTCCCCTTGCGGATGAAGACGGCACGGTCCGCGATGGCTTCCATTTCCTCCACCAGATGGCTGGAGAGAAGCAGCAGCTTATCGGGTCCGCAGCATTCCAGAATGCACTGACGGATCTCATCGCGGGCAAGCAGGTCGATCCCGTTGAAAGGTTCATCCAGCATCCATATTTTCGCGTCGCGGGCCATGGTGACCGCGATCTTCATTTTTGCCGTCATGCCGGAGGAAAGGGTGGAGATCTTCTGCGCGGGATCCAGTTCCAGCTTTTCCAGCAGCTTACGATAGGTCTCCGCAGAGAAATCATCAAAGAAATCGGCATAATATTTTCCGGCGTCAGAGATCTTCATCCAGCTGTAGAAATACGGCTCGGTGGACATATAGGCAATCTCCCTGCGGCTGTCGATCCCGATGGGGCTGCCTTTGTAGAATACCTGACCGGCGGTGGGCTTGACCAGTCCGGCGGCCATTTTCATCCAGGTGGTCTTGCCACTGCCGTTCGGACCCAGCATCGCGTAGATATGACCTTCCTCCATCGACAGGGATACATTGTCCACTGCCGTGACGGAACCGAATTTTTTCGTCAGTTCCTTACTTTCAAGAATCATTACAGTTCACTCTCCTTTGTGATCATTTCACGGGCTTCCGTGTCAGAATAGCCAAGAGCACGCATCTGACTGAAATACAGGCTGATGAGTTTTCCGGCTGACTCCCTGCGCAGGGCGGAAATACGGTTTGTGTCTTCTGTGACATAAGTTCCCAGTCCTCTGCGCGTGACGCAGATCCCGTCCTTTTCCAGTTCCTGATACACGCGGGCCGCGGTATTGGGATTCACGGAATACTGAAGGGCCAGTTCCCTTCCGCCGGGCAGTTTCGACCCGGGAGAAAGTTTTCCGGAGGCGATATCATTTCGTATCGCGGCAGCGATCTGGGCCCAGATCGCAATGTTACTGCTGAACTCCATACCGTTCCTCCTTTCAGTGTACGAGTGAGATAGTACACTAAAACAGCAAGACTGTCAACCCCCAAAAAATAAAAAACTGTGTCCCGGAACACACAGGGACGGTCCTTTCGTGTTCTATCAACACAAATGAACCGTCCCCAATGTATTCAGAGTTATTCTTTAAATGATCTGTTGAATGTGTATCAGAGAAATCAATTATGCTTTCTCTGCTTCTTCATCACAAAGGCGATCGTGCCGAGTGCGGCCAGCAGAGCCAGGGTCAGAAGCGCCACGGGAGTATTGTCCCCGGTAGGCGGTACTGCCTTGATGGTGAATTTCGTTGTCGCGCTTCCGTCGTTGGAAACGATTCTCAGGGTATGGATACCCGCAGCCAGTTTCTTGATAAAGGAAGCCTTCAGCACGATGACCGTGGAGCCGGAATAGCTGTCATAATCGTCCTTGCTGAGCTTCTTTCCGTCCACTTCCGCGTACAGGAACTTGCTGTAATCCGCGTCAGAACGGAATTGCGCGCTGTCTGCATTCTGTAGGATGGTCTGATTCGCGCCTTCGATGACCTTGTACGGAACGGGATCGGGGTTAGGGGTGGGTGTCGGTGTGGGTGTGGGTGTGGGTGTGGGTGTGGGTGTCGGTGTCGGTGTCGGTGTCGGTGTCGGTGTCGGTTCTTCCACTGTCACCGTAGCCTCATACTTGCTCTTGGCGTTCAGGCTGGTTCCATCTTTGTTCATAATACCCGTAAGGCTGATGCTGTAAGTACCGGGCACGTCCGGAGTGAAATTGATCGTATTCTCCGGAGACCTGGGTTTTCCGACAAGTTCCGTCCCGTTGGTAATCGTCCAGGTGTATTCTACAACACGGTCCTGATTTTCAATATCCGTCGCGGTGATCGTTACAGTCTCGCCAATCTTGATCTTCTCTTTATCCGCCTTGAGCTTCGCGGAGAAATCAACCGCGAAAACTGTAATATCAACATGATTGTCATCTGAAGATGTTAAAAGGGTGCCGCCATCGTCGAGTGTATCCAACTTAATCTGAGCAAGCCTTATGCTGTAAGTACCGGGCTTGTCCGGGATAAAATCGATCTTCCCTTCAGGAGACTTACGATAAAAGGATTGCCCCGCGGTCTCATTGGAAAAATGCCAGTTATACTCTACAATCCTGTTGCTGTCCAGATCAATTTCTGACATCGTGATTTTTGCCGTCTCGGCAATCTTGATCTCATTTTGGTCTGTCTCGATCACTGCGGTAAATACGCTGTTTTTCCAATGCTGTGCTTCGAATTTCTTGATGATTGTTATGTTGTTAAAAGGATCAGAGCCCGCGGGATCCGTAATAAAATATCCGTCCTGCAATTGACCAGGCTTTAATTCATCAATAAAATCACTCGCAGAATTTCCATTTACATCCAGATATAATACAGGCTTACCACCTTCTTGATAGAAAGAATAACCCCCACTTACATCAGCACGAATGGATATCAGGGCAAAATACTCTTTTTCCGCCACCATATAACGCGGTTCAATCGGTTTCTGATCATCTGTAATAAATGATATGCCATCACACACAACCCCTTCTGACGGATACGACACATCAACCGTCGGATTGCTGAAATCGCCTTCGGCAGGCAGGTCAAATGACAGTTCTATATCAGTTATCCCGATTGGATCCGCAAAAGCTGGTATCTGAAAAATGCCCAGCGACAATATCACTGCGAGCAACAAAACCATGGTTTTTTTACACATTTTCATATGGAACAACCTCCCGTTTCCGATAACACAACAGCAAGCCATCCGGCAAGCAGCACACAGATATGTATGTATAATGATATCACTTTTCCGCCGTTTGTCAATCCGGGCAGCTTACATCGAGCGCAACAGAGCCGCCGCAATCGTCTCCACCGGAGTCGGCGGCACTGTCGGTACCGTAGTCGGCGTGCTCGTCACCGAAGATATGGAATAACCGATCCGCAGTGAGGGCGGACCCGAATGACCGGCTTCGCTGTCTGGAAATATTCCCTCAAATAACCGACATCCAGAGATTTCCTCTTCTCTTAAAGGGACCCGCGATCCGCGGGTCCCGATTTTCGTTACAAACTAAACAATTGTTTACATTCCATGAATACGAAAAGAAACTGATCCTGGAAGCACCGCCGCCCGAACCTCCCCGTCCGAAGCGCGGCCGCAAGCCCAAGATCAGGATCGCCGTAGCTGCCGAATAAGAAAAGCGGTCTGACAGTAAAATCTGCCGGACCGCTTTTCTTCGTTATTCGGATCTGATTACTCCGTCAGCCCGGACCGGAATCTGCTTTCGCAAATGACAGATGACAGAAGACCGGTCTGTCATTTGCGAACATTAGCCTTTCGGATCGATGATCCGTATGATATAATAGCGGAGACGATCCGTCGAAATGACAAGCGCAATCGATGAGGAGGAAAAAACATGGAAAACAATGAAAAGATAATCCGGTTGAAAGACGAAAAACTGCAGGATGTTAACGGCGGAAACGACTACGACGAACAATTAGTTCCCACCGGTGGATCAGTCTGGCAGGGCTTCCCGGACATACCCGAAGAAAAATGGAAAAAGATCCAGCAGTCACTCGTTTCATGCGCCCCCTACTATACCGCGGGAACCGGAATCGATCCATCTGTTCCCCAGTGCTCACAGCCTGACAAAACAGGTACCCTGGAATTCTGCAAAGACTGTCCGTATACGAAATGGGCCATGCAGAACAAATAATCCGTCCGATACGATCAATCAATAACATCGGGTGATCCCCTGCCCGTACGTGATACGTCCGGGCATATTAACATGCAGGAGGAATTCAGTATGAAAACTGTAACCAAAGTATTGACTCTGATGCTTGCCATCGCCCTGCTGCTGACCGCGGCAGCCTCCGCTGAAGAACGCCCTGTACCCGCGATCCTTCAGGCCGGTCTCGATTATTACACCGAAGCCGAACTGAACAATGTCGACCGCGTTCAGGACCAGATCGCCGCGTATGAAGCGGAACTGGACATGCCCGAACTGCCGGACATCGACATCTACGCGTTCGATAACAACTACGCCACCCTGGAAGAATACGCCCGCGCGGAAGCCGCGATGTTCGGCGCGGTCCCGCACGCGGTCACGCTGAACGACATCCCTTCCTGGTGCTATATTTCTTCCGAGCTGTACGATAATGAATGGTATATCGTCCGGAACGACCTCTTCGAAACGGAAGCCGGAAAACTGCAGGAGACCTGCTGGTATCTGCGCACCGAAGGCTATGCCATCGCGGACAGCGGTATCACGATCCATTTGCCCCTGCTTTACACCGAAGGCGCCGCCACCCCGGACCTTGGCATCGACAGAAGCTTTATCCTGGATACCGGACTGATGTCTGACAGCAATGCCGAAGGCAGTCCCGTCGAGATCGACTTCATCCGGATGGATTCCGATGAAGCGCTCGGGATCGATGACCTGGTGATCAGCTACACCACAACCATGGACGCCATGACCGAACAGGTCACCGTCAACGGCCGCAACTGGTACAAGATCGCCGGATGGCTGGAAGCCGCCGAAGGCGAAGATCCCGCCTATTCCGTGCTGTACCTGCGGGAAAAGGACAACGAGATCTACGGCCTGCAGTTCGTTTTCCCCGCCGAAAGCAACGGCGCCGACCTGGCCATTATGGAAACCTCCGGTTTCTGATGACGGTCTGTGTAACAGGATCAATTCCGTAAGATGACATGAAAGAAGGTAAATGGTATGAAGAAGATCATCAGTGCCGTGCTGGCTGTTCTGCTGCTGTTCCTGGCAGCCGCTCCCGTCCTCGCTTCCACTCTGGACGATCAGTTTGAAGCAATGTATGTCAACTGCCCCGACGGAAAGAAACTGAACCTGCGCGAAGAACCCAACGGAAAGATCATCACCCGCCTCGATAACGGAACCAAGGTCTATATCAGCGGCGGATTTATCGAAAAGGGCTGGGTCGCCGTCACGATCGAACAGAAAAACAAGAAAGAGAATCTGACCGGTGTCGTGCAGAGCAAATTCCTGCAGGAGAAAAAACCCGGCAAGTATGAGATCACTGAACGTGACGATCACTTTGAAAAAGTGGAAAAACCCTTCATCGTCAGCGCGAACCCCCTGAACAAGAAGACCACTCAGAGCGTCGGTCTCCGTGTCAAACCCAATAAAACTGCGAAAGCGATCCGCCGTCTGGAAGCCGGCGATCAGCTGCAGGTCCTTGCCACCGCCAGCATCTGGCTCAAGGTCCTTGACCCCGAGACCGGCAAGATCGGCTATGTCGCCCACGACTACACCACTTTCGAATATTTTCTCGAGGACATAGAAAATTGAAACAGCATCCGACTGGATGATTCGGAATAACGCTCTTCTCTCAGAGACCGCGAAACGGTCTCTGATTTTTTTACAGATCCGGCGTCCGTCATCAGACAGATACGATCATCCCGCGCCATTCAGGAAAACCAGGGAAAAATGAACGGCGCCGTTCGTTGAATAAAAGTCGGACCGGATCACTATCAAAATCCCGTTTATATCCTTTATCCGGTCTGTTATAACAAACCGGAAACACACCTGTGTTTCCGGACATAATTATTTTTCGGAGGTTAAAACGATGAAGAATTTCCAGAAACACAGTATTTACAGACGGAATTTCTTTTTCAGGTCCTTCATGAACTTATCGACCTTACCGCTGAACGTGCCCGCTTTCCGCATGGCGATCACGGCGTCCAGATCGGCGGCCCGGTAGGTATTGCTGTTCGGATTCATATCGATGGCCTGTCGGAAAGCCTGATGAGCATTTTCGTATTGCTCCAGGACCATGTAGACCTGACCGCGGGTGAAATACCAAGCCGCGTCCCGTGAGTCGGAACGGTCCAGCTGGCGGAGCGCGCTTTCGGCACTGTTCCTTTCCAGCATCCTGTTGGCCAGCCGCACGGCTTCCTCCTTAGGGATCTCCTGCTCGTAAGCGGCGTGCTGACGGGGCGTTGCCAGCTTGATGGCCTGTTCATAGGCCAGATTCAGGCGGATCATTTCATCCTGCGCGGCTTTTTTCCGTTCGGGATCCTGAAACTGATCGGGATGACAGCTCTTGGCTCTGGCACGATATGCGCTGCGGATCTCATCCGGATCGGCCCAGGGCTTTAATCCGAGGACTTCAAAAGGGTTTTCCAAATCCGCACCTCCTTCGCTTACAGTACGGTCTCCCGACTGATCACGGCACCCAGAGAACGGAGCTTATCTTCAATATGTTCGTAACCGCGGTCGATATACCCCGGTTCATAGATCTCGGTCACGCCTCTTGCCATCAGACCGGCGATGACCAGGGCCGCGCCGGCACGGAGGTCTGTGGCGGTCAGCGGAGCACCGTAGAGATCATCGACCCCGTTGATGATGGCCATACGGTCCACCACGCGGATATCCGCGCCCATACGGCGGATCTCGTCCAGATGACGGAAGCGCTGTTCAAAAATGGTTTCCTGTACGATACTGGTCCCGCGCGCGGTGGTCAGTAAAGCACTCATGGGCTGCTGCAGATCGGTCGGGAATCCCGGATAGACCTGCGTCTTGATATTGATGGCCCGGTGCGCGCCCATGGAACGGACACGGATCGCTTCGTCATAGTCGGTGACCTTGACGCCCATTTCCAGCAGCTTGGCGCTCAGAGAATCCATATGCGTCGGAATACAGCCGTTGATCACGACATCACCGTGCGTCGCGGCCGCCGCGATCATCAGCGTACCGGTTTCGATCTGATCCGGGATGACCGCGTAGGTGGCGCCGTGCAGGGACTGGACGCCGCGGATACGGATAATATCGGTACCGGCGCCTTTGACTTTGGCGCCCATACTGTTCAGGAAGTTCGCGAGGTCAACGATGTGAGGCTCCTTGGCCGCGTTGTAGATCACGGTGGTGCCTCTGGCACGGGCGGCGGCCAGCATCACGTTCACGGTGGCGCCGACGGTCACCATATCAAAGAAGACGTCTCCGCCTTCCAACTGTTCACATTCGACCCGGATAATACCGCCAATCACTTCCGCGTCCGCTCCCAGCGCCTGAAAACCTTTCAGATGCTGATCCACGGGACGGGAACCGATCTCACAACCGCCGGGAGTCGGTACTTTGGCTTTGCCGCAACGACCCAGCAGGGCACCCAGCAGATAATAGCTGGCCCGGAGACGCTGAGCGTTCAGATAGGATACTTCAAAACCGTCCGCAGGACGGGGATCCACGGTCACCGATTTTCCGGGCTCGTAATCGACTTTCGCGCCGAGCTCGCGGAGAATATCCACCAGAGCGTGAACATCCTCGATATCGGGAAGGTTCTCGATCGTGCAGGGCTCACTGCTCAAAAGGGTAGCGGGAATCAAAGCAACAGCCGTATTTTTGCCGCCGCTGACATGAACCTGTCCCTCAAGCCTGTGACCGCCGGTAATCAGCATCCGTTCCTGAGCTGCCACTTGAGAATCCTCCTTATATAGAAAAAAATCCGCTAAATATTATACACGTTCAATGAAACAATGGCAAGTAGCCGGCACTGAGGTGCCGGAGTTATAAATTATGAATGATAAATGATGAATTATAAGGTGAAGGACACGAGTAATGAGTGATGAATTGTGAGAGAAAGCATACTGAAAGATGAGGAGGAGAGAATCAGGAACGGGAAAACAGAAAAAATGCGGGAGGAGATGTTTGATTTATGGGTTGTGTTTCGTATAATAGATGAGGTCAGTAAACCACACGGAGGAAAATGATGTACTGTAATCATTGCAAGACCAAAATCGACGATGACGCGGCATTCTGCCCGAACTGCGGAGAAACGGTCATCCCCGCCGGGATCCGTCTCAGCTGTGAAAATTGCGGTGCTGTGCTGACACCGGAGAAAAACGAAGAGATCATGACCTGCCCGTACTGCGGATCAAAACACCTGTTCCGTGAAAGTGATCAGGTGAAGATCGCCAGGATGAACGCGGCGGCGGAGAAGGAAAGACTCCGCACGGAGAAAAAACAGCAGGAGACCGCCGAGATCCGGAAAGCGGCCGAGAAATACCGGAAGAGCTTCCGAAGATACTGGACGATCCTGTGCATGATCGTATGCTTCATCATGGGAATCGTTTCAATCGACAACGGATATACGGCCGCGGGCATCATTGCCTTTATCCAGACCGGGCTGTTCTTCCTCAGCTGGCTGCTGGGCATGCAGATCATTCCGGAAAAGAGACCTCAGCTGCGGCGGATCCCCATGTACATGGCCTACGCGCTGACGCTCGTATTCTGCCTCTGCTGGTCCGGTGAATTTCTGGACATTGAACCGAGTGATCCGTGGCCGACGGGGGCGCTCGCGGACAGGATCCCCCAGCCGGAGGGCAATCATACCTATGACGTGTCGCTCAATGATCAGAGCTGGCTTTCCGTGAATGTGAAGAACATCGACGCGGACGGATCGAACCGGTATATTGAACAGTGCAGGGCGATGGGCTTTACGGAGGATCCCGAGCTGACCGAAGCGTTCACAGGTATGGATCCGGATGGATATGTACTGCAAATCACCCAGTACGGCAATATCAAAAAGATGAACGTGAGGCTTCAGGCACCCGTCCATATGACCGCTTTCAGCTGGACCACAAATCCGGATCTCACGATCGTTCCCGTACCGGAATCCGATACAGGCGTGATCAGGTATGAATACAGAGACATGTATGAGGTTACGATCGGGGAAACCGATCATACCGCTTATGACGCGTATGTACAGAAATGTATGGACGCGGGGTTCAATCAGGAATACAGTCGTACCAGAAATACATTTTGCGGACACACAGCAACCGGTGACCGGATCGATATCGATTATATCGGTTTTGACCGGATGAATATCGAAGTGAAACTGGCGGATCAATCCGAAAAGACCGAATAATCTCCTGCCTGAAAGTTGACACCGGCAAAAAGTTCCGTCGGTGAACAAAGCCCGCCCCGGTTTTTGCCGGAACGGGCTTTTATCATTTTCTGTTTTTGTTGATCCGCCGGACCGGTCTGCCGGCAGTCTGCGGTTTCTTTTTGCCATCCGCGCCGATCACAATACGGGGCTGGACGGATCTCGGACGGGAAGGCTTCCGGGCGGATCCGGCATTCTGCGCCCCCTGCTTCGGGGCGGCCTGCGCGGGCCTGGACCGGAGCGCGTCCCCCTGTTTGTTCAGCTTTTGCGGTCTGGGCTCCCGGACCTTCGGCTCACTGGGCGTCAGGACTTCCATAGGCCAGTCGCTTTGCTCCTCGCGGAGGCGTTTGCCGATGAGCTTTTCAACCTGATTCAGCTGTTTGACTTCATCGATGCAGCAGAAGGAAATCGATTTTCCAGTCCGTCCGGCACGTCCGGTCCTGCCGATACGGTGGATATAGGACTCGGCTTCCATGGGCATATCGTAGTTGATGACATGGCTGAGGCCGGCAATATCGATCCCTCTCGCGGCGATATCCGTGGCGACCAGCACTTTGACTTTTCCGCTCTTGAAATCATTCAGCGCGGTCTGACGGGCCATCTGGCTTTTGTCACCGTGGATCCCCGCGGCGGTGATCCCGGCTTTGGCCAGATCCTTGATGATCTTGTCAACACCGTGTCTCGTGCGGGAGAAGACCAGCGCGTTTTCCAGGTCCTCGTCCTGCAGCAGCCGGGCCAGCAGATGCTTTTTGTTGACTTTATCCACATAGTAGAGGCACTGATCAATGGCGTCCACGGTGGAAGTGACGGGATCCACCTTGACATTGGCGGGATCTGACAGGATATCCATCGCGAGCTTTTCCACTTCCGGAGGCATGGTGGCGGAGAACAGGAGATTCTGCCGCTTTTCCGGAAGACTGCGGATCACTCTGCGGACATCGTGGATGAAACCCATGTCCAGCATACGGTCCGCCTCATCGAGCACGAAGGTCTCCACCCAGTCCAGACGGACATAGCCCTGTCCCATCAGATCCATCAGCCGTCCGGGGCAGGCAATCACGATCTCCGCACCTTCATGCAGGGCACTGACCTGCGCGCCCTGACCCACACCGCCGAAGATCACGCAGCTTTTGAGTCCCAATCCTTTTCCATACTGCAGGAAGTTCTCATAAGTCTGCTGCGCCAGCTCGCGGGTCGGCGAAAGCACGAGGGCACGGATCACACAGGCATCCCGCACCGGCGACGGAGTATTATGCAGACGCTGCAGGATCGGCAGCGCGAAAGCGGCGGTCTTGCCGGTCCCGGTCTGCGCGCACCCCAGAACATCCCTGCCGGAAAGCACGAAGGGGATGGTGGCTTCCTGAATGGGAGTGGGTTGGGTGTAGCCGCCGCTGGACACATTGGAAAGCAGTTGCGGAATAAGATCAAGATCTTTGAATGTCATGGAGTCTTCCTTTCGGATTCCGGAATCATTCGCCGCGCTGGGCGCGACGTGCGGTATTATAACACAGTCCGGAGACGCCTGGCAACCGGTCTGAAAGCCATTTTCCGCAGACAGTCTCTGTTTGCATGGACCCCTGATCTGTGGTAAAATAATCCTAATATCGTAATCGCGTTTACGCGAGGGAAGGATCACCTGATGGAAGAGCAAAAGAAAAAAGGTTTGTTCGCGCGCCTTCGCGAAGGGTTGAGCAAGACCCGCGGGAACCTGACAGAAAAAGTTGATGATATGGTCCGGGAAAACCGGAAGATAGACGATGAATTTTACGAGGAGCTGGAAGACATCCTGGTGATGGCTGACTGCGGACTGAAAGCCACGATGGTGATCATTGATGAACTGAAAGCCCGCGTGAAAGCCGGCGGAATCAAGGAAGCGTCCGAAGCCCGCGAGATCCTGAAGCAGATCATGGTGGAACAGATGGATATCCCTCGTCCGCCGCTGAAATGGCCGATGGTCATGATGGTCGTGGGCGTGAACGGCGTGGGAAAGACGACCACGATCGGAAAGCTCTCTCTCCGGTTCCAGGCCATCGGACGGAAAGTCATGCTTTGCGCAGCCGACACCTTCCGTGCGGCGGCCGCTGAACAGCTGACCGTCTGGGCGGAAAGGGCCAGAGTACCGATCGTCAAGCATGAAGAGGGCGCCGATCCGGCGGCTGTGGTGTTCGACGGGATCAAGTCCGCCAAGGCACAGGGCGCGGATCTGCTGATCGTGGATACGGCAGGCCGGCTGCATAACAAAAAGAACCTCATGGACGAGCTGAACAAGATGCGCAGGGTCATCGACCGCGAATATCCGGAAGCGGACACCCGCTGCATCCTGGTCCTTGACGCGACCACCGGTCAGAACGGACTGATCCAGGCGAGAGCTTTCAAGGAAGTTTGTGAAGTCGGCGGTATCATCCTGAGCAAACTGGACGGGACCGCAAAAGGCGGGATCGCGCTGGCCATCCGGCAGGAACTGGCTGTTCCGGTATGGTATATCGGGGTCGGCGAGGGAATCGAAGATCTGCAGCCTTTCAGCGCCAAAGAATTTGTGGATGCCCTGTTCTGATGCTGATCGGTAACGAATCTATATGAGCGAAAGGGAAAATGAACCATGAAAAACAGGCTCAACTGGCTCCGGCTCCTGCTTCTGCTGATCTGCGTAGCGGTAGCTGTCTTCTCCGGGATCCGGCTCATTTCCTATTTCGGTGATCTGGCGGAAGAAAGAAGAAGTGCTGACGAACTGAAAGCCATCTATTACGCGACCGAAGCGCCTGTCACGGAACCCGTTGAGCCCCCCGAACCGACACCGACGCCAACCGCGGAAATCCCGCGCGAAACGGAAACGCCGGCTCCGACGGCAGCCGCTCTTGCCACACCGACCCCGATGACGCATCTGCCTGTAGTCCGGTATCCGGGAGACAAACAGTACGGAGTCGCTTCGGAGAGCTTCCTGAAGCTGAAACAGAAAAATCAGGATATCGTTGGCTGGCTGACGATTGACGGAGTGGTCGATCAGGGTGTGGTCCAGAGGGATAATACCTACTATCTGAATCATGACTATCTGGGCAACAGAAATGTAAATGGCGCCCTGTTCCTGGACATGGCGATCCCGCTGAGCAGCCGTCCCTATACGCTGATGGTCTACGGTCACAACATGAAGACCGGGGAAATGTTCGGGAAGATGCTGAAATACAAGCAGGCATCCTGGTACAGGGATCATGCTTTCATGACGTTCAACAGCCAGTATGAGGACGGGCGGTATATCATCTTCTCCGCCGCCAGGGTCCAGGTGGTCCCGGGAACCAGCTTTGTGAACCTTTACGCGCTGCTGACGGATGAAGTCGCGGCACGCGAGGAAGTCATCCGGCAGCTGGATGTCCTGTCCTGCTTCAATAATTATGTGGATGTCCGTCCGGAGGACCAGATCCTTCTTCTGATCACCTGCGACGGAAACGATGATGAACGGTTTGTGGTCGCGGCCAGACGCATCCGCGACGGAGAGAGTGAGGCGGCTCTCGCACAGTATGTGATGAAATCCTCCCAGAAAAGATAAAACACAGCGGAAACACCTCCGGAAATGCCGAAACTGTTGACTTTTCATGACCTGAAATGTAAAATGTGCGGGTGTTCAAGTTAAGGATCGGAGTGAGTAAGGATGTTGGAATTCAAGTTTGATACCCAACTGCTGATTGATGGACACGATCTCGATGAAGACGCCATCAATGATTACTTTACGCAGAACCTGAAAGGTGACTGTCTGCTGGCTGTGGGGGATGAGGATCTGATCAAGATCCATTTCCATACCAACGAACCCTGGAAGGTCCTGGAATATTGCGCCAGCCTGGGTGAGATCTACGACGTCGTTGTTGAGAATATGGAACGGCAGGAAAACGGCCTTCAGGGCTGACAATACAGAACGGAGGAAATGAACCATGAGCGAACTGACTATGGACAAGCTGGTGGCATTGTGCAAGGGCCGCGGCTTTATTTTTGCGGGAAGCGAGATCTACGGCGGTCTTGCCAATACCTGGGATTATGGTCCTCTGGGCGTTGAATTCAAGAACAATGTCAAAAAAGCCTGGTGGCAGAAATTCGTGCAGGAAAGCAAGTACAACACCGGTCTGGACTGCGCGATCCTGATGAACCGTGAAGTGTGGGTCGCCAGCGGCCATGTCGGCGGATTCAATGATCCCCTGATGGACTGCCGGGCCTGTAAAGCCCGCTTCCGTGCCGACAAGCTGATCGAAGACTTCACCAAGGGTGAAGAGACCGGCGACGGCTGGACGAATGATGAACTGGAAAAGTTCATTGCCGAGCATGATATCGTCTGCCCTGTCTGCGGCAAGAAGGAATTCACCGGTATCCGTCAGTTCAACCTGATGTTCAAGACCTTCCAGGGCGTGAACGAAGGCGCGACCAACGAGATCTATCTGCGCCCCGAGACCGCTCAGGGCATCTTCGTCAATTTCCAGAACGTGATGCGGACCACCCGTAAAAAGCTGCCGGCCGGTATTGCCCAGATCGGTAAGAGCTTCCGTAATGAAATCACTCCCGGTAACTTCATCTTCCGTGTACGTGAATTCGAACAGATGGAACTGGAATTCTTCTGCAAGCCCGGTGAGGATCTGGACTGGTTCAACTATTGGCGCTCCTTCTGTAAGAACTGGCTGTTGAGCCTCGGCATGAAGGAAGAAAGCCTGCGTCTGCGTGATCATGAGCCCGAAAAGCTGGCCTTCTATTCCAAGGCCACCACGGACTTTGAATTCCTGTTCCCCTTCGGCTGGGGCGAACTCTGGGGCGTGGCGGACCGTACCGATTACGACCTGACCCAGCATCAGGAACATTCCGGCAAATCCATGGAATATCTGGATCCGGTGACCAACGAGAAGTTTATTCCCTACTGCGTGGAACCGTCTCTGGGCGTGGACCGTGCCGTACTGGCTTTCCTCTGCAACGCTTATGAAGAGGAAGAACTGGAAGGCGGAGATGTGCGTACCGTAATGCATTTCCATCCCGCGCTGGCTCCTTTCAAAGCCGCTGTACTGCCCCTGCAGAAGAACAAGCTGGGTGAACTGGCCAGCAGCATCCATGCCGAACTGAGCAAGTATTTCCCCGTGGATTATGATGAGACCGGCTCCATCGGTAAGCGTTACCGCCGCCAGGATGAGATCGGCACGCCCTTCTCCATCTGCGTGGACTTCGATACCGAAGAGACCCAGTCCGTCACCATCCGTGACCGTGATACCATGCAGCAGGAACGTGTCGCGCTGAAGGATGTCCGTCAGTACATCGAAGACAGAATGCGCTTCTGATCAAGGTTTTTCAGACTCGCCGGAGTATATCCGGCGGTCTTTTTTTATCCGGAAAAAGGGAATTTGTCTTTACAACTTTTGACCTCTGATGTAAACTGTTGTCACAGATGAAGCAACTGAATAAGGAGGTCCGACACAATGATTTATTATGTTGATCAGGCGGCCCGGATGACCGGGGACGGAACCAAAGAAAGACCTTTCCGGCATATCAATGATGCCGCGAAGATCGCGGTGGCCGGGGATGAGGTGCTTGTCGCACCCGGCCTGTATCGTGAATATGTGAATCCGATCCACGCGGGAACCGAGGACGCCAGGATCACTTACCGCTCCACGGAACTGCTGGGAGCGGAGATCACCGGCGCGGAGGAAGCCAAAGGCTGGACAAAGTATCAGGGGAATGTATGGACCCTGCGGGTCGATAACGGTGTGTTCGGCGATTACAATCCCTATACCACCGAAGTGTACGGCGACTGGTATTTTGCTCCCAGTGTACGGCATACCGGCGCGGTCTATCTGAATGACAAGATGATGTATGAAGCGGAATCCCTGGAGGAATGTATTGCCGGCGAGATCTACAAACCTTCCTGGGATCCGGAGTTTTCCATTTACAAATGGTATACCGAACAGGACGGCAACGAGACCGTGCTGTATGCCAATTTCCAGGGGAAGGATCCGAACGCGGAGAACGTCGAGATCAATGTACGCCGCCGCTGCTTCTTCCCGGACAAGACCGGGGTCGGATATATCACTTTCAGCGGATTCAATGTCAACAAGGCCGCCACGACCTGGGCCCCGCCCGCCGCTTTCCAGGACGGCATGGTGGGACCGCACTGGAGCAAAGGCTGGATCATTGAAGACTGTGAAATCAGCAACAGCAAATGCTGTGGTATTTCCCTCGGTAAGTACTATGATCCCGAGAATGATCACTATTTCACGACCAAGCATCTGAAGAGCCCCACCCAGATGGAGCGTGACGCGGTCTGCCGTGGACAGTATCACGGCTGGCTGAAGGAAAAAGTCGGTTCCCATATCGTCCGCCGGTGCCATATCCATCACTGCGAGCAGACCGGTATTGTCGGCCGGATGGGCGCTGTATTCTCCCTGATCGAGGATAATCATATCCATCACATCAACAATATGCAGCAGCTGGGCGGCGCGGAGATCGCCGGCATCAAGCTGCATGCCGCGATCGACGTGGTCATGAGACGGAACCATATCCATCACTGCACCATGGGCATCTGGACAGACTGGGAGGCCCAGGGCACCCGTATCAGCCAGAACCTCCTGCATGACAATCACCGTCCGGAAACCTGTGACTGGGCCGAAGGCGGCATGTTCAGCCAGGATATCTTCGTGGAAGTCGGCCACGGACCGACTCTGATCGACAACAATGTCCTCCTGTCCAAGGTGGCGCTGACCATCGCGACAGAGGGTGTCGCCATGGTCAACAATCTGATCCTGGGCACCTTCGGACTGGTGGGCGAGGGAACCGGGACCCGCTATACGCCCTATCATATCCGTCACCGTACGGAAGTCGCGGGCTTCATGACCATCCTGCACGGCGATGACCGTTTCTACAACAATATCTTTGTCCAGAACTGGCCGGTCTCCGCTGAAATCAAGGAAGGCCACGACGCCAACAAGAGCACCCGCGTGGGTACCTGGTGGTGGGACGAGTATCCGACCTATGATGAATGGATCAAGCAGTTTGATATGGAAGTCAAACGTCCGGATATGGGCAAGCTGGCCAAATATCATGATTCCCATCTGCCGGTATGGGTGGACGGAAACGCGTACTTCAACGGCGCGCAGGCGTGCGTGAAGGAAAAACGGAATCTGGTGGATACGGAAGCGAAGATCACCGTGGAACTGGAAGAAAAGGACGGGAAGACCTTCCTGAAGACCAATGTATACGATTATCTGAAGGACTTCAAAGCCGGTATCGTCAACAGCGACATCCTGGGCAAGGCGTTCGAGCCCGAACAGCGGTTTGAAGATCCGGACGGATCGGCGATCATCTTTGACCGCGATTACTTCGGCGATCACCGTGAAGGTCTCGCTGCAATCCCCGGTCCGTTTGCCAGCGTTGAAGGACTGAAGAAGGCACTCTGGTAAGAAAGGAAGATCCTGTATGAAAGTTGGAATACTGGGCGCGGGCAATATTGCCGGAACCATGGCCACGACCCTGCGGGGAATGAAGGCCGGCGGCGAAGATGTGGAACTGTATGCCGTCGCGTCCAGAAGTCAGGATAAGGCAGAAGCTTTCGCCCGGGAACAGGGCGTTCAGAAGGCTTTCGGAAGCTATGCGGACATGCTGAAGGATGACGGAGTGGACCTGGTCTATGTGGCGACACCGCATTCCCATCACGCCGAACACATGAAGCTCTGCATCGAGCACGGAAAAGCGATCCTGTGTGAAAAGTCCTTCACCGGGAACGCCCGTCAGGCGGAGGAGATCCTGAATCTTGCCGAACAGAAGAGGATCCCGCTGACGGAAGCAATCTGGACCCGGTATCAGCCCGCGAGAAAGATCATTGATGATGTGATCGCCTCCGGAAAGATCGGTGAGGTCAAACTGGTAACTTCCGCCCTCTGCTACGGGATCAAGGACACCAGACGGATCCATGATCCGGCGCTGGCCGGCGGCGCGCTGCTCGACCTGGGAGTATATGTACTGAACTTCGCGTCCATGATCCTCGGAACGGATATTCAGCGGATGGAAAGCAGCGTCCAGCTGCTTGATTCCGGAATGGACGCGCAGGAAACCATCACGCTGTTCTATCCGAACGGTGTCATGGCGAACCTGATGGCATCCGTCATGGCTTTCGGGGACCGGGACTGCTATGTTATGGGAACGGAAGGCTGGATCACCACGGATAATGTGAACAACCCCGTGAACCTGGTGCTTCATAAGGACGGGAAGGAAGAAATCCTTCCCGTACCGAAGCAGATCACCGGCTATGAGTACGAAGTCCGCGCCTGTCAGCGTATGCTGGCGGAGGGCAAACTTGAATGTGAGGAAATGCCCCACGCGGAAACCCTCCGGATCATGAAGCTGATGGATTCCCTCCGTAAAGACTGGGGAGTCCGGTATCCGTTTGATTAAAAGAATCCCTGACAAAGGCGGAACGGGATCGTATAGTTGCCGTTCCTATGGTTTGCCGGCTCAGTTGGTAGAGCATATCGTGAACGTCATGGGGCGCGGAGCCGAGCGCCCGCAGTGCGGGATACAGCGAGGCGGAAGCGTGGTGAACAAAGGAGCGGTGCCGAAGAAATGAGGCAATGCGACTATTGTGAACCTGACCGAGCAAGCGAAGCGCGGCGAGACCTGGTTCGAGTCCGGGAAAAGAATCCTTGACAAAGGCGGAACGGGACTGTATAACTCCCGTTCCTATGGTCTGATGGATCAGTTGGTAAAGCACCATGTTCACATCGACGGGGCGCGGAGCCGAGCGCCCGCAGTGCGGGATACAGCGAGGCGGAAGCGTGGTGAACAAAGGAGCGGTGCCGAAGAAATGAGGCGCAGCGATTATTGTGAACCTGACCGAGCAATCGAAGCGCGGCGAGACCTGGTTCGAGACTGGAAAAGAATCCTTGACAAAGGCGGAACGGGACTGTATAATAATTCCCGTTCCTATGGTCTGTTGGCTCAGTTGGTAGAGCACATCGTTCACATCGATGGGGTCACTGGTTCGAGTCCAGTACAGACCACACGAAAGAGACCTCCCCGAAGTGGGAGGTCTTTTTCGTGTGATTTATCTTGGCTTCCGAACCAGTGACTTCTCACGATGTGTGTCCTTCAGGACTCACATCATTCCCCCCATCTTCTTTCCCACATACATCAGATGCTCTCCGTGGGTCAGATAGTCTTCTTTTTCGCAGAAGCGGCAGGCATAGTCATACCATGCCTTTCGTTCCTTCACGGTGCATTTTTCCAGGGTATGGGTATAAGGGGCCAGGATCCCTTCCTGAGAGAACAGGGTGACTTTTTCCAGAGCGTCAAAATGAGACATCAGCTTTTTGATCTCCCCGACAGTCGTCATCCAGGTGTAGGTGAAGGTCTCACAGGAGACAGGTTCATCCCGGGCGGTCAGATCATACAGGAATTGGTCCCGTTCGTTCAGGATCTGTTCCGGACATTCACGCAGATTGTAACCGACACCGCCATAGATCAGGATAAAGGAGCAGAAAAGCATGCCGCCGGGTTTTAAAACACGGATGGCTTCGCTGATTGCTTTGATCCTGCTTTCTTCTTCCAGCAGATGGTACAGGGGTCCCATGAGAAAAACATGGTCGAAGCTGTTATCTTCAAACCGCGAAAGGTCGAGCGCGTTCCCCTGCATGGCAGAGAACCGGACACCGTACTGACGGGCTTTCTGTTTCGCGAACCGGACATTCCCGTCACTGAGATCCAGCAGGGTCATGTCACAGCCCTTCTTCGCACCGTAGACCGAATAGTGTCCGGGACCGCCTCCGATATCCAGGATCCGGTCACCTTCATGGATGTAACGGTCTATGATATGAGTAGTGATATATTTTTCATAGGGGTAGCGATTCTGCAAACGGTCCCATTCACGACGCGGCTCCAGATCGTAATGCTTTTTAACTTCGGTGAACTGTTCTTTCATGATCGTTTCCTCCTCAATGGTATTCTGTAAAAAGATATATAAAAAACCGTCTGCCTCCGGAGGACAGACGGTGAAATTTCGTAAACAGGATTACGGAATATACCGTGCCGGATCCGGAGAAGAGTACACGCAAGGAGACCATGCAGGATTCTGAATGGTCGGGATGTTATTATTCCAGACAGCATTACAATTCATGAACATCCTGCTTTCCTCCTCCTTCCGGATTAATTGGCGGTATATTATCATACCGCGGTATTCCTGTCAATCCCCGGTTTTTGTTTGTAATCATACTTCCGGGAAGTTTATTGCAGAAACCGGACACGGCGGGTATAATCACTTTGTGCCGGCGTGCCTATTGCTTACCCGGTACAGTATTTATCGGATGGAAGTGGAACCGATGAAAAAATGCCGGTTATTTCTGGCAATGGTAATCTGCTTTACAATGCTGCTGACAGCCGCGTACGCAGCTCAGAATGAGGATGGTTCATGGGACCTGTGGGGCGTGACCGTCCGGCCGGAGAATACATCGGTCCTTTTCCCGGGAGGGAAATCGATCAGCGATTTTCAGCCTTTGTATGATCTGCTGGACGCGATGCCGAACCTGAAGGAAGTGGATCTGGATCAGCGGGTGCTCGGCCCTTCCAAAGCGGACGCGCTGATGAACCGGTATCCGGATATCACATTCCGGTTCACCGTGAAGATCAATGAAGCCCATTCGTTCCATACGAGCCAGACCGCGTTTTCCACACTGGGTAAAACGCCGCGCATCCAGCACGGACATTGGTTCTCACTGATGAAAGACCTGAAAGCTCTGGATGTCGGGCATCAGTATCTGAAGACCCTGGACTGGCTCGATGAGCTTCCGCTGCTGAAGATCCTGATCGTCGCGGACAATCATCTGGCCGACAGGGATATCCAGGCCCTTGCCCGACAGACGGAACTGGAATACGTTGAAATATTCAAGAATTCCATTACCGACCTGACGCCTTTCTCCGGCATGACCCAACTGAAGGATCTGAATATCGGCTACAATAATATCACGGATCTCTCTCCGCTGTATGATCTGCCAAATCTGGAACGGCTTGTCGTTGTCGGGAATCCGAACCTGAGTGATGAGGAGATCGGGCGCTTCCGGAAACATCAGCCGGACTGCCTGCTTGTGACCAGATGCATCGGCGGATCGACCGGAAATATGCTTGATGAAAACGGGAAAGAGATCCCGGGCAGCAGTTGGAGACACCATCAACACTATGACACCATTTACTGGATCTTCCATCATGACGAATATATCGGATGGGATGTGGAAGTGCCGCAGATCAAAACCGCGGATGAACGCTGAAATCCTGTATACAAAAGACGAAGACTGAACAAAACCGTTGCAGGAGGCAACCGAACGTTGTATAATATCGGACAAGGACATTGTTGAGAGAAAGACGGACTGTCCGGTGGACAGCCTGTTTTCCCGAGACCGAATGACCGAAACTAACCGACTTTACAGGAGGAAAAATCATGGGAATCGCTTACGCAGAAGAAATCGTTGAAGGCGCAACCGCTCAGATCGCGGAAACCAAGGCTGCCGCCAGCAGTGTCTGGGAATCTATCGCCAATTTTGCCACCACGACCGGTATCAAGATCGTGATCGCGCTTGTGATCCTGCTGGTCACCTTCAAGATCATCAACGTACTTGGCAAAAAACTCAAGGCCAAGGTGGAAGCCAGCGAAAAGATGGACAAGACCCTGAGCAAGACCCTGTGCTACGCCGTAGTCGTGGGACTGAAGATCCTGGTCGTTGTCTGCCTGATCGGTTATCTGGGCATTGAAACCAGCGGTATTTCCGCTCTGATCGCTTCTCTGGGCGTTGGTGTTGGCCTGGCTGTCAACGGAACGCTGGCCAACTTCGCCGGCGGCGCTCTGCTGCTGATCACCCGCCCCTTCAAGATCGGTGACTATATCAGCGCGCAGGGAAATGAAGGCTTCGTCGAAGATATCAAGATCTGCAACACCAAGATCCTGACCATCGACAACAAAGTGGTCTACCTGCCCAACAGCGCTCTGTCTTCCGGAACCATCGTGAACTATTCCGAAAAGGAACTCCGCCGTGTGGATTACGATTTCTCTGTTGGCGGAAACGATCCCGACAAGGTCTGCGCGACCCTGCTGGATGTCTGTGCCAAGGAAGAACTGGTCCTGAACGATCCCGCTCCTTTTGCCCGCATGACCGATTACGGTGCCGGACGCGGCGTGAAGGTCACCCTGCGTGCCTGGTGCAAGAGCGAGAACTACTGGGATACCTATTTCGCCCTCATGAACGATGCCCAGAAGGCCTTTGATGCAGCCGGTATCGTGGTTCCGTTCGATCAGCTGGATGTTCACATCAAGAACAACTGAGACTGATACGGTCCGGACTGATTCCCCGCGGAGCTTTCCGCGGGGTTTTTTTACGGTTTGTCTACCCAAGTCAACGGTTCTGTGTTATAATATCACGATTCTATCAACAGCACGGGGAGTGTTTTTGTATGATTACGTCCAAAGAACTCAGAAACGCATGGATCAAGTTCTATGAAGAAAGAGGCCATATCAACATCGGCGCGGTTTCCCTGATCGGAGACGGTACCACCGGTGTTATGTTCAACGTTGCCGGCATGCAGCCGCTGATGCCCTATCTGCTGGGCGCACCCCATCCGTCCGGAAAGACCCGCCTTTGCAATGTACAGGGCTGTGTCCGTACCGTCGATATCGAGAGCGTCGGAGATCCCACCCATTTCACCTTCTTCGAGATGATGGGCAACTGGTCTTTGGGCGATTACTTCAAGCAGGAAAAGACCCGCTGGAGCTATGACCTGCTGACCAAGGTCTTCGGACTGGACGGAAACGAGATCTGCTCCACCGTGTTTGAAGGCAACGAAGCCGCTCCCAGAGACGACGAGACCGCTGCCCTGCTGAAGGAGATCGGCATCAAACCGGAACATATCTTCTATCTGCCCAAGGAAGACAACTGGTGGGAACTGGAAGGAACCACCGGCACGCCCTGCGGCCCCGACAACGAATGGTTCTATCCGAGACATAACAAGGCCTGCGGCCCGAACTGCGGTCCTGCCTGCGGATGCGGACGCTATGTCGAGATCGGTAACGATGTTTACATGCAGTACGTGAAGAATGCCGACGGATATGCTCCTCTGTCCAATAAGAACGTGGACACCGGTTTCGGCCTGGACCGTATGCTGGCTTTCCTGAACGGACTGACCGACGGCTACAAGACCGACCTGTTCCTGCCGGTCATCAGCTTCCTGGAAGAAAAGTCCGGTCTCAGCTATGACGACAACGAAGACGCGCGTAAAGCCATGCGTATCATCGCTGACCATATGCGCACCTCCACCATGCTGATCGGCGATGTCAAGGGCATCCTGCCCTCCAATGTGGGTGCCGGATACATCCTGCGCCGTCTGCTCCGCCGCGCGATCCGCTACACCAGACAGCTGGGCATCGAAACATCCGTGCTGGCTGACGTTAGCCGGATCTATATCGAAAAGATCTATGATGAAGCCTATCCGCTGCTGGTGGAAAAGGAAGAATACATCATTGAAGAGATCATGAAGGAAGTTGCCCGCTTCGAAGCGACCCTGGTCACCGGCATGAAGGAATTCAACAAGTGCATTTCCGGGATCCAGCGGAAGAACGAATTCATGGCTCAGAAGGATCCCGCCTATGTGCCCGAAACCGAGATCAGCGGCAAACAGGCCTTCCGTCTTTACGATACCTACGGCTTCCCGCTGGAACTGACCGAAGAACTGGCTGCCGAACAGGGCCTGACCGTGGACGCCAAGGGCTTTGCCGAAGCCTTCAAGGAACATCAGGCGATCAGTAAGCAGGAAGGCACCTTCAAGGGCGGTCTGGCTGAACAGAATGAGATCACGGCTCGTCTGCACACCGCGACCCACCTGCTGAACGCCGCTCTGAAGAGCGTGCTGAACGACAGCAACATCAACCAGAAGGGCTCCAACATCACGACGGAAAGACTCCGCTTCGACTTCAACTTTGAACGGAAGCTGACTCCCGAAGAACTGAAGGCTGTGGAAGCCTGGGTCAACGAAGCCATCGCGGCGGATGTCGAAGTCACGCTGGAAACCATGACCTACGAACAGGCCAAGGAAGCCGGCGCCATCGGCGTATTCACCAATAAGTACGGTGAAGAAGTCAAGGTATACACCATCGGCAAATACAGCAAGGAAATCTGCGGCGGACCTCATGCCGCCCACACCGGAGAACTGCATCACTTCAAAATCGCCAAGGAAGAAGCTTCTTCCGCCGGCGTCAGAAGGATCAAGGCCGTTCTGGACTGATCACAATAAATATTGCGGGGCACCGGCCGGACCGGTGCCCCGGTTTTCGCCAAAGGAGGAAATGACATGAGAAAATTCATCCCCAAAGAAAAACTGTCCAAGAAGGAAAAGAAAAGATTGGCCGCCGAAAACCGGCAGACCTGGGAGACGGATCCCCGAACCAGAGTCGTGGAGAGCAAGAAGGTCTACCGCCGCGGACGAGACGCCCGAAACCGTGAAGATGATTACGGTCCGGGCGTTTTTTCTTTGGAAACGGACAGAACGCGTGAATTGAAAAAAGCATAGGAATGTTGTAAAATAATATGTTTCTGAAATTCGTTCCGAGGCGATGAAACCATGTTTGTACTGTACTATCTGCTATGGATCATTTTCAACGGCCGGATCACGACCGAGATCCTGCTGATCGGGTTACCGCTCTGCATCCTGCTGTATCTGTTCACGATCCGTTTTCTGGATATCACTCCTCAAAAAGAATGGAAACTGGTCAAAAAACTGCCGGGGATCCTGGCTTATTTGTTGTACCTGCTGAAAGAAGTGATCACATCCGCATGGCGTGTGATGAAACTGATCTGGAATCCGAAGACGGTCATTCACCCCGAACTGCGCAGCTTTGATTCCGGACTGAAAACGGAGGAGGGGAATGTGATCCTTTCCGATTCCATCACGCTGACTCCCGGGACGATCACCGTATACGCGGAAAACGGCCGGCTGACAGTGCACTGCCTTGACACATCCACCGGGGAAGGGATCGAACAAAGCGAAATGACGGACCGGATCCGGAAACTGGAGGACAGATGACATGAATGAAGCATACGGGATCCTGTTCAAAACAGCGCTGATCGTGATCGGTCTGCTGCTGCCGTTCTGTCTGATCCGGACGATCCGGGGTCCGAAGGTCGCGGACCGTCTGGTGGCTGTCAACATGATGACAACGCTCTGCACGATTGCAATCTGTATCCTGACGGTCATGCTGGCGGAAGGCTATCTGGCCGATGTGGCAATCATCTTTTCACTGCTCGGGTTCCTGGCGGTGGTCCTGCTGACCAAGATCTATACGGGCATCTGGCTGAAAAGGAAAGGGGAGAAGCACCATGTTTGAAACAGTCCGTTTCTGGGTCAGCACGATCCTGATGGCCGGCGCCCTGCTGACGCTCATCACCGGCGTACTGGGTGTTTTCCGCTTCAAATACTGTCTGAACCGGATGCATGCTGCGGCGGTGAATGACACGCTGGGCATCCTGCTGGCGGTCTGCTCGCTGATCGTTGCGCAGGGACCTGATTTTGTCTCTTTGAAATTCCTGCTTGTCGTCATTTTCCTCTGGCTGTCATCGCCGGTGTCTTCTCACCTGATTGCCAGACTGGAGATCACGACAGACCCGGATGCCGGAAAACAGATGGAGGTCAAAGAATCATGAACGTACTGATGATCATCCTTCTGGGACTGCTGATCGTGAACGCAATCGCGGTGGTACTGACACGGGATCTGCTTTCCATGATCATGATCTTTATGGCGCAGAGCCTGGTGATGGTACTGATCTGGATCCTGCTGGAATCTCCGGATCTGGCGATCACGGAAGCCGCGGTCGGGCTTGGTATCTCCTCTCTGCTGATGTTTATCACACTGAAAAAGATCCACGCGATCGACGCGGACCGGGAAAAGGAAGCACAGAAGAATGAACAGTAAACGAACACTGTCTGACAGACTCCGCGCGTTCATGAATGACAGCGAAAGTCCGCTGGACCGTGATGATATCCGGTTGCTGGGCGAGATCGCCCGGAAACAGGAGGATAAAGAGAAGGAACGTCTCAAAAGCGCTTCGAAACAGATCGAGCAGGATGAGAAGATCCTGATGCAGATGGCCCCGGAAGGGCGGAAGGAAGTCAGGCATATCTATAATGTCCTGGCGGTTGTGATCGCCCTGGTCCTGATGACGGTCCTCCTGCTGACCGTGACCGGTCTGCCTTCCTTTGGCCGGGAAGAAAACCCGACCAACAACGAAGTGCCGGAACGCTATCTGAATCAGGGACTGGAAGAAGGCGGCGCGACCAATCTGGTGGCAAACATGATCCTGGACTACCGTGCCTTTGACACGCTGGGTGAGAGCAATGTGCTGTTCATTGCTGTGTGCTCCGTGATCATTCTGCTGAAGATCAATTCAGATGATCCGCGCGAAGTGATGCAGGCGGAGGCGGATGACCGGCATTTTGAACCCAAGAACGATATTATCCTGCAGATGGGTGCCCGGATCCTGATGCCGGTCATGATGCTGTACGGGATGTATATCGTACTGAACGGCCATCTGGGACCGGGCGGAGGATTCTCCGGCGGCGCGGTCATGGGCGTCGGACTGGTGCTGTATCTGAATGCCTTCGGTTTTCAGAAAACGGAACGTTTCTTCACTTTCCGGACTTTTAAGGTCATTTCTCTGGCAGCGCTGGGCTTCTATGCCGTCAGCAAGGCATACTCCTTCTTTACGGGTGCCAATCACCTTGAAAGCATCATCACCACCGGCCATCCGGGCGATATCCTGTCGGCCGGTCTGATCCTGCCGCTGAACATCGCGGTCGGACTGGTGGTCTGCTGTACGATGTATGCTTTTTATACCCTGTTCCGGAAGGGGGATATGTGACTGTGCTCAAACAGATGGAGATCAACTATGTGGAGATCGCGGCCGTGATCCTCTTCGGGATCGGCTTTACGACCCTGCTTCTGAACCGGAATCTGATCCGGAAGATCATCGGGTTTTCCTTCACAGACAGCGCTATCTATCTTTTCCTGGCTTCGGAAGGATATATCAGCGGCGGCAAGGCGCCGATCCTCGACGCGGCGGCCCCTGTCGCGGCCGGACATTATATCAATCCGATCCCTGCCGGACTGGTCCTGACCGGCATTGTGGTTTCCGTATCGGTCACAGCGCTGATGCTGGCGCTGACCGTACGCCTGTACCGGCGCTACCATACGCTGAACATTGATGAGATCACCCGGAAATACAGACAGGAGGAAGACAAATAATGCTCTGGTGGCAGAATATCCCTTTGTTTTCCATCATCCTGTGCCTGCTGTCGGCCGCGGTGACTTCCGTACTGAAGCGCCGCACGGCCAGAAAGGTCTGCCTCGGCGCGCTGAGTACAGTATTGCTTTTCTCGGTGATCCTGACCGGGATGACCCGGCAGGCGGGAACGGTCACCACATTCATGATGGGACATTTTCCCGCCCCCTGGGGAAACGAGATCCGGTTCGGAGTCCTGGAAGCGGTCATGGCGGCGCTGTTCACGCTGATCATGCTGTTCTCCCTGGCCGGAGGCGGACACCGGATGGCGGAGCAGCTGGAGGAAAACAAGGAAAACCTGTATTACACTGTCTGCGCGTTGCTGGAGGCCGCGCTGCTGGCGCAGGTCTACTCCAATGACCTGTTTACATCCTATGTGTTTGTGGAGATCATGACGATCGCGGCCTGCACGCTGATCACCGCCCGGACCAAAGGGAAAACGCTTGTTTCCGCGATGCGCTACATGATCCTGAATCTGCTGGGGTCCGGTCTGTTCCTGCTGGGCGTGGTCCTGCTGTACAACATGACGGGACATCTGCTCATGGTCAATATCCGGGAACAGGTCGGCCTGCTGATGCAGACGGGTGAATACCGGGTCCCGCTGACGGTGACCGTCGGTCTCCTGACCGTCGGTCTCGCGATCAAAAGCTCGCTGTTTCCCTTTCATACCTGGGTCCCGGACGCATATGCGAACGGCACTCCGTCCAGCAACGCGATCCTGTCATCCCTGGTATCCAAGGGGTATATTTTCCTGCTGATCAAGGTCTATGTCCGGGTGCTCGGAACGGATACGGTGAACGCGATGGGCATCTTCCGTGTGCTGCTGGCTTTCGCGGCGGGCGGGATCATTGTCGGCTCGGTGGACGCGATCCGGACAAAACACATCGGGCGGATGATCGCGTATTCGTCCGTGGCGCAGATCGGATATATCTATCTGGGCGTTTCGCTGGGCACCGATACCGGAATGCAGATCGCGATCTTCCAGATGCTCTCTCACGGGTTTGCCAAATCCCTGCTGTTCCTGAGCTCGGATGTGCTTCGGAAGGTGAGCGGGGAATCGACGAATATCGCGGACCTGAAAGGCTCCGGGCTCCGGGCACCACTGGCGGGTGTGTGTTTTACGGCCGGCGCCCTTTCCATGGTCGGGATCCCGCTGACGGGAGGCTTTGTGACCAAGCTGCTGCTGATCCGCGAAAGCATGAGTCAGCCGGCTTGGATCATGGTCACGATATGGATCCTGATGCTTCTCAGCACGTTGCTGAATGTACTGTATTTCCTGAAAACGGTCATGATCATCTGGACTCATCCGGATCATGGACCGGTAAAACGGCAGAAAAACGTCGCCGGGATCCGTTTCGGGATCGCGGCTGCCGGATTGTCCGCGGCCGTTCTTGCCTGTTTTCTCTTTGCCGGACCGCTGCTGTCCGCCTTGTCAGACGGACTGGCATTATTCTCCTGAAGGAAGTGGAAGAACCATGAATATCAAACTGATGTTTCTGCTGACGCTGGCTTTCCCGGTCATTGCCGGTCTGCTGGCCGGACTTCTGCCCGGCTTCCGGCGCAACGTCAAAGCCTGCCGCGTATTTACCGCGATCGCTCTGGCGGTGACGAGCGCCGGAATGATCTGGTCCGTACTGAACCTTGGCGGACAGGAACTGGTCCTGTGGCAGCTGACCGCGAATATTCCGGTCGTGCTGAAGATGGACGATCTTTCCCGGGTATTCTGTATGCTGGTGGCTGTGATGTGGCCGCTGGCGGGGATCTACTCCTTTGAATACATGGCGCATGAAAAGGAAGAACACCGGTTTGACGCCTTCTTTCTGGTGACCATGGGTGTCCTGTCCGCACTGACACAGGCGGGCAACCTGGTGACATTCTATATGTTCTATGAAGCCATGACACTGGTGACGCTGCCCCTGGTCCTGCATACCCGGACGAAGGAAGCCGTCGCGGCAGGAATCAAGTATCTGGTCTATTCCGTATTCGGCGCCTCCGCGGCGTTACTGGGTATCTTCTTCATGAACCGCTACTGTGACGGGTTGGGATTCGCCGCCGGCGGAACCGTGAACGCCGAAATGATCGCCGGTCATGAACCGCTTCTGCTGGTCATCACGATGATCATGCTGCTCGGCTTCGGAACCAAGGCCGGTATGTTCCCACTCCACGGATGGCTGCCGACCGCCCATCCCGCGGCGCCCGCGCCCGCGTCCGCGGTGCTGTCCGGCGTGATTACCAAGATGGGTGTTCTCGGTGTGATCCGCGTGGCGTTCTATGTGGTCGGCGCGGACCGGATCCGCGGGACCTGGGTACAGACCGTATGGATGATCCTGACGCTGATCACGGTATTCATGGGCTCGATGATGGCGCTGAAGGAAGACACCTTCAAAAAGCGTCTGGCATATTCATCCGTATCCCAGGTCTCCTATATCCTTTTCGGTCTGTCCACGCTGACCGCGGACGGAATGACCGGATCGCTGCTGCATGTGGTTTTCCATTCCGCCATCAAGATCACCCTGTTCATGACGGCCGGCGCGGTGATCTGCAAGACCGGGATCACTCAGGTTTCGGAGATGAAAGGGATCGGGAAACGGATGCCGGTCATCTTCACCCTGTTTACGGTCGTATCGCTCGGACTGATCGGTATTCCGCCCACCGGCGGGTTCATTTCAAAATGGTATCTGGCTGGCGGAGCCATGACGCTGGACAACGCTTTTGCCTGGATCGGACCGGCAGTGCTGCTGATCTCCGCCATTCTCACGGCGGCTTATCTGCTGACCGTTACGGTGAGAGGATTCTTCCCGGGTAAGGATCTGACGGAAAACGGAGAAAAAGTGAAAACGACCGTGCTGATGTGGGGACCGATGCTCCTGCTGGCACTGTTCACACTCATCGCCGGTATGTTCCCGGACATACTGATCACTTTCTTCCGGAATATCGCCGGGACCGTAATGTAAAGACAGGGGAGAACGGACATGCCTATTTATGTACCCCCGCTGATTGCCCTGACAGGCGGCCTGATGCTTGCCATGCTTCCGCTCAGGAACAGGAAAAGCATCTGTACCCTGACAGAACTGTTTATGCTGGCGACTGCGGTTTGTACCGGCTTCTGCCTGACCGGCCCGGATACGGTCCTGAAACTGCTGACTGTATCGGACGGGCTTGAGCTGTGCCTGAAAATGGATGACCTGAGCCGGATCTTTGCCGGACTGATTTCCTTTCTCTGGCCGCTGGCGAGCCTGTATGCCTTTGAATACATGAAACATGAGGAGCGGGAGAAGACATTTTTTGCCTTCTATACCGTCACTTATGCCATTACGCTGGGAATTGCCTTTTCCGGTAATCTGTTCACGCTGTATTTCTTCTATGAGGCGCTGTCGCTGATCACGCTGCCCTTGGTTTCCCATAAACAGGATGAAGCCGGAAGCAGGGCAGGGATGACCTATATGAAATATACCATCGGAGGCGCTACGCTCGGTCTGATGGGAATGATCGGGCTGAGTCAGTTTGGTGACCTGTCTCTGTTTGTCTCCGGCGGAACGATGGACCCCGCGTGGATCGCGGAACAGAGTGATGTGTTTCTGATCCTTTTCCTGATCGCTTTTGTGGGTTTCTCGGTGAAGGCGGCGATCTTCCCACTGCATCGTTGGCTGCCGGAAGCCTCTGTGGCTCCGACACCGGTCACCGCGCTCCTGCATGCCGTGGCAGTGGTCAACGCCGGCGCGTTCGCGGTGATCCGGCTGATCTACTATTGCGTCGGAACGGAGAATATCACGGGGACTTATGCCCAGACCGTCACGCTGATCCTGACTGCCTTTACGGTGGCTTTCGGTGCCGTGATGGCTGTACGCGAGCAGCATATGAAGCGCCGACTGGCCTGGTCCACGGTATCCAATCTGAACTATATCCTGTTCAGCGCGTGCCTGATGACCCGGGACGGAGTGACCGGCGCGCTGGCCCATATGGTCTTCCACGGACTGATCAAGATCACGCTGTTCTTCTGCGCCGGCACGTATCTGGTTCAGAGCGGGAAACAGTATATCCGCGATCTGCGCGGCGTATACCGCTCCATGCCGGTGGTGACCGTGATCTTCGCGGTCGCCGGAATTGCCCTGACGGGGATCCCGCCTTTTGCCGGTTTCCTGTCCAAATGGGAAATCCTGTCCGCGGCGATGTCTTCCGGCAATTCATGGGCATGGTGCGGGATCGGCGCTATCATCCTGTCTTCCGTTCTTTGCTCCGTATACCTGCTTTCTCCCGGAGCCCAGCTGATCTTCATGCCGCAGAGCGACGCGATCCGTCTGCGGAAACCGACGGATCCCGGATTCCTGATGAAATTCACATTGATCGTGCTGATCCTGATCATTATTTTTGCCTGTGTTTTTTCCGTGCCGCTGATCGACTTCTTCCGGCATGCCGTAATCTGACAGGAAAGGAGGGGCTGCCTTGAATATCACATTGACGATCCTGCTGCTGATCTTTCTGCCGGTGGCGTTTGCCGCGGCAGTATATACGCTTGGAAAAGGGAAACCGAAAGTCCGGGACAGCCTTGCGGTTCTTGCAGCCGTCATCGAGCTCGGACTGGCTCTGGACGGGCTGATCATGTTCCTGCGCAACGGTCCGGCGCAGACGGTGATCCGCCTGTGCGGAACAGACCTGACTTTCCGGCTGGACGGGTTCCGGGCCATCTATGTACTGATCGCCGCGTTCATGTGGAGCATGACGCTGACTTTTTCTCCCGGATATTTCGCGCATTATCACCACAGAAGAAGATACTATCTGTTCAACCTGCTGACGCTGGGCGCGACGGTGGGAGTCTTCCTTTCCGACGATCTGTTTACAACGTTCATTTTCTTCGAGATCATGTCCTTCGCGAGCTATCCGTGGGTGGCGCATGACGAAAGCGAAGGGGCCATGCGGGCGGCACAGACCTATCTGGCCGTGGCGGTGCTGGGCGGAATGGTGACCCTGATGGGACTGTTCTTCCTGCAGCATGATGCCGGAACGCTGTCCTTCGAAGGTCTGCGTGCTTACATGCAGGAAAACGGCTCCGAAAAACTGTATCTTCCGGGGATCCTGGTGTTCTTCGGTTTTGCCGCCAAAGCGGGCGTTTTCCCGCTGCATATCTGGCTCCCCAAAGCGCACCCGGTGGCGCCGGCGCCGGCTTCTGCCCTGCTGAGCGGTATCCTGACCAAAAGCGGGATCTTCGGGATCCTCGTGGTTTCCTGCAACCTGTTTTACGGGGATCAGACCTGGGGTGATCTGATGCTGATCCTTGGGGTGATCACCATGGTCCTCGGCGCGGTCCTGGCTTTGCTCAGCATCGATCTGAAGCGGACGCTTGCCTGTTCCTCCATGTCCCAGATCGGATTCATCCTGATCGGGGTGGCCATGCAGTGCGTACTGGGAGAGGAAAACGGCCTCGCGATCCGGGGGACCGTACTGCATATGGTGAACCATTCACTGCTGAAGCTGACCCTCTTCATGTGCGCGGGAACGGTATACATGAATCTGCATCAGTTGAATCTGAACGATATCCGCGGCTACGGAAGGAAGAAACCGCTGCTGATGTTCTGCTTCCTGATGGGATATCTCGGGATCATTGGCATGCCTTTGTTCAACGGTTATATTTCAAAATCCCTGCTGCATGAATCCATCCTGGAAGCGGTGGCGGAGGGCGGTGCCGCGGCGGCATGGTACAAAGCGAGCGAGATCCTGTTCCTGTTCTCCGGAGGCATGACGGCGGCGTATATGACCAAACTGTTTGTCTGCCTGTTCTGTGAAAAAAACCGGGATCCGAAGAAGCAGAGAATGTATGACAGCCGGACCTCGTATCTGACAGGCACCGGGAAGTTCGCGCTGCTTCTGTCAGCAACTGTCCTCCCGGCTCTGGGACTGCTGCCGGATGTACTGATGACGGGAATCGGCAATTTGTCGGCGGAATTCATGCACGGCGGGATCATGGAACATGAAGCGGCCTATTTTTCAGGAGAAAACCTGAAAGGCGCGGCAATCTCTCTGGCCATTGGCACGGTCCTTTACTTCGGAGTGCGGAAACTGCTGATGAAGGACGGACAATATGTGGACCGGAAGCCCGTATGGCTGGATCTGGAGAACAGCGCCTACCGGCCGCTGATCAACGGTCCGCTTGTATGCTTCGGAGGACTGGTCGGGAAACTCTTTGACAGAGTGCTGGATAATCCGGTGGTCCTGAAAGAAATCCCGACCGCGGTGAGCACGGTGACCCGCGGACTGGACCGGGTCGTGGAAAATCCGGGCGTGACCCGGTATGCTGCCGACGGAGTGACTTTGCTGACCCGTGGAGCGGACAAGATGCTCGACGGAAGCATCGTAGGCCTGCGCAGAACAGTATTCCACCCGGAAAGCGGGAAACACTCCGGACTGACCGGCAGGCAGAGAACGGAGGTCTTTTTCGGGCGCGCCATGAACGCTCTGGAGCGGATCGGGCGGCGGCTGACCGGGAAAAAGGACAAACCGTTCACGGACTATGTCGCCTGGCTGGCGGCGATCGATGAAGAACGTCCGAAGGCAAACCGCTATATCACGCGTTCTCTTTCATTCGGATTGCTGATGACGGGTGCCGCGCTGTGCGTGGTGCTGGTATGGTTATTAGTAAGATAAAGCAAAACCGCCGGCTTGCCGGCGGTTTTGCTTTATCGAGTGCGCCCGGCGGCGCACGTTTCTAAAGGGTGAAAGTCCCGAATCCGCCCGGTAGCGGGAAGGAGATAGCCGAAAGCAAGGGTGTCCATCGTGAGATGGAATCTGAAGGAAGCTGGATGTGGGAACAGACTAACCACGGG
>JAZRXJ010000147.1:0-1172 GCA_045600165.1 Clostridia bacterium
TGTATCCGGAGGTCTATATTATTGGTAACCGCTCAATAATACCGTGCCTCGCAAGGAAGTAACCGCTCAATAATCCCGCGACTCGCAGGGAAGCGATAGAAGTGTTACAATACCTCCAAGTCTCAAAAGGAGCAATATGGAGCAAAAGGGAGTATCCCCTGAACTCCAATAGAGTGATTGGAACTGGGAAAGGAAAAGAGAATGGACAAAGTAACACTTGTGAAACGAGAAGTACAGATGCAGGAATGGGCAGCAAGGATTCAGGAGTGCCGGGAAAGCGGAATGAGCGTCTCGGCATGGTGCCGGGAAAACGGGATCGCGCCGAAAACGTATTATTACCATCTGCGGAAGCTGCGCGAGAAGCTGTGCGAACAAATACCGGTTGAGGTCGCGGCGGTTCCGGAAAGCACGGACGCGGTGATGAGGGTCAGCAGCGGCGGAATACGTGTGGAAATATACGCGTCGGCACCGGCGGAGGGGATCGAGGCAGTGATCCGGGCACTGAAATGCTGAAAGAGATCTCCGCCGGTACCACGGTATATGTGATCACCGGATACACGGATATGCGGAAAGGAATCGACGGACTTGCAGAGATTGTCAAAGGAAAACTGTCTCTTGATCCGTTCGACCGATCACTGTTTCTGTTCTGCGGAAAGGACGCGCGGAAACTGAAAGGACTTCTCTGGGAGGGCGACGGATTTCTGCTGCTGAACAAACGTCTTGAAAACGGACGGTATTCTTTTCCACGGACGGAAACGGAAGCAAAACGTTTGACGGAGCAGCAGATCCGCTGGCTTCTGGAAGGACTCTCCATCGAACAGAAAAAGGCGATCAGACCCGGAAAAGCGGGAGACCTCTATTGACCGATCTTAGTTCAAAGAGAATTTTCAGTATGTTTTCGTATAGGATACAGACTTTTTCTTCCATTTGTGGTATACTGGATCCATCAGAAAACGATGAGATCGGACGGTGGAAACGGTATGGCAAAGGAAAACGAATTGGAACTGACACAGGAAAAACTGCTTGGGGAGATGCCGATCCTCACACCGGAAAAAGAAGCTGAATATGCCCGGATAGCAGCACAGAATGCCGCTCTTCTGGAAGAAAACGCCGATCTCAAACAGGAAAATGCACTTCTCAGAAAAGCTCTGTACGGTCAGAAAAGCGAGAAA
>JAZRXJ010000148.1:0-1233 GCA_045600165.1 Clostridia bacterium
CGGGAAGAACTGCAGACCAATCCGAGAGTGAAGAGAATTGAAGATGTCACCTGTGATGAAATGCGGGATTATTTTGCTGAAGAAGGCGGTTTGAATGAACTGCTTGAAAGATTGAAAGTCACTGAGGTGCTTGGAGAAGAAGCAGAAAAAGACAAACTAAACGCACTTATTGCCGACGCAAATAATCGGTTTGAAGAAAACGATACCAAAGCGGATAATGAATACCATTACTGGCAGAAAATGAGCAGACTTGACGGGACTGCCTTACCGCTTACGAAAGAACTGATTTATGAGTATGATTATGGCGATGGATGGGAAGTAAAGATCACACTTGTTGACGAGTACTATAGTGATGACGCATGGAATCATCCAAACAGAGCAGGATTTATTCCGCCTGCCACTACAGAGCACGCTTTGGATGACCAGACTCCCATCTACAAGAGCGGTGAAATCATCGAGTGCGAACTGCGTGACCAGATTGCCTCTGTCATAACGAAAAGAAGACCGCTGTGTATTGCACTTGACGGGCTCCCGGTTCTTGACGATGTCGGCGGTATTGGCGGTTACTGTGAAATGCTGACAGGAATCCACGGCAAAGGTTCGGAACACTTTGATTACGACGATCCGGAAGAAACCAGAGAATGGGCAAGGATGCAGGGGTGGACAGGAAGAATGAACAGGCCGGAAACGCTGCTTTGATAGTAGTCGGCGAAAAAAGCATCAGGTGGTCACTTTCAGAATTCATTGACGAAACGCGCTGCTCGTAGTACAATATAACCAGAAACGGCGGGAGGTGATCCGGTGGCGGAGAAGGATACGGCGGAAAAGATACTGGAATCGTATAATGAAGTGTTCGCGGATATCGTGAATGTCCTGCTGTTTCACGGAGAAGAGGTCATTAAGCCGGACGAGCTGGAGGAGCAGTCGCCGCGCTCGGCGTACAAGGCGGATGGGAAGATACGGGACATTGAGCGGGATGTGGCGAAGCGCTGGACAAAGCAGAATATCCACATTGCCTGCATTGGCTTGGAGAACCAGACGCAGGTTGACCGGGATATGCCGATCCGGGTGATCGGTTATGACGGCGCGGAGTACCGTTCGCAGCTCAGTCGGAAGCCTATTGAGCGTTACCCGGTGGCAACGCTGGTGTTGTATTTTGACTATGAAAAGCATTGGAACGGCCCGCTGAATCTGCTGGACTGTTTTCCGGTGCCGGAGAAGTTCAAACCGTAT
>JAZRXJ010000149.1:0-1092 GCA_045600165.1 Clostridia bacterium
CCCCGCTGGGCAAGTACGGCAGGATGAGACGGAATTATCTGAAGGAGCACAGACCGGTACTCTGGAACAGCCTGCTTCTGTCGGAGAAACTGTACCCGCACCTGAGAGAGATCGACGAGACGGCGAACCGGAGACTGGAGCAGATGATGCAGGAGCTGACGGCGAAGAACGGACTGACGGAGCAGCTGAAAGCGTCCGACCCGCTGAAATGGACGGGACTGATGAACAACCTGAAAGCGCAGGCCGAGGAAACGATTCTGACGGAGCTTATATACAGCTGAACCTTTTCCCCTCCGAGGGAGAACAGATAGCCTTTATCACACAGGCGGAGAGCTTTGACGAAAAGCCCTTCGCTTTTTCTTTTGCCGACAAGGACATCGAAGACTTTCTGCGCTACGGAAGCAACAGCGAAAACGCCCGCAGATTCATCACCTCCGAGTTTATGAAGGAGCGTCCCATCGAGGAAAAAGCTGCGTTTCTTCAGCGGATTTTCCACGGCGGTTACGGTCTCAACACCGATAACGGTAAGATCTCCGCATGGTATGACGCAGACGGAATCCGCCTGAATCGCGGTGAATCTGCCCGCTATGCAAGAAACGCACAGATCATCACATGGGAGGAAGCGGCGGAACGTATCAGCAACATGCTCGAACGCGGAACCTTTGCTTCCAATGTGGAACTTGCCGAGGCGCCCGGCGCGGAGCGTGAGAAGATCGCCCAGTCTATCTGGTATCTCTATCACGATATGAGCGACGAAGCACGTAAGGAAGGCTATCTCGATATGATGGATAACATCCGGGGCGGCGGTTTCCCGGATGAAACAGCAAGACTTGCCGAGAGTCTTGATAATCCTGACTTCCGCGCGAGGTTTTCCGATCAGTTCGCAGCCTTCTGGACTGCAATGGAGCTGGATCGCTCCCTGATGCGCTTCAACTACCATAAGCCTGCTGAGATCATGGCTTCACTTCGCGGTCTCGATCTTCCACGCCATGAATACACCACAGACATGGCAGAGCTTCCTGTACACAGTGCTTTCATTACCGAGGACGAGCTGAATGCGGCGATTGTCGGAGGAAGCGGTTTTTCGGGAGG
>JAZRXJ010000150.1:0-2632 GCA_045600165.1 Clostridia bacterium
TTAGTCTGTTCCCACATCCAGCTTCCTTCAGATTCCATCTCACGATGGACACCCTTGCTTTCGGCTATCTCCTTCCCGCTACCGGGCGGATTCGGGACTTTCACCCTTTAGAAACGTGCGCCGCCGGGCGCACTTGTCAAAGCCAGGAACTTTCATGTTCCTGGCTTTGACTCACCCCTCTCGTCTGGTACGAAACAGGGGGCATTTTTCAATTCACATTGATCAAACAGCATCCTGTCTGTTTCCAGCAGTTCTCTCAGATTTCTGGATTTCCGGATCATCTTTTCCAGTTTTCCGGTGTCCGCGAAACAGCAGGCCAGGTGTTTCATAACGACCCTCAGCTTCATGAATACAATATCCGGGCTGTATTCTTTGCTCATTTCTTCTTCCAGCCGGTCATGAAAACAGATGACTTCATCCTTTTGAAGCGGTTCACCGCCGGCAAGCACGCGGGCCAGTGCCGGATTCGCCACCAGTCCCCGGCCCAGCATGACCGAATCGGTTCCATACCGGTTACTGATTTCCCGGATATCTTTCAATGTGAAAAGATCTCCGTTGACAATGACCTTTCCCGGAAACCGTCTGACAGTTTCCTCCAGCAGGTCCCGGTGCAGCTGATCCGGATCATACCGTTCCCGGCAGGTGCGCGGGTGGACGATCAGGCTGCTGATGGGATACCGGCAGTAGATTTCAAGCAGCCGGTCCCATTCTTCCGGTGTCTCAAAGCCGATTCTTGTTTTCACGCTGATTGGCAGCGGGCTTCGTTTGCATATCTTTTCCAGAAAAGCATCCAGTCTGTCCGGATCCTTCAGGATCCCGGCGCCTTTTCCTTTTGCCGTCACGGTTCCCGAAGGGCATCCGGCGTTCAGGTTCACTTCCGTATATCCCATTTCAGCCAGAATCTCCGCGGCCCACAGAAAGTGCTCTGCTTCCTTTGTCAGCACCTGGGGAATGCATGGAATTCCCCGGTTATGTTCTGGCAGAACATTATGCTTTTCTCTTCCGTTCAATACAAGATTCTGGGTCGGACTGACAAACGGGATCATGTACGCGGCGACACCGGTAAACATTTCGCGATGGACCCGCCGGAAAACAGCGTCCGTCAATCCCTCCATAGGCGCGAAATAGACCAGCATCCTCCGCTGCACATCCTTTCCGTTCAATTGACCCTATTATATCCGGACTGTTCAAAAAAGTCATCTGTCGGTTTTGGGTTGACTCTTGTATCCGCACTTATAGCATACGCCATCTTCATCCAGCAGTACTCCGCACAGCGGGCATCGTTCCATCGAACCCTTCGGCTTGAATTTCTGACTGGCCGCGTTATCCCCGCTGGCAAACGTGATTTTTACAATGTTCAGCTGATCTTTCAGAAGATCATACACGATTTTGATCATTCCTTCCACGGTCATGGTTTCCTTGGTCACGACCAGTCTGCACTCCGGATATGCCTGAGCCAGTTCTGTTTTGAAGGCTTCCCCTTTCATTTTGTTCTGGGGTTGACCTTCCTGTATCCCCTGCTGTTTGTAAACCTCCAGTATCGCCGGCAGGAGCGGATCATCCTCTCTCAGGATCAGGGCGTGGTCAAAGTTCTGCAGTATGGACCATGCGATCTTTTTGATCTCGTTGCACGGGAACACCATATTGACTCCTTCATTGATATCGTCTTCCACTTCAATAGTCAGTGTCCCGGTATGTCCATGCAGATACTGGGCTTCTCCCTTGAATCCGTAAAACCGGTGTGCGTACTGTAAATGAAATGTAGTTAAGCTTCTCATATAGATAATCTCCTTGAATTTGTATTCAGGAAGCACATATTCAAATGTTCCTGACACCGTCAGCATATATCCCCATTGTCTGTACAGCAATCGTACAGAATCCAACTTTTTCTGTATTCCCAACAGTTCTCTGTCCCGCCTGCAGATTGACAAAACGCCCGTTTTTGTCTATAATCACCCGATGTACAGCAATATGGTCTCGTAGCTCAGCAGGATAGAGCATTCGCCTCCTAAGCGAAAGGCCGCGCGTTCGAATCGCGCCGGGGACGCCAACAAAGAAGCCGAAAGTCCTTGAAAATCAGAGGGCTTTCGGCTTCTTTGTTTTCATTATGTATATGCCATTTGCCGGCAGGCAATAAAATGCCTGCACAAATCTTCTTATCTTGTAAGGAACATCAGATCCAGAATGATATTGCCGTTTTCATCGGGTTCCGTGAATCTCGGGCAGATGTACCGCTCGGCCATCAGGCGCTCGCCGTTGGAAACCTCGTTCCACTCGCAGCCCAAAGCCTTCATATCCTTCAGGCAGTCATAAAAATATATGTCCGGCTCTTTTTCGTATACCCAGTTGACGACCGCCTCGCAGGCAGGAATCGGGAAGCTGTCATAGCCGTCGGTCGTCACAGCCGTCTGCGGGACGACCATCCCAATCCAGTACTGAAACGCTCCGTCGGCGGTGACGCGGCTCAATCCGAAATATGAGCCGCCGTCCTCGATAAAATCCGCGTCTCCGGCAAGAGCTTCCAGCGGTGCAAACAGATTCTTGCCGAACCATTCGTCCCATAACCAGCTGAACGTGTCGTCCTTTTTGTCCTTGTCGCCGTAGCATCTGCCGATGAACTTTGCATCGGGCA
>JAZRXJ010000151.1:0-19357 GCA_045600165.1 Clostridia bacterium
ATCTGATGGACAAGGTCCTCGCCGAACGCCGTTACGAAGAACCTCTTGCCCTTGCCAAAGCATAAAAAGCAGGGGGATGTCCCGTTCCGGGACATCCCCCACTTTAGGGCTTAGGTCTTAGTGGAATTGTTTGCGCCGAAGACGCCAGTAAATAAGGCTCCCCTTGTTCAACAAGGCGCCGTATCCCGTGTCAGCACAGTGTGCTGTTCGTCGAAGACGAAAACGGGAGAAAGGGCGGAGATGAGCGCCGCCTGTGGCGGAAACAGCGAATCGGAAGCCTGCTGAGTAAACGAGTATTGCAAACGCTAGTGCAGCAATACGACTATTACGAAGCTGTCCGAGCGAAGCGAGTAATGAGCAAAGGCGAGCATGACACGAGAGTGCCTTGCTCAACTATTGCGAATTTGACCGAACGCAGTGAGACCAGCTGTCACGTAGTGACTGAGGGGCGAACGATGTGACCGTCAGCACAGTGTGCTGTCGCTGAAAGCGAAGGAAGCTGAGTTCGTTAGCGCGAAACAGAGGGCAATGACGCCACAAGGAAATTGCCCGACAATTGAGCGAACGGACAGCTTTACAAACTAAAATTCATCATTCATAACGTATAATTCTTAATTCTGCGACGCAGTCGCAGCCGCCTTCGGTTTGCTCAGATACTGGATCAATGCGATCAGACCCACCAGGATCACACCGAAGATATCAGTCATGGTTCCGGGGATGATCAGCAGCAGACCGCCGGCAATGGCAACCAGCCGTTCAATGATGTTCATGGGTTTCAGCATGTATCCGCTGAGACCGGAGGCAATGCCGTACATACCGACCACAGAAGTCACAATGATCTGCAGGACTTCAACCCAGGTGGTATCAATGAACAGCATGGCGGGGCTCAGGGCAAAGATGAACGGGATAATGAACGCCGCAATAGCCAGCCGTGTAGCCGTAACACCCGTCTTCATCGGGTTTCCTTTCGCGATGGCGGACCCTGCGTAGGCCGCCAGTGCCACAGGCGGCGTGATATCCGCCACAATGCCATAATAGAATACGAAGAAATGAGACGCGATGACCGGGATGCCCATCTGGATCAGGATCGGAGCACAGGTCGACGCCATGATGCAGTAGTTGGCGGTCGTAGGTACGCCCATGCCCAGCACGATACAGCAGAGCATCGTCAGCAGCAGGGCGATGAACATATGGCTGCCGGAAAGCTGCACGATCGCGTTGATGACGGTGGAAGCCAGACCGGTAACAGTCAGGCAGCCGCAGATGATGCCGGCGACAGCGCAGGCGACACCGACGGAGATACAGCTGCGTCCGCCGTTTTCCAGGGCTTCCCAGACACTGCGGATCGTAAAGATCCCGTCGTCCTGGGTCTCCTTGTCCCACATTTTGAACTTTCTGAAGTAGTAGCTGAACAGTCCGCGGGCTGTATCTTCCTGTTCCTTGTCCTCTTCGGTGATCTCCACATTGATGGGATCATATTCGGGGCGTTTTCCGCCTTCACGGACCCACTTGCGGTACTGCTTTACCTTGTTGTTGATAATACCAACAACAATAGTCGCCACAATGGCAACCGCGGCGGAGAACTGCATGGTCTTGGTGTTGGAGCATACCAGATAGATCAGGATGATCAGCGGCAGAAGCAGGTAGGTATCTTTCACCAGCTTGCGCATTCTGGGCAGCTCGGCACGGTTCAGACCTTTCAGACCCAGCTTCTTGGCTTCCAGATGGACTGCCAGGAAGATGCCCAGGAAGTACAGGCACGCGGGCAGGATGGCACGCACAATGATATTGGAATAGGGTACGCCGACATAGTCCGCCATCAGGAACGCGGCCGCGCCCATGATGGGAGGCATGATCTGTCCGCCGGTGGAAGCGGCCGCTTCCACAGCGCCGGCAAACTCAGGCTTGTATCCTGTCTTCTTCATCATGGGGATGGTGACGGAACCGGTGGTGACGGTGTTACCGACAGAGGAACCGCTCACCATACCACACAGGGCGGAAGAGATGACAGCCACCTTGGCGGGACCGCCTGCGAAACGGCCTGTCAGGCTGTTGGCCAGACTGATGAAGAATTCCGCGATCCCGGATTTTTCCAGGAACGCGCCGAATATGATGAACACAACGATATACTTGGAGCAGACATTGACCGGCGTGCTCAGCATGCCGTTTTCGTTGTAGAACAGTTCATGCACCACGTTCTGCAGCATCTTCCCATCCTTGATATAGAAGAAGATGGTATATGCCAGGAAAGCACCGGCCACGCAGAGGATCGGCAGACCCACGCTGCGGCGGCACAGTTCGCACATGACCAGGATCCCGATGATGCCCATGATGATGTACATCGGATCTTTCAGCTTCATGGGCAGACGCATTTTGGCAAAGCTCGGGACATTGAAGGTGAAATAGAAGAACGCGGTCGCGCCTGCCACCATGAGGACCACGTCATACCAGGGCATATGGTTGACTTTCATCTGACCCTTCTTGGCCGGGAAAGTCAGGAAGCCCATAACGATGATCAATCCCAGGAAGGAGCTGAGACGGACCTGCTCCAGGAAATTGGCAAACAGGGTGACATAGATACAGAACAGAGAAAACGCGGCCAGAATGCAGCCCACAATGACCTTGGGCTTGCCTTCCCAGATACGCGTATTGGACTCCCGGTCATATTTCCGCATAATGGCGTCGACATCGGAAGCGCTGCCGGTGAATTCCTGTTCATTGACCGGTTCGATCTTCTTATTGCTCATGAATATCTCTCCCGTAAAAAATGAGGACGGTCCGCAGCCCCGAAACAGGGCTGCGGATCGTCCCCTCTGATTCAGTCGCTTACTTGGTGATTACATCCAGTCCTTTTTCCGCGAAATACTTGGCGGCGCCGGGATGATAGGGCAGACCGCAGGTGGAAGCGTATTCCAGATCCAGTTCAAGGCCCTTCGCGTGTGCTTCAGCGATGGCATCCTTGTTTTCGAAAATGGTGGAAACAATGGTATAAGCCTGTTCGTCCGTCACCTGACCGTTGGCGATGATGGTCGCCTTGATGCCCACGGTGATGATATCCTCATCAATACCGCTGTAGGTGCCGGCGGGGATCACGCTCTTGGTGTAGGAAGGATTGATTTCGATCAGCTTTGCAACAGCAGCGTCATCCAGGCTGACCAGATAGCTCTGCTTGCTGGTGCTCAGGTCGGTCACAGCGGGAGTGGGAGCGCCGGCCACGACGAAAGCAGCCACGACCTTGCCATCCTTCAGGGCTTCGGCGGAATCACCGAAGGAAAGGTACTGGGGATCGATATCCGCTTCTGTCATGCCATAGGCAGCCAGGAAGTCCAGAGCGTTGAAATAGACGCCGGAACCAATGGCACCGATGGAAACAGACTTTCCGCGCAAGTCTTCCATGCTCTTGATGCTGGGATCACAGGTAACCAGCTGCACAGTTTCGGTATACAGGGCAGCGATAGCGGTGAAGCAATCCACGGGCATGCCGTTGTACTGTTCAAACTTGATGCCGTTGTAAGCATAGTTGGCTACGTCGCTCTGCACAAAGCCCAGCTGGGCAACTTCCATTTCCAGTTTGTCGATGTTGTCGGCGGAGCCATTGCCGGCCACGGCAGTCACGGCGACATCACTGTTGTTGGTGATGTACTGGGCCAGAACGTTACCGAAAGCATAATAGGTACCGGAAGAACCGCCGGTAGTGAAAGTGAGTTCAGCCATTGCCGCGCAGGCAGTCAGGCTGAGAGCCAGAGCCAGAACCAAAGCAACAAAACGTTTCATCACAAATATACCCCTCTCTGAACATGTCAGATTTTTTTACATCTTAACATGGAACAACAAAATTGTCATGTTTTTTCACTGTATATCATGAAACGATCAAAAACTCCCTGCTATTTGCTAACTACTATCTGCTAATCTATGGTAAAATATACAGCATGAAAGGAGGGACGCTCATGAATGTCACAGTACTCGGTTCCGGAACGTGGGGCACAGCACTGGCTATAGTTCTGAACACCGCGGGACATTCTGTTACCGTCCTGTCTTCGTCCGCTGAAAAGGCTGCCGCGTTGTCCGCCGCCCGTGTCCATCCGGATCTTCCGGATGTCCGGATCCCGGACGCTGTCCGCTTTACCGGTGATCCCGTCGAAGCGGTCAATGACGCGGAGATCCTGCTGGTCACCGTAGCCTCGCCGTATCTGCGTTCCGTCATGACCCGCTGTCTTCCTTATATAAAGGAAGGACAGATCATCGCCTGCGGGACCAAAGGTCTGGAAAAGGATACCCTGATGACGATGACCGAAGTCATCGGTGAGATCACGGAGCACCGTTATCCCACGGTGGCACTTTCCGGACCCACGCATGCCGAGGAAGTCGTACTGGGAATGCCGACGCTCATCATCTCCGCCGGAGAGGATCTGCAGGCCGCGTCCGTGATCCAGCAGTTGTTCACCGGTACCTGCATCCGTCCGTATACATCTGCCGATGTCCGCGGTGTGGAGCTTTGCGGCGCCCTGAAGAACATCATCGCCCTGGCCTGCGGGATCGCCGCGGGACTGGGTCTGGGAGACAACACACGTGCCGCCATCATGACCCGCGGTATTTATGAGATCGCCCGGGTAGGCCGGGCGCTCGGCTGCAGTGAACGGACCTTTGCCGGTCTGGCCGGGATCGGGGATCTGATCGTGACCGCCACCAGCATGCACAGCCGTAATAACCGCGCCGGGATCCTCATCGGTCAGGGGGTGGCCCCGGAGGAAGCCGTACACCGGATCGGCATGGCCGTGGAAGGCATCAACGCGCTTCCGGCCGCGATTTCGCTGGCGGAGCAGCATGATGTGGAGATTCCCATCATTTCCGCTGTGCGGGATATCATCAGCGGACATAAGGAACCGAAGGAAGTTGTCCAGGAACTTCTGAACCGGAGTCTGAAGCCGGAGGATCCGGCCCTGCGGTACGAGAAGGACCTGCTGCACTGAACCTGTGATCAGAAAGAAGGATCTGTATGTTTGATATTGCCATTGTCGGCTGCGGGATCACCGGAGCCGCCGCCGCGTACCTGCTCTCGCAGTATGACCTGAATGTAGTCGTACTGGAAAAGCAGAACGATATCGCCATGGGTGCGACCCGCGCCAACAGCGCCATCATCCATGCCGGCTACGATCCCGAACCCGGGACCCTGATGGCCCGGCTGAATGTCCGCGGCTGCGAAATGGCGGAGAAGCTCTGCCGGGATCTGGATGTGCCTTATAAAAAGATCGGTTCGCTGGTCCTGGCGTTCAGTGAGGAGGATATGGAGACCATCCGGGAACTCTACCGCCGCGGGACGCTGAACGGTGTCCCGGATATGAAGATCCTGTCAGCGGATGAGGTCCATGCCATCGAACCCGAAGTGACCGATAAAGTCGTCGGCGCCCTGCTGGCGCCTTCCGCCGGGATCATCAGTCCCTGGGAATACGCGCTGGCCTTTGCCGAAACAGCCGCGATCAACGGTGTCACCTTCCGTCTGAACAGCGGAGTAAACTCCATGGAGCCGCTGAAGGACGGCGGATGGCTGCTCCGCACCGCCTCCGGCGATGTGGAAGCGCGCCGCGTCATCAATGCCGCGGGTACTTCCGCGGATACCGTTCACGAAATGGCCGCGCCGAAGACCTTTACCGTCACGCCGAACCGCGGCGAATACTGGCTGCTGGATAAATGTGAAAGTGTGCACGCCTCCCATGTCCTTTTCCAGTGCCCGAACAAAGACGGAAAAGGCGTTCTGGTCTCCCCGACCGTCCATGGCAATCTGATTGTTGGCCCGAATGCCGAAAGCGTACCCACCGGCGAAACGACCGGGAACACTTCTGCTGGCCTGGCCTTCGTGAAGGCACGCGCCGCGCTGACGACGGAAGCGATCCGCTATGGCAATTCCATCCGGAACTTCGCCGGCGTCCGTGCCAATACGGATCAGTCGGATTTTGTCATCGGCATTGCCGCTCCCGGCCTGATTGATCTGGCCGGGATCAAGAGCCCCGGTCTGTCATCCGCTCCCGCGATTGCCGAAGAGGCTCTGAAGCTGCTGGAGCAGGACGGTCTGAACCCTGTCCGGAAACCGCATGCCGTAACCACCCGGAAAAAGATCCGTTTCAAGGAGCTCTCCGATGAGGAAAAGCGGGAAGCCATCCGGAAAAATCCGCTGTACGGCCGGGTCATCTGCCGCTGCGAAACGATCACCGAAGGCGAGATCGTGGATGCCATTCACAGCCCCATCCCGCCGGTATCTCTGGATGGCGTCAAGCGCCGTGCCGGTTCCGGCATGGGCCGCTGTCAGGGTGGTTTCTGCGGTCCCCGGGTGCTGGATATCCTGAGCCGTGAGAAAGGGATCTCCCCGCTGGAGGTCCTGCAGGACGGAGAAGGCAGCTATGTCCTTCTGTCCGAGACGAAACAGGGGGGGGACGGAAAATGTTTGATCTCATCGTCATCGGCGGCGGTCCCGCCGGTCTTGCGGCAGCTCACGCCGCGTGGGAAAAGGGTCTGAAGGAGATCCTCATTGTGGAAAGAGACAAGGATCTGGGCGGGATCCTGAACCAATGCATTCATAACGGCTTCGGTCTCCACCGTTTCGGCGAGGAACTCACCGGCCCGGAGTACGCGTCCCGTTTCATTGATATGCTGAAGGATACCTCCGTCCGGGTCATGACGGATACCATGGTCCTGGAAATCAATGGAGATCACGAAGTCCATGTCATCAGCGCCGCAGAAGGTTATCAGATCCTGCAGGCCAAAGCGCTGGTTCTGGCCATGGGCTGCCGTGAGCGCACCCGCGGAGCCATTGCCATTCCGGGCGACCGTCCCGCCGGTGTCTTCACCGCCGGAAGCGCCCAGCGGTATCTGAATATGGAAGGCTATATGGTCGGAAAGCGGGTCATCATTCTCGGCAGCGGCGACATCGGTCTGATCATGGCGCGCCGCATGGCGCTGGAAGGCGCGAAGGTGCTCGCCTGTGTGGAGGTCATGCCCTATTCCGGCGGTCTGACCCGGAACATCGTGCAATGTCTTCAGGACTGGAACATCCCGCTGTATCTTTCCCATACGATCACGGACATCCGTTCCGAAAACGGACGCGTCTCCCATGTCACCGTCCAGGAAGTGGATGATAAGCGGAATCCCGTTCCCGGAACCGAAATGGAATTCGACTGCGATACCGTGCTCCTCAGTGTCGGTCTGATCCCCGAAAACGAGCTGACCCGTGCCGCCGGCATCCGGATGGATCCGCGGACCAACGGCGCGGTCGTCTATGAAAATATGGAGACCTCCCTGCCCGGCATCTTCGCCTGCGGGAACGCGGTCCATGTCCATGATCTGGTGGATTATGTCTCCGCTGAAAGCGAACGCGCCGGTGCCGCCGCGGCCGACTATGTCCTTTCCGCTCCGGAAGAGGAAAGCGCGATCGATCTGCAGAACGGTCCGGATATCGGCTACACCGTTCCGCAGCGGATCCGCGTGAACCGTGTCAGTAAGGTCGCGGATGTCTTCTTCCGTGTCCGCCGTGTCTTCGGTCCGAGCGTCATCGAAGTCCGCTGCGGCGAAAAGCTGCTGGCATCCTGGAAACGCGACCACATGGCTCCCGGGGAAATGGAGCATATCCTGCTCACCGCGAAAGCCCTGCAGGAAACTGATGGACCTGTCACGGTCCTGGCAAAGGAGGCGTAAGGATATGAAAGATCTGGTCTGTATCGTTTGTCCCAAAGGCTGCCGTCTCCATGTCGACGAGGAGCATGACTTTACCGTGACCGGCAATTCCTGTCCCAGAGGCGCGGAATACGGCCGGAATGAGATCAGTAACCCGACCCGGGTCCTGACATCCACGGTCCGCCTGCAGGGCGGTCCTCTCCGCCGCTGTCCCGTCCGCACGGACAAGGCCGTTCCCCGCGGGAAGCTCATGGAGATCATGAAGCTGCTGGATCAGGTGGAGCTGACCGCTCCGGTCACTGTCGGTCAGAAGGTCATCACGGATGTCTGCGGGACCGGCGCCGATATCATCGTGACCAGGAACCTGTAAAGAGATCAATTCAGAAGGATGGGATCCGCATGATGGATTTCCGGGATACGATCCGGAGTAAAAAACTGTTTCTGCTGGATATGGACGGTACACTGTATCTGGGGGACCGTCTTTTTCCCCATTGTCAGGATTTTTTGAACGCCATCCGTTCCGCCGGCGGGGACTATCTGTATTTGACCAACAATTCCTCCCGTTCCGTGGCGGATTACGTCCGTAAGATGGAGCGGATCGGGATCCCCGCGAAAGCGGAAGAATTCTTCACCTCCACGGATGCCGCGTGTATCCTGCTCCGGAACCGTCCCGCGTTTCACAGCATCTACACGCTGGGGACAGCGTCCTTTGTCTCCCAGCTGCGGGAGGAAGGCTATCCCGTGACAACGGAATTATCCGATGACATCGATTGCCTCCTCATGGGCTATGACACGGAACTGAACTACCGTAAACTGGAAGACGCCTGTATCCTGCTTGGGCGCGGCGTCGAATATCTCGCCACCAATCCGGATCTGGTCTGCCCGACGACCTACGGTTACGCGCCGGACTGCGGTTCCGTTTCCCAGATGCTTTTCAACGCGACCGGCCGGAAGCCGTCGTTCATCGGAAAGCCAGAGCCGGATATTGCCCTCCTGGCCATGCAGAAGGCCGGCTGTTCAAAGGAAGAAACGGTCCTCATCGGCGACCGGATCTATACGGACATCGCCTGCGGCGTCAATGCCGGGATCACCACCGTTCTGGTCTTCAGCGGCGAAAGCACCCGGCAGACACTGGAGGAAAGCACCGTGAAGCCAACCTTCACCTGCGAGGGGATCGGAGATCTCTGGGCAATGCTGAAGCCATAAACTGATTCATGCATGTTTTGTCACAAAACCGGTGTGTTACTGTCTGACCGCCGGTTTTTGCGTATGCCGCGTATGTGCAAGTGTCCTGTCACGACCCGTTTTCTTCTTTGTTTTTCAATATTTGACAGTCATTCATAAAAGAAATTTTGCAAACTTGTGGTGGGAGCGGTGCGGAAACACAAGTAATGGTATCCGGTTACGTTGTTAAAAATTTAACTTGCATTTTGTGTAATTTTTCTATTGACTTCCTTGTTCTTTTTATGTATTATGATGCCAGAAACAACGTTCACACCATAAATACTACCGACGAAACCAAAGGAGGAAATCTTTCATGAAGAAGATCGTAGCTCTCATCCTGGCGGTCATGCTGCTGTCCACAGCATGTTTCGCGTCCGCAAGCGCCTGCTCCCTGTTTGCGAAAAAAGATAACAGCGTTGCTGTAAACGTCATCGTCAGTGTCGCCAACAAGCTGATCGACACCACCGTGAAGATCGCTCAGGTTACCAAGAAAGATGATGGCGCGAAGGCCAAGGTCGCCACCGATATCATTGCCGGCACGACCAAATTCGTATCCGGTCTGTTGGGAGCCGAAGTCGGATGTGAATACAACGATAAGACCATCGACGGCAATTCCTATTCCATCGATCCCCTGATCGTCATCAATCCGCATGTTGTCAAAAAGTAATTCTGTATTGTAATTTGGCCGCGAATTGCGCCCGGCTGACACCGAGGCGCAATTTGCTGTCTGTTTCGGAGGCGTTTTAATGAAAGGTTTGTTCATCCATTCCGGTGACATGGAACGGCAGGATTCGTTTCAGGACCTTTCACTTCTTGCAAAAAACGGAGATTGGGAAATCATGGTGCAGGAGATCAACAAAAATGCGGTCGCCGGCTTTGCTCCGTCCGAAAAAGAAGACGCCTTTGAATTTTACTATATTCTGAACGGGATTCTTGAAATCACCGACTCCGCCAATAATGAGCGTGTCACCCTGAAGGCAGGAGATTCGATCACCCTCCAGGGACTGCAGCAAAATGTCATCGTCAAATGCCTCGAATATACCCGTCTGCTCTGCGTCACCAATGTACCGATCTTTTCGGAAACAACATACTGGCAGAAACTCCTTCTGGAACAGCTTGCCAGGATCGACCGGATGGATCATTACACTTACAGTCACAGTCATGGAGTCATGCATTATGCCGTAGCCCTGTATGAAGAGCTGAAAGACTGCTGTAATTCCATTTCATTCAGGGATTATGCCATCGGAGCATTGTTCCACGACATTGGCAAATGCAATATCCCGGTGGAGGTCCTGACAAAGCCCGGTCGGTTGACCGATGAGGAATACGCAGTCATCAAGCAGCATCCGATTGAAAGCCGCCGGATCCTGGAGCCGATGCTGGGTGAAAAGGCTGCCGCTTTGGCCGGAATGCATCACGAGCGCATGGACGGTACCGGTTATCCGAACGGTCTGAAAGGCGACGAGATCCCGTTCCCTGCCCGGATCCTCATGGTCGCGGATGCTTTTGACGCCATGACCACCGACCGTGTCTACCGGAAAGCCATGACCATGGAAGTCGCCGTGGACGAACTCGTGAAAGCCGGTAAAGCCTACGATCCCGTTGTCGTTGAGGCTCTGCGGACAATGCTCCGGGAAAACCGGCTGGAAAAGTATGAATATAAACCTATTGAATTTGCTTCTCTCTGATTACGCTTGCCATTCTGTCTGTAAAGGAATATAGTATTCCTGTGAAGTTCCCGCGACGGATCCTTCCGCCGTGGGTTTTTCTTTGAGATCCGGAGGTGTTTGAATGAAAGCTTTGATTACCGAAACCGTGGACGCTCTGAACGGTGTTTCGACCGATGGCGCGCTGCGCTGCTCGCACGCGTTTCCGCCGCCCGACCGGAGCGAGATTGTCCGGATCATCAAGTCCCTGCAGGCGTTGCTGTTCCCGCTCTGTTTCAACCGGGAAAACCCGCGCATGTCCGATGAGGCCCTGCTCGAGAGCACCGGTCAGGATCTGACGCAGCAGCTCGAATGCGCCCTGCGTTTCAGTGAAAACAATGCCGATGCCCGGGAGATCTGTGACACGTTCATCCGTCAGCTTCCCACGGTCAAGGAGAAGCTTCTGAAGGATGTCGAGGCGCTCTACGAAGGGGATCCCGCCGCCTCCTGCCGGGAAGAAGTCATGATCTGTTATCCGGGGTTCTACGCGATCTCGATTTACCGTCTCGCGCATGAACTCTATCTGCTGCACGCGCCTCTGATCCCCCGGATCATGACGGAATACGCGCATGAAAAAACCGGCATTGATATCCATGCCGGTGCGACGATCGGGGATTATTTCTTTATTGACCACGGGACCGGTATCGTCATCGGTGAGACCACCGTGATCGGAGATCATGTCAAGCTGTATCAGGGCGTCACCCTCGGTGCCCGCAGCTTCGAGCTGGATGAGAGCGGCAATCCCGTCAAGAATATCAAGCGTCATCCCAATATCGGCAATCACGTGGTCATCTATGCCAATGCCACGATCCTGGGTGGTGACACCTTCATCGGTGACCGCTGCGTCATCGGCGGTAACACCTGGCTCACCCGTTCCGTCCCCGCCGGTACGACAGTGCAGTATCGCAATGGTTCCCATTGCGAAATGATAAATGATAAATTATAAATGATAAATTTTAGATACTAATAGCCTGACAACACATTCCATCAGAACAACAAACTTCAATTCATAATTCATAATTCATAACTCCGCCGAAGGCGGCCACTAATCCCTAATCCCTAATCCCTAATCCCTGTAAAAACAAAGCACTGCCCATAGCAGTGCTTTGTTTTTACTGATAATTCTTCTTATCAAACACATACATCTCATCCGAAATTTCCGGCGGTTCAAATCCGAGAAGCTCGCTCAGCGTGACCGGCTCATATCCTTTTTCCAGCAGTTGCGGGATGATCGTATCGAGACATCTGATATCCTTGGTTCTTGCGTGGTACAGGGCAATGCAGCCGGGTTTGATCTGCCATACAGCCTTGCTCGGGTCCGTCTGACTGACATTCCATTTGACCGCGTGTTTGAATCCGTACTTCCGGAGGGCCGCCACCACTTTGTCAGACGAGGCGCTTCCGTCCGAAGGCGCGAGCAGCCCGTACGGCGGGCGGATCCAGCGGATCTCATAATGATATCCCAGTGCCGCGTCCAGTGCCTGCTGTGTTCTTCCCATTGCGCTGATGATCGACCAGCTGTCCAGCTTAGGCAGGGAGGTATGCGTATAGGAATGGCTGCCGATCTCGCATCCGGCATCCAGTACGGATTGCCACAGTTCACGGTCTTCCGGATGGAGCACCGTACCAAGCGGGAAAAATGTCATGGTGATCCCGTATTTTTTGCAAAGTTCCACTGCTTCCCCGACCTTGTCAAGGTCATAGCAGTCGTCGATCGTCAGGGCGATCTTGTTGGTCTCCTCCTCCGCTGCCCGGATCGTGAACGGCAGAGTATCCGTTTCCTCCGCTGAGCAGACCAGCGGCAGGATCATCAAAAGCGCGGCAATGAATGCTGCAATCCGTTTCATATTGGTTCCCTCCGGATCATTCCCGATAGTCCTGTAACGATACCGATACCATCTTGCTGACGCCCTGTTCCTCCATTGCCACGCCGTAAAGCGCGTCGCAGCGTTCCATGGTGCCCTTTCTGTGAGTCACGACGACGAACTGGGTGTTCTTTCCGTATTCGACCAGATAATCCGCGAAGTAGCTGATATTGGCGTCATCCAGAGCGGCTTCGATTTCATCCAGGATACAGAAGGGTGTCGGTTTCAGCTTCAGAGTGGCGAACAGGATCGCGATCGCGGTCAGTGTTCTTTCTCCGCCCGAAAGCAATGTCAGCAGCTGCAGTTTCTTTCCCGGCGGCTGCGCGTTGATCTCGATCCCGCAGTTCAGCGGATCATCCGGATCCGCCAGCGACAGTTCCGCGTGACCTCCGCCGAACAGGCGGGTGAAGGTCTCGGAGAAATATCCTTGCAGTTTGGTAAAGTTCTCGACAAAGGTGGTTTTCATCTGACTCAGCAGCTGGGTGATCAGTTCGGTCAGATCCTTCTCCGCCTTCTCCAGATCTTCCCGCTGTACGCTCATTTCGTCAAACCGTGCCTTGGTCTCCGCGTATTCCTCCACAGCCCGGACATTGACCATTCCGAGCGCGCGGATCTCCGTGGACAGCTGCGCCGCTTTCCGGTCCGCCTCTGTCATATTGAACGGCCCTTCCGTGCGGAATTCTTCCGCGCCGGCATATGTCACTTCGTATGTGTTCCAGATCCGTTCCTGCATGGTCCTCAGATCGCCGTCCGCCTTGGCTCTGCTCAGTTCCACCCGGTGATAGCGGTCGCTGTCCCGGTTGTGTGCCTGATGCAGGTTTTCCATGTCGGTCAGGATCTCTTTCAGACCTTCCTGTTCCTGTCTGCGTTTTTCTTCCAGCGAGTGTGCGACGGCTTCACGCTGTTTCTGTTCCAGCGTGCGTGTCTCCGTCAGCGCGTTCAGTCTCGCTTCTTCCGCGGCGTCCGTTTCATCCTGCTTCTCCATGTCCCTGAGCAGTGCTTCCCTGTCCGTTCTTTCGCGGGCAAGACGTTTCTTATCTTCTTCCAGCCGGCTGCGGTCCCGTCTGGCGGTTTCCAGCCGGTGCTTCAGGTCGTTCAGTTCCAGGGTCAGGGCCATGACCTTTTCGGTGCAGGCTTCCCGTCTCAGGCGGGTCTCCGTCAGTTCCTTCTGCAGCGCTCCCGTCTTCTGCTCCAGGCTTTCACGGTCATTCTCGCCCTGTTCGCCGTCCGTCGTGACAGCTTCCAGCTGCGCGTCGATCTGTTCCATGGCTTCGCGCAGCTGTTCCATGGCTTCTTCCGCCGCTTTCAGGCGTTCCGACTGGTTTCCGGAATCTGCCTGAGCGTTCTCATAGTGTTCCGTTTCACGGGCAACGGCGATCTCCTGCTGATGCAGCGCTTCCAGCGCGTCCGCGGAACGGATTTTCAGTTCGTCCTTGTTCTTCTGTCCGTCCTGCATGATCCGGAGCAGCTTTTCCAGTTCAGTCTGTCCCTGATCGAGTTTCTCGGTCAGTTCCTTCAGTTCTCTCTCGCGGGTGAACAGATTGGTGGCTTTCGTGCCGGTACTGCCGCCCGTCATGGAACCGCCGGAATGAATGATGTCCCCCTTCAGGGTCACCAGGCGGAAGGCATGATGTCCCGCCCGCATGATGGCGATCCCGTGATCCAGGTCATCCGCCACCATGGTCCGTCCCAGCAGATTTTCCACAATGCCGCGGTATTCCCCGTCGCATTCGATCAGATCCGAAGCCACACCCAGACAGCCGGGCATGCTCAGCAGCTTCATTTCTCCGGCATCCAGCAGTTTGCTCTTGACAGCGGTGATCGGCATGAATGTCGCCCGGCCCAGCCGGTTCTCACGCAGGTATTCGATCAGCGCCTTGGCGGTCTCTTCATCGTCCGTCACGATATCCTGCTGGGCATTTCCCAGCACCGTATCGATGGCTGTTTCATACTCTCTGGGTACGGTCAGCAGCCGGCCGAGCACGCCATGCACACCGGGCATCCCGCTTTCTTCCGCGTACCGGACTGCCCGTTTGACGGACTGGCTGTAGCCTTCCATTTCCTCGGACATTTCGGAGAGCAGTTCACGCCGGCTCGCCATCTCCTTCATGGAGACCAGCCGTGTGTCATACTGTTTCCGGGCTTCAATGACATCCGTATCCGCCTGTTCCAGATCCGTGCGGATCTTTGCCAGTTCGGCTGCCCGGTTTTCCAGTTCCGCTTTCTCTGCTTCGAGGCGTTTCCGGGCTTCTTCCAGTCCGCTGCCCAGATCCTGTCCTTCGTTCTTCAGTTTTTCAAGATCGTTCCCGATCTCTCCGAGACGCGTCTCCATGGTCTGACGCATGGTCTTCAGGCGCGTCTGGTCATTCCGCATGGCATTCAGACGGTTCATGGCCGTCATGAGCTTATCCTTGTGCGCTTCCAGAGCTTCTTCCTGCTGCTGTTCGGTCAGGCGTTCCTTTTCTTCTTCCTCACGGACCGCGTTCAGCTTTTCCTCGGCGGCTGTCACGGAAGCGAAGTGCTGTTCCGTTCCGTCCGCTGTTTCCTGAGTCAGCTGTTCCAGTTCCGCCATACGTTCCGCGTCCCGGGTATCTTCTTCCGTCAGTCTTTCCCGGTTTTCCCGTCTGGCTTCCCGGCGGCTCTGCACTGCCGCCCCGGCATTCTGCACCTCATGGACCCTTTCCAGGATCGTCATCAGGTCATCATGGGCGGCCGAGATCTTTTCATCCAGCTCCGTGATCTCCGCCTGCCGCTGATCCCGGATCTGCGCCTTTTCCTGCAGGGTCACTTCGGTATTGTCCAGCACCGTGCGCAGGTTCTGCAGTTCCTGATCCAGTTCCGCCAGTTTCTGGTTCATCCTGTCAGAGCGGTGAAGGAACAGATTCAGATCCAGTACCTTCAGTTCCGCGGACAGGTCAAGATAGATCCTGGCGGCTTTGGCCTGTTCTTCCAGAGGGCTCAGCTGTCTTTTCAGTTCGTGCAGAATATCATCCACCCGGGACAGGTTTTCCCGGGTATGTTCCAGTTTTTTATCCGCTTCTTCTTTTCTGGCCTTGAATTTCACGATCCCGGCAGCTTCCTCGAACACCTGCCGGCGGTCTTCACCTTTCCGGGAAAGGATCTCGTCGATCCTGCCCTGACCGATGATGGAATACCCTTCCTTACCGATTCCGGTATCACGGAAAAGATCCACGATGTCCCTCAGGCGGCAGGAGGATCTGTTCAGATAATATTCACTGTCCCCGTTCCGGTATACGCGGCGGGTCACCATGATCTCCGCGTAATCCATGTTCAGGATCCGGTCTTCATTTTCAAAGACCAGGGAGACTTCACAGTATCCCAGCGGCTTCCGGGCCTGTGTACCGTTGAAGATCACGTCCTGCATGCTGGCGCCGCGAAGGGTACGGGCGCTCTGTTCGCCAAGAACCCAGCGCACAGCGTCACCGATATTGCTCTTGCCGGAACCGTTCGGTCCGACAATACCGGTGATCCCCTCGTTGAATACGATCTCCGTCCTTGTCGCGAAGGACTTGAAACCGTACATTTCAAGCTTCTTGAGCCGCATACTTCCTCCATGATCCGAAGTCTTCACAATCAAATAATTATACCATACCCGGTCGGCAAAAGACAAACAAAAATCCGGAGGATCTCTCCTCCGGACAAATGATCTCATCGATCTCAGTCAACGGTGTAGGGCATCAGGGCGATGGCACGTGCGCGCTTGATGGCTTCACTCAGCTGACGCTGATGTTTTGCGCAGTTGCCGCTCATACGACGGGGCAGGATCTTGCCGCGTTCGTTGGTGAAACGGCGAAGACGGTTAACGTCTTTGTAATCGATGAACTCGATCTTATCTGTGCAGAAGTTGCACACCTTCCGGCGGGGACGACGGGCTCCGCGGGGGCGCGGTCTTCTTTCACCACGTTCTTCAGACATGAGTACGACCTCCTTACTTATGATCGTTAAAAGGGCAGTTCGTCAGTTTCCACAGCAGTGAATCCTGCGGACTGAGTGTTGTCGGCGGGCGCAGCGGGGGCAGAATAGCCACCGGCTTCACCTTCATTGCGGGCGGAAAGGAATTCCACATCATCAGCGGTCACGTCCAGGGAAGCGCGGGTAGTCCCGTCGTTGCCTGTGTAGGTGGATACGCTGACCGGTCCGGTCACGCAAACTTTACGACCCTTGGTCAGATACTTCGCGCACAGTTCACCCAGCTGACGCCAGGCGGTCACACGGAAGAAATCGGCTTCGGGCTGATTCCCCTGCTGATTTCCACGGTTCCGGCGGTTCACGGCGACCGTAAAGGAGCACACGTTGACACCGGTGGTGGTGGTCCGCAGTTCGGGATCACGGGTCAGATTGCCAATGATAACGACCTTATTCATGTTCTTTTCCTCTCCGAAGCTTTACTCGGCATCGGCGGGAGCGGCTTCTTCAACAGGAGCGGCTTCGACTTCAGCGGGAGCGGCTTCCTCCACGGGAGCGGCAACAGGAGCGGGTTTGGCGGCGCGGGGCTTCACGGCACTGCGCTTTTCTTCCAGCTTCACGACCAGATAACGGAGAACATTCTCGTTGATCTGCAGGTTACGCTCGAGTTCACGGGGCAGTTCGGCGGGAGCTTTGAAGTTCACCAGCACGTACCAGCCTTCGGTCTTGTAGTTGATGGCGTAAGCCAGGCGGCGCTTGCCCCACGTTTCATCAACCTTTTCGATCTCACCACCATTGTTGGCGATCAGGACGGAAACCTTCTCAATCAGTTCCTTGCGAGCAGTTTCTTCCAGACCGGCGTCGATGATGTAGATCATTTCATACCTATTCATCATACTTTCACCTCCTCACGGACTTTTGGCGCTACTTCCTGTAGCGCAAGGATGTGCCGATTAAGGATTATAATACAGCTGTTCAAGTTTTGCAAGGGTTATTTTCTGCGATTTTGTCGCAGAAAAAGGGATTAGGAATTAGTGATAGTGTTGTTCCGGTTCATGATGACAAGCGGTATTTGAAAGACCTGTCATGTGCTGTCACGAAGTGACCAGTTACCAAAAGGCTCCTCTTGCTCCGCAAGGGGAGCTGTCACGAAGTGACTGAGGGGATCTGCCTGGCCATATACCACCAACGGATATCAAGCCAATAATGCCCTTCCGTCAATGAATTTATTCCCCCATCACTCGTTCAATATAAGCACATACTCCTGCGAAATTATTATTGATATCATTATTCGGAATCCGAATCACCCGTAAGCCAAGCCCATTCAGGTATTCGGTCCTTTGACGGTCATATTCGATTCCCTCAGCGCTATAATGCTGTGAGCCATCCAGTTCTATAACCAACTGAGCGGAAGCACAGTAAAAGTCAGCTATATACTTACCGAGAACCTTTTGACGAACAAATCTCCATGGGGATGATTTCAGGAAATCATACCACAGATGATTTTCTTCTTTTGTCATACGATTTCTCAGTTCTCTGGCATTTGCATTCAATGCTTTATTGTATTTCTGAGCCATAATGATCATCCGCTCCCCGTAACAATATAACATGCCATGCAATCCCCTCAGTCGCCTGACGGCGACAGCTCCCCCTATATAAAATAGGAGGAGCCTTTTGGTACTTACTCACTAAGTCCTTCACTGATCCCCAGCAGCACAATCCCCGCGATCACAACTCCCACGCACAGATACTGCAATGGCTTCAGCTTCTCCCTGACCACGATCCGGGACAGGATCACGCTCACGATGCAGTAGGAGCCGATCATGGGCGCTGCCAGTACGGGCCGCGCCGCCATGGCATAGACATAAAACACCTGACCGAATTCTTCGCAGCAGGCCGCGATGGCTTTGTTGCCTTCCTTTTTGGTGAAGGGATTCCAGGCCTTCCCGGTACGGATGCGGATCCAGATCCAGCTGATGATCCCTGCCAGCAGGAAAGTCAGCCCGTACAACACCAGGATATCGATCTCGCCCAGTCCGAGCCCGCTTTCTTCATTGAGCAGGATGCCGTCCGCCGCGGTCCCGATGGTATCAAAGACGCAGTATAAGAGCGGAAACAGCAAGGCAAGCGCGCCCATGCGGTATTTTTTTTCTCCGGGTTCGTCCGATTTTTCCAGCCGCTGCTCCACGATAGCCAGTGCAATCACACCGGCCACGATCAGCGCGGTTCCGGTAATGTCCAGGACGCTGAAAGAGCCAAGTTCCTCGTTCTGTCCGCGGATCAGGAACCAGACGATCATACAGACCGCTGACAATGCTCCGGACGCGTTCTGCACCGGCGAAACGATGGACAGTTCCAGGTACCGCAGGCCCGCGTATCCGATCACCATGGACACGATATAGCTGATAGATGCGGGCGCGTACCGCCACGCGGCGTTCAGCACCTCGCCAAGGCTGGCTCCGGTCGAAAAAGTCTCGCTGAACGGGATCAGGATCAGGGCACAAACACCCATCACGATCCCGACCCAGACGGCAATCTTCAGATGCGATTGCGGATCATTGTCATCCGTTCCTTTTTTATAGAACAGATCGGCGAATCCCCATCCCAGCATGGAGATCATTGCAAAAATAAACCAGGACAAAATCATACCCCCCCATAGGTTCTGCCCGCAAGCGGGACAGAGTTGTAAAATGATAAATGATGAATGATGAATGATGAATGATATATAGTTAACTCCCAGGAAGCCCAGGAAACCTATGACCAGCCAAAACTAACTATAATTCATAATTCATAATTCATAATTCATAATTCATACCTCATACCTCATACCTCTGCTTCGCGATTTATCGCGAAGCAGTAATTCCCCCAGAAGTTCTGCCCGCAAGCGGGCAGAAATGATAAGTGTAAGGTGATAAGTGATAGATTATAGATTGTATTCAGCTGGCTGAATGTTCTCCATATCTTAGAACA
>JAZRXJ010000152.1:0-2164 GCA_045600165.1 Clostridia bacterium
CACTCCGATCGGAACATATGAAAAACTGGTTGAGTGGTATGAGAAAAACGATCTGGACTTCCGTGATGTCTACAGCGTTAATCTTGACGAGTATAAGGGCCTGACAAAGGACAACGACCAGAGCTACTACTATTTCATGAACCAGCATCTGTTCAAACACATCAATATTCTTCCTCAGAATACTCACATTCCGGATGGATGTAATGAAGATGCGGACGAAGAGTGCAGTAACTACACGAAACTGATCAGCTCTCTGGGCGGAGTAGACCTTCAGCTGCTGGGCCTGGGTCCGAACGGACATATCGGGTTTAACGAGCCCGGTACTCCCTTTGAGAAAACTACCCATTGCGTCACGCTTACCAATAGCACGATTCAGGCGAACTCCAGATTTTTCGCCAGCATTGATGATGTTCCGAAATATGCCTACACCATGGGCATCAAAGAAATCATGCATGCGAAAAAGATCCTTCTGATCGTCAGTGGTGAAGGAAAAGCGGAGATCGTCCGTGCCGTTGTGAAGGGCGCGGTTACTCCGGAGGTTCCGGCCTCGATCCTTCAGCTTCACGGAGACGTGACTCTGGTCGCCGATGAGGCTGCCCTTTCAAAACTGTATAACTAAAATCAAACGGGGCTGTCGCACTAACGTGCGGCAGCTCTCTTCAAAAAAGTCATATAACACGAAGCGCCGGGGTTCGAAAATCCCGGCGCTTGTGGTATAATTACGTTATGCGAATAACCAAAACTATACAAAGTGATTATACTGCATCTTCCCTGAATTATCAAATCAAACTTCCGCTGAATTTAGAGATTTCTATTCCATCCGATGATCCGGTCCGCCTGTTAAGTGCCTTCGTGGAGGAAATGGACCTTTCTGAACTGTATAAGACCTATGACAGGATCAGAAAAAATCAGGCCTCACCCCGCCAGATGCTGAAAGTCGTTCTCTATGCAGCCATGAACCGAATCTATTCCAGTCGCGACATTGAGTCTTCCTGTAAACGTGATGTCAACTTCATGTATCTTCTGGAAGGTATGCCGGCACCGGATCATGCGACCGTCGCCCGCTTTATCTCCCTTCATTTTTCCTGCTGCTCTAAAGACCTTCTTGCACAGATGACCGAGCTTTTCTATGCCCTCGGTGAGATCTCGGGAAAGACCATCTTCATCGACGGGACCAAGATCGAATCTGCCGCCAACAAGTATACTTTTGTCTGGAAGAAGGCCGTGACAAAGAATCAGGCCAGGCTTTACGCAAAGCTGGCGGACTTTGTCTCGGAATGCGAAGAACTCTATGGAATCAGGACGGTCTGTCACGACCGGATATCCATCCGGACCCTGAAACGTCTCCGGAAGCAGCTGTACCGTATCCGTGAAGAAGAGGGTATCGTCTTTGTGCACGGTATCGGAAAGAGAAAAACACCGCTTCAGAGATCCATGGAACAGCTGGACGAATACCTGAACAAACTGAAGGAATACACGCAAAAGCTTCATACCTGCGGGGAAAGAAACAGTTATTCCAAAACCGATCCTGATGCAACATTCATGAGAATGAAGGAAGACGCGATGCTGAACGGTCAGCTGAAGCCTGCCTACAACATCCAGCACGGCGTGGACTCGGAATACATCACCTGGGTGGATATCGGTTCTCGTCCCACGGACACGATGGCATTGATCCCGTTTCTGAAAGACATGGAGAACCATCTTTCGTTCAAGTACACGGAGATCGTGGCCGACGCCGGGTATGAAAGTGAAGAGAACTACCTGTTCATCGAGGAGAACGGGCAGATCGCCTACATCAAACCGCAGAACTACGAAATATCAAGGACGCGGAAGTATAAGAAGGATATCAGCCGCCGGGAAAACATGGCGTATGATCCGGAAAAGGATTGTTATATCTGTAAAAACGGGAAAGAACTTACCGTGACCCATGAGCGCAGAAGCAAGACAGCCAGCGGATATATCAGTATAAAGACGTATTACAGATGCAGTGATTGTTCCGGCTGCCCCTTCAAAACAGAATGCATCAAGGGGAACAACTGCAATACGCCGATGGAAGAAAGGAACAAGGTTCTGACAGTCGCCAAAAAGATGAATGAAAAGCGAGCCGAAGACCTTGAGAGGATCACAAGTGAGTATGGAACACAGCTTCGGATGAACCGAAGCA
>JAZRXJ010000153.1:0-1034 GCA_045600165.1 Clostridia bacterium
CCTTAAGAAGCACGTAGTCATACTCGCAGACTTCACAGACGCGCTGCTTTACCGTTTGCTCCTTCGTAAGTGTTTTCTTCTCTGATTCCATCTCCACGGCAAGCTTAAGATCCGGAAGAATGATATCTATCATGATGCCGGTCAGAGCGTCAGAGTTAAACAGGATTCGGAGCTTCTTCCTCTTTGCGTAAAGGCTGAAAAGAAGTTGCGGCAACATCCGTCTGTACTCTGAACCGCTGGGCCTGCACGATATATTGTCCAGTGTCCTCTCAGAGACCTTCGCCTGCCAGGAGTATCCGAACTGCGACTTCCACCAGAAGACTTCCTTGGAAGTCCGATGGATATGCTTAGGATCCGCATCCTTATTCTTTTTATAATCCCATTCTGCCGCAACCGCCGGATCTGTCGTCACAAGGTCATTTATTCCGGGAACCACGATTCTGCCGGTGCAGTATGGGCAGCTTGAGTTCTTGATTCTGGAGCTGATCCATGCTCTGTATTCCAGCCCGCATTCACGGCACTTCCACCAGTACATCCCGGATTTGTTCACTGGGATCATATCCGGTGTAAGCGGAAGATTCTTTTCTGACCATTCTGCCGCCAGCTCAGGATACTGCGATCCCAAGTCGTTATATCCAGCAAGTATCTTATGAGCCGTGCAGTACGGACAGCCGTGTCCGCTGGATCTGTCCGCGATCCGTGCGAACCATTCATGTCCGCATTTACCTTTCCACCAGGCTTTATGATTTGAGAACGCGAGAACCTTGTCCGGCGTTTTAGGAAGATTCCTTTCTGACCATTCTTCGGCGATTTCGGGGAACCTTGTTGCCAGATCATTAAAGCCGGTCAGCACGCGGTTCCCGGAGCAGTAGGGACATCCGGACTTATTTGCACCAGTCCGGCTATGAATCGTCGCTTCCCATTCATGACCACATTCGCCTTTCCACCAGACCTTCATATGAGATCCGTAGCTAACGTCATCCGGTGTTAGTGGAAGGTTCTTTTCAGACCATTCCTTCGCAATATCCGGTCTG
>JAZRXJ010000154.1:0-1069 GCA_045600165.1 Clostridia bacterium
CCCTGCACACCGCTTATCGTGGACGAGGTCGAACGCTCAAACGGGTCGAACAGCTTCTCGAGAAATTCCTCCGACATTCCGATGCCGGTATCCTCGACGGTCAGATCGCAGACCACTCTGTCCGGGTCATCGCAGGGAACCGCGTCTACCCGGATATCCACTTTTCCGCCGGGATTCGTATACTTAATGGCATTCGACATGATGTTCAGCGCGATCTGGTTGAGTTTCAGCGGATCGCCGTAAATGTATGCATCCCCAACAGGCCCGGAGTGCAGCGTCAGCGTGACGCCCCGCGCCTGCGCGGTTTCATAGGCGATGGCCATTGCCGATCTGCTTGCTTCGCGGATATTGATGACCTGTTCCTCGATCTGCAGCTTTCCGGATTCGATCCTCGCCATATCGAGGCTATCGTTGATCAGGCTCAGCAGATGCCTGCTGGAGGAATGCACCTTCTTCAGGCACTCCGCCACTTTTTCCGGATCGTCCATATACTTCTGCGCCATCTCTGTGAAGCCGATGATGGCGTTCATGGGCGTGCGGATATCGTGGGACATATTGAACAGGAACGTGGTCTTTGCTTTATTGGCCGCGTCTGCCTTCTCTTTGGCTTCGCTCAATTCCGCCTGATACGCCATCTGCTGTCTGTTTTGTGCATCGACGCTCCGATAACCCATGACAACGCTTTTCTCGCCGACAATATCTACAAGAACGTATTTTGCCTGATAATATTCCGTTTTACCTTTGTTCACGATCCGATAGTTGAAATAGTATACGGAGTTCTTTGATAATTCCTCCGGAAGCCTTGAAAGCGCAGACTTCTCGGCAAAGAGCTCCCGGTCGTCCGGATGAACGACCTCATTCCTGATCACGGCAATTCGCTTCTCATAGGAATCCGCCTGATTCCACCCTGACATAAGCGCAATGATATCCGGAGCTTCCCGATAGATCGTTTCCTCATTTGTCCTGGGATCGATATGAGAAACATAACCGAAGTCTTCGCCCAAAGCCTCTATGACCGTACTCAGTTTTTCGATGGTTTCTTTCTCGAAATGGGCAATATCCGTCACAT
>JAZRXJ010000155.1:0-42263 GCA_045600165.1 Clostridia bacterium
TAGTGGATAGTGGATAGTGGAAAGTGAATAGTGGATAGTGGGGCACCGCTGCGGCGGTTATACTCCCTCAGTCAGCGCAAGCGCTGACAGCTCCCCCGGAGGTGGAGCCTTAGTTAGTTGACCGGCTACGGTATAGCAGAGCTGAGTGATTTTGCAGAACTGTTGTGGAAATGCTAATTGATTAAGTATATATAATTCATCATTTATCATTTATAACTTTTCACTCCGCGAAGCGGAATGCGGTGCGGTCACAGGTGTTTTCTGACGACTTCGAGGATCTCTTTTCCATAACGATTGGCACGGAAACGGCCCATGCCTTCGACTTCGGAAAGGGATTCCAGGTCTGTGGGCATACGTTTACAGATCGATTTCAATAAGGCGTCGGAGAAAAGAACAAAGGAAGCCACATGTTCCTTTGATGAAAGTTTCAGCCTGAGATATTTCAGTTCACGGAACAGAGTTTCACTGATCAGATGGTCTTCATCATGTGAAAGTTCCCTGGATTTGACAGTTAAGCGTTTCTTTTCATAGAGCAATTCGGAGGAGCATTCTGTCAGATGCAGTACAGAGGTATCCGGATCCTGCGAAAGATAGCCGCGATCACAGAGAAGAATGATCTCACCGGCGATCCGTGAACGGTATGAATCCGACATAATTCCAAACGTGCTTAATGACTGGTACGGAACCGGCAGAGAAGCATCTTCCACAGATTGACCGAGGAGAAGAGATATGATTACAGAAGACGGCTGGGTCTCTTTTTCACGGGCGACACAGGACAGGATCTTTTGCGCGTCCACTGTTATATCCAGCATCAGACAGTCTTTTTCACAGACTGAACAATTATTGCACCGTGCAGGTGCTTTTTCACCGAAATAACTCAAAAGATCGGCACGAAGACAACGACCGGATAAGGCATACTGTTTCATCCTGCGAAGACGCTGACGTTGCTTGTCGCGGACTTCTTCCTGCATTTCATATGTCAGATCCGGATTTACATCCGCATTATCAATCAGATATTCGGCAATACGCAGGTCTTCCGCATGATAGAACAGAATACAGTCCGCATCGCATCCGTCACGTCCGGCCCGCCCTGCTTCCTGATAATAGGCTTCAAGACTCTGCGGGATATTATAATGGATAACAAAGGAAACGTTGGACTTATCGATCCCCATTCCGAAGGCATTGGTGGCAACCATCACGTTTTTCCGGTCAAAAAGAAAATCCTGCTGATTCGCAGAGCGTTCTTCCGCACTCAAACCTGCATGGTAACGGGTCGCCTTTAAGCCATTCAGGCAGAGCACATCACAAAGCTGCTCGACAGTTTTTCGGGTTGAGCAGTAAATGATACCGCTTTGCGTGACTCTTTCTTTCAACAATGAAATCAGTTTATTTTCACGGTTTTCCGGAACAAGAACAGAGAATGACAGATTGGAACGGTCAAAGCCGGTCGAGATCTGAAGCGGATCCCGCAGTGTGAGAAACCGGACAATATCCGCGCATACAGCCGGAGTTGCCGTCGCGGTAAATGCTGCTACCACGGGACGTTCCGGAAGGGAGGAGACAAACGCGGCAATACGGAGATAGGCCGGTCTGAAGTCCTGCCCCCATTGGGATATGCAGTGCGCCTCATCCACGGCAACCAGCGAAATATTCAGATGGGTACAGAGCTCGGAAAATGAACTGAGGCTGAGTCGTTCAGGTGAGACATATACGATACGGAACATGCCGGAGGAGAACATGAAAAACACTTCGTTATATTCATTCCCGTCCATCCCCGATGTGATGCATTCAGCGTCGATACCGATCTGACGGAGCGCGTTCACCTGATCATGCATCAGTGAAATCAGGGGAGAAATGACCAGCGTGACCCCGGGAAGCATCAGCGCGGGTAACTGGTAACAAATCGACTTACCGCCACCTGTCGGCATAACGCACAGGGAGTCCCTGCCGGCAAGGATAGCCTGTATGATTTCTTCCTGCCCGGGGCGGAACGATGAATAGCCAAATACTTTTTTCAGGAGATCAAGCGGTTTTCCTTTCATTTGTTCCTCCATACCGCTACAGGGTCAGATAAGGCAGGAGACACCGAAGCAAAGCAACGCGCAGTAGTAAGTGATCATGACGCCCCAACTGATCCATACAGGTGATTTTCCAAATGTACGAAGAGCAATCAGACAGTCGCTGACGAAGAAGAGTGCTCCGCCGGCGGCCATCAGCCAACCGGATGTATTGAAAGCATCCGGCGATAATCCGCCGGCAATACAGCATCCGCACATGATTGAAAGACATACTCCATACATCAGTACCGGAATCAATGCCTTCTTTCCGATCGCGGAGCGGAGCTTATAAACAAGAAAAGCCAGAACCAGCCCCAGAAGAACAATGCAGATCAGGTGCGTGACCGAAATCGTGTACCTTGAAAGGCTCCAGATGATCATGGAGAAATGTCCCAACCCGAACAGAGTTGCTCCAAGGACCGTGTTATATTCCAGACAGAAATCGGCTGCCGCAAAAATCAGGAGCGCCGCGGAACAAAGCCATGCGAGACGGTCGAGACGGATCGCCGCGACTAAAGCCAGACAAAACGCACAGAGCGTTCCAAGCACCTTGAAACAGACAGCCAGTTTCAGATCTTTGTATTTATTGAGCATAAACAGTGGAAGACAAACACAAAGGCAAAGCACACAACAACCGGGAATAAACATTCGGATATCACATCCTTTACGGGAGATTTGACGGTTATTCGTCAGACTGGTTCAGGAATCGGAAGAGATCGGCGGCAATCACGGAAGCGGTTGTCCCGCCGGTTTCTCCATCCGCGATATCTTCTACCAGGATACAGATCGCGTACGGTTTTTCCGGATCCGCGTTGAAACCGGTAAACCATCCGTAATTAATGGGAACTCCATGAAGTTCAGACTCGGCGGTCCCGGTCTTGCCGCATATATCCATTCCCGGAATATTTGCACGCCATCCGCTGCCGCCATTCTGGACGACCTGCCGCATGTATCCGCGCAGGATTGATGCAGTCTTTGAATCACATACACTGCGAACCGTTCTTTGCCTGAAAGTGGAAACGGTTCTGCCAGCCGGTGTTCTGATTTCACGGATCAGCAATGGCTCCGGCATACTTCCGCCGTTGGCAATCGCAGCAGAGATGAGACATATATGCATTGGCGTCGCGACAATGGTGCTCTGGCCGATACCGGATGCAGCCACTTCATAAAGAGTCCTGTTATCTGTGGGATAAACGCTGTTATAGACAACGAGTTCATCAAAAAGGAAATTTTCGTTGAAACCAAAAGATTCGGCAGCGGCCCTGAGCTTCGAGTCTCCGAGTTCACCTGCGAGAGTTACAAAAGCCGGATTACAGCTCAGCCGGAATGCATCTGCAAGACCGACTTTGCCGTGTACTTCCTGACCAAAGTCATGAATGGTATGATCCGAATCAATCACGCAGGCACCGGTACAGATGTGGAACCAGCCGGCAACATCCGGATATTCCTTCAGAGCCGCGGCTGCAGTGACGATCTTGAATGTGCTTCCGGGTGGATAGAGCCCCTGAACGGCACGATTCCAGTAAGGCTGTCCGGGATCCTGTTCCACAAGTACAGTTTCTTCATCCGGATCAAAAGAGGGAAGCGAGACTTCGCCGAGTACTTCACCGGTCATCCAGTTCAGGACCACACCGGCGCCTCTGTGATCCGGACAGCTTTTTTCAAAGAGCTCCATGATCCGGCGATTAAGCTTACTGTCCACGGTGAGAATTACATTATTGCCATGAAGGTCTTCTCCTGACAAAGCATAGGAAATCTGATCCGGAAGGGAAGCCCTGAAGCCGTATAATTGCTCAGTCTGAAAGGATTCAACGGAATTTGCCACTTTCCCGTTCCGGTCACCGATCACGTGTACAACCGCTTTACGGTCGTCTGCGTTTTTCTGGAAAATCCGCTTTCCATCCACCGTCTCCGCCAGAACGATTTCATTCCGGTCAAGGATACTGCCTTCAATGACATTGGATTTCTGCACATCGATCCTTGTGTTATGAGAAGAGGTAAACCAACGTGTTCCGTAGTGAAGGACATTCCAGATCCCGAAAGCGGCCAGTAATGCGAACAGAACGATCAACAGGAAAGCAACGACCTTATATCTGTACCGTTGTGTTTTCATGTCGCTCCTCCTTAATCCAGATTGTCCCGCATGGCTATACGGGTATCTTCATCCAGAGCATCCCGGTTCAGCGAGGATACACCCTGAATCAAACCGGAAAGGCACATGCTGGCGACGAGAGAGCTTCCGCCGTAACTGACAAAAGGCATAGTGACGCCGGTCAGAGGAATCATTTTAATGACGCCGCCGATGATCACAAAGGTCTGAAGAGCAATGACTGTTGTGGCACCGATGGCCAGAAGACCGTGGAAACCTGTGCGCGCGGAAACGGCAACGCTCACGCCGCGGCAGATCACAGCGATATAGATCAGCAGTACGAAGAGACCGAATATTCCTCCGAACTGTTCACAGATCACACTGAAAATGAAATCGGATTCAAAGACCGGGATCACGGTCGGGTCCCCCTGACCGAGTCCGACACCGGTGAATCCGCCGCTGGCAATGGCAATCAGGGACTGAACCAGTTGGTAGCCTGTGTTGTCATAATCGATCCATGGATTCCGCCAGACAGCTACACGGGTACGTACATGCGCAAACATCCTGTACCCTAGAATGGCTGCAAACACACCGCCTGTCAATCCAAGACCGGTTCCGAGCAAGCTTCCGGAAGAGACCCAGTAAAGAAGTAAAACGGTTCCGTAATAAATCAGTGCCGTTCCAAGATCCTTCTGAAGCATCAGCAGTCCGAGACAGAGCAGAGAAAAAAGGAACCAGGGGAGAAAACGGTGCTTTGACATATAGTAACAAACGATGAGAAGAATGGTTACTTTCACCAATTCACTGGGCTGAAAATGGAACCGGCCGAGGATCAGCCAGTTTTTTGCCCCGTTGATCTCTGAACCAGCCAGCACCGGGAGTCCTAACAGAACCAGAGAAAGCGGTATCAGGAGGAGGATCGGAATTCTCCAGGACCGGACCCGAAAACCACGGACAATCAGTATACAGATGATCATGGCACCAAGACCGAATCCGTAAGCAACCAACTGTGAAACAGCATAGAAAGGTTTCGTTGCATAAAGGGTCAGGATGCCGAGTGCACACAGAAAATTCGTCAGGGTAAAAAGAATATCGTCAATCGGGAAAAGTTTCGGCAGGAAATGGGTCCCCAGAAAGATCGCAGCCGGGACAGCTCCTGCCAGGATCAGGCAGAATACATCCGTATTGCCATTGCGGAATGCAAGCAGAAGGAAAGCACACATGAAGAACAACATGACGGTACCGGTCAGGTGGGAGGAGAACGCCCTGCGTCTTTTACTCACTCCAATCACCATCCCATCTTTCGCTGCGCCTTCTGCGACGCGGAACGGTATTGTCGGGATCCTGATCCCGGGGAATCATTCGCATATCCGATGAAGGCGCCGGGACACAGTATTGTTCTCCGGGAAAGCCGGAAGTATTTTGCGTGAAATCTCCACGGTCGTCTCTCACAGGATTATATACAGCAGCGTTATTCTGATAATATGCTTCCGCGGGCGGCATCATTACCGGAGGAAAGGGCGCAGCTTCCGCACTGTCCGCAAAACGAGCGGAACGATCAATATCCACACCGGCAAACAGGCGCAGACGAAGGACCAGATCACCGATCTGCAGGTATGAACCGTGAACCATCGGGTGACCGGCTGACACAGTACGACAGTTGAATTCCACCCCGTCCACCAGAGCGGAGCAACCGCTGCGGGGAGAGATCAGAAGACCGAGACCGTTTTCAAAAGAAAAATCCAGATGTTTTCTGCGGATGTCAGGGGCGCAAACAGAAATATCACAACCGCGAAGGCAACCAAGCACACCTTCACGGGGAACAGGGATGACCGTTCCTTCAGGGTATCCATCACCGGCATGGACAACAGTCAGCTCACCGACGTTACCCGCATCCGGAAGACGGCGAAGCATGCGACGGGTCTCCTTACGTTCCCGGCGGAGCATGAAGAAGGCACGCAGGACGATGATACCACCCAAAAGGATAAAGATGTATCTCATGATCCCGGCGACAATACCGTAAATGTTTTCCGGCATGAACATACACCTTCTTTACTCCATGTATTTCTCAGACAATTATATAGGAAATAAATCCAGCAGGCAAGTGACGCCGATGTGATGAACTGTGTATGTCCGGGGAATGCAATGGATTTTGTTAAAAGATTGTCAATTGTGCTTTTATTTCATCATGATGTGTGTTATAATTCCGGTGACATCGATGAAGGAGGTCATTCTTATGCCTATCGTAACTACGAAAGAAATGTTTGCGAAAGCTTATAACGGCGGTTATGCTGTCGGTGCTTTCAACGTCAACAACATGGAAATCATTCAGGGTATCACCGAAGCTGCCGGTGAACTGAAGGCTCCTGTGATCCTGCAGGTTTCCAAGGGCGCCCGCAACTATGCCAACCACAATTATCTTGTGAAGCTGGTGCAGGCCGCTGCCGAAGAAAATCCTGATATCCCGATCGCTTTGCATCTGGATCATGGCGACAGCTTTGAACTGTGCAAGAGCTGCCTTGACGGCGGATTCACCTCTGTCATGATCGATGCTTCCTCCAAACCCTACGAAGAAAACATTGCCCTGACCCGCAAGGTCGTTGAATACGCACATGATCACGGTGTTGTGGTTGAAGCTGAACTGGGCACTCTGGCTGGCGTTGAAGACGAAGTTTCCGTCGATGCCGACAAGGCTATGTACACCCATCCCGAAGAAGTGGTTGACTTCGCTACCCGTACCGGCTGCGACTCTCTGGCCATTGCTATCGGAACCAGCCACGGCGCTTTCAAATTCAAGCCCGGCACCAAGCCCCAGCTCCGGTTTGATGTTCTGGAAGAATGCAGCAAACAGCTGCCTGGATTCCCCATCGTTCTGCACGGTGCTTCCTCTGTCCCCCAGGAATTTGTTGCAATGATCAATGAATTCGGCGGAAATATGCCCGGCGCTATCGGTATTCCCGAAGAACAGCTGCGTCAGGCTGCCCGCAGTGCTGTCTGCAAGATCAATATCGACTCCGATATCCGTCTCGCTATGACTGCCAGCATCCGTAAGTATTTCATGGAAAATCCCAGCCACTTTGATCCCCGCCAGTACCTGAAGCCCGCCCGTCAGGCTGTGAAGGACATGGTCAAGCACAAGATGGTTGATGTTCTGGGCTGCGACGGAAAAGCGTAAGCGGAACCGCGATTGTAACGATTCAATCACATTAATAGAGAGACTGCCGCGGCAGTCTCTTTTTCTGATGCTTACTTCATGATACTGGAACATTTCTGTTCCGGCCAGATATGACAAAAGACGCGCTTTACCGCGCGTCTTTTACCATATGCCGTATATCATTGACGATCTCTTCCATGTTCGGGTTGGACCGGACACCGACTTCCACGGTCTTGATGCTGTGCATTACGGTGGTATGATCCCGACCGCCGAAGACTGTACCGATCTGAGGAAGCGACATGCCCGTCATTTCACGTGTCAGGAACATGGCAATCTGACGGGGAATCGTGATCTCACGTTTCCGGGTAGGACCGGTCAGGTCACTCAGAGACATATTGTAGTAATCACATGTGGTCTGCATGATCAGTTCCGCGGTGATCTGCTTATGCCGCCTCTGATCAAAAATCTCCTTCAGAGCCTGTTCACAAAGATCGACATCGATGTTGTCATAGGAAGTCCGGTTGAGGCTGGCATAAGCCAGGAGCCTCTTCAGGCAGCCTTCCAGCTCACGGATATTGGTGTCGATATTTCCGGCAATCAACTGGAGCACATCGTTACTGAGATTGATGTTTTCCAGACGGGCTTTTTCTTTCAGGATCGCGATGCGAGTATCCATATCGGGCCGCTGGATATCCGCGACCAACCCCCACTCAAAACGGCTGCAGAGACGTTCTTCCAGATGCGCGATATCCTTAGGCGGCTTGTCACTGGTCAGAATGATCTGCTTACCGGCATTATGCAGTTCGTTGAAGGTGTTGAAAAATTCCTGCTGAGTACTTTCACGTCCGGCGATGAACTGAACATCATCCACCATGAGGATATCCACGGTACGGATCCGGTCACGGAATTCATAAGTTTTTTTCTGCTGAATGGCATCGATCAGATCATTGGTGAAATTCTCACTGGTGATATAGAGAATCTTTTTATCCGGCTGCTGTTCATGAATATAATTGCCGATGGCCTGCATCAGATGGGTCTTGCCCAGTCCGACACCACCATAGATGAACAGGGGATTATATGCTTCGGCAGGGGATTCAGCGACGGCAACAGCGGCCGCGTGGGCAAAACGGTTACCGCTGCCGATCACGAAATTCTCAAAGGTATATTTCGGATTCAAATGCGGATCACCGGGTTCCGGTTCCGTTTCAACACGATCCAGCTCCGAACGGGTTACAATGCTGAATGTCATAGGGGTTCCGGCAGCCTGGGAAAGACAGGAGGAGAACAGGTTGCTGTATTTGGACTGGATAATGCTGCGCATATTCTCCATGGTAATGACAACAAGCAATACATCTCCATCCACACGGGCAGGAGTAAGATTGTCTTCAACCCAGGTGCGGTAGGAAATCTCGGACATTTCCTCACGCAGCAGGCGGCATGTGTCTTCCCACAGGGTCTCCATATCCTTCACAGTAAACAAGCCTCCGAACTCTATCTGATCCCCGCAGGGAATCAAAAACAATCATGAATGCCGCACAAGCAGCGACCTAAACACAGTTTCTGATAAACAGACTGTGGATAACTGCATGTGGAAAACTTTGTTCCATGCGGCAAGCTTTTTAACTATATCAAAAAAAGATAGGAATTTCAAGCGTGACAGGAATTCACGAAAACACGAAAATGTCATAATCTGTTGATAACTTTTTTTCAAGGTTTTGTATATGAGGTTCGAGCAACCACAAGATTTGCGATAATCGGCTTGCTTTTCGGCGTACAAATCTGTCTCCGGGGTCCGATAAACAGACTTCAGAACAAAAAAATACTAAAAAATGTAACATTCTGAAAGAAAAGTGTCAGATTTATATCGCGTGTGTGGATGGATTTATGCTAAAATAGAACGCATCCGACCGTGAATAAACCGCGGTCAGATCAACCGGAACGGCAGAGGCCGGGTAACAGCAATAACGGGAAACTGCCGGATCCAATCAAGGCATTATACCAATGGAGGAATTCCTGACATGAAACGACTGATCATATTGTTTCTGGTTCTGGCCCTTGCGGCAGCTCCTGTATGCGTGCAGGCGGAAAAAGTGGTAACTTCCTTTTATCCTGTCTGGATCTTTACGTTGAATCTGACAGAAGGAATTGACGGGATGGAAGTCAGGAATCTGGCGGCCCCCGGTACCGGATGTCTCCATGATTATCAGCTTCAGGCCGGTGACATGAAGGTGCTGGCAACAGCTGATGTTTTTCTGATCAACGGAGCCGGGATGGAAAGCTACCTTGATACTGTATTCAGAACATTTTCAGATTTGCCTGTCGTGACCGCGTCAGATGGACTTGACTTTATCACCGAAGGAAACGCGCTGCAGATCGGTGAGGAAGAAGAAGGGGAAACAGTCAACTCGCATGTCTGGCTGGACGCGGGGAATGCTGTCACCATGGTTCACAACCTGGCGAACGGGCTGAAAAACGTTTATCCGCAATACACGGAACAGATCACAGCCAATGAAGATAAATACACCGCCCGACTTGCCGAACTGGACGCCGAACTGAAAAGCACCCTGACAACACTGAAGGCAAACGGGATCGTGACTTTTCATGAGGCATTTCCTTATTTCGCGCAGGCATATGGACTGAATGTACTGGCGGTTGTCAACCGGGAACCCGGTGAGGTCCTGACGCCTAAAGAAATGTCTGTACTGATTGCCACTGTCAGGGAACTTGGCCTTCCGCCGCTGTTTGTTGAGCCGCAGTATGAAGATCTGAACGCAAGACTTCTGGCGGAGGAGACCGGAGCCCCTGTCTTTATGCTGGACCCGATGGTCACCGGACCGGAAACCGAAGTTCCTCTTGACTTGTATGAACAGGTTATGAGAAGTAACAGGGATACTCTGCTGGAAGCCCTGCAGTAAATGAAAACGCAAGCTTGCACAGAGACTACCGAAGTGATAAAATTGCACTATTAGCGTGAAAGGAATGAACGCAGCATGGATATGACTGAAAAGATTCAGGCGATACGCGAACTTCTCAACAATGAACTGGCAGGAACGGAAAATACACAACAGCTGGATGCTCTCCGTGTCCGTATTGTCGGTAAAAAAGGCGAACTGACTGCACTTCTTCGCGGCATGGGTCAGTTGAGTCCTGAAGAACGTCCTCAGGCCGGACAGCTGATCAACGACGCGCGTGAAGAATTCACCGGAATTCTCGATGCAAGACAGGCAATGCTGAAAACAAAGGAACAGGAAGCTGCTCTTGCTTCTGAAGCGATTGATGTGACTCAACCGATCCCTGTACCGAATCCCGGAAGCGAGCATCCGCTGACACTGGTCATGAATGAGATGGTCGACTGCTTTGCGGGTATGGGCTTTGAAGTGGTGGAAGGTCCCGAAGTTGAACTGGATCACTATAATTTCGAACTCATGAATATTCCGAAGAATCATCCCGCCAGAGACGCGCAGGATACTTTCTATATGGATGAGAATATTGTTCTGCGTACGCATACCAGCCCCATGCAGGCCAGAACCATGCTGACCCGCAAGCCACCCATCCGCGTGATCTGCCCCGGTCGCGTCTATCGCGCGGACGAGATGGATGCCACCCACAGCCCTGTATTCCATCAGATGGAAGGTCTTGTCGTGGACAAAGACGTGACGATGGCAGACCTTCGCGGAACTCTGAATGCCTTCGCAGAGCGGATCTACGGCAAAGGAATCACCACCCGCTTCCGTCCGAGCTTCTTCCCGTTCACCGAACCCAGTACCGAAGTGGATCTGACCTGCGCGGCCTGCCATGGCAAAGGCTGCCGCGTTTGCAAGGGCACCGGCTGGATCGAGGTGCTCGGCGGCGGAATGGTCAACCCGAAAGTGCTTGAAGCGTGTGGAATTGACAGCACCGTTTATTCCGGCTTTGCTTTCGGTATCGGTCTCGAACGTATCACCATGCAGCGCTACAGCGTCGGTGACCTGCGGATGCTGTACGAGGGTGATGTCCGTTTCCTTGGACAATTCCGGTAAGCAGAAGAGCGAAGGAGGAAACAAATATGAAACTGCCAATGAAATGGATCAGCGAGTACGCACCTATCAATATGGATGCCGAAAGCTATATGAATAAAATGATCATGATCGGCAACGGCGTGGAGGGCTATGATGATCTCGCGCACGGAATCGAAGGAATCGTCGTGGGTAAAGTCATGACCTGCGAAGCACATCCGGACAGTGATCATCTGCATGTGACCACCGTGGATGTCGGCGGGGAAGAACTGCTGCAGATCGTTTGCGGTGCTCCCAACTGCGAGGCCGGGATCCTGGTCCCTGTTGCCACAGTCGGCGCGAAAATGCCTGACGGGACCGTTATTAAGAAGGGCAAACTGCGCGGCGTCGAATCCTTTGGCATGCTCTGCTCCGCTGACGAACTGGGTGTACCAGTCGAACTCTATCCATCGTGCGGGAAAGAAGGTCTGCTGATCTTCCGGGAAGAGTATCCGCTGGGAGCCGATGTACGTCCTATTCTGGGAATCGATGATACCGTCATGGACTTTGAAGTGCTGGCCAATCGGCCTGACTGTCTGAGTGTCTGGGGAATGGCTCGCGAGACCGCTGTTGCCTGCGGAACGACTTTCACCAAGCCTGAAATCTCCGTGAAAGAATGCGGAGACGACATTCATAACTATGTCAGTGTTGAAGTGAAGGATCCCGATCTCTGCCCGCGCTACATTTCACGCGTGGTCAAGAATATCCGGATCGGTCAGAGCCCCATGTGGCTCAGAAAGTATCTGCACGGCGCCGGAATGCGCTCCATCAACAATGTGGTGGATATCACCAACTTTGTGATGCTGGAGACCGGACATCCCATGCATGCTTTTGACCTTGACATGGTTGACGGACATCAGATCATTGTCAGACGCGCGGCGGAGGGTGAGAAGATCACCACACTGGACGGCAAGGATTACGATCTGGTTCCCGGACAGCTGGTGATCTGTGACGCCAATAAACCTTCGTGCCTGGCAGGTATCATGGGCGGTGAAGAAAGTGAAATCACAGAAAAGACACATACCCTGATGTTTGAATGTGCTGTGTTTGACCGGGCTTCTGTCCGTGTGACCAGTCGCAATCTGGGCATCCGGACCGAAAGCAGCGGCCGCTTTGAAAAGGGAGTGTGCTGCCGTACCGCCATGGAGGCTATGGATCGCGCCTGCCAGCTCATCAATGAGCTGGATGCCGGTGACGTTGTCAGCGGAGTGATCGACCTGTATCCGAATCCTGAAGAACTGCCGGCTATCAAGGCATCCTGCCGCAGGATCGCCAAGCGCTCCGGCGTGGATATTCCTGACGCTGATATCGTAAGGATCCTGAAAGAACTGAACTTTGGCGTGGAGCAGGACGGTGATTCCCTGACCGTGACTGTACCCGATTACAGACAGGACGTTGACGGTGAGGCAGATCTTTGCGAGGAAGCGCTCCGTGTTTACGGATATGACCATATTCCCGGAACCCGTCTGAGAGGCGAAACCACTCCCGGCGGAAGAAGCGAACGGATGCGTCTGAAGGATCAGGTCAGTCAACTGCTGACAGGTATCGGCTTCTACGAAATCATGAACTTCTCCTTTGTCAGCCCGAAGAGTGTCGAAAAGCTCGGTCTGCCTGCCGGAGATCACAGGTATGACATGATGCCGATCCTGAACCCGCTGGGCGAAGATACCAGTGTCATGCGGACCACGCTGGTTCCCGGAATGCTGACAACACTGGCACTGAATATGAACCGCGGAAATGAAACAGCGAAACTCTATGAAGCATCCGCTGTATTTGATCCGAACCACCGGACCGAAGAAAACCTTCCGACCGAGACGCAGAAGCTGTGCCTGGGAATGTATGGCAAGGATGTCGATTTCTTTGCCGTGCGTGCTGCCGCGGAACGTGTTTTCAATGCTATGGGTATTGATACAGAGTGCGAACAGGGAGCTGAATGCTACTATCATCCCGGTCGCAGAGCGGTACTGACGCATAACGGTGAGGTCGTCTGCACACTGGGTGAGATCCATCCCGCTGTCAGAGAAAAATTCGATATGCCTGCCAGAGCCTATGTCGCGGAACTGGATCTGACACAGATTGCCATGCTCCGTAAACCGATGGCAACGGTGAAACTGCTTCCCAAATACCCGGCAGTCAGCCGTGACCTGAGTCTGGTCATGCCTGAAACGACCGCGGTCGGACCGCTTCTGAAAGCCATGTCCAAAGCAGCCGGAAAGATCCTGGAAGACGCGAAAATGTTCGATGTTTACCGCAGCGCGCAGCTTGGCGCTGACAAAAAGTCCATTGCTTTCAGCTTCATTTTCCGCGGCGCGGATCATACGCTGACGGAAGAAGAAATCAACGGCGCAATGAAGAAACTGCTTAGCGCGGCCGAAGAGCATCAAGCGGTGATCAGAAGCTGATTGCACAGAATCACGAATTTCAATTTAGCCTGACAGAAATGTCAGGTTTTTTCAAAAAGTCCCTAAAGAATGAAAAACACTACTTGACTGCTATGCTGATGTAACTTATTATATCCCGAGTTTGACAGTTGGAAGCAAAGCAAAACCCGTTAGGCGTTGAAATACAACGCATAGCGGGTTTTGCTCATTCAAAAAAGTGTTGTATGGAGGCATTACTTTAAATGTTTTTTCAACAGTTGGTTAAGCTCCTTTGGGTGGTAGTGTAAACGGTCGAGAATCATACCGGATGCATGTGTCAGAGCGTCAAGGGCAATGCTCCCTTCATACAGGGCCATATATTCAACATCATGGACATTAACAACGTTCATATTCCTCAACGTCGAAATCAAGTTATCTGTAGTAATGTGCGTTCCTTGGCTGTTGAGTTTTGCCTCCAACAGGCGGTAAACCAGCAAAGCGGTATAGCAGATCAGAAAGTGGGCTTTGATCCGGTCAGGATCACGGTGATTCACGGGACGACCGGAGAAGTTGGTTTTCATGATCCGGAAACAGTCTTCAATCTGGTAGCGTTTCTTCGAGATAGAGAGTATCTCCTTTGGATCATCATCGAGGTTGGTAGCAATCGCGTAGAAACCGTCATAGACTTCTTCTTCGGCAATCTTTTCTTCATCGATCACATAGCTGACAACAGCTTTGTTTCCGTCGCGCGTAGAAGCGATTCGCTTCATGAATCGTCTAACATCATTGGGACCTTTCTTAATCTCCTCTGGATCATTGTTCGACAGCATTATTCTTGCACGTTCAATCTGGCGATTACGAACAGCACGCTGGTATTCCATCATCTTTCTGGAAAAGGTCACAATCAGCGATTGCTTTAATTCACCGGTGGCTTTCACACGCTTCACTTTGCCGTTCTTGAGACGCTTTTCCTCATACAGACCAAGATCCACCACATGATCCGCGGGAATAACTTTGTAGGCAAAATCCTTGTAGAGCGGGAGATTCTCCTCTTTAAACCGGTCAAATTCCTTCATCTGCAGGATGGATATGGGCTCATCATTTGAAAGGAGCTTGTAATCTCCACCCTCAAAGATAGCTTCCTTCAGAACGTCACTCAGTTTTTTAATGGACTGGGTAACAATAAAGGACCGGCCGCCAAGGCTGTTGAACTTGCGGATATTGTAGGAACCGAGACCGGCGTCTGAACAATAGATAAACTTGGCGCCCGCCAGTGTTTTGACAATTTCTCTCTCCAAAGGGACCGCAGTCAGCTGTTCGCTCGTGTTTCCGGGGTGCAGACACATACTGACCGGAATACCCTGTTGGTCCATGAACAGGCCCATTTCGACAATGGGATTTGGGCGATGTTCCTTACTGAATCCGTATTGACGCAGCCCTTTCAGAACTTCTCCTGTGACAGGGTCAGTATATTCCTCGTCGGCTTTTTCCACTTCAAAATAGAAATTGGTGCAGTCATAATACATGACAGAAGTTTGCCGTGTTATCACATTGTTGCTCTGCTTGTAAAGCCATGTCAGATATTCATCGTAATGATCTTCCAGTACATCCATGAACCGCATAATATGCTGATAAGCAAAATCCGGTTTCTCGTAATAGGTGTCCAGACGATCCCATGTACCATACTTGGATCGAGGGTCCAGAATCCGGGCATATGTCAGGAATCGGTTAATGTCATAACAGCTGTATGTCATCTTTCTGTCTGCAGTGATTTGCGAGAAAAACTCTTTTAAGTTCAGTTGCCCCATGATACTTTGCAGAAAAAAGTATCCGGTGTTTACAGCGGTAGATAAGGAGAAAGCCCGATCAGTTTTTTTAACTCTCTCATTGAAATCACATGTCATTTCCATTTGAATACGACCGGACCGGTATTCAGCGTTCATCTTTTCGATTTCGGCTTTCACATACGCAAGCGGATCGTCTGTTATTTTCAGCAATTCTGAATGTTTACCAAAGTTCTTTACATTTCGGGTCGTTGTCTTTTTCCCGTTACGAACGCCCTGTTGGGCGTAATAAGTCGGATCGCTAAGCCTTTTGTCATAATAGAGCTTCATAAAGTCACCCCCTGACTATTATACCACAAAGTTACAACACATACAACACCAAAATGAAGAAAATTTGACAAAAAAATAAAGGCTTTTCAATGCCTCTGAGCTTTTTGGTCCCTTACAAGTGTCAAACTCCCGAGTCCCTAAAGAATGAAAAACACTACTTGACTGCTATGCTGATGTAACTTATTATATTGATTGAATTATTATGCAGAATAAAGGAATATATTGACTCTTACAAATATTGACATTCGTGAAAAGACTTTCCCCGGTGATGTGAAAATAAAATGGAGGAGAAGACCATGTATCCAGTTCTTATCTTGAGAGCGGAGGCAGTGTGCCTGATCATACTGGTTTTTTTGGCCACATTGTCAAAACAATACAGGCTGGGGAAGGACAGCCGCACGTTTACCCATTTGATTGCTTTTGCAATCACTCACGTCATTATGGATATCATTACTGTATGGACGGTCAACCATACTGAACAGGTACCGCATGCGGTCAACTATCTGATGCATGTGATCTTTTACATGACGGCTATATTCTTCTCCTATGAGATCTTTAACTATATTCTCAAATTGATCTTCGGGAAAGGCAAGCAGAAGTGGTTTATCCTGACACTGATTCCACCGATGCTGTATTTGTGCATGCTGCCTTTTTTACCAATCGAATTTGTCGAAGTCACTGGTACCGGTACCTGGTCGAGTACGGGTCCTGCAGCTTATGTCGGATACGGTGTCGCGTTTCTGTACTTTCTTACCGGGTTACTGCTGATTTCTATCAACTGGCATAAACTGACCCATTCAGTTCGCTACTCACTGGTTCCTATGATGCTGCTGCTGATTATTGTGGAAGCGGCTCAGATCGTATGGAGAGAACTGCTGTTTACCGGCGGCGCCATCACTATCGTGACGGTTGGCTTCTTCTTTTCAACGGAAAATCCGGCGGCAGCTCTGGAACATAAAATGATGCTGGATGCCATGACCGGTGTTTATACAAGAAATACTTATGAGGAAGACATTAAAAAATACGATGCTGAATTCATTCAGAAGCCTGATATTGCCTATACTTTTGTGTTTGCTGACATCAATAATCTGAAGTCCATCAACGGACTCTATGGCCATTCGGCAGGTGATGAATGCATCAGCTTTGTTGCAGTTGCTATGCTGAACGGAATGAGAAATGCCGAGAAAGTCTATCGGATGGGCGGTGATGAGTTTCTGGCAATATATCGGAAAGTCAATGAAAAAACGATTCAGAAAGACCTGCTGCGCGTACGGCAGACCTGTGAGGAACAGTCCGGAAATCTGCCCTGTACTCCTGTGATCGCTATCGGATATGCTGTTTCTTCTCCAGAGTATAAATCTCTGAGAGATGTTCTGCGGATCGCAGACTATATGATGTATCGCAACAAGACAGAAATCAAACGTGATCAAGCTTATTCACATATCAGCACCGGAACAAAACTGAATCTGACCGGCTTAACTGACAGGATCTTTGATGCTATGTGCGCTTCGAGCGAAAATACCTATCCGTTCCTGCTGAACATGGAAACAGGAGTCATGCGTATCGATCCGGAATGGAAAGAGGAATTCGGACTGGAATCTGAATTCTTTACCGAGTTCGATAAGGTCTGGAGCAAGAAGATCCACCCGGATGATCAGAAACTGTTCCTTGAAGATCTGACAGCCACCGTGACCGGCAAAAAGCAATACCATTTCTGCCAATACCGGGCACTCAACCGTAACAATGAGTATGTTTCCTGCACTTGTCGCGGAAGCATCTATCACGGTAAAGACGGTCAGCCCGATATCTTTGCCGGAACACTGTACAACCATGGTTGTAGAGCCAACCGGGATCAAATAACGGGGCTACCCGACTATGAGACACTGGACGATATTGTGGAAGAGAATATCCTTACCGGAAAGGAATTCTCCATCCTGAAACTGAGCAATGGTAACCTGAACAGGATACGAATCGTTTATGGTTATGATCAGAGTATTATGCTGATCAAAAACTTCTGCGATACAGTGAGTCGGATAGCGGGTGAGCATGGGAGAGCATTTTCAAACTCCGGGACGGAATTTGCGCTGCTCTTCCAGAACGCGGATAAGGAACAAATCAAATCTGTATTCAGGAATATCCGACATGAATGTGAGAGTGGGATCCGGGTTGAGGATCATGTGATTCCAATACGAGCGTACGGCGCGGCTGTATGTATGCCGGAATGCGAGTTCCGCGACCATCACGCGCTGCGTGGTGCCTTGCTGTACGCTATGAATACAGCATACGCGACAGATACTACCGACGTTGTCTTCTTTGAACCGAAAGAGAATCAGAATGAAGAAATCAAGCTGATGACGGCAGTTTATGAAGACGCCACCAATAAACAGGAACGCTTCTATCTTAAATATCAGCCGATCATCCGTGTGAAGGACGGGGCATTGATCGGAGCAGAAGCACTGATCCGCTGGAATGATCCGGTAAAAGGTGAAATCCCGCCTGCAAGCTTTATTGCCATGCTCGAGAATGATCCATGCTACGATACTCTTGGGATTACGATATTGCGCTGGGCTATCCGCGATGCCAAGCAGGTACTGCAATTCTGTCCTGAATTCAGAATCAGCGTCAACATCACAGCCACACAGCTCCGCGATCGTCATTTCGCTGAAGATGTACTGAAGATTTTGGAAGAAGAGCAGTATCCGGCAGATCATCTGGTACTGGAGCTGACAGAACGCTGTAAGACCATGAATTTTGACCTGCTTGAACGACGTGTCAAGGGTCTCCGGGCACAGGGTATCCGCATGGCGCTCGATGATATGGGAACCGGATATTCAACAATCGATCTGTTGCTGAATCTTGATGTCGATGAAGTAAAACTGGACCGTGAGTTTGTCATGAGCCTCGAAACCAATGAAAGGAGCGTCGCTTATACCAAAGCCTTGTGTGAGGGAGCTGAAAGCAGAGAAACTGCTGTCTGCTTTGAAGGAATCGAGTCGGAAGAAATGACAGAGCACATCCGTGCTTTCGGTGATGTACTGGCACAGGGGTATTACTATGACCGTCCACTGAAGTTGGAGCAGTTTATGGAACGATACGCGGGAATCCAACCCACTGAACAAGGAAAGAAAAATGATGTGTAACAGGTGCGGCTGCTGATGCGGCCGCTTCTTTTTTGTGCTAATTGTGCATTTTTATCTGTGAGAAATTGCAATCATGTTTTCCGAGTGCTATAATTTCACCGAAATTTGACCGCAGGAGGAATTGACTATGAATGCTTATCTCGCAAGCGTCCTTGAAAACGTAAAGGCAAAGCATGGCACTGAACCCGAGTTCTGCCAGACAGTTGAAGAAGTTCTCACTTCCCTGGATCCTGTTATCGAACAGCATCCCGAATACGAAAAGTACGACATTCTGAACCGCATGACCGAACCCGAACGTATGTTCACCTTCCGTGTTGTCTGGATGGACGACAACGGCAAGTGGCAGACCAACCGCGGCTGGCGCTGCCAGTTCAACGGTGCCATCGGACCCTACAAGGGAGGTCTCCGCTTCCAGAAGAATGTTAATGAGAGCATCATCAAGTTCCTCGGTTTTGAACAGACCTTCAAAAACAGCCTGACCGGTCTGCCCATGGGCGGCGGTAAAGGCGGTTCTGACTTCGATCCAGCCGGCAAATCTGATGCCGAAGTAATGCGCTTCTGCCAGAGCTACATGACCGCGCTGTATCGTTATATCGGACCCGATGTTGACGTTCCCGCCGGTGATATGGGTGTCGGTGCCCGTGAAATCGGTTATCTGTACGGCCAGTATCGCCGCACCAAGGGCGTCTGGGAGAACGGTGTCCTGACCGGCAAGGGTCTCAGTTACGGCGGTTCCCTGATCCGTCCCGAAGCGACCGGCTACGGCGCTGTCTACTATCTGTGCGAAGTGCTCAAGCATGAAGGCGATACCATCGAAGGCAAGCGTATTGCTGTTTCCGGTTATGGCAACGTGGCCTGGGGCATCATGAAGAAGGCTGCCGAACTTGGCGCAAAGGTCACCTACATGGCCGGCCCCGACGGATATGTCTATGATCCCGACGGAATCTGCGGCGACGAAAAGCTGAACTTCATTCTGGATATGCGCCAGAAGGATCCTATGCACTGCAAGCCCTATGCTGAAAAGTTCGGCTGCAAGTTCGTGGAAGGCACCAAGCACTGGGGCGCCACCGATGTGGATGTCGTCATGCCTGCCGCCACCCAGAACGATGTCAATCTGGAATGGGCTCAGAAGATTGCCGCTTCCGGCGTGAAGTACTACATCGAAGTGGCCAACATGCCCACCACCAATGACGCTCTGAACTTCCTGCGTCAGCAGAAGCACATGATCGTTGCTCCTTCCAAGGCTGTCAACGCCGGCGGCGTCGGTGTCTCCGGTCTGGAAATGGCTCAGAACTCTGAACGTCTGGTCTGGACCGCTGAAGAAGTTGATGCTCAGCTGAAGAAGATGATGAAGAACATCCATGACGCTTCCGCCGAAGCTGCTGAAGAAGTCGGTCTGGGTTACGACCTGGTGGCCGGTGCCAACATTGCCGGTTTCAAAAAGGTTGCCGAAGCCATGCTGGCTCAGGGCTGCTTCTGATAAACAGTCAACCACTGCGCCTCCGTTTCGCGGAGGCGCTTTTTTCATATAAAAACCGCGCTTCCATATTTCCGGAAGCGCGGGTTTTGCGCGGCGCGGATAAGGTTACTGCTCGTCCTCGCCGACGAGGGCCCAGAAGGCGGGTTTAGGTTTGCCATAAGCGGAGAAGGGGAGCGGATAATTTGTACTGAGCCAGCTGGTATCATCGGTGCCGCCCCAAAGCTGAACCGCAATGATATCCTGATCATATTTCACAAAAAGATCCATCAGTTCCTTATAACGTTTGGCCTGAAGCTGGAAATTGGCATCCGTTTTCGCGTTCACCTTGATATCCATTTCACTGATACGGATCTTCAGGCCAAGGGATGTGATCTGCTTAAGCGCGTTTTCAACCATGGACACAGAAGGCCAGTCATTCTGGTAATGCGCCTGGAAACCATAACAGTCGATATTCCCCTGCTCTGTGAGGGCAGTCAGCAGTTTCATGATCCCTTTCAATTTAGTGGGGTTTGGGGTACTGTAATCATTGTAGCAGAGAATGACATCGGGACGGGCATATTTACGCGCGTATTCAAAAGCCTTTTCGATATAGTCAGGTCCGACTGTTTTGTACCAAAGTACATCGGTGCGGATATCACTGACAGAATCACTCATCACTTCGTTCACCACATCCCAGGATACAATCAGTCCCGGATATTCGGATTCAGTAATTTCCATCACAGCTTTGATATAGTTTTCCATACGTCCGAGCATGATTTCACGGGAAGCAAGCTCGTTGGAGGAACTGTAGCCCAGGCGGAAGAAATCGAGAGGTGTCTGATTGTGCCACAGGAGGGTATGACCGTGAACCGGGATACCGCTGGACTGGCAATAACGTAGGAACGCTTTCGCGGCCTTCAATGTGACAGCTACCTGGGTCTCATCGCCTGTTTCGGTGACCAGCTTGCGGCTGGCGCTTTTGTCAAAAACAGAATCCGGTTTCAATTCGTTGCCGGGAGTCATGATCGCAAATTGCTGCTTGTAGAACTGAAGTTTACCAATATCCATAAACTCGGATCCTGCCAGCTCTGAGCCGAAGAGAAAGTGATCGGCGTATACTTCTTTCAGGGAAGGAAGATCGGAAGGCCATTTACCCCAGTCCTTTTCGCCTGACGGGGCAGTGACTGCCATCGTCTTGAAAGTGATATCATCCAGCAGGAAATCGGCTCCGTACAGGGCTTCATCCGTGGTAAAGCGCAGGTTGCCGGTATTGTCACAGGTGAATTCACCACAGACTTCGGTCCATTCTCCGGGCTGCAGCTCCGCGGAAAGGATCACGGGATCATCTCCGGCTGTCCAGGCAAGGAGAAAATGACCGGTGTTTTCCGATAACTGCTTGACCCGGAAGGAGACAGCGACGGTATCTCCTTTACCGATTCCCATCTTTCCGGTACGGATCTCCACACCGGCAGCAATATCTTCAGGACGTTCATTCACAGAGAAAGAGAAGCTGCCTGACGCGGCATCGGTATCCGTAACGCCATAGGAACAGCCGCCATACCTGGAGAATCCGGGATTGGTCCCGTCTTCAAAATCGAGCACAGTCTCCTGCGCGCAGGCAGGCAAGGCAATGAATACCAGAACGGACAGAAGTACGAACACCAGAAAGAGGTTTTTTCTCATTCCATTTATCCTCCATTATTGATCTTTCCTTATTATAACGAATGTACGGACAAAATGAAAGGGCCCGTGATGTATGCAGGACCATCAATGATTGAAATACAACAGAAAGACAGTATTTCATATTCTAAAGAAAAGATTAAATTACCGTAACAAATACGGACCGACTCTGTATTTTATGATGCCGCTGTTATTGTAAAAACAAAGAGAATTGGAATTTTTCACATGTACGCACAAGTTATTTTCATAAATCACAGAAGAGACAGTCAAATGTCACGAGTCAATTGACATTCCGTTGTTCATATTGATATAATAAAGCGCATATATTTGTGCACATTTACCCCTTTGGCAAGAAAACAACTTCTTGTTTTCTATTACTATGCGCTGCAGAAGGCAGCGCGGCAGGAGATGGACTCATGACTAGAAAAGCACGGAATATCCTGATCGGAGTCATCTGTGTTGTCCTGGTGGTGGCGGGAATCATTCTGCTTCCCAAAGGCGCGAGCGATTTCAAAGAAAAATACGCCGGCGTCGATCTCACTCAGGACAATTCAGGGATGGAGCGCAAGGACACTTACAACGCCTATCTGGCAGCCCATGAAGGGGTCCCTTTCGGTACGGAAGAGATCGACGTGGACATGCTTGCCTTTGAAGGTGACGCGACGCAGACGGATGACGGTCTGCTGACCGAAGACGGCTCCATTGTAAGCTGGAAGGTGAACGTTCCCAGTGAGGGGATGTACAATATCCGGATCGAATATCTGACTACTGAGTCCAGAGGTGTGGATATTGAACGCGAACTGATGATCAACGGCGAGCTGCCTTTCAGCGGCGCGTCCACTTTGTGTTTCTCCAGACTCTGGCATGACGGAGCGGAAGTACGCGTGGACAACCAGGGAAATCAGATCCGGCCCACACAGGTGGAAATGTATGACTGGCAGACCGCCTATTGCCGGGATGATATGGGCTACACCACGGAACCGTACCGCTTCTGTTTCCAGGAAGGCGAGAACACCCTTAGCTTCCGTGCTGTCAATGAGCCTGTGATCATTCGTAAGCTGACGCTGACTCCCATCCAGGAATACAGGACTTACGATGAATACATCGCTTCGGCTCCGGAGACAGAAATGAGCGACGACGCAAAGAATCTCACCCTGAAAATCCAGGGCGAGGATTCTGTCGTGCGTTCAGATCCGTCCCTGTACGCGCGTTATGACCGTTCTTCACCGTCCACAGAACCGAACTCTGTGACCACCACCGTGCTGAATTACATCGGCGGTGATCCATGGACCAAGGCCGGCCAATGGATCGAATGGAACTTCGATGTTCCGGAAGACGGATACTACAATATTACTGTCAAGGCAAGACAGATCTATCAGCGCGGCGGTATGTCCTGCCGTACCGTTTACATTGATGGAGAAGTCCCCTTTGACGATCTCGCGTCCATCGCGTTTACCTATGATACCAACTGGAGTATGCGTACTCTGGCGGATCAGGACGGGAATCCCTACCGTTTCTGGCTGACCGCCGGCAAACACAGCATCCGTCTGGAAGTGACCATGGGCGAAATGGGACCGGTCCTTTCCCAGGTGGAGGACAGCATTTTCAATCTGAACCAGATCTACCGCAAGATCCTGGTCCTGACCGGCGCAAACCCCGACCGTTTCCGTGATTACAATATTCAGGCTGTGTATCCGGAAGTCATCGACAAGATGACCCTGGAAAGCCAGCGTCTTTATAAACTGGTGGATGATACCGTAGCGATCACCGGCCAGAAGAGCGACCGTGTCGCCGTCGCGCAGACTTTGGCGCATCAGCTCGAAACCTTCGTGGCTGACAGCTACCGACTGACTGAATCGTTTGCCAACTTCAAAGATAATATCACTTCCCTTGGTACCGCGATGCAGAACATGTCTGAATCCAAACTGGATGTGGACTATATCCTGGTGACCGGTGAGAACGCGAAGATCCCCGGCAACGGAGAAAACTTCTTTAACCGCACCTGGCATGAAATCAAGTCCTGTGTTGCTTCCTTCTTTGTGGATTACAACTCTCTGGGAAACAAGTACGAGGATAACGGAAACGATGATGACCTGATCGAAGTCTGGATCGTCACCGGCCGTGACCAGTCCACCGTACTGAAGACCATGATCGATGATTCCTTTACGCCCATGACCAAGGAAAAACTGGGCAGGGAGATCCATGTCAACGTCAAGCTGGTTGCCGCGGACGCCATCCTGACCGCCGTGGTTGCCGGAAACGGCCCGGACGTGGTCATGAGCGTCAGCGGCTGGTTCGCGGTCAACTACGCGATGCGTAACGCTGTTGAGGATCTGACACAGTTCCCGGATTTCCAGGAGGCGTCTGCTCCCTTCTACCAGAGCATTCTCGATCCTCTGACTTACAATGACGGTGAACATAAGGGTGTCTATGGCATGCCGGAAACACAAAACTTCAACCTGTTGTTCTACCGCAAGGACGTTCTGGATGAGTTGGGACTGGAAGTTCCCCGGACCTGGCAGGACCTGGTCAATATGCTGCCCACCATTCAGGGCAACAGCCTGACTGTCGGCGTGCCCTACCCGGATATCGCGCTTTCTGATATTTCCATATTCAACTCTCTGGTCTATCAGAACGGCGGAGCCATTTATGATGATGACGCCAAGCGCACGCTGATCGACAGTGAAAGCGGTGTGGCCGCCTTTAAGCTGTACACCAGCCTGTACAACGACTACGGGCTCCCGGTGGTTTACGACTTTGTCAGCCGCTTCAGAAGCGGTGAGATGCCTCTGGGTGTCGCATCCTACGCCACCTATAACACACTGATGGTTTCCGCTCCTGAAATCAAGGGATTGTGGGACTTCGCCCCCTTCCTCGGAACGATTCAGGAAGACGGAACTATGGACAATACAGTACATACGGACGGTCTGTGCAGCATGATCGTCGCGACCGACAATGAACGGGTCAAGGAAAACAGCTGGGAATTCATCAAATGGTGGGTCAGCGCGGACAGTCAGGTCCGTTTCGGCCGTGAGATGGAAAGTATCCTGGGATCCAGCGCGCGTTATCAGACTGCCAATCGCGACGCCCTGAAGCAGCTTGCCTGGTCCAGAGATCAGCTGGATGTTCTGGAAGAACAGATGGGCAAGACCCGTGGCTTCCCGGAAATCGCCGGCGGTTATTCCACCACCCGTCACATCACCAACGCAATCCGTAAGGTCATCAACGAAAAGATCGATACGCGCGAGGCGCTGTTGAACTACACAAGAACGATCAACGAAGAAATCAAGATCAAGCGGCGGGAATTCAACCTGCCGATCGACTGACGGGAAAGGAGGAAAAAGAAAAATGCAACAAACTCAGTCATTGATGTCCAGATATGTCAGGATGAAGAGAGAAAATCTTCAGCACGGTCTGGCACAGGCCAAGAGGAATAAGGTCTGCTATCTGTTCCTGGCGCCTTACGCGATCCTGTTCATTACTTTCTTTGTCCTGCCGATCGTGACATCCATCTGGTACAGCTTCACCTACTACAACATTCTGGAACCTGCCCGATTCATCGGCTTTGACAACTATATCAACCTGGTCCTGCAGGATGAAGTCTTTCTGACTTCTGTCAAGAATACCTTTGTCATCGCTGTGATCACGGGACCTATCGGCTACATTCTTTCCTTTATGTTCGCGTGGTTCATCAATGAACTGCCGAAATGGCTGAGAGCCATTGCCGTGGTTATCTTCTACGCGCCTTCCATCGCGGGTAACGCTTTCACTGTGTTCTCCATCATCTTCCGCGGAGACGCGTATGGCTGGCTGAACTCCATCCTGATGGAATTCGGCATCATCAACGCTCCGAAACTCTGGCTGACCGATCCCACCTACATGATGACGATCCTGGTGATCGTTATCCTGTGGATGAGCATGGGTACCGGTTTCCTTTCCTTTGTCGCCGGTTTCCAGAGCATCGACCGCAGCATGTACGAGGCCGGTTATGTGGACGGCGTCCGCAACCGCTGGCAGGAACTGTACCATATCACGCTGCCCAGCATGAAGCCCATGCTTCTGTTCGGCGCGGTGATGAGCATCACATCCGCGTTCAACGTCTGCGACGTACCGAGAGCTTTGTGCGGTTATCCTTCCACCGACTACGCCGCCCGTACCGTCGTGACCCATCTGTTCGACTACGGTTTCAGCCGGTTTGAAATGGGTTACGCCAGCGCCATTGCCACGCTGCTGTTCCTGGTGATGATCCTGTGCAAGAAGGCAATTGCTTCTCTGCTTGGAAAGGTAGGTACCTGACATGAATGAACTGAATACAGTAAGCTCTGCGGGTATCCTGCAACTGGTCAGTGGGAAAAAGTTCCGCGGCAAGCTGGTTTGCAACGAGACAGGGGCTGCTTTCTACAAAAAGGGTCAGGAGACTCCGTTTGTTGAATTCCAATACGCAAAAATCAACCGTCTGGATAACATCCGCCGCGGCGGAACCACCAGCGATGTGACCGTGGTCCTGAAAGACGCCGCCAATGATGGTGTCAAGTATACTTTCGAACTGGATCAGGGTCTGAAGGTACATAACTTCATCGATCAGCACTGGACAACAAGACCCGCCCAGAAGAGATCCCGCGCGGACGAGCTGAAACGTCTGGCGGAACAGCGCGGCGAGCGTATCCAGAAACCCAAGAAACACGGGATGAAACGCCGTCATCCCAACCGTTCCATCGGCGGTGATATCGGGATCTATATCCTGCTCATTCTGGTGGCTGTACTGATGGTCTTCCCGCTGGTCTTCCTGATCGGCTCCTCCCTGAAGCCTCTGGATGAACTGTTCAAGTTCCCGCCCACGGTCTTTGCCCAACACCCGACGATGGATAACTTCTCCGATCTGCTGGTCACCATGGGTCAGAGCTGGGTGCCCTTCAGCCGTTATCTGACCAACACGTTCTTCATTACCTTTGCCGGAACCTTCGGGCATCTGATCATCGCTTCCATGGCGGCTTTCGTACTTGCCAAGTATCAGTTCCCGGGCGGACGGCTGTTCTTCAGCCTGGTCACCACCGGTCTGATGTTCTCCGGTTATGTCACCGGTATCCCGAACTACCTGATCATGAGCCGTCTGGGAATGATCGACACCTACTGGGCGCTGATCCTGCCCGCCTTCGCGGCTCCCATCGGTCTGTTCATGATGAAGCAGTTCATGGAAAGCCTGCCCACCGCTCTGATCGAAGCAGCGCATATCGACGGGGCAGGGGAGTTCAGGATCTTCTGGCATATCGTAATGCCGAACGTCAAACCCGCATGGCTGACCGTGATCATTTTCAGCGTGCAGAGCCTGTGGAATACCAGCGCCAGTACCGTGATCTATTCCGAAGCCAAGAAGACCCTGGTCTTCGCCCTGCAGCAGATTCAGGCGGGCGGTATTGCCCGTACGGGACAGACAGCTGCCGCTACGGTGGTCATCGTCTCCGTTCCCATCATCATCTTCATCCTCAGCCAGAGCCAGATCCTCGAAACCATGGCTTCCTCCGGTATCAAGGACTAAACTGAAGAAAAAGATGACGAAAATGAAAACAGGAGGGATGATCGCGTGAATAAGTTAAAAAGGAATCTGGCGTTCCTGCTGTGTCTTGTGATGCTGACCGTGACTGTGTCAGCCATAGCCGGTTCCAACGACAGCTATGATATGAACAAGGACGGCTTCAGTACTTCCTATACCTATAACTATAACTACTGGAAAGAAGTTCATGCTTCTCCGGACGCCTACCGTGTCATGACAGTCTTGGACAGTATGAGCCTCGGACTCGACAACCTGAACGGACAGCGGATCAGCAAGCCGCAGAGTCTGTTTGTACGGGATAACGATCTGTACATCTGCGATACGGGCAACAACCGTATCCTGCAGGTACACCGTGATGAAAACGGGTTTGCTCTGACCCGGATTATTGACACTGTCAATGGCAGCGATAAAGCGAATATCAGCTCCCCATACGATGTTTTTGTGGATAAGGCCGAAAACATCTATGTTGCGGACTATGGCAACAACCGTGTGGTCATGATGGACAAGGATATGAATTTCATCAAGGAATTCACAAAGCCCACAGACGCCACTTTCGATCAGAGTCTTGATTTCCTGCCCAAGAAGATCGTCGTCGATGACGCCGGACGTGTTTACGCGCTGGTTCAGAACGTGAACAAGGGTCTGGTCAAGTTTGAGTCGGACACTGTCTTCACCGGATTCATCGGGGCAAACGAAGTCACCACTTCCACCGCGGAATACATCTGGAAGAGATATTTCCAGACGCAGGAACAGCGTTCGAAGAGCGAGGCGTTTGTTCCTACGGAATATGAGAATATCTATATTGATGATGAGGGCTTTGTATATGCCACCACGACCGTTTTTGACGAATACGATCTGGAGTGGGACAATGCCAAACCGATCCGCCGCCTGAACGGTATCGGAAGTGATATCCTGATCAAGAATGACCGCGTACCCCCGATCGGTGATCTTTACTGGGAAGAACAGAGCGTTCAGTACGGTCCCAGCCGCTTTACCGATATCACCGTGCTTGAGGACGATCTGTATGTGGCGGTAGACCGCATCCGCGGGCGCATCTTCGGTTATGACGGACAGGGCATCATGCTCTGGGCTTTCGGAACCAAGGGCAATATTGAAGGCGCGTTCACCAGTGCCATCAGTATCGAACACATGGGCTATGACCTGTTTGTTCTGGACCAGCTGGAAAACAGCGTTACGGTCTTTGTTCCCACCGAGTACGGTCAGCTGATCTATGACGCCAATGAAAGCTATCTGATCGGTGAATACGACAGGAGCGCTGAACAGTGGAATGAAGTCATGAAGCTGAACGCGGACTATCCCATGGCATTCCGCGGCATCGGTCGCGCGCTTCTGCGTCAGGACAAGTTCTCAGAAGCAATGGATTATTTTGAAAAGGCGCATGACAGGGACAGTTACGGTCGGGCCTTCAAGCTCTACCGCAAACAATGGGTCGAGAAGAACATCTGGTGGATCGTGCTGATCCTCGCGGCTGTTCTGATCATTCCGCTGGTCATTGGACGCGTAAACAGAATGAAATGGGAGGTGATCATGCATGAAAACAACAAAGCCCATAAAGACATCTGAAACCGTTGATCCGGCCGTACGCACCGCGAAACGGAAAGAATGGTGGGCAGACTACCGTCAGGGTCTGAAGTATGCTTTCCATGTGATCACTCATCCGTTTGACGGTTTCTGGGATCTGGCCCATGAACACAAAGGAAATCTGGCGGCGGCGATTACCTTCCTGATCGTTTTCCTGATCGTGCGTGTCGCCAAACTGATGTTCACCAACTTCCAGTTTATCAACTCGCCGCTCCAGTATATCAACGTTTTTGAAGAAGCAGGTTCGCTGCTGCTGCCCTTCCTCGTACTGTGTCTCGCCAACTGGGCCATGACCACGCTGTTCGACGGTAAGGGACGATTCAAGGATATTTTCATTGCCATGTGCTACGCGCTGGTGCCGTATATCCTGATCCAGGCTCCTCTGATCCTGATCAGCAACATGCTCGCCTTTGACGAAGCCAGCTTCTACAGCGTACTGCTTGCCATCAGTATTATCTGGTGCGTATTCCTGGTATTTGTCGGATTGATGGAAGTTCACGATTACGGTCCCGGCAAAACGTTTGTTTTCCTGATTGTTACCGTTGTCGGCGCCTGTGTCATCATTTTCCTGCTCCTCACGTTCTTCAGCCTGCTGAGCGATGCTCTGGGCTACTTCGTGAGTTTCTACCGGGAAATCGTTTACAGGCTGTATTAAGGAGGAATGATGAATATGAAGACTCAGAAAACAAACAGTCACTTCCTCCGGAATCTGATCATCACGCTGATCATCCTGCTCGCGCTGGCCGCGCTGGTCGTGTTTGTGTTCGTTCCCATCTACAGCCAGAAAGAGACTTCCTACGGAGAAGCCCCTGTGATCAATGGGTATGACGGAGACAGTAAAGTGATGACCCTTGAGAACGACCGTCTGCTTTTAGAACTTGATCCGACCACCACCCAGTTCCAGATCACGGATAAAGCAAACGGGAAGATCTGGTATTCCAATCCGAAGGACAAGGACAGCGATCCGATCGCGTTGACCAGCAACAAGGACGAGCTGTACTCGACTTTTGACGTGACCTATACCACCAATGGCGGTGAAGTGCCGCTGAATAACTATGCGTACTGTCAACAGAACCAGACCTACGCCATCAGTCAGCCGGACGCGAATTCCATTCGGATCGATTACTCCATCGGTAAGATCGAACGCGAATTTATGATCCCCACATTCATCACCAAGGAACGTTATACCCAGTTCACCGACAACATGAAGAAGGCGACCAAGAAGAAGGTCTCCTCCAACTATACGCTGATCGAGCCGGATAAACTCAACAAAGTCAAGGATCTGGATACTGTACTGGCAATGTGCCCGAGCATCGAGACCGAAGCTGTATATATGCTGAAGTCCGATACATCCACTTCCAACAAGGAAAAGATCGAAAGTTATTTCGCCGAGGGCGGATACAACGCGGAAGAATTCGCGATTGACCAGGCGCTGGTGACAGGTACACGCGACAATAACGGACCGATCTTCAACGCCAGCGTGATCTACAGCCTGGACGGCAACGATTTCGTGGTTGAAGTACCATATACTTCGCTGCGTTGTGATGGCGATACTCCCATGACTTACATCAGTGTACTGCCGATGTTCGGTGCCGCGGGCCCGGATCAGGAAGGCTTCCTGATGATCCCCGAAGGCGGCGGAGCCCTGATTGATTTCAACAACGGAAAGCTTTCCCAAAGTCCGTACTACGCCAATCTGTATGGATGGGATTACGCGACTGAACGTACGGAAGTCGTCAGTGAGACCCGAAATGCTTTCCCTGTTTTTGGTATCGGACAGGAAGACGGTTCTTTCATCTGCATCATGGAAGGCGCGACCGCCTATGGCGGGATCTGCGCGGATATCGCCGGCCGTTTCAACAACTACAATACCGTATACGGGAAATACAATGTATTGCATTATGACAAGTTCAACGTGTCCAACCGGACGGCCCAGCTTCTTTACATGTACGAGAACGCGATCCCTGATGATACCCTGATCCAGCGCTACCGTTTCATCGAGAGCGGAAGCTATGTTGACATGGCAAACGCCTATGGTGCTTATCTCCGTTCGATCCCGGACGCCAGATATGATGTCGCGGACGCGGAAATACCCGTGAACATTGAACTGGTGGGCGCGATCAACAAGTTTGTCAGCAAGGCCGGACTACCGGTGGATTCAGCCATTCCGGTCACCACCTTCGCCCAGAGCGAGGAAATCATGAATGAGCTGTTGGACGGCGGAGTGAAGAATCTCTTCATCCGGATGACCGGCTGGTGTAACGGCGGTGTCAGACAACGTGTTCTGACCAGCATCCATCCGGAAGGCATCCTGGGCGGTGAAAAGCAGATGAAAGAATTGATCGCGACCGCCAAAGAAGCGGGCGTGAAGCTCTCCTTTGACGGAATCAACTGCTTTGCCTATGACAGCGGCTTGTTTGAAGGATTCCTGCCATTCTCACACGCGGCGCGTCTGACCACCCGCGAGCAGGTGATCCTGTATAACTATGATATTGTAACCTATCATCAGGCGGACTGGCAGGATACCTATTATCTGGTCCGTCCGGACTACGCGAGCCGGAACGCCACCAACCTGATCAACTGGCTGAAAGACAGCGGCGCAGACGGTATCGCGTTCAGAGATATCGGCAATCTGCTCAGCGCTGACTACTACAATCGGAACACCGTTACCCGTGAAGAAGTGCTGAAGATGAATGTAGAGACGCTGAAAGAAGCCAATGCCGCGGGACTGCATGTTACCATCAAAGCAGGTAATGACTACGCGATCCCGTACGCGGAACTGATCACAGATATGAATCTGACCGGTAACGCCTATGCCATCATCGACAGAAAGATCCCGTTCTATGAGATCGCTCTACACGGCCTGAAGGACTATACCGGAGAAGCGATCAACCTCGCCGGTGATTATCAGACCGCGCTGCTCGAATCTGCCGAATACGGTGCGGGACTGAACTTCACCTTCATGAAGGAAGATACCATGATCCTTCAGGATTCCCAGTACAGCTGCTACAATTCGGCTGCATGGGACCGCTGGAAGGAACAGCTGATCCCCATGATCAACCGGTATCAGACCGAAATGTCCGGGTTGAACAAACTGACCATCACCGAACATGAGTACCTCACTGAACAGGTTACCATGACCGGTTATGAAGACGGGACCAAAGTTTATGTGAACTACGGAACCAGCGAATGGAAGGGTGCGGGAGTCACCGTTCCCGCGCGTGACTATCTTGTGGAAGGGGGGAGTCAGGAATGAGCAAAAAGGACAGAGTATACCGCGAGCACTGGTACAGCGGAATCACTGAAGCGATATCCTTCTATCTTCCCTGGAGCAAACCGTACCATACGATCCAGGGAAAACGCGCCCGTACCGGGTTTCTGTTCATCCTGCCTTTCATCATCGGCTTTATCGTTTTCATGTGCAAGCCGCTGGTCGTATCGCTGCAGATGGCATTGAGCACGGTAACGCTGAACCCCGGTAAACCTTATTCACTTCAATGGAATGACTTCTTCAATTTTACATTCGCCCTCACCAGTGACGCGCAGTATCCGCAGCTGATGCTGGACGAGATTTCCAGAATGGCGATCAACACGATCGCGATCATGGTTATGAGTTTTGTGATCGCGGTGATCCTGAATCAGAACTTCAAGGGAAGAACGTTCTGCCGCGTCATCTTCTTCCTGCCTGTGATCCTGGCTTCGGGTGTTCTGCCCGGTATTGAAAGCTCCAACGAGTTCTTCAACCTGATGACGGACGTTGCAAAAGAAGCAACCGAGGGTTCCGGTGTGAACCTGTCAGCGGCACTGGAAAATCTGCTTTCTGTTTCCGGCGTTGCCGGGGAAGTATTTGATGTCATTTTCCAGATGATCGACGCGATCTATGACATTGTCATGGCCAGCGGCATTCAGATTATCGTGATCCTGTCCGGCTTGCAATCCATTTCCCCGTCTCTGTATGAGGCGGCGGACGTGGAAGGCTGCTCTGCCTGGGAATCCTTCTGGAAGATCACTTTCCCCATGGTCAGCCCCCTGCTGATGGTGAATCTGATCTACACGATCGTCGACTTCTTCATGAAGAATGACAACAAGGTCATGGAACGTATCAACAACTATATGACCGGTGGTAATGCCGTTGAAATGAACTTCGGTTACGCGTCCGCCATGAGCTGGATCTATTTCGGCGTCGCGCTCGCGTTTATCGCGGTGGGTACCATTATTATAAAACTGGCGGTGAAGTCTTATGAGTAAAGAGAATACCATTTATATGGGTGAACGCAAGGACTTCTGGGAGCGGAACCGCCGAAGCGACGGGTATCTGCTGAAGAAGAGGACCAAGGAGATCTGTATCTCCGTGATCCGCGGTCTGCTGATGTTCGGATTGTGCTTCATGATCATTCAGCCCATGATCAATCGTTTTGCCATGAGTTTCATGGAAGAACGTGACCTTTATGATTCCACCATCATCCTGCTGCCCCGTCACGTGACGCTGGACAACTACCGGATCGTGGCGGAACTGACTACCTTTCCGAAGTCCATGATCAACACGCTGTGGATCTCCATCGTGATGTCCATCGCGCAGATCATTTCCACCACGCTGGTGGCTTACGGATTTGCGAGGTTTGAATTCCCGCTGAAGAAATTCTGGTTCGCGTGTGTCGTTCTGCTGATCATCATTCCGCCGCAGACGATTCAGACGGCATTGTATTCAACCTTTACCCGGTTTGATATTTTCGGAATCTTTGAAGCCACCACCGGTGCGCCACTGAATATCCGCTCCTCCATCTGGCCTTATCTGCTGATGTGCCTGACCTGTATGGGTCTGAAGGACGGACTGTACATCTATATGATGCGTCAGTATTTCAAAGGCGTGCCCGACAGTCTGGAAGAAGCGGCTTATGTGGATGGTTGCGGAACCATGCATACTTTCCTGAAGATCATGCTTCCCGACGCGATTCCCACCATCGCCAGCTGCTTCCTGTTCAGCTTTGTCTGGCAGTGGACAGACCTGTTCTATGCCCGCAATTTCCTGACCGGATACAAGACCTACGCGACCGAAATGAGCGTCATGGTCAGCCGTATGAGCAAGTATTTCGCTTCCGACGCGACCCAGGCCGTCGTCGTTCCCAACGGCCGTCAGCTCCAGCTGGTCTCCATCGCCGTGCTGTTCTGCTGCATCCCGCTGATCATCCTTTATATTTTCACTCAGCGGACATTTGTGGAAAGCATTGCCATGACCGGTTCCAAGGAATAAGTCTGTTCAAATCGAGTATTTTTCAGCCGAATTGACAAATTCTCCTTGATATTTGTCCGAAATGTGGGTATAATGAACCTGACCGTACAAATCAACGGTGTTTCAAATTGAAACTGTGCGATCCATAGTGGTTGCATAGCAATAAAAAAAGGAGGTTTTCTCGTTATGAAGAAAATCATCGCTCTGGTTATCGCGGCCATGATGCTGCTGGCTTGCTGCAGCTTCGCATCCGCGGAAGCTCCCGAAGGATATCCGGAAGTCATCGAAGGTCTGGATTTCGGCGGAGAAACTGTTTACATCTATGACTGGTGGTCCAATGGCGAACGCCAGGCGGAACCCGATGAAGACACTCAGAAGACCTACGACTATCGTGACTGGCTGGAAGCCACTTACAATGTCAAGCTGGTTGAAACCGCTCTGTCTGACTGGGCGGGCAACCCCACCGAACTGGCCAACATGGTTATGAACGCCGACAACTCCAAGCTGTGCGTTATCGCCGTTGCTAACGACTTTGCCGGTTCCACCCTGGCCAATGGCCTGTATGCTCCCTGGGCTATCGAAATCGGCGAACAGTTCAATACTGCTGCTGTCGAATTCATGACCAAGGGCGATGCCACCTACGGCGTTGGTATCGGTGCCAACGAACCCCGTTCCTGCATCTTCTTCAACAAGCGCGTCCTGACCGAAGCCGGTATCGATCCCGAATCCCTGTATGACATGCAGGCTGACGGCACCTGGACCTGGGAAAAGTTTGAAGAACTGCTGAAAGCCACCACCCGCGACGTCGACAACGATGGCGTGATCGACATCTACGGCCTGACCGGTTCCGGTGATGACTACTGCCAGGGTCTGGTTTTCGCCAACGGCGCAAGCTTCTTTGACACCGTTGATGGCAAACTGACTGCTACCATCGGCAGCGACGCCGGTCTGGAAGCTCTGCAGTATCGTATTGACACCTGGAACGCCTACGCCGCTCCCACTCCCGATGGCGCTAACTGGGACTGGTTCAAAGATTACTGGAAGCAGGGAACTTCTGCTTTCTATGCCGGCCAGACCTGGCAGGGATTCAACGATGGTGCCGAAATGGCTGACATGGCTGACGAATGGGGCTGCGTAATGTTCCCCAAGGGACCTCATGCTGAAAATTACATGGCTTATGTATGCCCCAACATCTACGGCGTACCCGCTGTGTATGACGAAGAAACCACCAAGAAGATCCAGCAGATCTTCTCCCTGTACGAACTGCCCACTCCCGGCGTTGATGACGAAGACGGCTGGATCGGCAACAAGTACAACTACACTGATGAACGCGCTGTGGATGAAACCTATGCCATGATGCGTGAAAACGAGTATGCTTGCGCCAACAAGACCTTCCTGCTGGGCTCCGCCAATGACACCATCGGCGGCAACCTGATGTGGGCTCTGGGCAACGGCACTCCCGCTGAAATCGTGGAAGCTGCTATGCCCGCCTGGAACGACAAGTGCGCTGTGTTCAACGGCGACATGAGCCAGGAAGAACTGGATGCCAAGAACGCTGCTGCTGAAGAAGCTGCCGAATAATCCAGTGTAAACTCCGGCCCTGTACCGAAAGGTACAGGGCTTTTTCTGTGCCCTCATATACCACGAAAAGACAGTGAAAGAAGTGCTCTGTTCCTTGTACGGACAACATCAGCATGATATAATCAATTCAATGAACGATGGGGGGGCGGTGTTATGAAACGACGAATGCTGCCAATACTTCTTTGCCTGATGATCCTGCTGTCCGGATTCGCGGCGGCGGATCCCTTTTATGAGAAATGGAGGAATACAGGAAACTTACCGACTCTCAAGGACATGATGTCAGACTGGACAGAAGCCGGGATCACGCTTACGCCTGAAATGGCCGAAGATGGACTCCTGACGGACATTGTCCCCAGGCATTTCACCACACTGACACTGGTCTCCGGTGAAAGTCCATGGATCGTTCCTGAACGCGAACAGACTGTTCTCGTGGGTGACCCGGAACGGGTCGTACCTGACCTGGAGAGAATGGAGAAGATCCTGCAATTCGCGGACGAGAACGGACTGAAGATCATCTCCCCAGAACTGATCCGGCCTGAAGAAACCCCGGCCTGGTTTTTTCATGAAGATTACCTCACTGATGCACAGAGCCGGACGGTTTCTCCGGAGATCCTGCTGAAACGGATGGAAAGCTATCTGGGGGAGATCATCCGATACTGCAATACAAAGCATCCGGGAACAGTCATCTGCTGGCAGGTGGCCGGTAATATCCTTGATCCGTCTCAGGGTAACGTGAACGGTTTCCGGATGGACAATGACTGGTATCGCATTCTGGGTCAGGAATATGTGGAGAAGGCTTTCCAGTACGCGGATGAAGCGGCTGAAGACCATCAGAAACTTTATCTGACCGAGGAAGGAATCACCGGAAACCGCAGGAAGAAAGCGATTATTACCTTACTTCGTGATCTGCGGGGGAAAGTGCGGATCGACGGGTTAGGCTACCGTGCCGTGCTGGAGGATGAATCTCCGACACCGAAGGAGATCACAAACGCGCTGAAACAGATATCCGGTGAAGTATCAGGAATACGGGTGACCGGACTCAGTATTCCAGGGAACGACCGTTCTCTGGCCGGCGAACTGAAACGGGCAGCCCGTTATCACTCTGTTATGGGCTCTTTGCGACAGGCTGTCGGTCAAAAGAAGATCAGACTGGACGGGATTGCTTTTGAAGTCCTTGGAGACAATGGCTTATTCACAACGGATCATGAACCGCGACTCGCACTTTTCGGAGCAATTGAATCGGACGACATTCCACGCTATGTTACGGATGATACTTATCAGGAATTTATGCTCAATATGGATGAACAGGAAAGAGCAAATCAAAAACGAAAGGAACTGGAGAACGCGACTATGGAAACACTGATCAATGGACTTGTGAAACCCCTCGGAGAGAACAACCCGCTGATGATACAGCAATTCGGAGCGGATCCATGGGCGATGGAGTACGACGGAAGGATCTATATCTACATGACTGGGGATGAACCGGTCATCGGGACGGATGGACAGGTAAAAACGAATACCTATGGCAATATCAACACGATCCGTGTGATTTCTTCCGCCGATCTGGTCAACTGGACCGACCACGGTGCGATCCCGGCTGCAGGAAGAAACGGAGCCGCAAAATGGGCCACCAACAGCTGGGCACCCGCGGCAGCATGGAAGACCATCAACGGTCAGGACAAGTTCTTCCTTTATTTTGCGGACAGTGGAAACGGTATCGGGGTCCTGAGCGCAGACAGTCCGGCGGGTCCGTTTACAGACCCGATCGGAAAGGCACTGATCAACCGCGCGACACCGACCTGCGCCTCTGTAACATGGTTGTTTGATCCGGCCGTATTGGTGGATGATGACGGAAGTGCGTATCTCTATGTGGGTGGCGGTGTCCCGGAAGGAAAGCAGGCGGATCCCGGTACCGCGCGTGTTGTCGCGCTGAACGATGACATGGTCAGCCTGAATGGTGATCCCGTGGCCATTTGCCCTCCGTATCTGTTTGAAGACTCCGGAATCAATAAGTTCAACGGTAAGTATTTCTATTCATACTGCACCAACTTCAATGTAACGCCGGACGCGACCAGACAGTTTGGTTTTGACAACGGCGAGATTGCATATATGATTTCAGACGATCCCATGGGGCCGTTCACTTACAAGGGCGGCGTGCTGAAGAATCCGGAATATTTTTTCGGAACCGGCGGAAATAACCATCATTGTATGTTCACTTTCAACGGAAAGACATACATTACCTATCATGCAGCCACGCTTGAGAAAAAGCTTGGAATGAGCGGAAAGGGATACCGCAGCACATTTATCAATGAGCTGACGCTGGATCCGGAAACAGATACTTTGTATGCCAAAGGAACCATGCAGGGCGTACAGCCTGTGGCAGAAACGGATCCATATACCCGGACGGAAGGCGTTACTGTCGCCTCCCTGAACGCCGTGGAGATGATCGATGCCGACGGAAGTGAAAACGGGACCGGCCGCGCGGCTAAGTTTGCCGTTGACGGAATCACAGTGGTGAAGAATGCTGCATTCGGAAATGCGGAAGGACCGCAGACTCTGACAGTCAGATATCAAGCGGAACAGGATGCGGAAATCGAATTCTGTATCGATCCGGAAACGGATCCGCGGACCGTGGTGCAAGGTTCCCTGAAGGGCGGAGAAGGATGGCAGACCGCGGAGATCCCCTTCAAGGGTCATGTGGAAGGAACACACACTGTGGTGATCAGGATCCGCGGAGAGAAAACGCTCCTCGACTGGTGGCAAATTTCACGCTGAGGCATTGAAAATCTTGACAACAAAGACTGTCAATCACTATAATATATAGGGTTAAGGCAAATTCAAAATACTATATAAAGGGGTAAATCACTATGAAATACGTTCTCGGTATTGACCTCGGTACTTCCGGTACCAAAACCGTGCTGTTTGATCAGACCGGTAAAGGAATTGCTTCCGCGACTGTAGAGTATCCCATGTATCAGCCCCAGAACGGCTGGGCCGAACAGAAACCAGAAGACTGGTACAACGCGGCTGTATCCACCATCAAGACTGTTCTGACCAAGAGCGGTGTGGATAAGGATGACGTTGTTTCTCTTGGCATTTCCGGACAGATGCACGGTCTGGTCATGCTGGACGAGAACGGCGAAGTGATCCGTCCCTCCATTATCTGGTGCGATCAGCGGACCGCGAAGGAATGCGAAGAAATCACGGAAAAGGTCGGATACGACAACCTGATCCGGATCACTGCCAATCCCGCGTTGACCGGTTTCACCCTGAGCAAGATCATCTGGGTGCGTAACCATGAACCCGAGAATTATAAAAAGTGCCGTCATATCCTGTTGCCCAAGGATTATGTCCGCTACATGCTGACCGGCGATTTCGCCACCGAAGTGAGCGACGCGAGCGGTATGCAGCTGCTGGATGTTCCGAACCGCTGCTGGAGTGATGAACTGCTGCAGATCCTGGACATTGACAAGAGCCTGCTGGCTAAGGTGTATGAAAGCTGTGAAGTGACAGGACATATCTCCGAAAAGGCAGCCGCCCTGACCGGACTGAGTGAAAAGACTCTGGTGGTCGGCGGCGCCGGTGACAATGCTGCCGCGGCTGTGGGTACCGGTGTTGTGGAAGACGGCAAAGCCTTCACGACCATCGGAACCAGTGGTGTGGTCTTTGCCCATACCGACAAGCTGGCGATTGACCCCAAAGGCCGTGTGCATACTTTCTGCTGTGCCGTTCCCGGCGCATGGCACGTCATGGGTGTTACCCAGGCTGCCGGCCTGAGCCTGAAATGGTTCCGCGATAACTTCTGCGCGGCCGAAAAGACTGCTGCCGAAGCTATGGGCGTGGATACCTATGACCTGACCAACCAGGAAGCTGCCAAGAGCCCCATCGGCGCCAACAAGCTGATTTATGCTCCTTACCTCATGGGTGAACGTACTCCTCACCTGGACGCGGACTGCCGCGGTATCTTCTTCGGACTGAGCGCCATGCATCAGAGAAGAGACCTGTTGCGTGCCGTGATGGAAGGTGTGACTTATTCTCTGAATGATTGCCTGAACGTGCTGCATGGAATGGGCGTTGCTCCCGAAACCATGCTGGCCTGCGGCGGTGGCGGAAAGAGCCCCCTGTGGCGTCAGATGCTGGCTGATGTCTTCCAGTGCCCGGTTGCCACTACCGTCAACACCGAAGGTCCCGCTCTGGGCGTGGCTATTCTTGCCGGTGTCGGCGCGGGACTCTACAAGAGCGTTCCGGAAGCCTGCCGTGCCATGATCAAGGTCAATACTCCCCAGAACCCCATTGCGGAAAATGTTCCCCAGTATGCCAAGGTATACGAAGTGTTCAAGAAGCTCTATACCGCCAACAAGGATCTGTACAAGGAACTGAGTAATCTGTAAGAGGAGGTTTTCCAGCATGAGATGCCAGTACTGCAATTGCATTGAAAGTAAAGTGATCGACTCCCGCCCGACGGATGACGGTAACAGCATTCGCCGCCGTCGTGAGTGCATCAATTGCGGCCGTCGTTTCACAACCTATGAGAAGATCGAAATGATGCCCCTCATCGTTGTAAAGCGTGACGGACGCAGAGAGACATTCGACGCGCAGAAGATCAAAGCCGGCATCATTCATGCCTGCGATAAACTCCCTGTCAGCATGCAGCAGATCGATGACATCGTCGGCCGTGTGGAACAGAAAGCCTACAGCAGCATGGACGGCGAAGTGACGACTGAAAAGATCGGCGATCTGGTCATGGCTGAACTGAAGGATCTGAATGATGTGGCTTACGTCCGTTTTGCCGCGGTGTACCGTAAGTTCACAGACCTGGGATCCTTTATGACTGAACTTCAGAAACTGGTTGAAGAACATAAAGTGTAATCGAAACGGAGGAAAATGAAATGAGTATTGAAATCAAATCCTTCGGCAAAGCTCCCGACGGACGGGATGTACGCATGTTCACACTGACCAATAAGCAGGGTGCTTCCATCTCCTGTATCGAATGGGGTGCGATCCTGACTTCCATCATCGTTCCGGACGCGAAGGGCGAGATGGCGGATGTGGCACTGGGCTTCGACACGTTGGACAAGTATATTGCACCTCACGGAAGCATGGGTGATACCATCGGCCGCTACGGCAACCGCATCGGTGCCGGCAAATTTTCCATCGACGGAACGGAGTATCAGGTGGCACTGAATGATCACGGGATCAACCATCTGCATGGCGGAAACGTCGGTTTCAGCTCTCACTTCTGGGATGGAACCGTCAAGGAAGGGAAGGACGAGGACAGCGTCAGCTTCCACCGTGTCAGTCCCGACGGCGAAGAGAATTATCCCGGAAATCTCGATGTGACAGTTACCTATACATGGGATGATGACAACAATCTGATCATCCGCTATGAAGCAACCACTGACAAGCCCACGCTGTGCAACCTGACCAATCATACCTACTTCAATCTGGCCGGTCAGGATCACGGCACTGTGAAGGATCACACCATCTGCGTATATGCGGATGTGATCACCAAGGTGGATGATGGTCTGATTCCCACCGGAGCCTATATGCCGGTTCTCGGAACGCCCCTGGATCTGCGTGACGGAGCCGTGATCGGCGATGGACTGGAAGTCATGGATGAATGTCCGCAGATGATCCCCGCCGGCGGATACGACCATAACTATGTGCTGAACAAAGGGTTGGCCATGGGCACTGCCGCGTTTGCCATGCATGAGGAAAGCGGCCGTATGATGGAAGTCATCACTGATCAGCCGGCCATCCAGCTGTATACCGCAAACACCACCTATGCCGAAGGCGGTAAGGGCGGTATGACCTATGGAAAGCATTCCGGCTTCTGCCTGGAGACCCAGCATTGCCCGGATGATCCGAATCACAGCAATTTCCCCGGAACAACGGTCCTCCGTCCCGGTGAGAAGTACGATACGACAACCATCTACGCATTCAGAGCGTAATGAACAAAAAACCTGCTATGGCATATGCCATAGCAGGTTTTTTGTTCGGGACCAAGGGCTTTGGGTTGCCGGAGATAATTCCCCTCACCGCTTCGCGGAGCTCTGACGTCCGTTCGCTCAATTGTCGCGCAATTTCCTTGTGGCGTCATGGTCTCGCTACGCTCGGTCAGCTTCACAATAGTCGTTTTGCTTTGCAAAACTCCTTTGTTCAGCAGGCTTCCGATTCGCTGCTTCCGCCACAGGCGGCGCTCATCTCCGCCC
>JAZRXJ010000156.1:0-52347 GCA_045600165.1 Clostridia bacterium
GAGATGAACGTGACTTCTTTGCCGTTGCTGTCCTGCAGCTGCAGTTCACGCAGCTCGCTTCCGCTTTCTTCGGTCAGCATCGTATCCTTCACGACGATATTGTGATAGGTCACGTTACCGTCGTTCGTGATCGTGATCGTATAGGTAATTTCATCACCCAGAGCAACACTTGCCTGTTCGGAAGTCTTCGTCACAGTCAGCGTGGTGTCCAGATCATGCACTTCCGGATCGTCGCCGGGTTCATATGTCTTGGTGACGTCGGAGAAGGTAACGGTTGCAACGTTGTGAGCCTTTCCGGCCAGAATGTCTTCTTCTGTGACAGTGTACTGTGCTTCTGCCTCTACCACACTGCCGGGAGTGACATCAGTAAACACAACCTGTCCGTTTGCATTTGCATCGACCAGTTGGACATTATCCTGTTCGATGATTGTGATATCTTTATTTTCATTATAGATATTGGTAACGGTGATCTTGTACTGAATAGTTTCACCCAGATTATGTTTGCCCTGATCATCTGTCTTCACAGCGGGCTCGGCACCGTCATCAGTGATGGTCAGCTTACCGTTCAGCGCATTCACCAGATAGTTACCAATCAGGATGGCTGTTCCTTCCTCAACGGCAGTGCCGTCAACAGTGGTGATGACATTAGCGGTTGTTCCGACATAGGTAATGGTACCTTCTACCGTCACGGTCAGTTTTTCACTGCCCACCATAGTGCCGCCGGTGATTGTCCATCCGTCATTCGTCAGAGGAGTGCCGTCGTATTCCTTGCTGTCACTTGCCGCGGTGATTTCGATCTCCACGGGTTTGATGCTCAGGATACCGTCAATACTGTCACCGAAAGTGTAGTGATCGGTAACATCCGCTGTTCCGCGCATGACTTTGTAGGAAGTCACAACGTTCGCCACATTGCCTTCTTCCACATCCGTCACGGTACCTTCCACAACAGCAGTCAGCACATCACCTTCTGCCAGAATGTTCTGGGTGTAGGTATAGCCGTTGTTCGTCAGGGCTGTTCCGTCATAGGCCTTGCTGTCGCTCGCCGCGGTGATCACGATTTCGTTCGTGTTCGCTCTCACAACCAGCTGACCCTTTTTATAGCTGAAGCTGTAGTTGGTCTGCTTGCCGGCCGTCACGGTCGCGTTGCTCGCGATATTGTCTTCGGTGCCGGGATCGGTGATGCTGCCGTCCACTGTCACGGTAATAGCATCATTGCCAACCAGCTTGCCGTTAGTAATGTCCCATCCGTCATTCGTCAGAGGAGTTCCGTCGTATTCCTTGTTGTCGCTCGCCGCGGTGATTTCGATCTCCACGGGTTTGATGCTCAGGGTTCCGTTGACGGTGGTTACAACGTAGTTATCATCAATAACAGCAGGTACGCCGGTACTGACACTGACTCCGTTGACTGTTGCAATAACATTGCTCACAGGATTTCCGACATCAGTGATTGTACTGCCGTTCGTCATCACGACAGTAAACTGGAACTCATCAGCGCCCTCTGCGGCAAAGCCATTGTTGACCAGAGGCTGTCCGTCATATACCTTACTGTCATCATTGGCAGTCAGAGTCACATTTTTATAATAGTAGAGAATCAGTTCATTGGTGCCTGCTTTGATCGTATCAGAGAGCTTCTGATCCGGTTTGAGCGTATATCCGTCAATATCGGTGGAAGTCGGTCCGTAAGAATCACCGAAAGCTTTGGTCCCGGTTTCATCTTCGTGGATACTCTCTGTACCCCACATGAACTTCACGGTATAAGGATAGTTGTTCTTCGTCCAGTAACCCTCAAATACAACATTCTTTTCAGGCATGGTGAAGAAGCCGTTCGTTACCACAGCATCATCGGTATTCCAGCCGACGAAGGTATATCCTTCCACTTCCGGAATATCTGCCACAGCAACACCGGTGGTTCCTTTGGTCACAGTCATTGTCGCGGGAAGCGTGACCTGACTTTCGTATTCAGCAAATTGATTATTCGCTTCATTGATGACATAGCTGACTGTCAGCGGTTCGGAATAATAGACATTCACCGTCACATCATTGGCAGGCATTACGCCATTGACACGGACGATACTCGGAACCAGATCCTGATAACCGTTCTTCAATGCACTTCCGGTCGGTGAAGTGACATGATAAACGTCATTATAAGTTAATCCTTCTTTGACATAGGGATCATGAAGAACAGTCGTCTTGTCACTGTCCAGCAGATAATTGACGGTCAGTTTATAGGAGTTATAAGTATAGTAGAGATTCAGCTCATACTGCTTGCCGTTGACGATCGCGTCGCCTTCGTTGCAGCCGACCCACTGTCCGTCATACAGATTATACTGGTTGTTCACGGCAGCGTTATTGAAATAATCCGCCATGCACAGGCTTCTGGAGCTGACATCGGCTTCACTGATATTGACAGCGTCGTATGCAAACAGCTCCGCGTTGCTGTAGTCACCGTCAGCGGGCAGCAGATAATAGCTGACATTAACCTGTGCGCCGCTGGTCAGATTTTTCTTGGCCGTTACGGTTGCGACACTGTTAACAAACCAGACACCGCCGCCGCAATAGGGGGTACCGTATCTGTGGTCGTCACCGGCATTGCAATACCAGTGTGCTCTCAGATTGGTAACATCATCCCCGTTATTGGTGATTGTGTATATTTCATCATTCAGAGTGAAAGTACAGCCCACCAGATTGATCGTACCCTCAGAGGATTCGTTGCCGTTTGTATCGCTGATAACACCGTGATCGGGAACAACATGGGTATGCACGATTGCATCGCCGATCCGTTCTCCGTTCTCATCATTTACATAGACGACAACAGCCACATCCGTCTGATGGGTGGGAGCCCAGTAGTCCGATCTTCTTTGCTGATGGTCGTAACTGAAGTTGTTATAATTGGTTCCCTGACCATAGCCCCAGAGGTTGCTGTCCTTACTGGCTGGTACATACACTGCATTGAAAACAACGTCTTCCATCAGACCATTCTCGTATTGGATGGTTTGATTGGATCCGCCATTTAAGAACCAAACTTTTGATTTTTCGGACTTGGACAATGAATCATAATTTGAAGGCTTGCTTCCATTCAATACCCAACCAAAGAAGTAAAGATTACGAACACAGGATGTATTGGATCTTGTATCAAAATCGATATATTGATACATCCAGTCAGAAAAATCTCCATTACTTCCGGCATTCTTGTACGCGTTTTCATATTGTTGAGCATTGTCAGATTTGCCACTGTCATAAGAACCCCAGCGCGGCAGATTCACGGGAGTGATTTTGCTCCCCTTATCCACAGTTTCACTGTAATAAATACCGTTATGCGAAACAAGTGTTATTGTACATTGAACGATTTCCCACTGGGCTTCCAGTTCAACATCAGCAGTGATCGGGTTTTTGAATATGAAGTCCTGATCGGTCCCCTTGACTTTCCATCCGATAAAGCGGTAATATTTACCATTCGCCTGAACTTCAGTATTCCCGTTGGACAGTTCGCTGAATATCGGTTCGGAGGCAAATCCGCCATACTGTACAGTCTCTTTATTCTTGTTCAGCGTACCGATGGAAGAAGAATAAGTAACTGTATAACTTTCCAACTCACGGTGAGCGGTATAGAACAGTGCGTCTCCACTCGTTGCACCGGTACCGACAGTAGTATTGGGAGCAATTGGGGTGGAATCATTCTGTTCTTCGTACCAGATATTGTTTTTGGAATAACCGTCGCCCGGATCACCGGGAGCAGGCAGTGTCACTCCCTTCCCCACCGTCTGGATGACACTCATGATCTCAGTTCCGTCATAATCAAAAGCACTGACAGAATAGGTATCACTGCTCAAATCATCATCGGTAACTGTAAGTGTGATTGTCGGAGGATTGGTAAGCTTAAGTGAATCACTCTCAAAGTTGAAGGTAATCGTGGCTGTTCCAGCAGACTTTGCCTCCAGCTGGCATTCACCGTCGGCATTATTCCACTTTTTGATACCGACAATGTCGTTGTTACTGGAGGTCACTGTCAGACGAAGTCCGGCTTCGCCGACAATAATCGGATATACATTAACAATGTTTCCTTTAACCGTCTGAATTACTGACGGTTCAATAACCAGTCTGGTATCATTGAAGGTGACCGCCGCACTGTCCTGAAGACCGGAAACAGTGGACCGTACAGAGACGATTGCGGTTCCGGGGTTCGAGGATGTGACGGTGGCTGATTTGCCATCGGTAGACGGAGTAATGGTTGCTCCGGTCAGTCCCGCAACAGTCCAGACCAGATTCGCACCGGTCGTTTCGGTTTCCTTCAGGGTAACTTCCGTCCCGGTAAATACGCTGACGCTCTTCTGATCCAGCTTAACATCCAGATCGGTTGCTGTAACGGTAACGGTGCAGGAAGCTTCCTTGCCTGTATTTGTCAGGGCAGTAATGACAGTTGTTCCCGCCTTCTTGGCGATCACCATACCCTGTCCGTTCACAGTGGCAACAGTCGAATCACTGCTGTTCCAGGAGTAAACACCGGCATCAGCAGGAGAAATAGTTGCAACAATATTATGACTCTGTCCGACATTCAGAGTGAGATTGCTGTCAGACAGTACAATGGTCGAAGCAGGTACCACTGTAACGGTATAGGTTGTACCATTATCATGCTTCAGCTTGGCCGTTCCTTCAGCTTTGGCATGAATTCGGACTGACCGGCCGGATATGCCGCTCAGATATGATTCCTGATTTACGATCTCGATCAAATCGCTTCCGCTCTCAACGGTCCACCAGGATGTGGATTCCTGCGTATCCGTAATAACGGCATAAGAACCGTTTTCGATCGTTACATTCGATCCGTTCACCGAGTTGATCCTTGCCGGATCCACGCCAATCCCGCCGGAATAATTACTGCCTGCGATTGCATCGATCGGCATCATTCCGGTCAGCATCACAACAGATATTAATAAGGAAACGATCTTGCGCAATTTCGTCTTCATACTGTTCTTCCTCTCCGTCTGTTCGCTTCAGTCTGAACATCCGTCGTTTAGTTACTGTTCTACCGGGACTACATCCGGATAGTCAACCCGTATTCTCCAGAGATTCTGGTAGTTTTCGTAACTCAGAATGAACTCATATTCATTGGTGGTCGCGTTTTCTATATCAACCCAGGTTTCACCGTTATCTGCGGTTTCCTGCCACTGCAGGGTGTATTCCACCTGATCGTACCCATACAGTACAGCCACGATACGAAGCGTATCACCAAAGGAAACCGTTTCCGCTCCGTAGATCATATACAGATCGATGTAGCGGTCAGGATCCAGCACATCGTAAACGCTCTGCATCAGGATGCCCTTCTCCTGGATTTCTTCCAGCGTTTCACCCTGGGAGGTAATGACCTTCTGACCCGGATCGGATTCCTGTTCAACGATCTTTTCTTCCGCGGCATTCACGGATTCTTCAATAATTACTTCTTCGGGGGCTTCTACTTCGATGATTTCTTCTTCTGCGGTTTCTTCTTCAACAATCACTTCATTATAATATTCATCTTCGCCATCTTCGACAATGAGGACCTCGGCGATTTCTCCCTCAATGACCGGTTCAACCGTCTTTTCCTCAATGATGACAACCACAATTTCTTCTTCAATGGTTTCTCCGTTGAGCGGTTCATCTTCAATGACGACGATCACGATCTCTTCTTCAATGATTTCGTCTTCGGTATCCTCTTCTGCGGGTTCTTCGGGATGTTCTTCTTCGGTATTCTCCTCAGCAGGTTCTTCGGGAAATTCTTCTTCAGTATTCTCCTCAGCAGGTTCTTCGGGAAGTTCTTCTTCGGTATTCTCCTCAGCAGGTTCTTCAGAAAGTTCTTCTTCGGTATTCTCCTCAGCAGGTTCTTCGGTGGTCTCTTCTTCAGTGATTTCTTCAGCAGGTTCTTCGGTGTTTTCTTCTTCAGGGATTTCTTCAGGGATCTCTTCGGTGGGTTCTTCGGTAGTCGCTTCTTCAGGGATCTCTTCGGCGGTTTCTTCAGTGATTACTTCTTCAGTGATCTCTTCGGCGGCTTCTTCGGGAATCTCTTCTTCAGTGATCTCTTCAGCGGCTTCTTCAGTGAGTACTTCTTCAGCGATCTCCTCGGCGGCTTCTTCGGGGATTACTTCTTCAGCGATCTCCTCGGCGGCTTCTTCGGGGATTACTTCTTCAGCGATCTCCTCGGCGGCTTCTTCGGGGATTACTTCTTCAGAGATCTCTTCCGCAGGTTCTTCAATAACGATTTCTTCTGCAGGAGCTTCGGTAATCCCGGAAAACACGTAAACAGGTGATACCTCTCCCGTAGGCATGATGCAGCGGAATCCGCTGCTTACAGCAGAGGGTGTCAGCAAAATATAAACATGTTCACCGGAACCGATTGGCTGCCAGTTGTCAGTCGCACCGCTCAGATATCCGGGTGCAACTTCCCACCGGATCTCAGAGCTGATTTCAGCGTTCTTGACCGCTGCTCTCAGCATGACTGTATCGCCAAAGTAATGGCCTGCAGTGTTTTTGATGACTGTCACAGATGCCGGAGCAGCGACCTGTTCCTCTTCAGCCATGACACCGCAGACTGTCATTAACATCGTAACCGCCAGCAGGAAAGAAATCACCTTTTTCACGTTCGTAACCTCCCAAATGACCCCTGACTGTATTGCAATGGTTGCATGTAACATCAGGTTGTGCCCTGATGGGCAATTTCGTAGTTATTATATATAATGAAGGTTACAATTTGGTTACACGGTATAATTATGTGCGGTTTATGATTGTTTTTTTATTGTTCTTTTTGTAGTTTTTTTGCATAATTAGCGATATTTTCAAGATTTTGTCTGTTTTTGTATATCAAAAATACCCTTCTGTTCGTTTTTCCGACTATTCGGATAACGAAACCGAAGGGTATCGGACTCATTGTTGGTTACATATCAGCAATGGTTCATTGGGTGATATACCAGATGACTGCGTCATGTGCATGAACCGTCACGTCGAATTTACCTGTATAAGTCTGATGCAAATCAGACCAGAGTTCGTTTTGCTGCGTAAATTGCTGTTTTTCACCAAAGGGCAATGAAATATGGATCTGCCGTTCATTCCCGCTGAGATTGAAAGCTGCCAGCCAGATTCCTTCTCCGTTCATTTCCGGTTTGATCCAGACGGCCTCGTTTTCATTCCGGTAAAGAGAATGTCCGCAATATCCATCCTTCAGGCATTTCAAAAGGCCCTCATTTTTCAGCAGCGACAGGGTAAAATCATCAGACGCAGGCAGATGCGCGCCGACCATCAACGGAGAAGACATCATACACCATAGAGTCATCATGGTTCTCTGTTCTTCATGGGTGAAGTGTGTACGGTTATCTTTCCCATAATCCTGCTTCAGCGCGCCGACAGGCAGCATGTCCGCGTCCGGCCAGTGTCCGGGACCGGAATGGGTGCACCATTTCTCCGCGCGCTCAAACATCGCCAGCAGCAGCTTCCAGTCATCCCAGAAGTCATCCGTGATTCTCCACATATTAGCCCAGCGTTTCAGGTGCTCCGCCTGTTCCAGCGGAGCGGGCCCGGGTGAAAGGCTCAGCACGATGTCCCGACCGCAGGCATCGCGTGCCTGGCTGATTAGTTCGATCTCGCGGGTGCATTTCGGATATTCACGCGCGATATCATCGCACTTGACAAAGTCAACGCCCCATGCGGCATACATTCTGAAAAGGCTGTTATAATAGTCTTCAGCTGCCTGAGTATTGCTTTTCAGCCCATACATATCCGGATTCCACGCGCAGACATCATTCGGATTAGCCGCCTGATCACAGCTGAAACAGCTGCCTTCAATCGGAAGATGACGATGTGCTGCCATCCTGGGCAGGCCGCGCATGATGTGGATCCCGAATTTCAGCCCCATTTCATGGATCTTCCGGGCCAGTGGAGCAAAGCCTGCGCCGTCTGCCGCTGATGGAAAGCGGTTTTCTGCCGGTTGAAGCCGTCCGTATTCATCCATCTTCAGTTCAGAAAACGGCTCATATTCATGTGTGGATGCCGTAGGCTGATACCATTCAATATCCACCACCACATATTCCCAGCCATACTGTTTCAGTTCTTTGGCAATCACTTCAGCATTTTCCAGAACTTGCTGTTCAGTGACGGCAGCCCCGAAGCAATCCCAGCTGTTCCATCCCATAGGCGGTGTCTGAGCAATCATTGTCTTTTTCCCTCCCGACGATCATAGCCTCGAGAAATATCCGGCAAGATTCCGTCCGGCGATATCTTCCACAGTCTCTTCCGGATAACCGTTTTTTCTCATTTTATCCAGCAGGGCCGGTATATCCTGCGGCCCGTTCAGTCCTTCCGGCATACATTCGATCCCGTCAAAATCCGAACCGAATCCCACATTTTTCGCTCCGCCCATCTGGCAGATCCTGTCAATATGGCTGAACAGAATGTTCAGGTCTGCCTTTCCGCTTTCGTGCAGAAACCACGGATAGAAATTGACACCGATATATCCCCCGTCCCGGATCAGCATCCGGATCTGCTCGTCCGTCAGGTTCCGGAAATGATCACATAATGCGCGGCAGCAGCTGTGTGAAGCCATCGGAACATGATCTGTCTTCAGAAACAGATCATGGAATCCGGCTTCGTTCAGGTGGCTTACGTCCACCGCCATACGGTGTTTCTGCAATTCTTTGGCCACCCGGACCCCGTAAGGTTTGAGTCCCCGTTTATCACCGCTTTTGGCGCTGTACCCGATGTCACATTCGTTGTTCCAGAGGATTGCCGCCATACGCACGCCTCTGTCAGCCCAGTCAGTCACTGATTCGATTCCGCCGTTGAAGGCCTCCCCGCCTTCAATGGAAAGCATGAAGCAATTGTCCCCTTCCATGACTTCAGACAGATCCCGTACCCATTTCAGTCCTGCTTTCGTCAGTGCCGGAATCTGGGACATCTCGGCATTCAGGATAGCCTGTACGTTCCCCGCGTTTCCTTTCGGGCCCGACCAGAGAGCACAGACCTGAAGACTGACTTGACCCGCACGCATCTTTTCGGCGGTCACGACCGGATCCGCCACGTGCTCGACACCCATCGCGTAAAGCGTATCGCAGTGCGTATCCGCAATCAGCATATTACAGTTCCTTCCCGTTCTCGATGTCTGTCAGCAAATCGACTCTTCTCTGATGGCGTCCGCCTTCAAATTCAGCGGTCAGCCAGTGAGTCGCGATCATTTTGGCCAGGTCAACACCAACCACACGGGCACCCATCGTCAGGATATTGCTGTTGTTGTGACGTTTGCTCAGTTCAGCGCTGTACACATCACTGCAGGTACACACGCGGGTTCCCTTGACCTTGCTGGCGGCAATGCCGATCCCGATGCCGGTCCCGCAAAGCAGAATGCCGCGGTCACATTCGCCGTCGGCAACCGCCTTGGCGGCACGGTAACCGTAGATCGGATAGTCACAGGAAACATGTTCATTGGTCCCAAAATCCTTCCATTCCAGGCCCATTTCGTCCAGCATCTTCTTGATTTCTTCCTTCAGTTCGATCGCGGTATGATCACATGCGAGAGCAATCATGATATTCTCCTCCAATGTTTCGTTCGCCCCGCTGCCTTACGCGGCGGAGCGACTGATTGATTAACTGTTTCCACCATGTTATAATACATCCGGTCTGAACAAATTACAAGGAGGGAATCACCGTGTCCGAGCACCGTTGCGCCCTGTGCCGTATCAGCCTCGACGGTCTGTCTGTCCAGCGCGGCGGCCAGGTTTTGCTTCACGATGTTTCTATGCATATCCATTGCGGTCAGCTAACCGTACTCATCGGTCAGAATGGCGCGGGCAAGACCACACTGGTCCGTTCCCTGCTTGGAGAATTGCCTCATACGGGAACCATCAGCCATGTGGATGGACATGACCGCGCGTTTCCAAGGCTCCGGACCGGTTATGTACCTCAGCATCTGCAGTTTGATAAAGAGATGCCTGTTACAGTCGCGGATTACATGGCCGCGGCGTTCTGCAAACGTCCCGTCTGGACCGGGATCAGCAAGAAAACGCGTGAACGTGTGCTGACTGCTCTTCAGAATGTCGAAGCTGCGGAATTGATTGACCGGAAGCTCGGCCGCTGCTCCGGCGGTGAACTTCAGCGGGTCATGCTGGCTCTGGCGCTTGAACCGGCACCCGACCTGCTTCTGCTGGATGAACCCGTCAGCGGGATCGACCAGAACGGTTTGAAAATGTTCCTGGATATGGTCCTGCGTCTGAAGGAAAAACACCATATGGCAATCCTTCTGGTCAGCCATGACCTGCGTTTTGTCCGGGAATATGCCGATCATGTCGTGCTTCTTGATAAAACGGTACTGTGTCAGGGAAATCCTGATAAGGTCTTTTCATCGGAAGAATTTGCCTCTGTCTTCGGAGAAGGCTACAGGGAGGTGTCGGAATGATCGACTGGATTTATGGTGTGATCGATACGATTCTCCCTTTTGACGCATTCAGCATGACCTTCATGAAAAACGCGTTCCTGGCCATCCTGCTGCTGACGCCGCTGCTCGGTCTTCTGGGGTCCATGGCAGTCAACAAGCAAATGGCTTTCTTTTCTGATGCTCTCGGACACAGCGCGCTGACCGGGATCGGTCTCGGCATGATCCTGGGGCTTCGCAGTGACCTCCTGGGCATGCTTATCTTCGGAATCATCTGGGCGATCCTGATCTGTCTGATCAAGCAAAACGGCTCATCCTCCGTTGATACCGTTATCAGTGTGTTTTCATCCACTTCCATCGCTGCCGGCTTGCTGATCCTGGCCAAAGGCGGCAAATTCGCGAAGTATTCCAATCTGCTGATCGGTGATATTCTTGCCGTTCAGCGGCAGGATCTTTTCTGGCTTTTACTGGCTCTCATCGGCGGCGTGGCGCTCTGGATGTTCCTGTATAACCAGCTGTTGCTGACCAGTATCAACGCTTCTCTGGCGCGTTCCCGCGGGATCCGCACCCGGATCATTGAATGCTGCTTTGTGGTTCTGGTCGCCCTGGCCGTCATGCTCGCGATCCGCTGGGTCGGTGTCATGCTGATCAATGCGCTGCTGATCCTGCCCGCTGCCGCCGCACGGAATATCGCCCGGAATTCCCGTCAGCATGCCATCTTCAGTGTCCTCATCGCTCTGATCAGCGGATTGGCAGGACTCATCTGCTCCTATTACATCGAAACCAGTGCCGGAGCCGCTATTGTTCTGGTCGCTGCCTTCTTCTATTTCCTCAGTCTGTTAGTCCGGCTGATCCGGAAGCAATAAAACCGGACCCGGTTGAAAGGAGATCACCGCATGGACAGGATCCTTGTTCTGACAGCTGCTGATTGCTGGTCAGATGTTTCTGCCTGTCTGGCCGGCGCGCATTGCTGCGCCGCTTTGAATAAGCGTATCTCCTACGGGCTGGTCCTTCGTAATGAACCTTCAGCTTCCGATCTGGACGAAATGCATCTTCTGGGCAGTGTGCAGTATCTTGTTTCGCAGTCTGCTCCTTATCACTGTTTTTCAAAGCTCTGGCAGGGCGAGTCGCATACACTTCTGTTGGACCGTTCGGTGTTGTTCGGCACCGGATGGGATCTGACATTCCTCCGTATGCTTCATCGTCTGGAAAGGAATGGAACTGAGCACCCCGTTCTGACAGGGGTCCCTCCGCTTACCAACGCTGCTGTCGATGCATTCCGGGCAGTCGCGGCGGACAGGATGACCGGCACAGACGGAACGATCAGCTACCGTCCGGGAACACCGGTGCTTAACGCCCGGGAGCCTCAGCGTACGCCATTTCTTTCCCTGCAGTTCTGTTTTGCCTCCTCTTCGTTTTTTCGCGTCATTGAAAACGAATCGGAAAACATTTCCACATTCGCTTTTGTCAACGGTTGGGAGCTTTTTGTTCCATGCCTGTGTCCGTGTCACGCTCAGGAAGTACTGTGTCCTCCTCAGGAAACTGTTATGGATCCTGACAGTGAAAACTGGAAACGTTTTTCCCGTAAAGCCGGAATCACGGATCGCTTCCCGTATCTGACCGGGCAGGCCCGGACCGGGATCCTCTCCTCCGATCTTGCATGGGAAACAGTGATCCCTCTTCGCCGGCGTATCCTTGACCGGATTCATCCTCTTTACCCGGATTCATCCCTCAGCCTTTTGTGTGTCTCGGCCATTTTAAGCGAACCTGTCCATCCGGAAAACACGCCGGAGGAAAATACTGCCTGTCTGAGATGGCTGACCGCGATCCGTGAATTGCCCATGGTTTTTCTGACAGATGCCCTCACACGGGCCAATGTTCAGCTAAATCATCCCAATGTCATTGATTTCTCTCCTTCAGCCTGTCTGCCGGTATACCGCCGTCTGCCAAATGCTGAAGATCCTGATTTCCTGCGTATGAGCCGGATATTCTTTCTGCGATACTGTAAGGAACGTAATCCAGGACACAGCCATTACGCGTGGCTGGATCCATGTTCGGTCAACTATCCGGCAGATCCCGGCACAATACCGAATCTGAAACCGTTCTGTTCTGACAGGATCACCATCGCTGAAGTCGACGGAAAGCCGGACTTTTCGATGATCATTGTTCCCGCTGATCTCATCTCGCCCCTTTGCGAAGAGATAGCGGCATTTTGCGATCAAAGCACCGTGAAACCGGTCCCGTTTCCGTCCGAAGACGAGCTGTGGAGCAATCTGTTTGAGCGCTTTCCTTCCCGGTTCACGCTGGTTCCGCTTCTGGAAAAAGGCGGTCTGATCGCGCATATCCTCCGTGTTTCGGCAAATGATACTTGTATTCAGAGATAAACTGGTCTATAATCCCTTCCTGTTCGCACTTTATATGCGGACAGGAAGGGATTTTTATGAACAAACTCGTCCGTATTCTGAAAAAAGAGCCCATGCTCTTTGTTTCTCTGGCTGCCGCCATTATTTCTCTTTTCATTACCCCGCCCGATGCGGACCTGCTCAAAGGGATCGACTGGAAAACACTGGCGACCCTGTTCATGCTGCTGAGCGTGCTGGATGGTTTCAAGCATGAAAACCTCTTTCTTCCGGTGATCCGTTTCACCGGTCACATGAAGACCCAGCTCGCACTGAGCTTTTTCCTGGTCTTCGGGGTTTTCTTCTCTTCCATGTTTGTGACCAATGATGTTTCTCTGATCATCTTCGTTCCCCTGACGATCATGCTTTTCAGGCAGCAAAAGAAGGAACAGTATATTCTGCCCATCCTCACCATGGAAAATGTGGCAGCGATCCGCGGATCATTACTGACTCCCTTCGGCAGCCCCCAGAACCTGTTTTTGTTTTCAAACAGCAATATGGATACCGTCAGTTTTCTGCTTATGATGCTTCCGCTCTGGCTCGGAAGCATAGTCCTGATTGCCGCGTTTATCTGCTTCATCTACCGTCGTGATCTGCGTGAAGTCACCGTCTCCTTTTCAGCCGGTACAGAGCAATGGACTCCCGAAGGCAGGACCCGCCGCATTGTCTACCTGTCCTTGTTCGCGGTGATTATTCTCTGTATTGTGACCCGTACCGCGTACTGGCCGTGGGTCACCCTGCTGGTTGCAACAGTACTGCTGATCTTTGACCGTAACGTGTTCCGGCGTGTCGACTATGTCCTGCTCCTGACCTTCTTCTGCTTCTTTGTCTTTTCCTCGTCCGTATCCCGTAATCCCGGGATCGCTTCCTTCCTGAAGAGCAGTGTGACCGGTCATGAATACTGGTGGAGTATCGGGATCAGCCAGATCATTTCCAATGTCCCGGCCGCTATTGTTCTCTGGCCGTTCACCGGTGAACTGAAGCCTCTGATCTATGGTCTGGATACCGCGGGTCTCGTTTCAATCATCGGTTCACTCGCGTCCGTGATCAATCTCCGTCTCTATTCCAGGGAATATCCGGGTGACGGTAAGCGGTTCCTGATCGTTTTTGAAAAGTATTCTCTCAGTTTCTTTGTCATCGTGGTATTTCTGCAATTGCTGCTTTTCTGACAGGCTGATAAACCAAATCCCCCGTTCATTTTTGAACGGGGGATCATTGTTTATGTCTGAATATTATACCAGTCTGATTCCGGAAGCTGCCTGCTCGGCAGTATAGCGTTTAAGCAGACCGTGGATACGGTCATATGGGGTCAGCAGCTTGCTCAGACTGCGGTCGTGATTCAGCGTCGCGATGATGTAGGAGATGTACTTGCTCATGTCGGCTTCCACAAACCACGGAGCATCCTTCAGTTCAGGGCTGCGATAAGTCAGGTTGGTCGAAATGACCCGGTCAATGATGCCTTCTTCATAGGCTTTATTGTAGGAATCCAGGCCGTTGGTGAAGAGGGCAAAGGTCGCGGCTGCAAAGATGCGGTTTGCCTTGCGCTTCTTCAGTTCCCGGGCCAGGTCAATAATGCTTTCACCGCTTGAAATGATATCATCCGCTACGAAGATATCTTTTCCTTCCACACTGTCGCCCAGATACTCATGAGCCACAATGGGATTGCGTCCGTTCACGATTCTGGTATAGTCTCTGCGCTTGTAGAACAGGCCCATATTCAGTCCCAGTACGGAGGCGTAGAAGATGTTACGGTCGATAGCGCCTTCGTCCGGAGAGACGATCATCAGATGTTCCTTGTCAATGTTCAGGGACTTGTCCTTTTTCAGTAACGCCTTGAAGATCTGGTAACTCGGCATGATGCTTTCAAAACCGGTTGTCGGAATCGCGTTCTGAACACGGGGGTCATGTGCGTCAAAAGTGATGATATTGCTGACGCCGAGCCCGGCCAGTTCCTGCAGGGCCATGGCGCAGTCCATGCTCTCTCTGGAAGCCCGTCTGTGCTGCCGTCCTTCATAAAGCATCGGCATGATGACGGTGATCCGCTTGGCTTTACCGCTCATAGCGGCAATGATCCGCTTCAGATTGGCGAAATGGTCGTCCGGGCTCATGGGAACCTGTCTGCCGAACATGTCGTACTGCAGATTGTACGCTCCGATATCGCTCAAAATATAAATGTCGTAACCACGGATAGACTCTTTGATCATTCCCTTCCCTTCGCCGTTTCCGAACCGGGGACAGGATACATTAATCAGGAAGTCCTGTCTTTCCATACCCGGAGTCGTTCTCATATCGCCGGGTACAGATGTTTCTTCCGTATGGTCACGCCACTTTTTTAACCAACTATTGACTTTTTCACCCATTTCTTCCGTTCCGGGCATGGCAATCAGTCCTAAAGGTCCTACCGGGTATGTCAAAAAGGATTCTGTGTTCCAGCTGCTGACAAAATCAGTCATGGTGAACCTCCCCCTCATCCTCAGGCAGAATTACCTATCGCGTATTATAAACCATATTCCAGACCGTGAGAAGGACCTTTTTGGACAAAAAAATGACCGAATTTTCAGTGTTGTCTTTTCTGGTGGTATCGTTTCCATTTGTTACATAATGTTATGTGTTTATTACGTTCAATATCCGCTGAACGCAAAAAATTCCTCCCTTTCGGGAGGAATTGCTGAATTGACTTAACTTTCGCTGATATCCACCACTGCCAGAGTGACTTCCAGATCTATGTACTCACCGTCCGCTTCCGGATCCTCGGCGTCTTTCATTCTGAAGACCTTGATCTTCAGGGTATCTCCGGCTTTGTGTTCTGCAATGATTTTCTGCATCTGCACCATGCCCGTGATGACTGTATCGTCAATATCGACAATAATATCATTGGCAAGCATTCCGGCAGCCGCTGCCGGAGAACCTTCCTGCACTTCGCTGATCAGCACGCCGTCCGGTATCAGTCCCTGCTGGAATGCTGCGCTGTTTTCATTGATATCGCTTCCAGTCACACCCAGGCGCGGCTTGCCGGTCAGATCGATTCCTGAAGCAGACGCGCCGGTGGTTCCCGCCGCGGGTTTTTCAGCTTTCAGGCCTTCTTCAATGATAGGCTTCGCGGCATTGATCGGAATGCACATACCGATTCCTTCAATAGAGGCGGAAGTTGAAGAAGTGGATCCGCTGTATTTCAGCGTCGGGATTCCCATCAGCTGACCCTGCGTATTGAACATGCCGCCGCCGCTGTTACCGTTGTTGATGGCCGCGTCGACCTGAATCATTTCATTGACGATCGTTTCTCTTCTTCCATATTTATCGGTACCCTTTTTTTCGTCAACTTTGCGGTCCAGTCCGCTGACGATACCGGCTGTCACTGTTCCGGCGAATTTGTTGCTCAGAGGGTTGCCGATGCAGATCGCCCAGTCGCCGACCTGCAGGGTATCGCTGTCGCCCAGTTCAACCGCAGGAAGATCCAGGCCTTCCACATACAGGACAGCCACGTCTATCGTCTCATCATCTGCAACCAGTACAGCATCCAGCGTTTTGGCTTCTTCTTCATTCTCTGCAGAAATCGTGATCTTGAGTGCGGAAGCGCCTTCCACCACATGATGGTTTGTCAGAACATATCCATCCCCGATCACTACACCGGATCCGGTTGCATACTCGACCTCCTCAGACTTGCCGTTATCATTGCCGTAGCCATAGCCGTAATCATTGCCGTATCCGTATCCGTATCCGAAATTACCGAATCCGAAGAAGTCGAACGGATTGATTCCGTAATAGCTGTTGCTGTTGTTACCGCCCACGCGGACCATCTGATAGTTGCTGACTCCAACCACACTGTCACGGACCTTCGCCACAGCTTCGGTGAAGGGACTGGTCACCACCACCGTTTCGGCAGTGGCTGTGTTCAGATTCATACCGTAACCTATCAATACACATACCAGTGCCAGTGCAACGTAGCCCAGTACACGTTTTTTACTTGCCATTTTCATAATCAAAAACCTCCTTTCGGTTTTCGCCATTATCATATTCCTGATTTTTGTACAGTATATGAACGGAATGTGAACTTTATCCGGCATTTTCAATATTCATTCCGGGGTTGAAAATAAACTGACCGCTCCAGTACATAGACCCCGCAAGACTTTCCCTCTGTTCACCGTCAAAGAAAAAATAGACATATTTCGCGCCGGTATTCAGGCAAAGCGTATTCACGATACTGTAGCATACAGTCTGTTCATTTTTCGGGCCAAATTCAATGATTTTCTGTGCGAACTGCCCGCTGAGGTTGATCAGTAAAGTATCCCCGTCAAGCGCGATCCCCAGGATATCCACGTCGGTCAGACCATCCGGCATCGAAGGACGCAAGCCCTCATTCATTTCCATCTCCGTCGGTCCGTTCAGAAGCGCGTGAAAAACATTTCTCGGAGTTCCCGCGTTTGTTCTCTGCAAAGCACGGTCAACGGGAATCAGAACCTGACCGTCAGTCATCATCAGTGTTTTCCGGGTCACCAGATAGGCAGAAAACTGATTGCGTTTCTGGATCCCACCGGGGAAAAGAGATGATCCGAAGTCTTTATGATACAGGCTTGTCAGCAGATTGTCACCGATGCGGATATTGACCGCTGTAACTCCCGGAATATAAGTCGTCAGCGTATATACGATCGCCGCGATCATGCAGCTCATATCGATTCCGTTTTCATTCAGCGCGTTTTCAAATTCAGATGTGAACGACAGAGTGATCAGTCTCCCGCCGTCATCCAGTTCATTCACCAGCGGCGCATGTGTCTGCAGCCCCGTCAGTTCCGGCATGACCGGGATCCCATTCAGATAACTGCTTCCGGAAGATATGGCATTCAGCAGGATCTGAGCCATGATCTGGGGGCTTTGTCCCGGAAATGACAGTGTTCTTGTTTCCGGCATGATACCGCATCCGTCATCCAGTGGGAAATAGATTGTTGCAACACCGCTGTACGGGTTCAGAGCCGGATCTTCTCCCAGAGGTGTCTTCTTCGCGTCCGTTTGTTCCCACAGTACCGGCAGTTCTTCGCCGATATGCGCGTTCAGGCTTCCCATGGCCAGATTTCCCATGATATCCAGACCGACAGCCTGATCCGCCACCAGGATATTGACATATTGAATATCATCCAGCTCGCACAGCGTGGCCGCAATAGCCAGCCCGGTAATATACAGTTCGCTGCTGTCCATCTGCAGTGCGGAAGAAGCCAGATTCACGGTACATATTCCATTGCTGACTTCCACAGGGTCGTTCCCGTACAGCTGCAGTATGGTCTCACCGCCGGGACGGAGTGTCTGTTCGTCCGCTTTGGCTTCTATCAGAGCATTTACGAGGAGCAGAGCAAACTCGCTTTCCGAACCCGTCGGTACGATCCGCACCTGTCTTCCCAGTAAGTGCAGGCCGTCCGATGACGGCAGATAGATCATTCCGGCCAGTTCGTCCACGATCTCACTGTCCCCGTCGGGAGCGGTATATGTGGTCTGTGCCGGGGCAAGCGTCGCCGCGGGTTCATCCGTCCGGATCTCATTCCGTTCGCACCCGCACAGTGTCATCAGCAGACACAGGCATGTCATCATGCAAAGGATCTTCTTCATCTTCATGCCTCCGGCCATCCTGTCAGCTGATTCATAGTAATTTTCCATATTCCGTTTTCCCTGTGCAGCTTCACTACTCCGGAACCGGGATCACGCAGTTTTCCGCCGTTCATCACTACTGTATTGAGTGTGAATACGGCGTTCGTCCCGTTTTGGTCGATACTTCCTCCCGCGATGTTCGTTTCCCCGATTCGCGGTGACTGATCCATCAGGATCACAAAATCCTTATAGTTGGGTCTTTCTGTACCGGTTTCCTCATCCCGTTCCGCAACATAGGCATATAAGCTGTCCCAGTTTCGCTCGCTTCTGAGGTGCCAGATCACTTTCATCGTTGTCTCCGGGGTCAGGATCATTTCTTCCTTCCGTTCCATGGGACCCTGTAAGCCGGGATCGCTTTCTTCCGTTCTGAAATACTTTGCCGGGAGACGCAGACTTCCATTGTCCGGTTCATCCGTTTCCAGCATGATCTGAACGTTATCCACATCACAGTTTTCCGTCATCGTGGCGACGATGCTCTGCATAGCCAGCTGTCTGCGCAGGGGCACTTCCCGGCTCCAGTATGGATCGTCATACCAGTTATCCGGTTCATCCGGCATATCATCCAGGACTTCTGCCGTCAGAGTGATGAAAAGAGTCCGTCCGTTGATGGTGGCGGAGACGGCGTTGGTTCCGGAGGGAAAGAGAGATTCCAGTCCTCTGGTATTGCTTCCGGGCCCGGCCAGCAGTGCCGTCAGGATCGTCTTTTCCCGGCCCGCTGTCGGTTCGAATGTCAGCATTCTGGACTCAGCCGCCAGATAAGGTTCATCGCCATATCGGAAATACAGCATGACAGAGCTTCTGCTGGCTGTCACATCAGCGGTATCCGTACCCGGATTGTTTTGTTCAATGCCGGGAACAGAGGTTACCGTTACAGATTCCACTGAGAACGATGCGCACCCGTTCAGGATCATCAGGGAGCATAACAGCACAAGCGTCAGACGCAGGATCTTTATGCGGTCTTTCACTCCTGTTCCCCCTTTCCTGCGGGCAGAGTAACCGTAAATGTGGTTCCCTTTTCGGGAGCGCTGGTCACGCTGACTGTTCCGCCATGCAGATGAACCAGTTGCCGGACAATACTCAGACCCAGACCGGTACCGCCGGTTTCTCTCGATCTTGCCTTATCCACACGGTAAAATCTTTCAAACACATGCTTCTGATCTTCCTCCGGGATCCCGACACCATTGTCGGTCACTTCCCAGACCAGATCCGTTCCGTTCATACGGAGATTCACTTTGATCTCGCCCTCATCCGGAGTGTACTTGATGGCATTGTCTGTCAGGTTATACAGTACCTGTGCCAGTTTTGAACGGTCTCCGGCGAAATGCAGGTCCGGCTCCGCGCTGACCAGCAGGGTCTGCTTCCGCTTTTCCGCCACAGGCTGAAGCATGCGAACCGTTTCTTCGGTCAGTTCAGACATATCAATGTCATCTTTCTTCAGCTGGACGGAATGACTGTCCATTTGGGAAAGCGCCAGCAGATCGGTCACAATACCGGTCAGACGGTCGATCTCGTGGTTCATGTCCTGCAGGAACTCCTGTTGAAGTTCCTGCGGCATATCAGGCTGATAAAGCATGCTTTCCAGCAGGATCTTCATCGTTGCCAGGGGTGTCTTCAGTTCGTGGGACGCGTTGGAAACAAACTGGTTCCTGGACTTGTCCAGACTTTCCAGCTGACTGGCCATCGTATTATAGTTTTCAGCCAGTTCTCTCAGTTCTCCGCTTCCCTTGACCGGTACACGAACGCTCAGATCACCTTTTCCCATCTTTCTCATGGTTCTGCTCAGCGCGGTGATCGGTTTGGTAATGATCTGGCTGAGGAACAGCGCCAGGATCATGGCGGCCAGGGCCACCAGCAGGAAGATCCTTAACAGCTGAAGCTCCACATGATTCAGTGAATCCATCATCTCCTGTACCGGACTCACATAGAGCAAAACGCCCAGAGTGCCTCGTGTCCCGATGATTCTCGTAGCACAGTAGGCGACATATTCGGCGCCGTTCTGACCGCTCATTTCCTGAACCGCCTGTGACTCCAGATGATGGATCCCGTAAGAAGAGTCCTTTCCACCGGACAGTATATCCAGCACCTCCGGGACCTGAAGCCGCATCCCGCACATCCTGTTGAATGTATCGTACTGTACCTTGCCGTCCGAATCCAGAATGAGCAGTCGTCCGCCCATTTCACCGGCAGTAAGGTTCAGGCTCTCGTTCAGTTCTTCGGAACGGGCATATTGAAAAAGCGGCGCTACCGATGTCGCCAGCTTTTCCGTCGCAAGGCTGTCTTCATGGGTGCGCTGCTTATATAAATATTCACTTATCAGACCCGTCATACTGCTGGCGGCAACGGCAAAAGACACACCCACGATCACGATAAAAGCCAGAAGGATCTTCCATCGGATCCCGCCCCACTGCAGTCGTTTAATCCTGGTCGGTGAAATAGTAACCAACTCCCCATTTGGTGAAGATGAATTCCGGTTTCGCGGTATCCCGTTCGATCTTCTCCCTCAAGCGGCGGATATGAACGTCCACCGTACGGGCATCTCCGGCATAGTCATATTTCCAGACTGTTTCCAGCATCTGTTCACGGCTGAATACAGTGCCGCGGTTATTCACAAACATCTGCAGCAGGTCAAATTCCTTGGCGGTCAGCTTGATATCCTTGCCGGCCAGTGAAACGGTCCGTTTGACAAGGTTGATTTCCATGTCATGTACGCGAATGATCCTGCGTTCCTGCTGGACGCCGGTACTGACAACACGGCGCAGGATCGTCTTGATCCTCGCTTTGACCTCAAGGATGTTGAACGGCTTAGTCATATAGTCATCCGCGCCGAACTCAAGACCAAGGATCTTGTCCATATCATCGCCCTTGGCCGTCAGCATGATGATCGGTACGTCACTGTGTTCACGGATGCGTTGGCAAACACCGATACCGTCCAGTTTGGGCAGCATGACATCCAGCAGGATCAGATCAAAAGCCTGAGCTTCAAACTTATTCAACGCTTCTTCGCCGTCCATGGCGCTTTCAGTCTCGTATCCTTCCTGTTCAAGGGTATATTTAAGGCCTTTCAGGATCAAAGGCTCGTCGTCAACCAGCAATATACGTTTACCCATGAAAACACCCTTTCAGTCCGATAGTTAAAATTATTCTACATGATTTTCTAATCTTTTGCAATGGTTTGTTACATTTTTGATACATAATTATTTTATTTGTTGTAGCAAATCATTAAAAAAGGACCGTACCACATCGTGTCGGTCCTTTTCTCCGGATTGTAAAGTTTGTAACAATTATGGCTTTAATTCCATCAAGGTGTCCCCCGCGATCATACTGCCTGTCACAAAGATATGCCGCGGCTTATGTTCTTCCGGCATTTCGATTGCCTCAAGAAGCAGCTTGATGGCTTCCGCCCCGATTTCATCCGCGTTCTGACTGTAGGTTGTCAGTTTCCGTTTCATCATCTGTGTAATCATGATTCCGTCATACCCTACGATACTGATATCCTCAGGTACATTGAATCCAAGGGTATTCAGCACCTGAACGGCTCCAAGGGAACTGTAGTCATCCGGAAGCAGGATACAGGTCGGAGGCGTCGGCAGTGCCATCAGCGTCCGGATGGCTGTCTCGCATCCGTCAGGTTTATGGAAGCGGCCCTGCTGTACATATTCAGCCGGCACTCTCAGTCCGTGTTCGGCGCATCCCTTATAGAATCCGGCGGTCCGGTTTCTGGTCACCGTGCCGTCTTCTCCGTGGATATAGGCAATGTGTCTGTGTCCTTTCTCATACACGCTGGCTACGATCTGTTCCATACTCTGACGGTTATCATTCAGTACACAGTCACAGCCTTCGTATTCATGATCAATGACCACCGTGGGCATATTACTGGTTGCAAGCCGGATCACTTCGGCTGAACTGAAATCAGCCTGGATCACGATGACCCCGTCCAGATTACGTCTTCTGGCGTGTTCATAGTAGTTATTGTGCCCGGTTCCGGCTCCCCGGCTGATGAATGTCAGGTCATAACCTTGTTTTTCCGCCGCCTCACGTAAGGCATCCAGCAGTATGGAAAAATATTCATGGTTCATCCGGTCCTCATACAGGATACCGATATTGCAGGACCGGTTGGTTTTCAGGGCCTTTGCGGCAGCATTGGGATAATACCCCATTTCCTCGGCAATCCGGCAGATCGTTTCAGTTTTACCGCTGTGCATTCCGGATAAGCCGTTCAGGGCTCTTGATACCGTAGCGACCGATACGCCGCATGCATCCGCGATATCTTTCAGTTTGACCATATTTCCAGTCCTTTCGCCCAAAGTGCAATCGTTTACGCCAGAAATTATACAGTGGATGCTTTATTCTGTCAAACCATATGTAATCTGTTGAAATTGTGCAATATTGCAGATTTACATGAAAACAGCCGGTAAAATGAACCTTGCAAAATTCCTCTGATTTATGTTATAATTCTTTTTGTTGCCGAAGTGGCGGAATGGCAGACGCGGCGGATTCAAAATCCGTTGCCCTTAAAAGCGTGCGGGTTCAAGTCCCGCCTTCGGCACATACAAAAAGTCCTGAAGTATCGACTGCTTCAGGACTTTTTTCTGTCATGGATCACTAATATACCGCAATTTGACCTCAAGTGACAAATGCAATGGCTGTTTCATGCAGTCAGAGCATCAAACAACTCATCACTTTTCACTTCACCAAAGGCGATTCAAACGGATACCGGAGACCGATCTGGCGGCGGCATTCATCCAGGATTCGCATTGTTCCGATGGTAATATCCGGCGGTGCATAGCGGCTGATAGCAGCACCGTTTCGGATTTCCTCCGCGACCAGGTCGAACTCATTCAGATAATCACCGCTCTGGTGAATCTCATCGCATGTCCCGTCATTTCTGACCAGTTTCGCGTAATCGGTATAATGATAATGTTCCAGTTTCAGGGTTGCTTTGCTCCCTTTCACGGTAAACGTCCCGCCTTCCGGATCATCTGTCCTGATTGAGGCGCTGGTATGATGGACGGCTCCGTCCGGATAGATCAGATCGATCTCTTCCTCCCAGTCGATTCCGTTCTCCACGCTTCCGCGGCAGAGTACCCGTTCGGGTTTTCCAAACAGATGATAAAGGTATTCAACAGAATAGACCCCGATGTCCAGCAGGGCTCCGCCGGCTTCAGCCGGATCTGTGACACGAGGGGCATAATTCCAGGAATTGAACCTGCCGTTCAGATTGATTTCCCGGATCTCACCGAATTCTCCGTCATCCAGCCACTTTTTGACCCGGTTGGCAATAGGAGAAAACCAGGTCCACATCGCTTCAGCCAGATACAGTTTCTTTTCCCGCGCCAGTGCGAACATTGCTTCCGTTTCCGGTGCGCTGACCGTCATGGGTTTTTCACACAGTACCGGTTTGCCGGAATTCAGCGCCAGCATTGAATACTCGTAATGGCTTCTGTGCGTGGTGACAATGTATACTCCGTCAACCCCGTCCATTCCAATGGCTTCCGCGGCGCTTTGGCATGCCGCGGCTCCGTATTTCTCAGCGAAAGCTTCCCGTCGTTCCGGATTTCTCGAGTAAACCGATACGATCCTGTGCCTGCCGGAAGGCAGGATCTGTTCCGCGACATTCTTCGCCAGTGTACCGGTTCCGATAAAAGCCCATCCGAATTTATCGCTCATATCTGTCTCCCCTTTGATGACTGTTTTTTTCATGTTATATCACTTTACTGCTGTTTTTGCAACCGGTCAGGGTATTCCATGAGAAAAACAATGAATATACCCGGATCGGCTTGAAAAACACCTCTTATCCCGCTATACTTGCCCGGTATGACTTGTTGCCGGACAGGAGGCGATACCCTATGAAACTGTTCACCCAGAACCGGACTCCACGGGAATTTCTGACGAATGCGCTGCTCGCTTCCGTTGGTCTCTTTTTCTTTGGTGCAGGTACTTTTCTGATCATCCGCGCGGATCTCGGCGCGTCTCCCTGGGACGTTTTCAATCTGGGGCTGTCAAAAACATTCGGGATCCTGTACGGAAACGCATCCATCGCTGTATCCGCTGTTCTGCTGCTGACCGACTGGCTGCTGGGTGAAGCCATTGGCTTCGGTCTGATCCTGGATGCCGTCATCGTTGGAAAGACCGTGGATCTCTTGAACTGGCTCGATTGGGTCCCTTACTCCGCCAGTCCCGTCATTTCTGTGATCATGCTTCTGGCTGGCATTTTGCTGGAGGTATATTCGCAATTCTTTTACATGAAAGCCGCCCTGGGCTGTGGTCCCAGAGATACCCTTCTGGTCGCGCTGAAGCGTCGGACCGGCAAGATCCCGATCGGTGCAGTGAATGTCGCGATCCTCGCAACTGTGACCCTCGCCGGGTATCTGCTCGGCGGACCGGTTGGGATCGGTACCCTGATCTGCGCATTCTGTACCGGACCTGCCATGCAATTCGCTTTCCGCACAGTTCATTTTGATCCCACATCGGTTGAACATCAGGATATTCCCGCATCACTGCGTGTCCTGTTTCATCGGCATCGCTGAATCATGCGCCCGCCGGCACTTTCCGTTCATCCGGAAATCAAAAACCAGCCGTCCTTATGGCGGTTGGTTTTTGATATGATCAGGCAGGTCAGAACTGACTGGATCAACATTCCATCAGCGCGGATTGTACTCCACGGTCTCCTGATAAGCCTTGTAGGTGGATTGGAAGAGCAATTCCCTTTTGACTTCCTGACCGGCCTGATACCAGACCTTATAGGTGTTGACTTTATACCCCTTTCGGCCGGTCACGGTATTCTTCTTTTCCCCGGGAGTCAGATTCGGATTCAATATATAATTAGTTCCCGAAGGTTGCGGTATCACTTCCGTTATTTCGCTTTCAAGGTCGATGGTCACGTCTTTTCCCAGACTCATTCCGTAGATATCCACGGTCACTTTCTGGTTGGAATAGCCTGCAACAATAAAAATGGGATAATCCGTATTGTTTTTGAACTTAAAGTCCAGACCCGGCCAGTTGACGGTGGCATCCATTCCTTTTTCCACATAACTGCTCGGCCATGCATGCGGACTTCGTTCCACGATTTCCAGGTCCGCCCTTGCCACGGCATTGAACAAGGTCGAACTGGTCTGGCAGACTCCGCCTCCGATCTCATCCTTGCTCTGTCCGCCTGAAATCGCAGCTGCTTCGCGGTATCCGCGTTCCTGAGTCCTTTCGCCGGTCGTCCCGTTGAATGAAAAGATCTCGCCGGGCATGACCGTACGCCCGTTGATGGCTTCCGCGCTCAGTCGGACATTGGTATTGCGGTTCTTGTTGGATGTGGTCTTGGTCGTGTAGGACGAGATCTTCCGGAAGCCGTTCATCAGTTCTGTTTTGGTCACGTCCGCCAGGATCTTTTCCGGAACTGCAGTGATGTTCCCGTAGTGATCCCCGCTGTCAAGCCGTGCGGTCATCTCCGCGAACAGTTCGTCCGGATCGATATAGGCACCCGGAACATCATCACTGAAACCGAATGCCAGCGTGCCGAAATCAAAGCTGACCACCGCGCTGTTGACCGGTTCCCGGTTCACGTACTGTGCGATTGCTTCTGCTTCTGATTTGAGCGCTTTATGGTCATAAGTGGCGACAGTAATCAGTTCCACCGATGTCGCGTTCAGTTCCCGGATCATGTTTCTCCGCTCCTGGAATGGTGTCATTCCGGTGTTCAGAATGGCGGTGCTGTTGCTTCTGCCGATTGACAGAGCCTGGTCCACAGTTTCTTCGATATTGCGGGTCACCGGTACCGTATCGCTGGTGATGTGCCAGATCTTGTTACCGACAGTAACCGAAAGATCAAAGGACCCCTTCGGAGTTTCCGTTGTGCTGTTCAATACCGCGACAGCCTCATCCCGGGTCATGCCGCTGATATCATATCCGTCGATGCGGATCCCCGGATAGATCCTGCCTGTATACATGGCTTCCCGGTCCGCGGCAAAGCGTTCCGTCCGGTCCTCATCCAGGCGGATGATATTCCCGTTTACAAATGCAAGGTTCGGTATGAACTTGTAACGTATTCCGGTCATCTGCGGCAACACAAACAAAGCCATTGCCGTCAGCAAAAGCAGGCAGAACACCGTTACCGTCGCCCACAGACCGGTATGCTTCGGTCCTCTGTGATAGACAGGGCGATTCTCTTCCCGGGTTTCATAGCGGTTCAGATCGTCAAATATCCGCTGATGCTCCGGAGTCTGTTCATCAGAGTTGTTTTTGAAATATCTTTCCTGTTGCCGCCAGGTATCTTCTTCCATACGGCGGTCATATGCATCCCGGGCTTTCAGGCCCGCATCCCGCCCCAACGGACGTTTTCCGGGCAGTGTGGAGCGTTCCTCCATATCGGAAGGTTGGTCTTCGAAGGAATACCTCCGCCGTTCACGGGGGCCGGACACTATGTTTTCTCCGTTTCCCTCATAGAGTTCCTCTTCGTCGATCCGTCTTCTCGGGGCCATAGTATACTCCCTTTTCAGGTATGCTGAGCCATCTTGTAGCTCAGGATATGAAGTGTATCACTCAGATGGACATTGACCAGTTCCATATCGTCCGGATGTTTGAGATCCAGCGGCGCGAAATTCCATATTGCCCGTACACCGCAAGCGTACAGTCTGTTCAGCACATCCTGCGCGGCCGCAGCCGGCAAGGCAAGTACCGCAATGGAAATATCCAGTTCCGGAGTCTTTTCTTCCAGCATTTCTATGTCGTAAACCGGAATACCGTTGTCCGTCTCATCCTTTGACGGATAACGGTCAAACATGGCCACTGTTTCAAAACCTTCACGGGAAAAGCTCGGGTAATTGGCCACCGCCTGACCGATCTTGCCGGCACCGATGATGACCATCCGGTGTTTATGGTTGATTCCGAGGATCTCACCGAGTTTTTCTTTCAGCTCTTTGACCGGGTATCCGTATCCCTGCCGTCCGAATCCGCCAAAGCAATTGATATCCTGACGGATCTGAGAAGCAGTCAGGCGCATCCGTTCACCCAGTTCCTGCGAAGAAATCTGGACAACGCCTTCTTCTTCCAGCTCTCTCAAATGACGGTAATATCCGGGTAACCGCCGGATCACAGCGTCAGAAACATATCCTGCCATGCAGATCACCTCTCAGTAAGATTCCTGTAACATATCTTAACAATATCACAACATTTGTTGTGATGCAATCATTTCCTGTGATTTCTTACCGGTCCGCGCAGCATATCCCCGGCGCTGGCAACATCCGGCATTTTCATTCGGATCATTTCCCCGGCAATCCCGAGTGTCTCTGTCAGTTCGCCGGTCTTTTCCCGGACAAACGCGCTTGCTGTGACCGGAATGATTCCCTTCGGTGTCATCAGTTCCAGTTCATCGCCTGCATAGAACCGGTTCTTCAACAGGATCGACGCGGTTCCGTCCCCATGGTTGGCAATGACCCGCCCGGTGTATTCACGGTTTTGATGGAAGCCTTCCGCCTCAGCCGGCATTTCCGGATCACCGAGCAAAAAGCCGGTATCGCTTTCCCTGTGGCTGGCATTTGTCAGTTCGTCCATCAGTGCCGGCAGTTCTGCAAGAAACGCTTCCTTTCCTTCTTTCAGCAGGTCCAGTGCCCGGCGATAAGCGCCCGTCACCACTGCCACATAGTACTCGGTCTTCATCCGTCCCTCGATTTTCAAGCTGGATACCCCTGCTTCGCAGAGGTCTGCCAGCAGAGGCATCAGATTCAGATCGCGTGCGGAAAAGAGATACGTACCGTTTTCATCCTCTTCGACCGGCATGTATTCGCCGGGCCGTTTTTTTTCCACGACCGCGTATTCCCATCGGCATGGCTGCGCACAGGCTCCACGGTTTCCGCTGCGTCCCGTCAGATAAGCTGACAGCATGCATCGTCCAGAATAGGCCATGCAGCTGGCTCCGTGCACAAATGTCTCGATCTGGATCGAATTTCCGGCGTTTTCACAGATCCTGCGGATACGTTCCAGACTGGTTTCCCGCGCGAGGATCACCCGTTCGCATCCCATCTCACGATACAGCATCACCGTCGGGGTATTCAGCGTATTGGCCTGTGTGCTGACGTGGACCGGCAGCTCGGGTACCTGTTCTCTCAGCAGGCGGATCGCGCCCGGATCCGAAACGATTGCCGCGTCCGCGCCGCGTTCAGCCACGTCTCTGGCCGCCTGAACAAATCCTTCCAGCTCATCATCGAAAGGATACATATTCATGGTCACATAGAACTTTTTCCCGGCCTGATGCGTTTTCCCGATTGCTTCGGACAGTTCTTCGGGACCAAAGTTGCCGGCAAAGGCCCGTAGCCCGTACCTTTTCATTCCTCCGTACACAGCATCCGCTCCGAAATGAACGGCTGCTTCCAGAGAATCCATATTCCCTGCCGGGCAGAGAAGTTCCGGTATCCGCATTACTGGATCCCCCTGTTGTCATCATATGCCTGCCACAACGGTGCGTAAATTGCCACGGCCTGTTCGTGTTCCTGAAGTGTCCTCGAGAAATACAGTTCACCGCTTTCCGGTTCTTTGGCGCAGAAGTACAGATACTTTTCCGCGAGGAAAGATTCATCCGGATACAGCGCGGCCTTGATTGCCTCGGGCGACGGATTGCATACCGGTCCGAGGGGCAGTCCCTCGTATAAATAGGTGTTGTACGGGCTGTCAATATTGAGGTCGCTGTTTCCAAGAGCCATCTTCCGTACACCAGTGATATAGTGGATCGTAACGTCGCTCTGGATCTTCATTCCGGCCTTCAGACGATTATGGAATACCGCACTGACCCTGGTGAAGTCACTTCCCTTGGCTTCTTTTTCGATCAGACTGGCCATAGTCAGGATCTCATCCATGGAAAACCCGAGTTCGGTCGCCCTTTCCTGATACTCCACAGGGAATACCGCTTCAGTCTGACTCAGAAGTTTACGGATAATGTCATCTTCCGTGGCATTGGTATAGATCTCATAGGTATTCGGAGCAAGATAGCCCTCGAGTGCGTATCGTCTTGCTGTCACGTTCCGGCTGCCCAGCACTTCGTCGATATAGTAGTAATCCCGGTAGCCTTCCCCGGTCCGGCATTTTTCAAGAAAAACTGTCTTGTCAGTCAATACTCCGTTTTTCAGCAGATAGTCGGCGAATTCTTCCACAGACTGTCCCGGTATCAGAGTAATGTTACGTACGATCGGATTCCCGTCGCCCGTTGTCAGTCGGTCGGCGATCTGACTCATCGTCATATCCCGGCTTAACGCGTATGTACCGGTCTGAATTTTCTGACCCATCCCTGCGAAATCGCAGTAATACTTGAAAACAGTGTGGTTACGGATCAGCCCTGCATTTTCAAGATTGTTGGCCACTCTGGTCAGGCTCTGGCCGCTTGAGATCTCAAAGATGATCTCCTGCGGGTCATTCTGATCCACAGGGCTCAGCCATTCATCGTATACTTTTGTCCACACGGAAAAAAGGATACCGCTCACCAGAACGATCACTGTCAGCCCGATCAGGATCGGCCGTAAGATCTTCCATAGTGTGCTGTACCAGTAGAATCCGTATTCACGCTCTTCCCGCATGCTGCGGTAAGTATATTCTTTCTTCTCGTTCATCGCAGGATCCTTACATGCCCGGTATTGAAATTTCAATGTCGGCAGCTTCAGTCACAATCTTGAAGATATCGCCCAGCATCTGCTGAAGCCGCATCTCGGCCAGCAGGAACTGACTGACTTCCTGCTTGGAAAACAACAATGTTGAAATGCCGGAAAAGCGCTGCATGTCTTCCGGATCAGCCTTTCCTCCGTTCATGGAGGCGATCTGAAGCTCAACCTGCAGTTTTCTGTATTCACGGATCAGTGCCGCGGTCGTTTCTTCTCCCATCACTTGTTCCTTCAGCTCATGGTAGGTTCTGTATTCTTCACTATCCCGTATTTCACGCGCCACTGCGTATGTCGATGAATAATCCATTGCGAACCATCCTTTCACCAAAATAACGAACGGGGAGCGCGGGTCAGTCCCTGCTCCCCGAATTATAGACGTTTTTCACTTAAACATCAAGAATGATCGGCAGGATCATCGGATTCCGCTTGATCTTCTCGAAGATATAGCGATGGACCTCGTCCTTGATGACATTCTTCAGATTGGGCCAGTTATCGCCTTCCAGACTGTTGTTGACCAGGATCTCGCGGACAAGCTCACGGGTGTTGTCGATGATGTCCTCGTTTTCGCGTACATAGATGAACCCGCGACTGACAATGTCGGGTCCGCTGATCAGTTTGGCCTCATCACGATCAATTGCCAGTACAACGATGAGCAGTCCGTCCTGACTCAGATGCTTACGGTCTCTGAGAACAACGTTACCGACGTCACCCACACCGAGACCATCCACCAGGATCCCGCCAACGGGAACCTGTTCGCCCAGATTCAGCTCGTCCTGGTTCATTTCGATGACCTGACCCATTTCCGGAATCACGATATTCTGACCGGGCATTCCAAGGGATTCAGCCAGTACGGCATGCTGCCACAGCATTCTGTATTCACCGTGGACCGGGATGAAATATCTCGGCCGGACCAGGGTATGCAGCAGTTTGAGTTCTTCCTGGCAGGCATGTCCGGATACATGGACTTCCGCCATGGAGCTGTAGACCACCTGTGCGCCGCAGCGGTAAAGCTGGTCGATCACTCTGGAAATGAATTTTTCATTTCCGGGAATGGGTGTTGCGGAAATAATGACCATATCGCTCTGGCGGATCTGGAGCTTTCTGTGCTCTGCGTATGCCATGCGGGTCAGACCGGCCATCGGTTCTCCCTGGCTGCCGGTAGTCATGACAAGGATCTCATTGTCCGGGAACTCATCCAGATTGTCCATGTCGATCAGGAACTCATCCGGGATTTGAAGTTCACCGATGGACATCGCCACGCGGCTGACGTTGACCATGCTGCGGCCGATAAAGCAAACCTTCCGTCCGTAGCGGATCGCGTTATCAACGATCATCTGCATTCTGTGAATGTTGCTGGCAAACATGGCCACGATCACACGGCCTTCTGCCCTGGCGAACATCTTTTCAAAAGTCTCTCCGACTTTCAGTTCGCTCATGGTATATCCGGAGCGTTCCACATTGGTCGATTCGCACAGCATGGCAAGCACGCCCTGTTCACCGTAGCGGGCAAAAGTCTGGAGATCGGTCACCTGACCGTCGATCGGTGTATAGTCGACTTTGAAGTCGCCGCTGATGATCACGGTTCCCACCGGGCAGGTGATGGCAATCGCGCAAGCGCCGGCAATGGAGTGACTGACATGAATGAATTGACATGTAAACTTCCCAAGCTGGATTACATCCCTGGGTTTGATCACATGCATCGGAATATTGTCGACCCGGTATTCCTTCAGTTTCAGGTCCACCAGGGCCATGGTCAGCTTGGTCCCGTATACATGGGCCGGTGCCTGTTTCAGGATATACGGTGTCGCGCCGATATGGTCCTCATGACCATGAGTGAACAGATATCCGCGGATATTCTGTCTTTTGGAAAGCAGATAGCTGATATCCGGAATCACCAGATCGACGCCCAGCATATCCTCCTTCGGGAAAATGCTTCCGCAATCCACTACAATAATGTCATCTTCATATTCAAAGACCGTCATGTTCTTGCCGACTTCATCAACGCCGCCAAGTGATACGATCCGTAACTTACTTGTCTGTTTTTCCATGCCTTCCTGTATGCTCACTGTGATCCTCCTTCCGGGACACAACATGTTAAAAGGGATCGTGTTCTGTCGATCCGCATTAACTTCTATTCTTTTGACGTTTCAACAATTTATTATAACATGGTATTCCGTTAAAATCCAGCATTTTTCGTTTTTTTTACATATCATTTCAGCATTTCTGTCCGAAACGTTCGTCCTCGACAAGTCGCGACTTTCATGCTATACTCCACTCATACTGTTATACGGAGGAACTGGACATGAAGGAATTCAAAGGATTTGTCAATGGTGTCGATCTCGGCGGCTGGTTCAGCCAGTGTGACTACAGCAGGGATCGTCTGGACAACTTTATTCAGGAGGATGATTTTGCCCGCATTGCATCCCTGGGGCTGGATCATGTTCGTCTGCCCTTTGACTTCAATATCATCGAAACCAAAGACGGGAGTTCTGTTATCGAAGACGGTTACAGCCGGATCGCGCAGGCAATATCCCATTGCCGTAAGTACGGCCTGAACATCATCCTCGATCTGCATAAAACAGCCGGTTTCAGTTTTGACGACGGTGAAGCCGAAACCGGTTTCTTTGAAAACAAAGACTATCAGGCCCGCTTCTATGCGATCTGGGAACAAATGGCGACCCGTTTCGGACATGATCCGGAGCACGTTGCTTTTGAACTTCTGAATGAAGTGACCGACCAGGCTTACAGCAAGACCTGGAACAGCATTTGCCATACCTGTATCGGAAAGATCCGCGCCATTGCTCCGGATGTGGTCATTCTGGTCGGCAGTTACTGGAATAATCATGTTTCCGCTGTCAAGGCGCTGGATAAGCCCTATGACGATAAGATCGTCTATAATTTCCATTGCTATGAACCGATGATGTTCACCCATCAGGGCGCTCCGTGGGTCAAAACCATGGATACTTCCTTCCGTCAGGCCTTTGACGAAAGTGAAACCTCCGAAGCCTATTTTGAAAACATGTTTGCCGAAGCAGTTGCCTATGCCGAAGCACAGGGAACCGTGCTCTACTGCGGAGAATATGGTGTCATTGACAGAGCAACTCCGGAAGACACCCTGGAATGGTATAAGGTGATCAACCGCGTTTTCACAAAGCATAACATCGGCCGTGCCGCCTGGACCTGGCGCGGCATGGACTTCGAACTGTGCGGACCGCGTATGGCATCCGTTCTTCCCGAACTGGTCAAATACATGTAAGAACAGTTAAGAAAGCGCTGTACAGATATTCTCCGTACAGCGCTTTTATTATGTGCCAAACCTTTTCAGGATCCTGACCAGGGGTACGATCAGCACAATACCCAGGATCAGATTACTGATACCGTGGATGCAGTCAAACGGGAAGCCGGCCACAACCCACGCCACGGCGCCTTTCAGGTTCAAACCGAACAGAAGCATCTGGGAGGGTGCGTACAGGATTCCGAACAGGATTCCATGGAGTCCACAGATTCCGCCAAGAACAAACGGCTGTATTTTTTCCGGTATGTTCCGCGGAAGCAGCATTGTCATGCCCCAAAGGATCGTCCATATATACAGATACGGCAGCCACCAGGTACCAAATCCGCCGAAAATTCCTTCAAGGATCACATACACGTAAAGCGGAAACAATGCTTTCGCGCGGTAGACAACCGTCATGGCAACAATCAGAACTCCGACAAGATGAATGTTCGGCAAAGCCTCCATGACTTTTTTTGTGCTGATCATGACCGCGGCCAGGACACCAAAGACGGCAAGTTCACGTGTGCTCAGACTTTGTTTCACTTTTCCACCTTCAGACGGTATGCACAGCCCTCAGTAAGTTCCGTGGTATCCACTCCGGTCATAGCCATGGTATAGTCTTCGGTGCCTGCTTCACGGATATACAGGCACCACCAGGACCCATCCTCCTCGTAACGGGCCGTTATGCCATTGACAGCAGTCACATAAAGACCGTAAGGACCTTCATCGCCCTCCAGCAGGCTCAGTTGCTGAAGTGCCGCGCCAAGCATCGTTTCATCCGTATGGATTTCAAAAAGATGTTCCTGTTGTTCTCCGTCCACCACAGACAGGGCAAAAGTAGTCTTCCCTTCCCCGAGGGAGGTGGATTCCGTACCGGTTATGACGGAATCATTCTTTCCGCTGTTGATTCGTCCGATCACGATTGCCGCCGCAAGCACCGCGATGCAAAGAACCAGCAACAGAATCACGAATCGTTTTCTGTTGTTTTTCATTCTTGCATTCTCCTTTATTCTGTTTTCCCCTTTCCCATCCTTCGGATGTACCGGCACTCGCGGTAAAAAGAAAAGGTTTGACTGTCCGGGTATTCCGGCTTGATGAAAACAGTCGGTCTTCTCAGCTTGTGCCAATGACCGTTTTTCCATTTGCGGCAATGGATCAGACTGTTCCGGAAATCATCTCACGGCGACGGGCTCGCGCGGGTTTTTCACCCGCTTCCCCGACAACAGCACGACTATTCTATCACAGTTACTTTCCTCTTTCCATACAAAAAAACCTCTCCGGAGAGAGGCTGTGATCACAGATCAGCGATAAAGAGGATAATTGGTCATCAGCGCTTCGACTTCCGCCTTGACAGCGGGCACGGCGGCTTCGCCTTCCCTGAAAACGCGGGCGATCCACTGGGCGACCTTGATCATCTCGGGTTCTTTCAGTCCGCGGGAAGTCGCAGCGGGAGTACCGACGCGGATGCCGCTGGTCACGAAGGGACTTCTGGTTTCATTGGGTACGGTGTTCTTGTTCACGGTGATATTGGCATCTTCCAGCAGGTTTTCCATCATCTTGCCTGTCATTTCCGTTCCCGTAAAGTCAAGCAGCAGCAGATGGTTGTCCGTTCCGCCGGAAACCATGTTGATTCCTTCCTTGCGGAACGCGTTTTCAAGCGCCTTGGCGTTCAGCACGATCTGATGCTGATAAGCCTTGAATTCAGGGCTCAGAGCTTCCTTGAAGCAAACAGCCTTGGCGGCAATGATATGTTCGAGAGGACCGCCCTGTGTTCCGGGGAAGATGGCCTTGTCGATTGCCTTGGCATACTGTTCGCGGCAGAGGATCATACCGCCGCGGGGACCGCGCAGGGTCTTGTGCGTCGTGGTGGTTACGAAATCAGCATACGGGACCGGATTCGGATGCTCGCCTGCAGCCACAAGGCCGGCAATGTGAGCCATATCCACCATCAGCATGGCACCGACTTCATCGGCGATCACGCGGAGTTTATCAAATTCAATCGTGCGGGGATAAGCGGAAGCACCGGCAACGATCAGCTTCGGTTTGCATTCCTTGGCGATCCGGAGTACTTCGTCATAGTCAATTTTACCGGTCTCATTGCTGACACCGTAAGGAACAAAATTAAAGTATTTACCACTCAGATTTACAGGACTTCCGTGAGTCAGGTGACCACCGTTGGAAAGGCTCATACCCATAACGGTGTCACCGGGTTCCAGCATAGCGAAGTACACAGCTGTATTCGCCTGAGCGCCGCTGTGGGGTTGTACATTTGCGTGTTCTGCTCCGAACAGCTTGCAGGCGCGGTCTCTGGCCAGATTTTCAACAATATCCACGCACTCGCAGCCACCGTAATACCGTTTTCCCGGATAACCTTCGGCATACTTGTTGGTCAGGCAGGTCCCCATCGCTGCCATCACTGCGGGCGAAACGAAATTTTCACTCGCGATCAGCTCGATATGAGTTCTCTGACGTTCCAGCTCCAGTTCGATTGCTTCTGTGACTTCGGGATCAATGTTTCGGATCAGATCCAGTTCCATAACGGCACTTCCTCCTGCTGATTGATAGGCAGATTATATCAGCGTAATGCTTGTCCCGCAATGTCAAAACATAAAAAAAACCGACTGTACTCAGACCGGGCAACCCCGCAGCACATCCGTCAAACGCTTACTGCTGCTTCCGTCAGGACCTGACAGGGTTCACGCCGAAAGATCGCACAGGACTCGATCTTCATCGTACAATCGGCAAGGGTCAGTATACCCTATTACTCAGCCAAAAGCAAGCAGCCTTGCATTTTCGGGGAAAAAAAGGTATATTTTGATTCAGCAGGTGACCTTGTCACCATGGAAAGGAAGCGTTAATTGTGATGAATAATGCAAAGGAACCGATCCTGCTCATCATGGCAGCTGGAATGGGAAGCCGTTACGGCGGACTCAAGCAGATGGATCCCGTAGGTCCCGACGGCGAAGTTATTCTGGATTACAGTATTTTCGACGCTCGCCGCGCCGGCTTCAGGCGCGTTATTTTCCTGATCAAGCACCAGATCGAGGACGATTTCAAGCGTCTGATCGGTGACCGGATCTCGAAATACATGGATGTCAGTTATGCCTATCAGGAACTGGACAAGATCCCCGCGAGCTTCAGCATTCCCGACGGACGGGTAAAGCCGTTCGGAACCGGTCATGCCGTCCTGTGCTGCAAGGATCTGATCGACGCGCCCTTTGCCGTGATCAATTCAGACGATTATTACGGTCCGGAAGCCTTCAGGCTGGCCTACGATACACTGGTTTCCCTGAAGGACGATGATAAACAGCGTTTCATGATGGTTGCCTACCTGCTGAAGAACACGCTGACAGATAAAGGACATGTCGCGCGCGGTGTCTGCTCCGTGGATGAAAACGGCTATCTGGCCGAGATCAATGAACGGACCCATATTATCAAGACCGGTGACGGCCCGCTTTACACAGAGGATGGCGTCCATTACACACTTCTGCCGGAAGACAGTCCGGTATCCATGAATATGTGGGGCTTCACCCCGTCCATTCTGAACGCATTGGAAACCGGTTTCATCGATTTCTTCAAAAATGATGTCCCCGAGAATCCGCTCAAGGCGGAATTCTTCCTGCCCTTTGCCGTCAACGATCTGCTGAAGGGGGATAAGGCCACCGTCAGCGTTCAGTCCAGTCCGGACCGTTGGTGGGGAGTCACCTACGCGGAAGATAAGCCGGATGTAAAAAACGCCCTCCGCAAGCTTGCGGAAGACGGTTTGTATCCGATGCCCCTTTTTCAGTAAACCTTACTTATTATCAAGCCGGCTAACGGCTTTCCTCAGAAACAGTCCCAATATACCGCAGGAAATGACTTCCCCGGCCGCGACCGCAAGAACGATCAGCAGGTATGCGGTCTCTACGCCATAGACATACGTCAGGACCGGCGGGACGATCAGTGTGTTGCTTACAACGGGCGGGATCCACGCGATCCCGCTTTTTCCTTTGCGTCCGAGAAACCAGGTTCCCAGTGCGCCCAGTAGTGTCGCGATTGTCCCGAACAGGATATCCCACGGGAGTCCTCCCGTCAGCAGGTTTGCAAGCAGGCAGCCTGCCGCAAGCCCCGGGACAGCCCCGAAGTTGAAACAGGGCAGTATACAGAGTGCCTCCGAAAGCCGGATCTGGATCACTCCGGATGACAGCCCCACGGAAGCGCTGATCATAGTCAGTACAACATAAGCCGCCGCGGTCAGACCCGCGAAAGCCAGAGAATCCGTTTTCCCGTTGCGTTTCATTTGCCGTTGGCTCCTTTAGTTTTGTTTATAGTGAGGAAGGTTTCGAACTCACTGCGGCTTCTGCCGCAAGGGTCATTATATGGAACCCTTGTCCCGATTGTCAACCATGTCTTCCGGCGGGTTATTCCGGATATATGCCGCCAGGATTCCCGCGGCTGCCCCGATGAACTTTCCGCACGGGCGGTTCTGATAGAATTCGGCCGTTCTTGGGGTTGCTTCCGGTGAATCATGTCCGGCCGGCAAGCCCAGCAGTTCACGGCATACGATCGATCCGAAACGGTCTTCAAACTGTCCGCCCAGCAGTTGGACACGGGCATAGAGTTCTGTTTTGACTTCTGCCGTCTCCGCCGTTTCATATCCGTAAAGCATTCCGAGGGTCAGGAACATTCCGCTTACGGCTCCGCACACCTCTCTCAGTCTGCCCATTCCTCCGCCGAGAGGAGTCCCCGCCTTAAGGACGGTCATGGCTTTGTCCCCCAACAAATCAGCAAAGGTCAATATGACCGACTGTGCGCAGTTATAACCCTGTTTGAAATATGCCTCTGCCGCCTCTGCTCTTTCAGTCGGATCCGGGATGATATTCATGTTATTCGGCCTCTTTTCTCATGCTTCATTCAGTACAAAAACAGTGCAATCACCTTTCCAGAATATACCACTTTGTCCCTTGACGCAACCCATGCCATCAACTAAAATAAAACCGTTGTTTTGGCAATAAGGAGGGACCTTCATGCGGATCGGTTTTGACCATGAAAAATATACCCGGATGCAGTCCGAACATATCCTCGAGCGGATCGAGAAATTCGGTGGAAAACTGTATCTCGAACTTGGTGGAAAGCTGTTCGATGATTTCCATGCTTCCCGCGTTCTTCCGGGTTTCAGACCGGACAGCAAAGTCCAGATGCTGCTCAAGCTGAAGGACCGTGAAGAAGTCCTGATCGTCATCAATTCTGATGATATCGAAACCAGCAAGGTCCGCGGTGATCTGGGCATCACCTATGACGCGGATACATTGCGACTCATTGATGCTTTCCGCGGGATCGGGCTCTATGTCGGTTCCGTTGTCCTGACCCGTTTTGCCTCCCAGCCCGCCGCCGTTGCCTTTGAGCAGCGTCTGCAGTCTCTCGGCATCCGTACCTACCGTCATTACAACATTGCCGGCTATCCCACGGACATCGAGCACATCGTCAGCGATGACGGCTTTGGCCGCAATGACTATGTGGAAACCACCCGTCCCCTGGTCCTGGTCACTGCTCCCGGTCCCGGAAGCGGAAAGATGGCCACCTGTCTCAGCCAACTCTACCAGGAAAACTGCCGCGGCATCAAAGCCGGTTACGCCAAGTTTGAAACCTTCCCCATCTGGAACCTTCCGCTGAAGCATCCGGTCAACGTGGCTTATGAAGCCGCCACCGCCGATCTCAGCGATGTCAATATGATCGATCCCTTCCATCTGGAAGCTTACGGTCAGACCACTGTTAATTACAATCGTGATATCGAAATTTTCCCGGTCCTGAACGCGCTCTTCGAAAAGGTCTGGGGTGCCAGTCCCTATAAGAGCCCCACGGATATGGGTGTCAACATGGCCGGTATGTGCATTACCGATGATGAAGCCTGCAGACAGGCTGCCATGTGTGAGATCCTCCGCCGGTACTATACTGCCCGTTGTTCCTTCCTGCAGGGGCATGCCACCGCCCAGGAAGGTGAAAAGATCAAACTTCTTCTGAAGCAGCTGAATGTCACGGATGATGTCCGTCCTGTCATTGCGGCCGCCCGCGAACGTGCCGAAGCCACTTCCCAGCCGGCTTTGGCCATTGAATTGCCGTCCGGAGAGATCATCACCGGCAAAACCACCGATCTGCTTGGTCCCTCTGCCGCAGTCATCCTGAATGCCCTGAAGCGTCTTGCCGGTATCGACAAGAAGGTTCATCTGATTCCGCCGGAAGTCATCGAACCCGTGCAGGAACTGAAATGCAAATATCTGGGCAATCATAATCCCCGTCTGCATTCGGACGAGGTGCTGGTGGCCCTTTCCGTATCTGCCGCTTCGGACAAGAACGCGGCGCAGGCTTTGTCCATGCTGCCCCGTCTGAAAGGTTGCGAATCCCATTCCACCGTCATCCTCCCCGCCGTGGATGACAATACCTTCCGTCGTCTTGGGCTGAACCTTTCCTGCGACGCCGCGTATCAGACCCATAAACTGTATCACAGGTAAAGCAAATGATCATTGACAGTCATACACATATCTATCCTGATAAGATTGCCGGACGTGCCGTGGAAAGCATCGGTGCATTCTATGGGATCCCCATGGCCATGGACGGAACAGTGGATGGTCTTCTCCGCCTGATGGATGAGGTCGGAGTTGACAAAGCACTGGTCTGTTCTGCCGCTGTCGACGCGGCACATGTCCGTAATGTAAATGAATTCATCATCTCCACCGTCAGCCGGCATTCAGACCGGCTGATTGGCTTTGGAACACTTCACGCCGATACGGAAGATCCGGAAACCGAAGTCCGGTTCATCATGGAACATGGACTGAAGGGGGTCAAGCTGCATCCCGATATGCAGCTGTTCGCGCTGGATGAAAAGCGCACGCAAGGCATTTACCGTGCCTGCGAGGGCATCTGTCCCATTCTGATCCATACCGGTGACAAGCGCTATCATTATTCCAATCCGTCCATGATCCCGGCCATCGTTCGCGATTATCCGGATCTGGTGCTGATCTGTGCCCACATGGGCGGTTACAGCGAATGGAACGACCCCGCCGTCCCCCTGCAGGGTAAGAATGTCTACGTGGACTGTTCCTCATCCTTTTTTGCCATGAACCGTGAAGAGATCCTGCGTTTGTTTACCCTTTACGGTGAGGACCGGATCCTTTTCGGCAGTGACTATCCGATGTGGAACATGAAGAATGAGCTGGAGATCCTGAACAGTCTCGGACTCAGCGATACAGCAAAAGAAAAGATCCTTGGCGGGAATCTGCTCAGGATCCTGAAATAACCGGAGGAGATCATGAACGGCATCATTGAATGTCAGGGAAACGGAAGCCGACTGGATGTGCTTCTGGCTTCGGAAGACCTGACCCGCAGTCGTGTCGCTTCCCTGATCAGGGAAGGCGCGGTGGAAGTAAACGGGCAGATTGAGACCCGTCCCTCCGCGAAGCCCGGTCCCGGAGATACTGTCCGTTTAACTTTGCCTCCAGTCAGAGACACAGAAAACAAGCCGGAGGATCTTCCCCTGGAGATCCTGTATCAGGATGATCACATTGCCGTGGTCGTCAAGCCCTGCGGTATGGTCACCCATCCGGCACCCGGCAATGAGGATGGTACTCTCGTGAACGCGCTTCTGTATCATCTGACTTCTTTGAGCGGGATCGGCGGAGAAAAGCGTCCCGGAATCGTGCACCGGCTTGACAAGGACACTTCCGGTGTCATGCTGATTGCCAAGGACGATGCTTCCCACGCGTTTCTGGCCGCCGAGCTGGCCGACCGGCATATGGAAAAGCATTATCATGCCATGGTGCTCGGGCATATGAAGGAACCTTCCGGAACGATCGAGGCTCCGATTGCCCGTAGCAAGCAGGACCGGAAAAAGATGGCAATCGATCCCGAGGGACGTTATGCCCTTACCGAATGGACCGTACTGAAAGAATTCCCGGATCGTACCCTGCTGGATGTGCATATTGTGACCGGCCGCACGCATCAGATCCGTGTGCACATGCGTTCCATCGGTCATCCGGTGCTTGGGGATCCGATCTATGGCACCAAAAACATGCCAAAGGCATCCCGTCTGATGCTTCACGCGTATTCCCTTTCTTTCACCCATCCTGTGACCGGCGAGCGTCTGACCTTCACCGCTCCCTGTCCATTTGACTGATATCCCCTCTATCACCTATCCCCCATCACCTATCACCCATCACCTATCACCTATCACCCATCCCTATCCCCTATTCACTATGCCGCCCGCAGGCGGCACCCGGAGGTGATTCTCTGAAAACGGTCTTTCAATACCTGAAATCGTTGATTCCGAGAATCATCCTTCAGGTAGTTATCAAGCTTTCCGGCACGATAACCGAGCTTCTTCTTCCCGGCTTGCTGTCCTCCATTCTGGATAACTACGCCGCGGTGAATGATCTGCCCGGTGTCTGGAAAATGGGCGGGCTCATGCTTTTATGTGCCATCGTCGCCTGGCTCGCCAATGTCATCGCGAATAAAATGGCCACCGGCATTTCCCGTGACTTCATCATTCGGCTGCGCCGTGATCTGTATACCCGGATCTCCGGTCTTTCCGCGTCCCAGCGGAATCGCATTACAGACGCGTCTCTGATTTCCCGTCTCACCACAGATACATATAATGTCCATAACATGGTGGACCGGATGCAGCGTCTCGGCATCCGTGCTCCCATCATGCTTTTGGGCGGTATTCTGGTTTCACTGACACTGGACCCTGTTCTGACGCTTGTTCTGATCTGCACATTGCCATTACTGATCCTGGTCGTTGTTTGGAGCAGTAAAAAGGGAGTCCCGATGTTTACCGCCGTTCAGGAACAGCAGGATAAAATGGTCCGTAAAGTTCAGGAAAGCATGACCGGCGCCCGCGTCATCCGGGCTCTCTCCCGCGGACATACGGAGCGTGAGTCCTTTGGTGAGATCAACAATAGCCTGTCCGAAAAGCAGCGGACCGCGGATACAACCATGGCGGTTGTCAGTCCTCTGACAGGGCTGATCCTGAACGCGGGCCTCGCGGTCGTGGTCCTGGTCGGCGCGCGCCGGGTCGCCGCCGGTCTGTCCCAGCCCGGCAGCATCATCGCCTTCCTGAGCTATTTTACAATCATCCTGAATGCCATGCTCAGCATCACCAGGATCTTTGTTCTCTATTCCAAGGGCTCCGCGAGTGCGCGCCGCATCGAGTCTGTCCTGCGGGAACCGGAAGATCTGCTTTGTCTTCCCTGTACGGAAGACAGTCCGGCTGATGCCGCGCATCTGACATTTGAGCATGTCACTTTCTCGTATCATCATACGACGCCCAATGTGGAGGATCTGTCCTTCTCCGTGGGTCACGGTCAGACGCTGGGGATCATCGGACCGACAGGTTCCGGCAAATCCACCCTGCTGTCTCTGATCCTGCGTCTGTATGATCCGGACAGCGGAAATATCCTGCTGGACGGTCGTCCGTTGACTTCCCTGACCCGTGATGAACTCTGTTCCGGTGTCGGGATCGTTTTCCAGAATGATTTTCTGATTGCCGATACTGTCCGTGAGAATATCCGTTTCGGCAGAGAAATCGATGACACTTCCATTGAATCCGCTATTGACTGTGCCCAGGCGGGCTTCATCCGCGAAAAGGAAAACGGACTCGGCTTCATGCTGAATGTCGGTGGTCATAACCTTTCCGGCGGTCAGCAGCAGCGTGTCCTGATCTGCCGTGCCGTTGCCGGTGATCCACGTCTGCTTTTGCTGGATGACTGTTCCAGCGCGCTGGATTACCGGACCGACCGTTCTCTCCGTCAGGCGCTTCGTGAGCGCCACGGTCAGGCAACCACGGTGATTGTCGCGCAGCGTGTTTCTTCTGTCATGACTGCCGACCGGATCCTGGTCATGGAAAACGGCCGGATCATCGGAAACGGCACCCATCAGGAGCTGATGGATTCCTGTCCTTCGTACAGGGACCTTGTCCGGATCCAGTTGGGAGGTGATGCCGTATGACTCCTCCCATGACCGAGAAGAAAGGTAACCGGGCCACAGAACATACGCAGCAGAAAACCTCCGTCGTTCTGAAACGGCTCTGGCGCTACCTTTCCGGTCATCAGGCCGCCATTGTTCTGGCTTTCCTGCTGAGCGTCACCGGCAATCTGCTGTCGCTGGCCGTGCCGAAGCTTTCCGGGTATGCCATCGACGCGATCGGTCCCGGGGAAGGCGCCATGGCAGAAGTCCTGCGTTATGTGATCATGATGCTCGTTCTGGCCGTCCTGTCCGCCCTGTTCAGCTGGCTGCTTTCCACAGTGCTGATCCGGTTAAGCCGCGCCGTTGTCACAAAAATGCGTAAGGACCTGTATGACCATATCACCATCCTGCCTGTCAGTTTCTTTGATTCACATCAGACCGGTGACGTGATTTCCGTCCTGTCCTATGATGTGGATACGGTCGGTGCTTCCATCGCTACGGATATCACGCAGATTCTGACCAGTATCATTACCGTGTTCGGCAGTTTCTCCATGATGATCGGTATTTCTCCTGTGCTTTTACTGGTCTTCCTGTTCACGATCCCGGCCTCCGTCTTCTTTACCCGTTATCGTTCCCGTCTGGTCCGCCCGCTTTTCAGCAAGCGTTCCAGAGCGCTCGGACAGATGAACGGCTTCGTGGAGGAATCGGTTTCCGGTCTGCGTACGATCCGGGCCTATCATCAGGAGGATGAATTCAACGACCGCTTTGAGGTCAAAAACCTGGATGCGTCCGATTCCCAGTGGAAGGCGGACAGTGCCTCGTGTATCACCGGTCCCAGCGTCAATCTGATCAACAATATTTCTCTGGCTCTCATCAGTATCTTCGGTTCCCTGCTGTTCATGAACGGGCATATCACGCTGGGCGGAGTCAGCACATTCATCCTGTATTCCCGTAAGTTCTCCGGACCTATCAATGAATTTGCCAACATCATCAGCGAACTGCAATCCACGCTTTCCGCTGCTGAGCGTGTCCTGAATCTGGTCGATCTTCCCCCGGAAGCGGAAGACAAGCCTGATGCCCTGCCGGTGACCGACTGTGAAGGCCGGATCGAATTCCGCGATGTCAGCTTCGGCTATGATCCGGAACAAATGGTTCTGCATCATATTTCCTTCACTGCCGAACCCGGCAAAGTGATTGCCATTGTCGGCGAAACCGGTTGTGGAAAGACGACCCTGATCAACCTGCTGATGCGCTTCTACGACGTATCGGAAGGCGCTGTCCTGCTGGATGGTCATGATCTCCGCGATCTGAAGCGTGATGACCTTCGCAGGCAGTTTACCATGGTTCTTCAGGATACCTGGCTTTTTGACGGTACTGTTGCCGAAAACCTGGCATACGGCCGCCCGGACGCCACCCGGGATGAAATTGAAAAAGCGGCCGAAGCCGCTCATATTCACGAGATGATCCTGTCCATGCCGCAGGGGTACGACACACCCGTTTCCGGCAGTGGAAACAGTATTTCCAAAGGTCAGAAGCAGTTGATGACCATCGCGCGCGCCATGCTGATCAGTTCATCCGTTCTGATTCTGGATGAAGCTACGTCCAATGTGGATACCCGGACCGAGCTGCAGATCCGTGACGCCATGCTGCAGCTGACCCGCGGCAAAACGAGCTTTATCATTGCCCACCGTTTGTCCACCATCATGGACGCTGATATGATCCTGGTCATGGATAAGGGGCATATCGTTGAATCCGGAACACATACCGAACTGTTGAAAAAACAGGGCGCTTACGCGGCCCTGTATAATGCCCAGTTCGGCTGATATCAGAGGATCCCGTTCGTAAATACCAGGACCAGCAGAACCACCTGGATGATCAGGAAAAGCGGAAAGAACAATTTGAAATACCAGTGTTTCGTTTTGTGACGAAGCAGCTGCATGCCCAGTACTCCGCCCAGGCCCCCGAAGCAGGCCGTCACCAGGAACAAAGTCTTTTCCGGCACTCTCCAGCTGCCCTTACGGGCAGCTTTTTTGTCTTTTGCCATCAGGATAAAGGAAATCAGATTCATGATCAGCACAAAAGCAAGTGCGATCACAGTGACAGTCTTCATATCATTCTTCCTCCATTTGTCCCGGATAGTGGTCCGCGTTTCCTTCCCTGTGAACGACCACAGCGTTCGGATCATGTTTCCGGCTCATGGTATGCGCGGCTTTCCGGTTCGCCACCGTTTCAAAAATAATGGAAAAATCATAATCAGGCGGATACAGTTCGGCAGCCGGTACCAGTAATTTCAGCCGTTTATGCGGAACGCCGATTTTTCCGCCCGGGAACTGGACGATCACGATCCCGTTTTCATCTGCCGGACGGTAAACGATCCCTTTGATCTGGTCAGGCATCCGCATGACACTGTCACCCATGGTAAAATGTTCGTAATCGCCTTCCCTGCTGACTTCTCTTCGTTTCAGTCTGCTGGCGGGGATCCTCATAAGATGTCTGGGATTGTTTGCCTGTGTTCGGTCGCCGTTCACGACCTGTCTCGCTCTCCGCAGGATGCTTTCGTCCATTCCAAGCCTGCGGGTGATCTCTATGGCGCAGCTTTCTCCGCTTTTTCCAAGTTCAAGAATATATATCGGAGCCAGTGACACCTGATCAAAGGCCATTCTGGCCGAAACCACATTCATCGTCGTTTCTGCCCATTTTTTGATATCCGGGTCATGGGTCGTCACCATAAACAGACATCTTCTGCGCAAGATCTCTTCCAGGATCGCGGTGGCCAGGCCGGTTCCTTCTGCCGGGTCCGTGCCGCTGCCCAGTTCGTCCAGCAGGACCAGACTGTCGCGGCTGCATTCATTGAGGATCCGGATCACGTTGGTCATATGACCTGAGAAGGTCGACAGATTCTGACTGATGCTCTGGCTGTCTCCGATATCACACAGGATCGCATCCGTCAGCGGAATAACGGTGCCTTCATCACAGGGAATATGCAGACCGCTCTGCGCCATCATGCACATGAGTCCGACTGTCTTGAGCGTGACCGTCTTTCCGCCTGTATTGGGCCCTGTAACTGCGATGCCGCAATCCGGCGTGGTCAGCTCCATATCCAGCGGAACACATCTTTCCGGGTCCAGAAGCGGGTGTCTGGCCTGTTTCAGACGGACAAACCTTTCCGTGGTCAGTTCCGCGGGTCCGGCGTGCATAGCCAGACTCAGCTTAGCCCGGGCGAACAACACATCCAGATCCGTCATTGTCCGGATCGATCTGCGCAGATCCTCTTCCGCTTCCGCGACCAGTCCGCTCAGTTCCCAGAGGATCCTTCTCTCTTCTTCGTATTCCTCATCCGCGATCTGGTCCAGTTCCTGCTGCATCACCGCAACGGCATTGGGTTCCATGAAAACAGTGGTGCCTTTGGCGGATATGTCGATCACTCGTCCCGGAAACATGCTCTGGAACCGTTTCAGTACCGGCACGACAAAGTGACCGTTTCTGGTGGTGATGAAGTTATCCGCCAGATGATCCTTCTGATGAAACAGGACCTGATTCATCTTTTCCCGGATCGCCTGTTCCTTGTTTTCTTTGCGGCGGCGAATGTCATGCAATACCGGAGATGCCTCGTCCAGGATCTCATCCTCCCGGATGGCACGTTCGATACTTCCCGCGGTTTCCTCCATGGGCGGAAGTTCCGTCTGCCAAGAAGCGATCATGGGACTCCCGGTCTCCGCGTTCTGCAGGTATCGTTTCAGGCGCCGCACGGTTCCCATAAACCGGGCGGTCTCTGTCAGTTGTTCCGGTTGCAGCATTCCGCCCTGACTCGCCTGTGTGACTGCTTCTTCCAGTCCGTTCATCATGGCCAGAGGCGGATTCCCGGATATTTCCAGTACCTTCCGTGCTTCGGTCGTTTCAGCCATTCTGTTCCGGCATATGCTTTCGTTCAGTATGGGAGCAGTCTCTGCCAGTATCTCTGACGCTGCCGCGGAAACGGCATTTGCTTTCAGTTGTTCAATAATCAGATCAAATCCGAGGGTCTTCATATCCTGATTCATATTTCATCCTGCCTTATCGGTTCATTCGGCATGTATATGCGTCTTTGGGCAACCGCACTCCGAAAAAGGCATACAAAAAAGTGCCCGGCTCCGGTGATTGCGCAACACGGTACAGGAAAACAAGCGGTCATGCCGCCCGATTCTTTTCCTGCCGTCATTGCCCATTAATCAACCGATTCCAAACACTACCTCCGAATTTGACCTCTTCAGCGGGTCAAACTTCCTTTGCATATTAACCGATATTCATCGTATTGTCAACACCGCGTTAGTCCACTAAAACCTGGATCGCACTCACCCTTCACCCTGTATCCTGTACCCTGTGAAGCGCGGCTCCGCCGCACTTCACTTGAAGCTCTTCTTATCCTCCTCGGATTCCTCTTCTTTGTCATCCTGCTTCCAGTTCCACCAGGCATATCCGATCAAAGCCAGTCCAGCGACAGCAAAGAAAACAATAAAGATGATCCGTACAGTCGGTGTCATGGTTGTTTCAATATCATCACGCGTCTTGAACAAATCATACGCCGTAAACAGCAGGAATGCCGCCACAAGTGCATACAGACTGGATCTGGTTCCACGTTTCAAATCGTTTCACTTTCCTTTTCATGAACTGAGTGACCCCCGTGACAGTTGTCACGGGGGTACATATCATTTTGTTTCAAATTACTTATTGCGCTTCTTGGAAACAATGTCAAACACCACAGCGGCCAGAAGCACGAAACCCTTGATAACACGCTGATAGTTGGCATCCAGACTGATCAGGCTCATACCCAGGTTGATGACACCGATCAGGGTCGCGCCGATTACCATGCCCAGCACGGTGCCGGCACCGCCGCTGGCGGAAACACCACCGACGACGCAGGCGGAAATGGCATCCATTTCGAAGTTCTTACCGATATCGGCATAAGCCGACTGAGAACGGGCAACGACCGTAAAGCTCGCGATCGTGGTCAGGATTGCCATGTTCAGGTAAGCCAGGAACATGATCTTGCGCGTATTGACGCCGGACAGTCTCGCTGCTTCAATATTGCCGCCGACCACATAGAAATGACGTCCGATCGTGGTCTTGGAGGTAATGAAGGTGAAAATCAGGATGATACCGACCACCCACAGCAGGGTTGTCGGAATACCGCCGTCAAAGGCCAGCAGGGTCATGACCGCGATCACGACTGCTGCGCCCACGATGCTCTTCACCAGAACATTTTTCATGGAATCAGCTTCATAGCCCTTCGCAAGTCTGCGTTTGCGGGTGTTGAACAGTACAAAGACGATGATTGCCGCGGCCACCAGACCAAAGATGAAGCAGGGCAGATTCAGCGTTCCTTTTTCGCTGGCAAAGACCTTTCCGTAGAATACATTCTGGAAATCTCTCGGGAAGGGAGCCAGCGAACCGGTCTTGGAATTTGCGGACAGAATGGAAGTACCGAGTCCACGGAAGGAAAGATATCCGGCCAGTGTCGCGATCCACGGGGGAATATGCACATAGGCAATTAGTACGCCCAGCAGGCATCCGTAAGCGATACCGATGAGCAGCAGAAGCAGGATGGACAGGCCGGTGTTCATCTTGGCAACGATCATGAATACACCGCCGAAGGCACCCAGCAGGCACACAAAGGAACCGCAGCTCAGGTCGATATTACCGCCGGTCAGCATACACATCAGCATACCGGCGCCAAGAATGTAGACATACGCGTTCTGATTGATCAGTTCACTGAAGCTGGAGGGAGAAAAGATCCCGCCACCGGTCAGGAAACCGAACAGAATATACACAAGGACCAGGACAATCAGCATCGCGTTCTTTTTCAGAAATCCCAATACAGCTTTTTTATCCATTTTTTTGTCCTCCTCCCTGCGTTATCGTTTTTGTCTCTTGGACAGGACATCAAACAGTACAGCGGCCAGCAGGACCAGACCCTTGACGACCTTCTGATAGTTCGCGTCCACGCCGACGATGATCATGCCCTTGTTGATGATACCCATCAGCAGAGCACCGATGATCATACCGGATACCTTACCGCTGCCGCCGTATGCGGAAGCGCCGCCGATGAAGCAGGAAGCGATAGCATCCATTTCATAGCCTTCACCGTAAACAGGGTCAATGCCCTTGGCGCGTGCCGCGGTCAGCACACCGGCCAGACCGGCGAGCAGTCCGATGGCGGAATAAGCGAACCAGTAAACATTCGGGGTCTTGATGCCGGAGAGTGCGGCAGCCTTTTCATTGCCGCCGACAGCGTACAGATGACGTCCCATCCGGGTCTTGTTGGTGATGTAATTCGCGAGTCCGAGCACCAGTGCGATCCAGATCAGGACCAGCGGGAATCCGCGATAGCTGGCCAGCTTGAAGCTGAACCAGATGATGACGGCCGTGATCAGCACGGTGGAAACAATCGCGCTCGTAGTGTTCTGAGCGATGCCCATCTTCTTCTGGGTCTTCATGGAACGTACCTTGGCCACCACGAAGATGGCCGCGGCCAGCACACCGATTACCATACAGGTGACATTGAATTTTGTAACGAAGTTCTCACCGATCAGATTGGAAAGGAAAGCATTGTCCTTGGTAAATACCTGATCAAGCCCGGGGAACCACTGACGGATAAAGTCCGTCAGATAGCTTGTCTTACCGTTTCCGAACAGAGCAAGGAATGTTCCATCCGTCACGTCGACACGCATGCCGTCCAGCACTACATTGGTGAAGCCTCTGAAGGCATACATACCGGCCAGGGTTGCGATGAACGCGGGGACCTTGACCTTGGCGATCCAGAAGCCCTGGAAGCAGCCAATGGCAAGGCCGATGGCCAGCATAGCAATGGTAGCGATCCACCACGGGATCTTCGCCGCCATCATCGTACAGCCGATTGCGGCACTGAAACAAACCACAGAACCGACGGAAAGGTCAATGTTACCGCCGGTCAGGATACAGAGCAGCATACCGGCTGCCAGGACGAACACATAGCCGTTTTCGGCAATCAGTCCGGTCACACTGGAGGGCAGCAGGATTTGTCCTTCTTTTCCGGGCCAGACAGCAAATACGATCGTCACCACAACGAGGGCAATGATCATTGTATATTTTCTGAAAAACGCGGCTGCTTTGAACTTACCGCCGGATTCGGTTCCGACCGGTTTCAGCTCCGGAGCCTGAATAGCCTTTTCACTCATGATCATTCACCCCTCCCTGATTTCAGTATGGCGGCCATGATATTTTCCTGCGTGGCTTCTTCCGCCTTCATCTCTGCAACAAATTTTCCTTCGTTCATAACATAGATCCGGTCGCTCATGCCCAGCACCTCTGGCAGTTCTGACGAGACCAGTATCACGCACTTTCCGGCTGCGGCCAAATCGTTGATGATGCAGTAGATCTCATATTTCGCGCCGACATCGATACCGCGTGTCGGTTCATCCAGCATCAGGACATCCGGATGGGCAAACATCCATTTAGCCAGCAGGACTTTCTGCTGGTTGCCGCCGGACAGGTTACCGACAAGCTGCTCCACGGAAGGTGTCTTGGTCTTGAGTTTTTCACGGTATTCTTCTGCGACCGCGTATTCCTTGTCTGTATCAATGACTGTCGCGTGTGAAACTTCCTTCAGGTTCGCCAGCGATGTATTGACTTTGATGGACTGAGGCAGCACCAGTCCGTTCCCTTTCCGGTCTTCGGTCACATACGCGATTCCGTGAGCGATTGCGTCGGAGGGGCTCTTCAGGTGTTTGATCTTCTTCCCATTAAGGATCAGGTCACCGGAAATGCCGGTGCCATAACTCTGACCAAAGATACTCATGGTCAGTTCGGTTCTTCCGGCACCCATCAGACCGTAAATGCCGACTACTTCACCTTTGCGCACCTTCATGGATACGCTGTCCACGACTTTGCGTTCCGGATAGAGCGGATGGTGGACCGTCCAGTTGTCCACTTCGAGAGCGACATCGCCGATCTCCACGCCTTCGCGTTTCGGGAAACGGTTGGTCATTTCACGGCCGACCATGCCCTTGATGATCCGTTCCTCACTGACATGCTCGCTGCCGTCATTATCAAGTGTCTCGATGGTGGCACCGTCACGAATGACGGTTATTTTATCCGCGACATAAGCAACCTCATTCAGCTTGTGGGTGATGATGATCATCGTCAGTCCCTGTTTCTTGAAGCTGAGCATAAGGTCCAGCAGTGCGCGGGAATCTTCTTCGTTCAGGGAAGATGTGGGTTCGTCCAGGATCAGCAGCTTAGCCTGTTTGGACAGCGCTTTGGCAATTTCCACCAGCTGCTGCTTACCGGTACCGATGTCCTTGATCATTTCATACGGAGAGTCCTCAAGACCCACAAGCTTCAGATACTTTGCCGCTTCGGCATAAGTGGTATTCCAGTCAATGGCTCCTAAAGCACCGAGTTTCTCGTTGCCCAGGAACATATTTTCACCGATGGAAAGCTCGGGAACCAGCGCCAGCTCCTGATGAATGATGACGATGCCGAGATTCTCGGAGTCTTTGATGTTCTGGAACTGGCACAGTTTTCCGTCGTAAAGGATTTCTCCTTCGTAGGATCCATAAGGATGGATGCCGCTCAACACCTTCATCAGGGTTGATTTTCCTGCGCCGTTTTCTCCGACCAGCGCGTGGATCTCGCCTTCTTCAACCTGAAGGTTCACGTTATCCAACGCCTTCACACCCGGGAAAGTTTTTGTGATATTCTTCATTTCCAGCAGAATGTTAGCCATGGCTTCCTCCGGCTTCTCAGCAGCGTTAAAAACCTGCTGTATTTTAAATGGTGCAGGCGGGCAGCGCCCGCCTGCACCTTCAGGTACGATAGGTAAATTACTGGAGCTGATCAGCGGTGTAGTAGCCGGAGTCGAGCAGCAGTTCGGTGTAGTTGTTCACATCGGCAAACACGGGTTCGCACAGGAAGGAAGGAACGGTGATGACATTGTTGTTGTAGGTTTCAGTGTCGTTCACGTCAACTTCTTCGCCAGCCAGAACCTGACCAACCATCTTCACGACCTGAGCAGCCAGGGTACGGGTGTCTTTGAACACGGACATGCTCTGCTTGCCGGCGATCATGTTC
>JAZRXJ010000157.1:0-2844 GCA_045600165.1 Clostridia bacterium
TGGATTTCATACATAGGTGCTCCGCATTTCCCACAATAAACGATACCTTTGAAGGGGCTGTGCTCGTGAGATGTATGTGTTGCGTCTTTTCGGCTTTCGAGCATTTTCTGTGCCTGGTCCCATAGTTCCTGAGTGATAACAGGATCATGGGTATCCTTGAAAATCAACCATTGATCCTCCGGATTTTTAGTGCGTTTGGTCTTGTACGTTTTCTTTGCCGTTTTCGCGTTGACGGTCTCACCAAGGTACTCACGGATATGAAGAATGCCTACTACAGAAGTACGATCCCAGTCAAAAGGTCCGGCTTTACCAGTTGCCAAATGGGTCCGTGCGGCGTTTATTCCTTTCTGACAGTAATAGTTGCAAGGCGTAAGGCACTTTTCATCATGCAGAATTCTGGCAATGCGATTCGGATTATTTCCTTCAGCAGCCAGTTCAAAAATATGCCGCACAGTCGCGGCAGCTTCCGGATCAATGATCCATTTGTCTTTATCAGATGGATCCTTGGCATATCCAAAGACAGGCGTCGAAATCAGCGGTTTTCCCGACAGCGCTTTGGCGCGGAAGCCCATCGTGACCTTGCGCGACAGATCATGAAGATAGAACTCGTTGAAGATATTCACGAACGGAGCAAATTCATTGCTGTCACTGAGCATATTGTCTACCCGGCTGTCTATCGCGATGAAATGAACATTCAATTCACTGAAATATACTTCAGAATAATACCCTGCTTTCAAATGATCACGTCCCAGGCGGCTCATATCTTTGACGATTACGGCACCGATCTTGCCGGCGTCAATATCCGCGATCAGTTGATTCCATGCGGGACGGTCAAAGGTTCCCCCACTCCATCCGTCATCGGTATAGTCCACACAGTTGGTAAAGCCATGCCGGTCAGCATAGTCTCTGAGATATTCTTTCTGGTGTTCGATGGAAACGGAATCCCCATAGTTTTCATCATCACGGGACAGACGCTCATACAGCGCGGTCAATTTGTTCTGATTCGTCATTTCCGTTGGCTCCTTCCTTATTTTTCATAGCGGCTTTTTTTGCCTTATATCGGGCGTCTCTTTCACGGTTCCTGGCGCGGCGGAGACGATCTTTCTCGATTGCCGCAAGTTCCTCAGGCGTCGGTTCCGGCTTCGGTATCTGGAAATTACCGATGAAGCGAAGATAGATATCGACCTGAATATGCCGTTCTCCATCAACCTTTGTCGGGGCATGGACCAGTATCTTATCAATAAACTCGTAAATCATCGGGGTCGTCAGTTCCTCGGCGTTTCTGTACTTACGGGCAAGGGCCATAAAGGAAGCGATATTCTCAGTATTGGCTTCGTATTCATCCAGTGTTGTCTGATCTGTGGAAAGGATCTCTTTTAATTCCGCCTGTTCCTTTTCATAACCGGCATGCAGTTCATCGAAGCGATCTTCCGGCATCTTACCCAGCGCGAAAAGCTCGTACAGTTTCTTGATCAGCACATCCAGATCATCACAGCGTTTTTTCGCCTTTCGTATCCGGGCTTTCAGTTCCTTGGCAGCGGCTTCTTTTTTCAGCTCTGCCTCACTTCTCAGTTTCTGCTCAAATTCTTCCTCGTTTTCGATGGCGTATTTGCTGACTTCACGGATCGTTTGCAGGATCAAAGACCGGACAGTATTGGTACTGATACAGTGAGATACACATTTCAGCGTTGACCTTTTGTTGCTCAACGTGTAATTGGAGCAGTTATACCCATCAAGGGAAAGAGAACCGTTTTCCTTCAATCCGCTCCGATGATTGTACATTCTGGCACCGCAGTCTGCGCAATACATGAGTCCGGTCAGCGGATTTGCTTCGCCCAGCGTATCGGTACGTTTTCTGCTTTTCAATGCTTTTTGTGCGAGTTCCCATGTTTCCTTGCTGACGATCGCTTCATGCGTGTTTTCAAAAATGACGTATTTCTCGGGGCTGTAGAATTGACGTTTGTCTCTGAAAAACCGTTTTCCGGAACGAAAGTTTACGGTATGTCCCATATACTCCGGATGTGTCAGGATACGGGTCACGGTAGCTCCGTTCCAATCGCAGGCCCGGTCCGGATCAGTAATATAATCCTGACGCAGACCGCATTTGTGCTGAGAAAAATAGTAACCTGGACTGTCAACATGCTCTTTGGTCAGTGTGCGGGCGATATCGTACGGACCATGTCCTTCGCAGGCGAGACGGTAGATCCGACGAACAACCTCCGCCGCTTCTTCATCAATCAACCAGTGCAGTTTCTGATCCGGGTCCTTTTTGTATCCGTAGATACAATTATTATTGGTAGGAAGTCCGGCATGTCCTTTCAATTGGTACGCTGCATTCATCTTACGTGACTGATCCTTCAGATACCATTCGTTCATGACATTGAGGATGGGAACAAATTCACCGGTTTCCGGGTTCAGATTGTCCACACCGTTCGCAATCGCAATGAAACGGATGTTGAGCTTCAGGAACAGGACCTCTGTGTAGTAACCTGTTTCCAGATAGTTACGACCGATACGGCTCATGTCCTTGGCGATCACGGTGCCGATCTTTCCGGCTTCGATGTCCGCGATCATTTCCTTCCACGCGGGACGGTTGAAGTCTTTTCCGCTCCATCCGTCATCCGTGTAATGCTTACAGTTGGTGAATCCATGTTCATCGGCATAGTTTTTCAGATATGTTTTCTGATTGATGATCGAGTTGGAATCACCCTGCAGGTCATCATCGCGTGATAGTCGTTCATACAACGCGGTGATCAGATTTTCTTTGTTTTGCTTCATTTTCTATATCTCCTTCCGAAGCAGATTATTTCCGCCTTCACCTATTGGACAAAACAGAACCGATTT
>JAZRXJ010000158.1:0-1596 GCA_045600165.1 Clostridia bacterium
GCAGTAACGGCATCCTCATGCTCTGCGCCGTATCGCCAGAGCCAGACAGGGACGGCATTGTCTCTGCCTCCGGTGTCTGAAACATCAAAGACATAGCGCAGTTTCGGGCGGTCGCCGCTGGAATCAATAAGCGCGATTCCCTTGGAGCCGCGGCGAACATACCGTTTCATATGCTCATTCCAGAAATCATACTCGGCGCAGGCAGTCGCATCCGGACGCTGAGCGTGAATCATCAGCTGTTCGTTATACGGGTACTTGTAGAGCCTTGCGGCTGTTTCAAGGAAGCCCGTCCAACTCTGATAGCTCCCGGTGATCTGCTTTGAAGCCAGCTCTGCCATCTGAGCATAGGTCTGTAATTTACTGGGCATTGTTCGTCCTCCTTTTTTTATTTTTGGGTAAAAGAAAGGCGCCTCCGCAGAGACGCTTTTCGTAAATGGAATGGTTTACCTCGAAGTTTTGACGTATGCGTCCTAAGTTCGAGGTAAAAACGCTGTTATTCGTCAAAGTCGGGATACAGCTCCAGTTTGGAGAAGTCTTCCTCTGTCATGCCTTCCAACTTCGTGAGTACGGAATCTGTGATCTCGCGGAGTTCTGCATCCTCATCGGTCAGCGCCTCGCGCATTTCCTTGAGTGCAGTCACGGTGTCTTCCTTGGTTTCTCCGGCATAGATGCAAAGGACATTGGTTTCGTCAAAGGTAAGATTCATATTATCGCTCTCTTTCTGCGCTCTTTTTGGGCGCTGTTTTTTCATGCGGTTCCTGACGGTCGGCAGTCGGATGACCTTTCAGCTTTTCAAGAACGGACGGGCGTTCCTCCTTCGCTTTGATTTCCTTCGGGCCGTTATTGATGATACCGTCGATCATGCCGAGATCATCCTCCATCGCCATTTCCGCGTTCTTCAGGTAGTTATCCGGAAGGAACTGCGGCAGTTCCTTGAAGCCCCAGGAATCCACATAATGAGAGGATACCTGACCTTGCTGTCTGAGGACAATGATGTCGCTGACGGAGAGGCTGTGTCCGGTGAAATCCTGTGGATGCTGAATGTTGAACTGCATGTAGAGATCGTTCATCGCATCGTATCGGTCTTTCCCGGTGAAATCGAAGTCACCGCTGTAAACGGCGTGATAGTTTCCGTAGTCCGCGCTCAGATTGTTCTTTTCGAGATAGTCCATATTCTCAAAGAGGATCTGTGCGTTTTCCGGGACTTCCTTCAGCTGCAAAATCATGAAACCGTCCTTTGCGCTGTCGCGGAACCGGCTTTCATAATCCACAGCAGGCCCCTGAAGACGTTCCCAATCCTCAGCCGCTACACCAAACATGCCGTCGAAGTTCTTGATTTCATCCGCGTCAAACGCCATGGCTTCGGTATTGCCGGTGTAAAGCAGATAGACCGGAACGTCCCGGTCGAACAGCTCCAGTGCCCTGTCGCGGGTGAGCGGAACCATGTTATCATCCAGATAGCCGTAGGAGTTCATGGCTTCTTTACTGATAACGGGATCAGGTTTTTCTTCAGGCGGTTCGGGTACTTCCTCAACTTTGATTTCGACACTCTGAACGTGATCGTCCTCCCATGCTTTAACCTCATCGTTCTGGAGC
>JAZRXJ010000159.1:0-23720 GCA_045600165.1 Clostridia bacterium
AGGAAACCCGCCCAGACGAACGTAGGTTGCAAACTCCTTATGTATATCGTCGAGCGCTGCATACTGCTGTTTGAATATCAAATACTCCTGGAAGGACAGGGTATAGATGCGGAAAGCCACATACCGCCCAGTCAGATAGGTGGCTATTTCGGATGACATCATCCGGGAATTGGAGCCCGTTACATAGAGATCCACATTATAATCCGTGGCCAGGGAATTAACGACTTTTTCCCAGTCTTTGATTTCCTGCATTTCGTCCAGGAAGAAATAGGTCTTTTTGCCGGGTACGATTCGGCTTTTCAGTTCCTGATACATCTGCTTGGCAGTCATATTTTCGAACTCCATGGAATCGAAGCGATAACTGATAATCTGATCTTCCGGGATGTTGCTTTCAGTGCGGAGTTTTTTCATAAACATTTTCAAAATAGTAGACTTACCGCAGCGGCGAACACCAGTTAGTATCTTTACAAAAGGTGTATCGGCGTACGCCATGATTTTTTCAACATATAAGGGTCTGTCAATCATATCAGGCACCTCCATTCAAGCATAGTATATCGCAATTCACGGGTTAATGCAATATTTATGCGGATTACAATCGCAAAACAAGTGATCTTTCCGAGAAATATGAGTATGATTATGGATTTCTGTTCTGACTGAATCATTTATGACCATGCTATATCTCTCGCTCTGTAATGAAAAAGCTGGAAAGTGGTGCCTTCCAGCCAAAGAGAAAAAACAGTGACGTTTGCTATTGATAATCTAGCTCCTTCGCCAATAGAGCATTATTTTTTTCAATCACATGCATGAAAATCCTTATTAACTTCTCGCTGATATTGTGTTATTCATCTTGCTCCACATGTTGTATTCCCTCAATCACTGGAATTGCCTTGAATTCTCCATCTAAATATGCTTTTCGCAAGCGCGTGTCGAATCGTACACCTTGTAGACCAGATATAGTTGAAGAACCGGTTTCCTGATCTTTTTGAACCAGAGCAACCTCGTCCTGACGTACTAACTTCAGGTTGAGCAACTCCACTTCATGCGTAGTTATGATAAGTTGGATGTCACGCTGTTGTGCCAAAGACAAGAAAGTCGAAATAAACGCATTCGTTAATGTCGGATGCAAGCAGCGACTTATTTCGTCAATAACATAGACACAACCTGGTTTGTTGACCAGCAGCACTTCGATTAAGTCAATCAAACGTACAGTACCATCTGATTCTTCTGAAAGAGAAAACAGATCGTTAATGTGTTCATGCTGTAATTTTAGTGTTTTGCAAATAATGTCGTCATCCTGTAGCTCGAATAGATACATGGAACGTCCTTCGTTGCTCTTCAGCATTACGCCTGAACGCTTCATATGGCTTTTGCCATCAACATTCTGATTCGTTTTCTGCAGTTCATCGATTACTTCATCAAAAAAGTCTTTTCCCAGAATATTACGCGCTTTTTCGATTGGTTCATCACAAAACTCTATGCCTGTTATTCCGGTATCAAATGATTTGAGTATTTGTACCGCTTCGCTACTTATATCTGAATCCATAAAATAGCCATAATGCATAATAGGTTCATCTGGCAAACTTATATGCAATGAATTCTCAAACCATTTATATACTGCTTGGAAAACCGAGATTTCTGGATTTGTACTATAAAGGGAAGCTTTGTTTTGATTGATTTCATGCAGGAAAAGAACAGTTCTATTATGAGCAATGTCTTCTGCATAGATCCGTAGACGTTCACGCATATTGGCGCTACGAATATAAGCAAATGATTCTGCAATATCAAAATTCTGGTTAATATCAAAAAGGACATGATCACGCTGACTCTTCTTTTCTATTAGCCATTCACGCACTATACTTCCTTTGCTAAGAAGTACCTCAAATCCGTATTCATAGTGTTTCTTCTCGATAATAAGGTTTACCATGAATATGGATGGAAGATCACGGTTATCGGGATTTATGCGACAATAATGAGTTGCTGACCGTGCTGGAATTTTGGAACTCAACACAACCGAGCGCATAAAGCGAAGTGCTTTAACTATATTAGATTTTCCCGATGCATTAGGTCCGAAAAATGCCTTGAATTTTAATATACGTTCATTACCAACCTTGGCGATTCTGTCAGAGAAATTACGTATTTTTCCTGCTTCCATAGAAAATGAAGCATCTTTATCAAAAGAACGATAGTTGCTAACATGAAAATCTATTAACATCTTAAACACCTCGTTTGTATAATGCACACATACGTGTGCATTATACAAACATTTATCACCGTTGTCAATAGTATTTCACGAATGTTGCTCGTTTTATGATGTGATTTGGTGAAATTCTCACATTCAAAGAAGCGCGTGACTTGACTTTTGGGAACAGTTGGTGTATCATTCCATTTGTGCAGTAGCACTCACCGGCAAAGAGTGCTAACAGCATAATGGAGCCCTGTTTCTCCATTCCAACGCTTTGGCATAAAAAAGCATCGGGATTCCGGCCCGATGCATGTAAGCGAAAGAAACACAATGTGGTGTCTCTAATCTGACAGTTGATTCTACCACACCTAACAGGTTGTTTCAAGACGATGTCGCAAAAAGGAGCGAAGGAAATACAATTTATGCCGCCGCGTAGGTCCAATGATTTGTCGAACAACCCGAAAAAGCGAGGTAGAATTATGAACACAAATCAGCATCATGTAGTTCCCAATCCTGATGGAGGATGGGATGTAAAGCGCAATGGTTCCCAGCGGGCAAGCGGTCACTGGGATACCAAGAAGGAAGCAGTGGATGAAGGACGCATCATCAGCCGGAATCAGGGAACTGAATTGGTCATTCACAAGAGTGATGGCACCATCCAGTCTCGTGATAGTCATGGCAACGATCCCTATCCACCCCGTGGATGAAAGGAGGTTGCATTATGGCTGTTCATCACGGTGGAAAAGTTGGCAGTGCTGCGAAGATGCTGGCTAAGAATAGCTCTACAAAGAGCCAAAAGAGCAAGGCTGGTACTACTCTGGCCAGCCATAAGGCTGCCAAGCACTAATCATTAACTCTCTGCGGTTCAGTATCGTCAAAGGTGCTGAACCGTTTTTCTATGCAGGTCACAATCCATTATTTCTCAGCTGCATCCAACTCCTCTTCCAAATCCTGATGTGCCTTGAATCGCTTATGCTCATTATTCTTCCGTTTCCCGCCGAACACCCGCATAAACCACCGGACAAACCGCTCTATCATCCTGCGCGGCCCCGGCTCCAGCTTCACCTTGCTATCCAACACCGCCATCACACCGGCGGCAATGTCATCCGGCGTCAGCTGTTCATGCGGCTTATCTGCAATACCTGCCTGAATGATGTTCATCGCTTCGCTGGTCGCCGTGGGCGTGGTCGGCTTTTTTTCACGGATCTCAGTGCGGATATCCTTCAGGATCTTCATAAAGCCTTTGCTGATCTTTTCTGTATTGATCTCGTCAGCAAAGGCTTTTTGTGTGTTCAGAAACATCATGTCGTCACGGATGTTGGCACGTTTGTCAGGATGCTCCTGGGCATACTGCCTCAGCGAACCAATGCCAAAATCCAGAATTTCATTCCGCCCCATATACCCTTCGTTAAATGTATCATCATAATAGTATCGCACCTGGTCACACAGCGGTCCGAAATCCTTATGTTCCAACAGCCGATTCAGTACATCCCGATCGATTGCACCAGACATGAGCTTTCTTGCTGCGTCCTCAGACAGACCCAGCCGCTCCACATTGGTATACTTTGCGGTCATATGGTCCGTGACGCACAGTAGGTAATCCGTCGATACGCCAAAGATCTTCGCCAGCTTGACGATCAGGTCAGAATTCACATTTTTCGTTTCGCCGCTTTCAAGGCGGGTAATCTGTGAACGAGCCTCACCGAGCTTCTTTGCTAGTTCAGACTGGCTCCATTTTTTCATTTTGCGTAGTCTGGCAACGCGGCTGCCGATGGTGGCAGTACCTTCGTCCTCGCTCAGATCCAGATCGCTAAAGTCTTCTAATTCTTTCTTTGCCATGGATATCACCTTTTTCTATTCCCAGCACCGTGCATGGCCAGCATGGTGCATCACATATGGTTCATTTCAAGAGAATCGTACCCAAAACGGTGCAAATTTGCAACACTCTGACGCACCAAAGATGCAGTGGTGCAGATCTGTTGCAAAAACGGGGGTTGAAAAATCGCCTTTGCTATACTGGTATTGTCAGGAGGAAAACAGACAGAACGTACCTTGACAACTGAATACCGATGTTCCGATCCAGAGATAAACCGCCATGACCTTCCGCACTCAAACTACCCCGTAACGATTCCTGATGTACCTTACCACCGGAAGCGAGCGCCTCCATGAGGACTGGTTGTGAGCCAAACAAGGTTTCTAACCGGGAAACTGGATGGAACAGAGGATTTCGCTGCCAACTACGGCAGCACCCTTCCTTCACACATGGAGAGGAAGGACATCTATCTATCATAAACAATTCATCCCGCCCCGGAGGAAACGAGGGCACGAAAGAGGTTATATGAGAACCGATAACAGATCCGTATCATTGGCGTTGATGGCGGCTATGGGAACATCAAGACCGCCAACACCGTATTCCCGACCGGCCTGGTGGCCTATGACCATGAACCGCTGTTCTCCGGCAACATTCTGAAGTACTAGGACAAGTGGTACCGCATCGGCGAAGGCCACAAGGCCTATCTCCCGGACAAGACCGAGGATGAGGACTTCTACCTGCTGACCCTGGCTGCAATTGCCAGTGAGCTGAACCATTGGCACATTACCCAGGAAGATGTGATCCTGGCAGCGGGCCTTCCGCTCACCTGGACTGGGCGTCAGCGTGAGGCCTTCCGCAGCTATCTAATGCAGAAGCAGGATGTGGAGTTCACTTACAATGACACCCAGTACCGCATCCACTTCACGGACTGCAATGTGTTCCCGCAGGGCTACTCCGCCATGGTGCCCATCATCGACAGCAATCCCGATGCCTTCAAGGGGACGGTGGTGCTTGCCGATATAGGCAACGGCACCATGAATACGCTCTACATGGTGAACGGTAATCCCGACGAGAATTGCAGCTATACCGAGGAGCTGAGCGTGAAACAGTGCGTAGCTGCCGCCGAGAAGGTACTCATGAATGACTATGGCATCAATGCCGACGAGGGTGTGATCCAGCAGATCCTTATGACTGGCACCGCAGACATTGCCCAGGAAGACATGACACCTGTGATCGAGGTAGGCCAGAATTATGTGACCGGCATCTTCGACGCCCTGCGCAAGCATGGCTATGATCCCCGCATCATGCGGCTGTTTGTGATCGGCGGCGGTGGGGTGCTGGTAAAGAACTTCGGCCAGTATGATGCTAGCCGAGTTACCATTGTGAGCGATATCTGCGCGAATGCCAAGGGCTTTGAATACCTGGCCCAGGGTCTGCTGTGGAATCGAAAGCAGGCGGTCAGATGAGCATCCAGGCAATCACAGTCCGCTTCAATACGGAAAATGAAGCAAACCTGGCAGCATGGGAAAAGGTCCTGGCGATCCAGCAGAGGGAGCATCTGTCCATGAGCCGGGTAATCATTCTTGGATTGAACGAAGCGCATCATCCAACGGCGGCATCTGTTCCGTCAGGTGAACTGACCAAACAGATTGCTGATGGCATCATGACAGAGCTTCGGCAGTCGCTCCCGACTTTCATTGCGGGATGTGTCGCCGGAGCAGCCCTGGCATCTCCCGTTTCTACCAATATATCTGCCGCCCCGGCACGGACAGCAAATGACCTGCCCGTGTCAATGGAACCCACCACCAGCGATGACCAGCAGCCGGATTTCAGCCACAGTCACGCTAACTGGGGCTTTCTCGGTGGATGAATCATTGTGCATCACGCTGTCCGCATTATGCACCAGAGTGATGCAATTCCCGTATCTATCACTTATAAAACGATGCAGTATGGTGCATGCATGCATCATACTGCATCGAAAAGGAGACCTATCTATGGAACTGGATTTATCGAAGATCATGCCGAACATGCCTACCGACGCCGAAGAACTGGCGGCAGTGCAGAAGAAGCACCGGCAGATCATTACCGAAAACATCGCAAAGGAGAAGTAGCGCAAGGCTCGCAATCACCGGCTCTACGAGCATGGTGCGATCATGGAGGAGTTTTTCCCCCAGACCGTCGCCATGAACAAGGAGCAGTTTGCCGAGTTCATGCGGACACTGGCGCACGGAACCGGCACTTGAGGCAAGTGTAAGTCCCGAAGGGCGCACAGATACATACATTGCCTTCGGGCAATGTATGCCGTGCGCTCTGCGAGGCCTGTTGCGGACTTCGTCCGCGATGGGGCTTCGGCCCCATACCCCTTAAGATTGGAGGAATGCGTTGGATTTCTTACATACCCGAATGAAAATCGTGAAGCGGAGCGCAGGCCGTTCCGCTGTTGCTTCTGCCGCCTATCGCAGCGGTACAAAACTGGAGAATACCTGGGACGGCGTGGTGCATGACTACACCCGCAAAAACCATGTCGTCCATTCCGAAATCATGCTGCCTGCCCATGCGCCTCCTGCCTACATGGATCGAAGCACGTTATGGAACAGTGTGGAATGGATCGAGACGGACCGCGACTTGCAGCTGGCCAGGGAGTTTGAGTTTTCGCTTCCAGCTGAGCTGACCCATGAGCAGCACCTGCAGCTGGTTCGTGGATTTGTGCAGAAGCATTTTGTCGATGAGGGGATGTGCGCGGACTTCTCCATCCACGACAGGCGCGATGGTAATCCGCACGTCCATATCCTGCTGACCATGCGCGCCATCCGGGAGGATGGCACATGGGCACCGAAAAACCGATTGGTCTATGACCTGGATGCAAATAGCAATCGGATACCGGCCAAGCAGAAGGGCCGATGGCAAAACCATAAGGAAGACTATGTGGATTGGAACAACCGGGAGAATGGTGCGAAATGGCGTGCCGGTGTTGCGGAGGCGATCAATACTGCACTGCATGAGGCAAGCATCGAAGGGCAAGATGTCGACCCACGCACCTATGCCGAGCAGGGGATCAACCGGATTTTCACGATTCACGAAGGCGCTGCCGTTCGCGCGATGGAACGGAAAGGGATCCGCACAGATGTAGGCGATCAGAACCGGGAGATCCGCAGCTGGAACAAGCAGGCCGATCAGATGGAAGCTCGCCTGGCAAAGCTGACCGGCTGGGCCAGATACCAGGCCGCCGAGGAAAAGGTGCTGCATGATCAGGGGATTGCCACTGTTGATCCTGTCCTGCGTCATCGACTGTTTGAGGCAGTGTTCCATACGACCGTTGCGCAGAACAAGAAGGTGAAGCACCTGAAGGATAGCATGGGTATGCGAAACATCATGCATGACTATGACATTCAGGATGCGACCTCATTCCTTGCCGCCTGCAAGCAGGTCGATAACGAGTTCTATCAGCTGCGGCATGATCTGAAAGAGACCGATCAGTTGATCGATCTACTGGATGACCGCATCCAGACGATGGAAACGTATAGCGAGCATAAGGAGCTGTATCGTCGCTATCAGGCATTGCCTGAGCGGAAAAAGGCTGCATTTTATGAAGCCCACCGTGCCCCGCTGGCACACTTTGAAGCCGCTGAACGCAAACTCCAGCAATGGAAGGACAGCGGCGAAGAACTTAGCAAGCGTAAATGGCAGAAGTGCCGCAAGTATCTCTCTCAGAAGCGTTTTGTCCTGGAATACACAATGAAGGGCAAGAAGGACACCATCCATTATCTGGAGATGGTGAAGCATGCCTTCATTGAGGACCAGAAGCGCAGCAGGGAAAATGAACGCACTGCACCTGCACGCCGGAAAAACAATGAGCAGGCCATATGACCTGCATGAAACTGAAATCAACAGACCGGGCAGCATGATGACTGTCCGGCCTGATTCTTGGGAGGTTACTTGTGTAAAATGGCTTTGAAAAGGGTTATTCATACAATTATTACGGACGCAAGTCCAGCGAACCGGCCGCGGCTATACAGCGGCATGGAGAATCAGGAGTACTTATGGCTAAAAAGAAAAAGCCGGTCAATCCGTCCAATTGGTCGGATGCGGCTGTGGAAACCTTTGCCCGGTGTGTATGGCCGGACATTGTGGCCTACTTCAATAGCGAGGAAGGTCAGAAGGAATTTGCCGAATGGCAGCGTGAGCAAGCCATGAAGGCAGGTGATACAAAGGTCAACCCCAATAGGGTAGCCTGATGAAAAGGGGGAAACTGTTCAAACAGTATTCCCCCTTTCTTCTCTAAATACTACATATCTCACTATAATACTACATAATTGTAGTGATGCTACAAAAAAAACAATGCATCTTGCAAAAGTCTGGAAAATGTAGTATAATGTTTTTTGGGGGAGGTGATAGCATGAACAACCTGAAAGCTATTCGTGAACTGTATGGGGCTACTCAGGATGCCGTTGCCACTGCCCTTGGAGTCAATCGCGTAACGGTCGCAAATTGGGAGAACAGTAACTCGGTTCCGTCAAGCTCAAACCGAGAGAAGTTATCCCTATACTACGGTATCGGTCCTGAATACTTTTTTGCCCAACCGCTTGATGAGCACATCCGTGGGATGGTCATTCAGAGTGGTATGCATGCTAAGCAGATAGCTGAGGAATCTGCTGGTGAGCGCAACAAAGAGATCGATTTCCATCGTGCCTTTGAGTCCATTACCTTCTCCGATGCCTTGAAGCGTTATATGCTGTCGACAAAGATGCTCCTTGTCGCTGCTGAAGGTGGCGATCTGGAAAGCCTTGAAACAGCAAGGCTCGTTAACAGCAAATTGGGAAGCCGTCTGGATATGATTATCCAACTCAAAAAAGCAGAAGAGTCCGAGGGGGGACCTTCCCTGCGTGAACTGATGGGGCGTCTCAGGTATGGGGAAGATAAATAAGCATGCAAACCAGGGTAAAGGAAAAAGCGGAAATCTGCGAGTACCAGTCGCAGAGAACCGCTCCTGTGTTGGATGCACGAAAGACCCATTAAGGCATCATGCCGTTTGACAAATACGGAATGATTATAGCACTAATGGGCCCTTCTTGCAAGATGGCAGATTTTGTGTCCAGTAGTCTGTCACCCACAAGATAGGCCTTTCCCTGTTTGTAAATAAACTGCCATATGATTTGGTAGAAAGGGGGTCGCATAATGTACGCGACTCGAATCAAAATGCAAACAGGTCACTACTATTCCACAGATTTAGAGGAAATCGACTCCATTTATGTGGAAGGCTGCAACAATCCTGGCTTTTTCAAGAAGGAAACTCTCCACGAGTATCTGAAGAAAAATCCAGGAAGCATCCAGGTCAAGATTGCTCCTTATCCAGATGTTATCCCTGCTGTTAGTGTGAACGGCGAAAAGTATGTTCGCTCAACTCCTAACGGCTACACTCATGACAACCTTCTCGACTTGCCGAGAGAATAAAGGAGTGGTGACTTATGGGTAAGAATCAGCATGTTACTCCGCATCCTGATGGTGGATGGCAAGTCAAAGGTGCAGGTAATAGCAGGGCGACTGTTAGAACCCGTACACAAGCAGAAGCACGGAAGATTGCTCGTGGCATTGCCACCAACCAGGGAAGTGAGCTTGTGATCCATCGTCCTAACGGACAGATCCGAGAGAAAGATTCTCATGGGAGAGATCCCTTTCCTCCTCGCGGATAAATAATTAGGGAGCACCACGGGTGGACAACGTGGTGCTCCCTTTTTCATATCCTTTTTCGTGGCCTACCCGGCTTCCTCTTTAACTTGACCGGCTTTTCCTCTTTCTCGAAGAAAAGAAATAATCCGAACCCATCGCCCACAAGGAACAATTGGTTCGGATTATATTGGTTTGGTGCGGCTGGCGGGACTCGAACCCGCACGCTTTTGAAGGCAGGGGATTTTAAGTCCCCGGTGTCTGCCATTCCACCACAGCCGCAAAACGGAATGATTATATCATTCCGTGATCGTTCAGTCAATCAGAGGAGATCAATCATCTTCGCCGTCTTCGTCATCTTCAAGGGTTTCTTCCATCAACTGAAGGAAACGCTCAAAGACCTTCTCGGAAAGTTCATCATCTTCAGGATCGACATAAATGTCGTTGCCATCCTCGTCCTGTTCGATTTTCAGAACATAGACCTCACTGTCCTCGTTATCAGAACCGTCATCGGGGGCTCCCAGAACGAGATAGCTTTCGCCTTCATATTCAAGAGTGGCAAGATGTTCAAAAGATACGGTTTCGCCATCGTCACCGATCAGTTCGATCATGTTGTCTTCATTATTCATTTCGCTCATATGTGATACCTGCCTTTCAATCAAGTTTGCTCATCCAGCCACTGCCGCAGGATGACCGCAGCCGCGACCTTATCGACATGACTTTTTCGGTCCAGACGGCTCATATTGTCTTCCAGAAGAGCCGCTTCGGCGGTGACCGTAGTCAGACGTTCATCCTGATAATACACCTTCAGACCGGACTTTTCAAGCTGTGCACAGAATTCACGGACTTTCTGCGCCTGAAATCCTTCAGATCCGTCCATGTTCAGGGGAAGTCCGCTGAGAATATCGGTGGTCTCATACCGCGCACACAATTCAGCAATATGACGGACATCCGGCCCCCATCCGACACGAGTCAGAACTTCAACAGGGGAGGCAATGGTGCGTGTCGGGTCAGAGACCGCGATGCCGATGCGACGGTCACCGATATCCAACGCGAGGATGCGCTCATTCATTTTGAAATCCTCCTGAAAAAACCGCAAAAGCACGGGGCTTTTGCGGTTGTGTCAGTCATTAAGGCAATCAGTCGTTGCTGCTGTCGCGGCGCGGCGGACGCTGACGGTTTCCGTCATGACGGGCCGAAGCATTGTTTTCGTAAACAATGTCATTACGGATCAGATTGATGCGGCCCTGAGAATCGATCTCGTTGACCTTGACTTCAATCTCGTCACCGATGTTGACCACATCTTCCACCTTTTCAACACGCTTGGTATCGAGCTTGGAAATGTGGATCATACCATCCTTGCCGGGCAGGAGCTCGACGAAGGCGCCGAAGTTCATGATGCGGACAACTTTACCGGTATACACATCACCGACTTCGATATCTTTGGCAATGCCTTCGATGATCTTGCGGGCCTTATCAGCGGCTTCCTGATCGGGAGTGGAGATAAAGACGCGGCCATCGTCCTCGATATCGATCTTCACACCGGTTTCAGCAATGATCTTGTTGATCATCTTTCCGCCGGGTCCGATGACTTCACGGATCTTTTCGGGATTGATCGTGAAGCGGATGATCTTGGGAGCATACTGGTTCAGTTCCTCACGGGGCTGGGGCAGGGTATCGAGCATGATCTTCAGGATGTGCAGACGTCCCTGCAGAGCCTGGGACAGAGCCTGCTGCAGGATGGCACGGTTGATACCGGCAATCTTGATATCCATCTGCAGAGCGGTGATACCGTTCATGGAACCGGCGACCTTGAAGTCCATATCGCCCAGGAAGTCTTCGAGACCCTGGATATCGGTCAGAACAGCCAGCTTTCCGGTTTCCTTATCGGTGATCAGACCCATGGCAACACCGGCAACGGGAGCATGGATCGGGACACCGGCATCCATCAGACTCAGCGTGGAGCCGCAGACGGAAGCCATGGAGGAAGAACCGTTGGAAGACAGGATCTCGCTGACCAGACGCAGCGCGTAGGGGAATTCTTCTTCGGAAGGAATCACAGGCAGCAGCGCGCGTTCAGCCAGGGCACCGTGACCGATCTCACGACGACCGGGGCTCTTCAGACGACCGGCTTCACCGGTGGCGTACGGCGGCATGTTGTAGTGATGGATGTAACGCTTGTAATCATCATTGGACAGACCATCCAGAATCTGACCTTCGCTGGTGGAACCGAGCGTGGTGACCGTCAGGGCCTGAGTCTGACCGCGGGTGAAGATGGCGGAACCATGAACACGGGGCAGAACGCCGACTTCGCACCAGATGGGGCGGATCTCGGTTACTTTACGTCCATCGGGACGGATGCCTTCTTCCAGGATCTTTTTGCGCATAACTTCCTTGTTCAGGTAGTACAGGGCATCCGCAATCTCGGATTCACGGCCGGGGAACTGCTCAGACAGAGCGGTGATGGTTTCTTCTTTGACCTGAGCTTCACGGTTCTGACGTTCAGAACGCTCGAAGGTTTCAAAGACCCAGACGCACTTGTCATAGGCAAACTCACGAACAGCAGCCTTCACATCGTCACCGGTGGTGATGAGCGGAACCACTTTCTTTTCCTTGCCGATTTCTGCAACGATCTTTTCCTGGAATTCAACCAGCTTTTTGATCTCTTCATGACCGAAGAGGATCGCATCCAGCATGGTATCTTCGCTCAGTTCCTTCGCACCGGCTTCAACCATCATGATGGCATCTTTGGTACCGGCAACGTACAGGTTCAGATCACTCTTCTGACGCTGCTCCTCATCGGGGCAGATCACGAACTTGCCATCAACACGGCCAACCAGAACAGCACCGGTGGGGCCACCCCACGGGATATCACTGACGGCGATGGCGATGGAAGAACCGATCATGGCGGGGATTTCCGGAGGAACATCCTGTTCCACAGACAGAACGGTCACAACGACCTGAACATCATTGCGCATACCCTTGTCAAACAGGGGACGCAGAGGACGGTCAATCAGACGGCAGGTAAGGGTAGCCTTCTCCGTGGGGCGACCTTCACGCTTGATGAAACCGCCGGGGATCTTGCCGACGGAATACTGCTTTTCTTCCACATCAACAGCCAGAGGGAAGAAGTCAACTCCGTCACGGGGTTCGGGAGCCATTGTCGCGTTAACCATGACCACGGTGTCGCCCAGACGGACCCAGACACTGCCGTTGGCCTGTTCGCAATACTTGCCGAATTCCAGCGTCAGAGGACGTCCGGCAAAATCCATAGTGTAAGACTTGTAATCCATTTTCTCTCTCCTCCTCATTCTTTCTTTTCCAACACATCAGCCTGATTACGGATGCTATCATATGAAAACCCCAACGGGGATTTTCAAGGGATAACATCCGTGCAGACCCGGGGCTTCAAAAAGCCGCCGGTGGGGAAGCCCCTTCCGACGGCTTTGTAAAGCTACCCACTATCCGGAAGAAGTGCTGAATTACTTACGCAGGTTCAGCTTGGCAATCAGAGCACGATAGCGCTCGATGTCGGTCTTCTTCAGATATTCGAGCATTCCGCGACGACGGCCAACCATCAGAAGCAGACCGCGATTGGAGTGGTGGTCGTTCTTGTTGGCTTTCAGATGCTCGTTGAGGTGATTGATCCGTTCGGTGAGCAGAGCAATCTGAACCTCGGGGGAACCAGTGTCACCTTCATGCTGTGCATAGGCGGCGATGATTTCCGACTTGGTCATGGGTATACCCTCCGTTTATTCCGCATATAGCGGTTATTTACGGCCAATGGCCGTTGGGTTTCAAATCGCCGTCAGCTCAGGGAATCGTCGGAGAATCGATAACCCGGGAAGACGGTTCACAAAAACCCGCACGATATTCTAACAGATTCATGTTGATTTGTAAACATATAAATAGGGGATAGGGGATAGGGAATAGTGGATAGGGGATAGTGGATAGGGGATAGTGAATAGGGAAAATAAAAAAACCGATGCATTGCATCGGGAAGAGGTGCCATCCAGATTCGAACTGGAGAATGATGGTTTTGCAGACCATTGCCTTACCACTTGGCTATGGCACCGAAAAAAATGGAGCGGTAGACGAGGCTCGGACTCGCGACCTCCACCTTGGCAAGGTGGCGCTCTACCAACTGAGCTACTACCGCATACCGTGGTGCCTTGGGGCGGAATCGAACCACCGACACTGTGATTTTCAGTCACATGCTCTACCGACTGAGCTACCAAGGCAAAATGGCGACCCGGAAGGGGCTCGAACCCTCGACCTCCAGCGTGACAGGCTGGCGCTCTAACCAACTGAGCTACCGGGCCAAATTCTGGTGGGAACAACAGGGCTCGAACCTGTGACCCCTTGCTTGTAAGGCAAGTGCTCTCCCAGCTGAGCTATGCTCCCAATCTGACCATAGCCGGTGCGCGATCATTCTCACGCAAGCGGCTTTTTTATATTATCTCATCGCAAATCGTTTGTCAAGATGATTTTTTTGAAAATGTCAGAAAGTGACGAACTGCAGGAAAATCAAGGATTTTTCCAAATAACATATGGAAAATCCTGTACATTTCGTAACAGTCATGCTATAATGTCCCCACGACCCAGCCTGTCAGACCGGTTCATCGCCTGGAATGGTTGTTTACAGATCATTGTCGGGAACAGGACTCAATGACTCAATCAATGGTATGGGCAACAACATTTCAGGAGGTACATTATAATGTACGAAGACAAGACTCTGGTATGCCGTGACTGCGGCAACGAATTCGTGTTCTCTGCCAACGAGCAGGCTTTCTTCGCCGAGAAGGGTTTCCAGAATGAACCCACCCGCTGCACTGCCTGCCGCGCTGCCCGTCGTGCTCAGAACGGTGGCAACAACGGACCCCGTCAGATGTATGATGTCGTTTGCGCCGGCTGCGGCTGCAACACCCAGGTTCCTTTCCAGCCCCGCGGAGACCGCCCTGTGTTCTGCCGTGAGTGCTTCGAAGCACAGCGTCAGTCCCAGTATTGAGTCCGGAATTAAGCAGCGATGCTTAAGTCCGGCTGATAGCCGGAACAAGATGACCATCCGTTTACCGCGGGTGGTCTTTTTTATGAAACAAAGATGAGATCCGGGCGAATTAAGACCACCATATCTTGTATATATGTATTGACTTAGCATCCATTATCCGGTAAAATTAGTAAAACATTGTGCAGGGGAGGGACCGGTCGTGATCGCGCATAACGGATATGAATACAGACCTCTCTTCCAGTACAAATACCATCCGCTGAACAGCAAACGGCCCAATGACGGCGGTTTTACCGTTATTCTGTATGAGAATGCCATCCTGTCTTTCAGCGTGTACGGCGGAAGAAATCAGGACACTGGAAAGGTTTTTCTCGACGAGATCTGCTTTACTTTACCGGCACGGATACTGCAATATTTTTTCAGTCTGCTCAAGAATGCCGGAAGCTGGCTCGAATATATGCCCTATGATCTGAGAAGCGGAAACCGCGGGAAGTATACATCGCTGTTTGCTTTTGACGGATATGATCCCAACATGGTCGTGGACATTGAGTCTCTGGTTACAGCGCCTATGGGCACACCTGAAGGTTACTATGCCAGACATATGTATGTCCTGTTTGAAGATATTGCCAATATGCTTATGGAACAGGGAATAGAACTGACATTGAATTCTTTTCACTGGGACGAAGCAGTCATTCAGCCGTTCAAACGGAACGCGGCGCAAAAGATTGCAATCGGATAAAGCCGGATCGATGACGATCCGGCTTTTGCAAATTTAAAATTATAAATGATAAGTGATGAATTATAGCTTGAAATCATTCGCCGGGAAGGCATGAAAAGCACTGTTGAAGTATCAATTGAATAATCAGTCAGCTACAGCACCCTGGAATTTCAGAGACTCAATATCGAGTTTCAGTTGATCGATTTCAGCAATGAGCTTTTCACGCTGTGGACCAGTTTCTTCCAAAGTCAGTTCAGCTTCACGCAAATCACTTTTGGCCTGAGTCAGCTCTTCCTGCAAGGCCTCTTTTTCTTCCGATATTCCCTGCCAGGTCGATCTGCTCGTTTCCAGAAGATCTTCAGTGTCGGAGAGTTCGGTACAAAGCGAGCGGTAGTCTGCCCATAATGTAATGATCAGCACGACGGATACGACAACAAGAATCAGACGAATGATCATATCGGATCTTTTCATTCCTGACTGACCTCCTCTCCGGGCTGAAGAGAGGCTTCCAATGTTTTTTTCTCTGCCCGCAGAGCTTTGCGCTCAGCTTTCAGTTCGGCTATTTCTGCCAGGGCAGATTCCGCCAGCGGTTCTTTAGTTTCGAGTTCCGCAACGACCAGAGGGAGTTCCTCTGTAACCTCCTGATATTCGAAGCGTTGTTTATCCTCCCGTTTCAGACTGGTATCCAGTTCTTTTTTTGTTTCCGCGATCCGGAAACGTGCGGACTGGGAGACCGGGATATACCAGATCACGAACAGGATCGTTATGAGCATCACCAGTATAAAGCCGGTTCGCAGCAGTTTTCTCATGATGATTCCTCCATGATGGATGTAGCAAACTTATTCTACCATAATGGAACAGATCAGAGCAAGTATTGCAGGAAGTGTCAAGATGATGTAAACTTATATTGGGTTTATGTTGTTGACATATCCCAACCTGATGAAGGAGCTGTTAAGATGACAAAACTGGAAATGGAATTACTGGATATGCTGCAGGAAGATTGCAGAATCCCGCTGGAAAAGTTAGCAATCATGACCGGTACGACTCTGGAAGAGGTGGCCGGTACTATTCAGAAGCTTGAGGATAATCATATTATTTTGCGCTATTCGCCCAGAATCAACTGGGACCTGACTGACCGTGAACGCGTGGAAGCCATGATCGAAGTCCGGGTGACTCCGCAAAGAGACATGGGCTTTGACGCAGTTGCCTCCCGTATCTATCGCTTTGATGAAGTGAAAAGCGTTTATCTGATGAGCGGTTCCTACGATCTGCTGGTACTGGTGGAAGCACGCACACTGAAAGAACTGGCCTCTTTTGTTTCTGAAAAGTTATCCACGCTGGAAATGGTCACCGGTACGGCAACCAGTTTTGTGCTGAAACGCTACAAAGAAGAAGGCGTTATTTTCGAAGGGGAAAAATCTGATCAACGGTTGGTGATTCAGGCGTGAACTACGAACAGTATCTGAATCCGACGGTGGTTTCTGTCCCGCCGAGCGGAATCCGACGTTTTTTTGATCTGGCATCCACAATGAAGGATACCATTTCCCTCGGCGTCGGCGAGCCGGATTTCATTACTCCCTACAGCATCCGCAACGCTGCGGTGAACAGCATCCTGGACGGAGAAACACAGTATACGCCAAACCGGGGCCTGCCGTCTCTGCGCAGGGAAATATCCTATTATATGAAGGAACGCTACCAGCTTTCCTACGATCCGGAAAAAGAGATCCTTGTCACCATCGGGGCCAGTGAAGCAATCGATCTGGCTTTGCGCGCGCTGGTTTCCCCGGGAGACGAGATCCTTGTACCCGAACCCAGCTATGTAAGCTACAGCCCCAGCGTCCTTTTCGCCGGCGGGAAGCCTGTCAGTATTGAAACACGGGCGGAAGACGAGTTCAGGCTGAAGGCAAAGGATGTTCTTGCTGCAATCACACCCAAAACCAAGGCACTGATCCTTCCTTACCCGAACAATCCCACTGGCGGTATTATGGAACGCGGCGACCTGGAAGAACTGGCCAAGGTGATCCTGGAAAAGGAAATCCTGGTGATCAGTGATGAGATCTACGCTGAACTGACTTACGGCGGGAAAACACATGTCAGTATCGGCTCGCTGCCGGGAATGATGCCTTATACGCTGACAATCAACGGATTCAGCAAGGCATTCGCAATGACCGGATGGCGTGTGGGTTATATCTGCGCGCCGGCAGCCATCGTGAACCAGATGAATAAGATCCACCAGTACGGGATCATGTGCGCTTCACGTCAGGGACAGGCTGCCGCGACCGAGGCACTTAAAAACGGACGTGAACATAACTACGAAGATGTACTCAATATGCGGGAAAGCTATGACAGACGCCGCAGACTGATGGTGGACAGTTTCCGTAATATGGGACTGGACTGCTTCGAACCTTATGGAGCGTTCTATGTATTTCCGTCCATCAAGCCGACCGGAATGGACAGCGAAACTTTCTGCAAACGACTTCTTGAAGAAAAGAAAGTTGCCTGTGTACCCGGAAATGCCTTCGGCGCCAGCGGAGAAGGACATATCCGTTGCTGCTATGCTACCGCAATCGACAAACTGACGATGGCGTTGGAACGGATGGCTGATTTTGTTAACGCTAACCGGGTCTGAATCTTTATCCCGCTCATTCGGAGGAATCTATGAAGAAAATCCTGCTGCTGCTGCTGATCATTATGACTCTGCTTCCTATATGCGTTTTCGCTGACGAGGATGACGATATTTCCATTGAGGACCTCATTGAGGAAGTTGAGCTGGAAGATGACGGCACAGAAGTAGAAGTGAAGAGCATCTATGAACAGGATGGCTCCGTGATCATTACAGTGACAGCTACCGGTGACTTCACGATCGGCGGCGACAATTATCATCATAAGGATATCTTTACGCCGGAATTGAAAAATCATGACGGTGATGTCAATTTCACTATGGCCAATGTACGGGACATACTGACGGAGGATGATCTGACCATTGTCAATTTCGAGGGAACTCTGACAGAAACGAAGTATGTCCCCGGGAACAAGAAGAATAATGAGTTCCTGTTCAACATCGCGCCGGAATATGTCAGCGTGCTGACAGATAACGGTGTGGAAGCCGTGTCGCTTGAAAACAACCATATCATGGATCATGGCGACGAAGGGTACAGCGATACCATGCAGACACTGGATGATGTCGGAGTCGTCTGGTCAAACTCGACCCAAATGGGTGTGATTGAAGTCAAAGGCGTTCAGATCGCCATGCTGAGCTATCTGTGCATAGATCGCTATGAACAGTTGTGGGATAAGGTTCCTGCCGATATTGCCGCGGCGAAGGAACAGTATCCGATCGTTATAGTATCTTTTCACTGGGGAAATGAGAAGGACTATGTGCCTACCAAAAATCAAATCAAAATGGGACGTCTTGCCGTGGATGCCGGCGCGGATCTGGTTCTGGGGCATCACAGTCATCGTATGAATCCTATCGAATATTATAACGGAGTATACATCTGTTATTCGCTCGGTAACTTCTGCTTCGCGGGAAACGGGAAACCGAGCGATATGAACAGCTATATGTTCCAGACAAGGTTCAGGATCAAGGATGATGAGGTAAGAAATACCGGATTCCGGATCATTCCGATCAGTATCTCCAGTCAGGACAGCAAGAATGACTTTATCCCTACTCCTGTCACCAAGGAGACAAGGATCGACTCTATTCTGACCGTCCTGAAATCCAACGGAAAGAATCTGACCTACGCTGTAGAGGATTATCCACTGGAGTGGTAAGCAACGCCTGCGGGCGTTGCAGTGGATAGTGGATAGAGCGTAATTGGAAGAGCTCTGCAGAGACAAAAAGCGATAGAGGCAATAGAGGCAATAGAAAAGCGCGGTTTCGACCGCGCTTTTTGTCTGCACGATTTACATAACGGACGACAGTATTTGTATTGAAAACCTGGACCGGCTCTGATAAGATACAGGCATAAACCGATGAAACGGAAGATGAGGATATGACATATCGTGTTGCTGTAATCGGCTGCGGTGGGATCTCGAAAGTTCATGCCGCGGTCCTGAACGAACTGGAAGATGCTCAACTGACCGCTTTTGCGGATATCCGGCCGGAACGGGCGCAGAAGATGGCAGAGCAGTATCATTGCCATGCCTATGGTTCCATGGATGAGCTTCTGGCCAACGAACAGCCGGATGTGATCCATATCTGCACTCCGCACTATATTCATACGGATCTGTGTGCCGCTGCAGCAGAAAAGGGAATTCCGGTGTTTACGGAAAAGCCGCCTGTGATCAATCGGGATCAATGGACGCAGCTACAGGAGATTTCCGGAAAGATCCCGGTTGGCGTCTGCTTTCAGAACCGGTTTAACAGCAATGTACAGGAAACACTGCGAATCCTGAAGACCGGGGAAATGGGAAAGCTCACCGGAGTGAGGGCTTTTGTAACATGGAGTCGCGGTGCGGGTTACTATCATGATGAATGGCATGGGAAATGGGCAACAGAAGGCGGAGGCGCCCTGATCAATCAGGCGATCCATACACTGGATCTGCTGCTGCTCTTTTTCGGAGAACCTCGTGAGATCTGTGCTACCATGGCCAATCATCATCTTCGTGGGGAAATTGAAGTTGAAGATACAGCGGAGATCTGGCTGCGTAATCAAAACGGAACAGCAATCCTGTACACGACGACCGCGTACGGTCGGGATGAACCGGTACTGATCGATATCGCGACGGAAAAGGGAACGCTGCGTCTGGAAAATGACACGCTGACAGTGCGCCGGGATGGAGAAGAAACACGACTTATTCTGCCGGATGATGAAAAACTGGGAAAGAGTTACTGGGGGGCGGGACACAAGAAATGTATCGCTGATTTTTACGACAGTCTGAAAAAAGGCTGTACATGCAGAAATAATATAGAGTCATGCAGAGTGACAATCGAGACAATGCTGACAGTCTATGAGCAATGCAAAAGCCGGATCCTCTGAGAGGAGCCGGCTTTTGCATGCAGAAACGGATGAATTTACCAACGGATATGCCAGTGCAATGAATAACGAATGGTGGAGATCAGCTTGCTGAAAGTATGCTCGGAAACAGCTTCGGAAGCAGATCCTTCAATGACTGCCATGTCCGGATGCCAGACGATACTGCCGGCATGAGCCTCAAGTACGCGCCGACAGAAATCACAGTCAGTCAGAAAACGGTTATAGGCTGTGTTGAAACCACCCAGACGGACAAAAACTTCCGAACGGATGATCATGAAACAGGATGAGGCAATCTGAACAGGAACTGGGGCGGTCACGATCCGGTCCGTCATGGTCAGACTTTCATACCACTTGCGTGAGAAACCTTTAGAATGACCCAAAAGCAATGACAGCAGGTAACGGAGAGAAAGTTCTTTTCGCGGGAGCGGGATCTCAATTCCTTTCTGATCGGTAACGAGAGGTGAAAGCACCGAAATAGCCGGATGTGCTTCCAGATAGGCAACCATTCGGGTCAGCATATCGATATTGAATGTCATCCCAGGATCCATGATCACCAGATACTTGCCGAGACGATCGTGCGGGATGCTGTTGATTGCTTCAGAGTAGCGCACTTTATGATTACGAAAGAGTACGTTCAGCTCCGGATATGCCCATTGGAATTTTTCACTGGCTATTACATTCCGGGAATGGTCACATACAAAGACTGTCACCTCACAGGTGGCGCGTTCTATGCTTTTGAGTGATTTCAGGAGTTGTCCGTCATGACGTGCGGCGGACAGGCAGACACTCACCATTTCGGCCATATCATACACCTCGCTTACCTTTATTGTATACGGAAGGAAAGCGTTTGTCCAGCAAAAGCGCGGTTGCGACCGCCGCAGGGGATAGGGAATAGGGGATAGGGGATAGTGGATAGGGGATAGGGGATAGTGGATAGTGGATAGGGAATAGTGGATAGTGGAGCGACTGCGGTCACGCAGGGTTGGGCGATGAGTGACAGACGATGGGTACGCGGAATGAAGAGTGAAAACAACTTACAGTGGAAAAAACAGGGAAGGGATGTTATACTGACTTCGTATTATAATCGGAAGAAGGGTTTATTCTGAGTAAGTTTGCAGTATTTGTGGATCTGGAGAACTGCGGGGCAAAGGTCGCAACGCTGAACAGCATCCTGGATAAGGTCAAGATCCGCGGCGATATTCTTTTGGGGAAGGTATATGGGTATACCGACCGTTTCAGCGATCTCAAGGAAGTACTGTTGAGCAATACATTTACGGTTGTTCCTTCACTCAGATACGGGATCTCACAAAAGAACAATGCCGATATCCAGCTTGTAATCGATGCTCTGGAAGTTGCTTATATGAATGAAATGATCGATTCATTCTGCATCGTATCCGGCGACAGCGATTACACCCCTTTGGTCGGACGACTGAAATCCATGGGTAAGTTCGTTCTGGGAATCAGCCGGAGCGAAGCAGCGAGCAAGATCTTCATTAACGCCTGCAATGAATTCCAGTTTCTGGAAACGGTTGACGGACGCGCGCTTGCAGGTCATAAGCAAAAGAAAGGAAAGAGCAGCAACCTCTCCGAGGAAATGGCGGATGAGAGCGAATTGAATAAACTGCTGGTCACCGTTCTGGAAGAACAGACCAACAATGATGAAATGTACGCGAGTGAACTGAAGGGAGTCCTGCTGCGCTTACGTCCGGATTTCAATGAAAGAGCCTACGGATGCGCGACATTTTACAAGCTGCTGACGAACCTGTCCAATCGCTTTGGTGAGATAAGGGTACATAATGACAATTTCAATGTGATGGTCTCGCTGGCGAATACCGCGGAAAGTGGGGAAGTTGTTCCGCAACTGACCAGAGATAACTGGAAGGAAGCATTCGCGGCACAGATCAAAGCTTATAAGGAAGGCGGATTTGACCGGGTCAATCCTTCTATTCTGAAAGCCGATATTATTACAGCCTATCCGGATTTCAACGAGAAATCCATTGGATTCAAACGGTTCTCGGATGTCATGAAGCAACTGGAAAAAGAGGGACTTGTCATCGTTGAAATGGATGAACAGAAAACCATGCTGATCCAGCTTCTGTGATTGCAGCAGCTGAGATAAAAAGGAGACAGAGTTTTGCAATACGTCAGAAGGACTGTCTGGTACATTGCGACCCGCCTACTGGTCATCAGTCTGATCCTCGGACTGATCGTGCTGGGGTTTTACTATGCCATGAATTTCACCAATATTCATGTAGTGCTGAAGGACGGCATGGCACAACGTACCAAAGTGATCATGCAGATCGACATGAAAGAAAAAACTTTGGATAAGTTTTTTTCAAACAGCTGGCTTGAGCGTGACGGTGCGTTGAACGCGGCGCTTCAGGGCAATTCGGATTATTCGGATTATAATGTCCGCGGCATCGATCACCGGCTGGAGATGAACTTTTTCTGGGTATGGCCCTGGGATACCACAGTCAACGTCAATATCAAAGAATCTGTGCCAAGAATCGACGGACGTGTCAAAGGAACAAAGGCGGAAAGCGTGATCGCGACAAAAGGGGAATCTGCCGTATATCCGCCGGCATGGCCGGAAGTAAGGTACCGTATAACAATGTCCAAGGAAGGCGGACAGTGGAAGATCAAGAACATCACGCTGACGCAGTAAACGGTAACGGACCGATAACCCTCCGTGTGAATGCGGAATGACAGATGACAGGTTTGCAGTATAAATCCATCAACTGAAAAAATAAAAATAATCCTTGCTTTTTCACCGGCAACGTGATAGTATGTACAAGCTTGATGTATTCAACACTCCAACGAGGAGGTGGATTTTCATGGGAAAGTTTTGTGAGATCTGCGAGAAGGGCACGATGAACGGTAACAACGTGAGTCACTCCAACCGCAAGAGCCACCGTATCTGGGCGCCCAATGTGCAGAGCGTTCGTGTTATGGTCAATGGCGCTGCCAAGCGGATGAACGTGTGCACCCGTTGCCTGCGCAGCGGTAACGTACAGCGTGCGCTGCCCAAGATGCATGAAGAGGCCTGATCAACCTTAACAAGTGGAAATTGTTCCGTCTGTTGTGCGACAGACGGACTTTTCTTTTATTCTGAAACATGTGAATGCCTATCTGTCATGGATGCGTATTTTGTGAAACATGGGCAAACATGACGTATCCTTTATGAATCAATGAGTCAGGAACTTTTTTTGAAAAAAAGCAAAAAAGTGCTTGACAAGAGGGAGCAACTTTGGTATTCTGTACAAGCTCGCCTGCGGGAGACCGGAGGAAAGAGAGCAGCCGAACCTTGAAAACGATACAGAACAAACGCGAAATCATAACGGATCAGAAGCGTAAGCTAA
>JAZRXJ010000160.1:0-1172 GCA_045600165.1 Clostridia bacterium
ACCGAATGAGACCATCGAAAGCAGGTTTTTATCATTTGCATTCAGGAACTGCTGAATAAAGCCGTCGGATCCGTCTGCTTTCTTTCCGTTCAGGAACTCCAGCAAAGCCTCCATGCGGGTGATTGGATTGCCCTGCGAGTCAAACATATCATTTTCTTCGTACATACTGTTCGAACGGTCGATGACCAGCAGCAGGTTGATCGGATCAGTGGCATCCTTGACGTCCAGATAGAGACGGTAGAGATCCTCAAGGCCGGTCACGCCGTTGTTATCCAGCGTCGTATCCGGATTGTCCTGATCTTTCGTGCCGTCATTATCACCGAGGTAGTCGATGGTCTTGTGAATCTCCGGCTTGCCGATCGCAGTCGGGTCTGCCGGGTCGATCGGTTCGAGCGGACCTCTCGGGTCCACCGGCGGGTTCGCCAGCTGAACAACAGGCATGGGGAATGCCTTGGACTGAGAACCCATGTGTGTCCAGGTAACGCCGGAGGCTGCTGTGCCTACCGTGCCGTTTGGTCCTACATTGGAGTAAAGACCGCGCATACCTGAGGAAGTGATATGTCCTTCCCTCAGATCATGGTCGGTGATATATTTCTCTTCGTCCGTTTCCCCGGCCATATTGATGTCGCCGGTGTCCGGATACGAATAGTTGTTCTGGATATATGCATTTTCCGCCGCTTTGTTTGTCTTTTCTGTAAACGCTGCGTTCAGTTCGATATCATCGGTGAAGACAACGGTAGCCTTAAACGGTACCTGAAGTGCCGTCTTGCCGCCCACGGTCGTGAACAGATCCGATACGGAGGTCACGGCGAGCATATCGGAGCCGTCTGTTGTAAGCGCACCGTCCTCAACCAGAGTATAAGTTGTATCGCCGACTTTCAGCGTGATTGCAAGGTTCGGGGCATCTGCCGGAGTGACGTTATCACTTAAGATATCCGTCATGACGACATCCTTCATCTGAAGGATCTCGAGGAAGGTATCCATCAGCTGGTCAGAGCTGGTACACGGTGTGTATTTGTCACCGGCCATATACTGAAGGACTGCCGGATCCAGATCACCGCCATAACCGATGGTATAGGTTATGACATCCGGATTTGCATCCAGGAACTGCGCGTAGGCCGTTTCCGTGTTTGTGAAAAGGTTATAATACGGAGCAGCCGTCAGATGGGCAT
>JAZRXJ010000161.1:0-18465 GCA_045600165.1 Clostridia bacterium
TGAGATCATCAATCTCGGAACCGGTACCGGGTATTCTGTACTGGATCTGGTCAACGCATTCACCCGGGTGAATGATGTACCGATTCCTTACCAGATTGATCCGCGCCGTCCCGGCGATATCGACGAATGCTGGTCCGACCCGACCAAGGCTGAGCAGCTGCTCGGCTGGAAGGCTGAAAAGAATCTGGATGATATGTGCCGCGACGCCTGGAATTTCCAGAAGAACAATCCCAAAGGTTATGCGTAAAAAACAGGGATGTCTCAATGAGACATCCCTGTTTTTTATACCTTATCCTCTGATTTTTCTTCCCTGCTGTCCTTCTCACGTGTTTTCAGGATCCATATTGCGGCGAGCGGCACAAAGGAAACAAACAATATGATACCGCCCACAGTTCCGATTGCGTTCATATCCACCGCGTTCATGCCGATCAGTATCAAAACCAGTCCGCTCACAAACAGGATCAGCGTAAACAGCGCCAATGTCCTTTTATGCTTCTGATACCATTCCATCCGCATTCCACTCCTTTCAATAATATCATTATACCGGGTCATCCGGGACACATCAAGAGACATGACAAAAAAGGAATAAAGCAGTCCGTTGTTGAAATATTAATGGATATACATTAAAGGGGTGGCTCATCTGTGGCTTCTTTTCTGATCCCGGCAGGACATTTACCAAAGTCTGTACTTCCGGTATTCCTGTTTGCATATAATTCCGGTCTCGCTGATTACAGAGAGCGGATCAGTATCCTGCATGTCTGTACCGATCCCGAAGATTCCGTCATCAGCCGGACCGTAAGCGAACTCAGTCAGATTTCTGATGCCGTTTCGGAAAGTACGCCCTACTGGCAGACACGTTTTGACTACCGTTACTGGCAGCCCGATCTGAAGATTGGGAGCGATCAGCCCGATGCCGTCCGCATGCTGACAGATGCTCTGTATGGTCAGGAAGTAAAAGACAGCATACCGGATGACACCGCGTCCATCCGGTGGCGTATGACTTCCCTGCTTCATAGCGGTGCCACAGAATGGTCCTTTTTGTTTTCTTCGGTCCGGAGCACCCTCAAAGACACCGACGGTCAGGTTCGGATCATGATTGCCGCTGATCTCGGTGATGCGGAGGGTGCCGGCATAGCTTTTGCTCTGGCGTCTTTCCTGAGAAAATCATTCCCGGGCGAAGACCGTCTCGTGCTCGGTTTTTCGTTTCTGAACAATATTACCGGTGCGGATGATCCTGTTCTCCGGCTCCGGATCAGTGAAAACCTCCGGACGGTATCGGAGGACCGTCTTGTCCGTGAGTCAGCAGCTCCCGGCAGCGCTGTTGCCGACTGTGCATGGATTTTCGGTCTGCCTGCCGGATGCCGTACTTCCGATCCGGAAGGTTCACCCGTAAACGTTGCTTTTGCACGTGCATGCGCTGCTTTCTTTTCCGCGGAAAACAGCATCACCGGTTGCCGGACTGTCAGTATTCCCGATGCGGTGACATGGTCCGCACTCGGAAGTTCAGCGCTGTCTTTTGCGGCCTTTGTCCGTATGTCTGTCTGGATTCTGTCCGATCTGATCCCGGCTATCGATGAATTCCATGGACGTTCTTCGGTCAGGGCCGCGTTGTCTCCATCTCCGAGGACCGCGTTCTTCCGCAGGTATTTCCAGCCTGCTCTGCAGGATGAAGATTCCGGTTTTGCTGAATTGGTTTCCACGCTCGGCCGGATCCTGAAACAAATCCTGACACATATCTGTGCTTTTGTCCGTTTCCTGCCAGACACATTGCGGTCTCATGCGCGCAACAGTGAGGAATGGTCTCTGTTGGTCAACCTCTGCGGTCAATGTGTGACAATTGGTTCCGCCTGGGATGTTTCCATGAAGTCAGCCCTGGAGGCAGGACTGGATAAAGTGAAGCCGGTTCACCGCGCGTCCATGGCGGACACTGAAGAGGAAAAAGCGCAGCGCGATCTGAAAAGCAAGGAGCAGCAGCTTATACAGGTTATGAAAAAACGTCAGGAAGCGACGGACGCAGCCGGCGGATACCGTTTAGTTCAGGCATTGGCTGATTGTCTCGTGCGTTGCGAAAAAGCGCTGGCAGCAGCGAAGGCTCAGCAGAATGGTCTGCGCGGCGATAACCGTGAAAAAGCTCTTCTGGCCGAAAGCAGAGTGGCCACGCTGACCGCCGCTGTGGAACGAACCCGTAATGAACTGAAGCAGGCCGCTTCCTTTCCTTCTCTTTCTGTTCTGCCGGCTCCGCGAATTTCCCTGACTGATCCCTGGGGCGGTGAACTGTTTGATCCGGACAGTATTCATTTCCTTTTTGATTATCTGACCGCCGGCTCGGCTTCTGACAATGATCCGGGCAAATTGCTCCGCGAACGCCTGCAGTTATTACTCCCGGGTCAGGACGAAAGCGACCCGCGTCTGTTCATGCGTGATTTCATGGCAACATGTCAGGATCTGTCCGCCCAGCCGTTTTCCTGTCTGCTTGAAGCAGCCGCGAAGGTGTTTGCCGACCGCACAACTGTCCCTGCGCCCGTATCCGGAGACGTCCCGAATACCGTACTGCTGCCGGATACGGACAAGTTCGGGTCTTTCACTTCCCTGGCGGATATTCGTGAGCATATGATTACACCGGCTTCGGCTGATCTGACTGCGTCCAAACGCGGTCTGCTGGCTATGCTGCTTCTGATTCAATACCGTCGCGGACCTGCAGAAGGTGTCCGCATTTCGCGGCATACTCTGCGTCCCGCCGACGGACCGGATATTGCCGCGTGGCTTGATACCGTATCTTCTTCCTCCGCCGAGATCATATCCCTGCGCAAAGGAGCAGATGAATTTCCTGTTGCTCTGATTCTGCCGAAAATCAATATGTTCTCTGTACCACTGTCTGTTCGACAGGCATCGCTTATTCCCGGCTTTGTCCTGTGGTTCAGCCCGCTGACCAGAACCTTTAATGATCCATGTGCCTATCTGAACGAAAGTGACCGTACCCTCCTGACGGAGCAGCTTACACGCCTCCGTTCCCTGGTGGGTCCATCGGCATCACCCTTTCTGAATGAATTCTTGAGTTCCTTCCAGCGTTCGGTTATGCAGGCCACGCACAAACAAAACGATAACGACCCCGCTTTTGAAAATCGGCTCACCGCTGTATGCGGTCTTTCCGGTCTCCCGGCTTACAAGGATCTGGTCCGACATGAAGTGATCTATGAAAAAGGGATCGTGAATGATCTGATTTGTTCCTGTCTGACCGGTATGGAGCAGGTTCCCGGTCCGGTCTCGAAAGTCAGCAACGAGATCAACTACTCCTGGAAAGGAATTCCTTTTGCCCGGGAAAGTTCTGTCCGTTTGCTGGAAACAATCGGCTTTCCGGATGAAGATTCAGCTCTTATTCCGCTTGCCGGGGACTGTGAAATGCTCTTCGCGGCTTCCGACGCCTATCGTGACGAACTGCAGAAAAAAATACCTCTGCTGCTTAAAAAATATCCAGGTTGTTCCGATAATATCCGTAACAGAGCACTGGCGGTCATGAACCGCGCCTCATCTGCAATAGATGACCACGTGACCGAACTGGAGTATCCGATCGATCCCGGTTCCGCTGCCATTGAAAGTATCCTCGGCGAAGCACTGGCACCGCTTGATGCTGCATCCTGCATGGAACCTTTCTCGTCCCGTCTGGCCGTAATCCCGCGTCAGGCCCGGAAGGTTCTGGGGGATTCTGTTCTGAATGATCAGTGTATCCTGAAAGCCACCAAAAACGACGATCCGGAAAGCACGATCCCAGATGACGCTGTCATCCCGCCGTTCAGTGCTTCCTTTGCCGCGATGCTCTGTGAAACCCCCGAAGGCCGCACACTCATGGGATCCGATCTGCTAACATTCAACCGCGAAGGTGATTCGGTCCGTGTCAGCATTCTGCTTCACACATCTTTCGATCTGCGGCTGACTCATCTCTATACTCCCGATGAGATCATCTATCTGTATTCGGACGATATTCCAACCGTCGCCATTTGGCCGGCGATCCCGTTCGAAAAAAAAGAATGGAAAGCATATTATTCATTCGGTCATATGCCCGGTGAGTTCTCGCTTTCCACACTTGTCGGAGGTAATATTCTGCCATTTACCCGGGAAGAAGAACGCTTCACACTGCAGACCGCGGTTTGTCCGACCTGCTTCATTCTGGAGCAATCCGGTCAGTCTGTTGGTGTTCTTCCCAATATTCTGCCGGGTCCTGCAATTCCGGCCAGAGGTGGAATAATCGCCTGTATTGACTACGGTTCTTCCGGAGTATCCGTCGTGCTTGATAAGGAAGACGGACCGGAACCGCTGAACGGTTCGGTCACTGTACGTACATTACTGAAGCATCCGGTTCATTCCCGTCAGGTCCTGAGAGATGAATTCCTGCCCGCCGTCCCGGTCACCCCGATCCTGCCATCGGCAGCCCGGATTTTCAGAAATGTTCTCAATCAGTCCCCGGTTCCGTTTGTCGACGGGTCCATTCTGATGCCGTCCTCCATGGAGGATCTGGCCGATCTGGATCCGCGTTCTCTGTTTTCTTCTTTGAAATGGTCCTCAGAGAAGAGCCGTTCTTCAGAGCTGTGCCTGCATCAGGTCATGCTGATGACTGCTCTTCAGGCACGTCTGGATGGTGCAGAGACGCTCTGCTGGCGTCTCGCGATCCCGGATGAGATGGCCTTCGATGGAAAACAGACTTTAGCCCAGCATTTTTCAATACTGGCAGAAACAGTATCCGCAGAAAGCGGTCTGCTTCCACCCGAAGATATCCCGCTGGTCAGTTTCTGTTCTGAAAGTACAGCGAACGGCCAATATTTCCGTGCCTGCGCGCCCGAACAGACCGGTGCCGGTTTTATGGTGCTGGATATCGGTTCTTGTTCATCCGATCTTTCTCTTTTCATCCGCGGACACAATGACGCGGTCCGGGCATGCCGGCTTCCCCTCGGGATCCAGTATATGCTGATTCCTTCCCTCCTGTCCGACCCATCCCTGTTGACCAAAGATTTCGGTATGATCGAGGACGAGTCATTCAGGAAAGATCTGTCAGTGATCAGCGAACTTTTCACAGCCGCGCAGACAGACAAAACGATCCTGCGAAAAGCCAGACTGGCGCTCGATACATTCATTGCTGACCGTCTTGATCTGATCTGCCGTTATTTGTATACCGTTCCGGGCGGATGTTCTTCGACACGTTCCGGAGCCATGCTGCTCATCCATCATGCCTGGCTTCTTTCACTGTCCGGACTGTTGCTTTTCCAGTTGTCCTCCGATTCCACCCGAAATGATTCTTTGCCCGCCCGGATGAATCTCTTCATGTCTGGCCGAGGCGCCGGGATCATGGAATCCATGTCCGAAATGACCAGAAGCCGTCTGGATCAGTTTCTTTCCATCTGCAGGAACACACATGTACACGGTATCCGGACTCTTTATTCGACTGAAAAGAAAATGGAGATTTCTGTGGGACTTGCCCTGCAGCCCGCGCCGTCCGGTACGCTTCCGCGGCCTGCTGTGTCTCCCGTTGCGATCCCGGTCAAGCCTTTTGATCTGATTTCCCGTTTTCTGCTCCTGTTCCTGCAGCAATTCCCCAATGCGGCTTTGACGCTCTTTCCCGAATGGTATACAAACGATCCTTACCGTCCGTTATCCGGTAAGGCACTGGACATCATTGATTCCGCTGTTTCATCCTGTTTCTCCGGCAAGGATATCCCGCGGCCGTTTGATTCGCTTGCTGCTTGTCTGACCTTCCTGCTGGAAAGCGCCAGGAGCTGATTCACTGCCGTCAAAGCTTAACTCAACGTGAAGTGTGAGGAATGATCATGGAATACATCAGTGCTCTGAAGAATCCGAAAGCCATGCTCTGGCGTTCATTGAAGGAACGCAAGGGCCGCCGTGAATCCGGCTGTTTTCTGGTTGAAGGTGACAAGATGGTTCTGGAAGCCTTTTCTTCCGGCTTTTCCGTCGAAGCCGTCCTGATCCGGGAAGATCGGAAAGATGAGCGATTCCCCATCCCGGACGGATTCCCTGTATGGATCCTTTCTGTTCCCGTTTTTGACAGCATCAGCGATACAAAAACACCACAGGGGATCGCGGCTGTTCTGAAGATTTCCTCTTCCGGGCTCACCGGGACCCATCTGCTTGCCCTCGACGACGTACAGGATCCCGGTAATGTCGGGACGATCATCCGTACCGCCGATGCCGCCGGTTTTGACGGTCTGCTTCTTTCTGCCGGTTGTGCTGATATTTTTTCACCAAAGGTCCTTCGTGCGACGATGGGCAGTATTTACCGTATGCCTTTTCGGATCGTACCGGATCTTCCCGTTGCTCTGCGGGAGCTCCGTGAAAGCGGATATTCTGTCCTTTCCTCCCAGTTGGACGGCGAACCTTTCTATGAGCGCCGGAATGTATCAGATCATTTCTGTCTGATCATCGGCAATGAGGGTAACGGCATTTCTGATGAGGTCCGGGCTGAAGCAACTCATAAGCTGAAACTTCCCATGCGTGGCGGGGCCGAGTCCCTGAATGCTGCCGTCGCCGCCGCTATTATGATGTACGATTTGTCAAGAAACTTCTGATTCTGTTGCGAAAATGCAAATGAATACAAAAAACTGGTCTTCGGATATGAAGACCAGTTTCCTTTTTGTGTATATTAACAAGTGTTTTTTAGTAACCTGACTAACTACTGATTACTGGTTTTTGCAGCGTTCTTGGCTCTTCTCGGTGTTGACCGCGTTCCTTTTTGCAGTTTGGGTTTTCCGCCGGTAATGGCATCCTTATCGATCACGCAGGTGTTAACATCTTTCAGACCAGGAAGCTCAAACATCGTATCCAGCATCACATCTTCAATGATGGCTCTCAGTCCGCGGGCACCGCATTTCCGTTCAATGGCCTGTTTGGCAATTTCCCGGATGGCTTCCTCTTCGAATTGCAGATTGACGCCGTCCATACCAAGCAGTGTCTGATACTGTTTACAAAGAGCGTTCTTCGGTTCCGTCAGAATCCGGATCAGCGCGTCCTCATCCAGCATATCCAGCGTGACAACAATTGGCAGTCGACCGACAAATTCAGGGATCAGGCCATACTTAGTCAGATCTTCCGGCCGTATGTCCTTGAGGGCATCCGCACGTTCGGGCGATCTGGCGTTCACCAGTTCAGCGCCGAAGCCAAGCGTCTTTTTACCGATACGGTTTTCAATGATCGGAACGATTCCATCAAAAGCACCGCCGCAGATAAACAGGATGTTGGTAGTGTCGATCTGGATCATTTCCTGCAGCGGATGCTTTCTGCCGCCCTGCGGGGGCACAGCCGCGACTGTTCCCTCGAGGATCTTCAGCAGGGCCTGCTGCACACCTTCACCGCTGACATCGCGGGTAATGGACATATTTTCAGCTTTACGGGCAATCTTATCGATCTCGTCGATATAGACGATTCCGCGCTGTGCCTTTTCCACGTCTCCGTCAGCCGCCTGAATCAGGCGGAGAAGGATTGTTTCCACGTCGTCACCGACATACCCCGCTTCCGTTACGCTGGTCGCGTCCGCGATCGCGAAAGGCACCTGCAGGATCTTCGCGAGGGTCTGGGCCAGATAGGTTTTGCCGCTTCCGGTGGGACCCACCAGAAGGATATTGCTCTTCTGGAGCTCCACATCATCTTTCCCGGCTTTACGTTCAATGCGCTTATAGTGATTGTACACGGCAACGCAAAGAGCACGTTTCGCCCGTTCCTGACCGATCACATACTGATCCAGTGTTTCCTTCATTTCGGAAGGCACGGGAAGATTGTCCAGTGCTTTAGTGCTCTTGACACCGTTTCCGGCAGCCGCGTTCAACTTTTCTTCCTCAAGGATCTCATTGCAAAGTTCGACACATTCATTGCAAATGAAGACATCCGGACCGGCAATCAGTCTTTCGACCTGAGTCTGTGTCTTTCCGCAGAAAGTGCAGTGATGTACAGGGGGGCGGTTATAATTGTTCGCCATGCTTTACCCTCACTTTGCCTGTTTGTCACGGGATTGGTAGATCTCATCAATGATATGATATTCCAGGGCTTCTTCCGCGCTCATGAAATGATCGCGTTCCACATCCAGCTGCAGCTTTTCCAGCGGCTGACCGGTCATTTCGGCCATCATCGCCGTCATCTTTGTCTTGGTCTTCATCAGCCATTCGGCACGGATGGCAACATCTGTGGCCTGTCCCTGTGCTCCGCCCAGAGGCTGGTGGATCATTACTTCCGCGTTGGGCAGTGCCAGGCGCTTGCCCTTTTCACCGGCCATCAGCAGAAACGCACCCATGGAGGCGGCCATGCCAACGCAAACGGTCCGGACCTGGGGCTTGATATACTTCATGGTGTCATAGATTGCCATACCTGCGGTGACAGAACCGCCGGGACTGTTGATATACAGACTGATGTCACTTTCCGGATCTTCCATTTCAAGGAACAGCAGCTGGGCCACAACAAGATTGGCTACATCGTCATTGATTTCTCCGCCAAGGAATACGATTCTGTCCTTCAGCAGGCGGGAGTAGATATCATAGGACCTTTCTCCACGGTTAGTCTGTTCAATGACCATAGGGATCAATGCCATACTCTGTATCCTCCTTTTCTTCTTTTAAAGCAAAAGGCAGCTCATGAAGAGCTGCCCTTCATAGACATTATTCGGCAGGAGTCTCTTCTGCTTTCTTTTTCCGGGTGGTAGTCTTCTTGGCGGCAGGCTTCTTTTCGGTTTCTGCGGCTTCTTCAGTTGCGTTTTCTTCTGTGGAAGCTTCCTTCTTGGCAGCGGGCTTTCTGGTGGTCTTTTTCTTGGGAGTGGGCTTTTCTTCCGCTTCGGGAGCAGTCACAGTCGCGTTCTTCTTCAGCAGGGCAACCACCTTCTGAATAGCGGCGCTGTCCTTCAGGTAATCCTTCTGTTCGTCGTTCAGGGAAGCCTTGAATTCTTCCACATCGCGACCCATGGATTCAGCCTGTTCCTTGATCTGGGCTTCAACTTCCTCTTCGTTGGCTTCGATTTTCTGAGCATCCCTGATAGCTTCCAGAACCAATTCCATCTTGACGCGCTTTTCAGCTTCGGCTTTATACATACCCTTGATATCATCAATGGTCTGGCCGGTGTACTTCATGTAGTCTTCCAGCTTCAGGCCTTGATAAGCCATTCTCATCTGCATATCACGGACCATGTAGTTGACCTGATCTTCGATCATGGCTTCGGGAATATCGACAGTAGCATTGTCAACGGCCTTTTCAACCAGGGCGTTTTCAACGGCGATATCATAATTCTTTTCGGCGCGTTCAGTCAGTTCCTTCACGATATTGGCCTTGTAGGCTTCAAAGGTGTCGAAATCGCTGACATCGGCTGCGAAGTCGTCGTCCAGTTCAGGCATTTCAGTTGCCTGGATTCCGTTGACCTTTACATGGAATACGGCATCCTTGCCCTTCAGTTCTTCAGCGTGATATTCATCGGGGAACTTGACCTGCAGGTCCTTTTCTTCACCGATCTTCATGCCGACCATCTGCGCTTCGAAGCCGGGGATGAACTGATTGCTGCCGATCTTCAGGGTCTGAGCTTCAGCAGTGCCACCTTCAAAGGCAACGCCGTCCACAGAACCGGCATAATCCAGGTTCACGGTATCACCGTCCTGAACAGGACGATCTTCAACATCGATGGTACGGGCAGCCTTCTGGCGGTCTTCATCGATGCGGGCATTGATCTGTTCTTCAGTCACTTCCTGCTTTTCGGCAGCGACAGTCAGTCCTTCATATTCGCCCAGGGTCACATCGGGACGTACAAAAACTTCGACGGTAAACTTCAGTTCCTTACCGGAACCGATTTCCTGAACATCCACATCGGGACGATCCACGGGCTTCAGGTCAAATTCCTTCACGGCAGCTTCATAAGCGTCGGGGAAAATGATTTCAAAAGCGTCATCATAGAAAACGCCTTCACCGTACAGACTTTCGATCATCTTCCGGGGAGCCTTACCCTTACGGAATCCGGGAACATTGATCTTGTTACGGGTCTTCAGAAAAGCCTTCTGCATGGCTTCATCAAATTGTTCTGCGGGAATTGTAAAGGTCAACTTGGCCTTGTTGCTGGAAAGCTTTTCATAGGTCTGACTCATGAGTAATTCTCCTCCTGCGATAGTGAAATGGTCTCCTTTATTGGAATACCGCCGAATATAATACCACAGTTCGCGGGTGTTTGCAAGCCTTTAATTTCAATGAATTCATGACTTTTCAAGCACAGCGGTGAGCAAGCCTGACCGCAGACTCGCCGGTTGGCACTAACCGGCAGAAAGGCCGGTACGATTTTCCTGTTTCATTCAGTGTATAAAAAAGAGACACGCATCGGACGAAGCTTCAAAAAGTATCATACTCCTTCATCCTCTGCAGTCTCTGTTATGCAGTATCATTCGCCTGTCTTTACGTCGTCGCCCATCATCCGGTGCAGTACATCCTGATAGGCTTCGGCGACATTGCCCAGATCTCTGCGGAACCGGTCGATATCCAACGGTTCATGCGTCTTCGCGTCCCAGAAGCGTGCGGTATCGGGTGAGATCTCGTCCGCCAGCAGGATCTGACCGTGATAGCGACCGAACTCCAGCTTGAAGTCGATCAGTTCAATATTGATTTCCTTCATGTATTCCATCAGGACCCGGTTGATCTTCAGCGCCATGGAACGGATCTCACGGATCTCATCCAGCGTTGCCATATGCATGGCCTGAATATGAGTATCATTGATCAGCGAATCTTCAAACTCGGCGTCCTTCAGGTTGCATTCGATCACGACAGGATTCAGCTCTGTTCCTGGAACCATACCTGTCCGGTCTGCGAGACTCCCGGCTACCCGGTTGCGCACCGTAACGGTAAACGGAATGATCTCACAGTGCTTGACCAGACTTTGTCTGCGATCCAGCTGACGGATATAATGAGTGGGGATCCCATTTTTTTCCAGCAACGAAAAAAGATGCTGACAGACAAGGTTGTTCACCTCGCCTTTGCCGAGGATCCGCCCGCGTTTCAGTCCATGGAAAGCCATGGCTTCATCCTTGAAGAAGACAATCAGCTGATCCGGATCGTCTGTCCGGTATATGCGTTTACCTTTACCCTCCATGAGGAGAGAACCGATCTCCGGCATAATGTCGCTCCTTTGTCCGTCTTGCTTTAGTTGACATAAATATTATATCAAATGCCATTTCATCTCTCAATCGTCAAAACATGTTGCTTTTATGACCATAATCGCCAAATACCAAAAACCCGCGCTCCTTAACGGAGCGCGGGTCATAAACAGATTACTTCTTATAGATGGGTCTCGCGGTATAGGTGGTATGCAGCAGAGAGTGAGCCAGATGGCTGTTGGGTTCTCCGAGGAAATCAGCATACACAGCCTTAATGGAGGGGTTTTCATGGCTCTTGCGCAGTTCCTTGCCTTCATCCTCACGATAAAGAGCAGCGGCACGCAGGGTCTTGTGATCCACTTCCATACGCTTCTGAGCAGAAACGATCGGCTGGCCGCCGCCGTTCACGCAGCCGCCGGGGCAGCCCATGACTTCGATAAAGTGATAGGTCTTTTCACCGCTGCGGATGCTGTCCAGCAGCTTGGCAGCATTGGCGGTGCCGTGGGCAATTGCCACGTTCACAGTCAGATCGCCAACCTGAACGGAAGCTTCCTTGACGCCTTCAAGACCGCGGACTTCGTTGAATTCAACCTTCTCCAGTGTCTTTCCGGTAACAACTTCATATACGGTACGCAGAGCAGCTTCCATAACGCCGCCGGTAGCTCCGAAGATAACACTGGCACCGGTGCTTTCGCCCAGTACGCTGTCGAAGTCTTCGTCAGGCAGGTTATTGAAGTCAATGCCGGCTTCCTTGATCATCTTGGCCAGTTCGCGGGTGGTGATAACAGCATCCACGTCCGCCATTCCGTCATGACCCAGTTCGGGACGCTTGCACTCGAACTTCTTCGCTGTACAGGGCATCACAGAAACCACACGGATGTCATGGGGATCAATACCGACTTTCTCGGCCCAGTAGCTCTTGATCATGGCGCCTTCCATTTCATGGGGAGACTTGCAGGAGCTCAGGTTCGGGATGAAGTCGCTGTAGTAGTGTTCACAGAACTTGATCCAGCCGGGAGAGCAGGAAGTGATCATGGGCAGAGCGCCGCCGTTCTTCAGACGACCCAGCAGTTCCGTGCCTTCTTCCATGATGGTCAGGTCAGCAGCCCAGTCAGTATCGAACACTTTCTCGAATCCAAGGCGGCGGAGAGCAGCTGCCATCTTGCCGGTGACCAGAGATCCGATTTCCATGCCGAATTCCTCGCCCAGAGCGGCGCGGACGGCGGGAGCGGGCTGCACAACAACGTGCTTGGTGGTGTCGGCCAGCATATCCCAGACTTCCTTGGTGGAATCTTTTTCAGTCAGGGCGCCGGTGGGGCAAGCCGCGATACACTGACCACAGTTGATGCAGGCCATGTCGTTCAGGGGCTGTTCCCAGGGACTTCTGATCTGGGTCTTGAATCCGCGGCGGGTGGGTCCGATCACGCCAATGCCCTGGATCTTATCGCAGGCGGCAACACAGCGGCGGCAAAGGATGCACTTCGCGTTGTTACGCACGATGGAGGGGCTCAGGTCATCGATTTCGGTGGGAGTCTTGGCGCCTTCGAAGTAGTTTTCATCTTCGACGCCCAGATCCTGGCACATCTGCTGCAGTTCGCACTTCTGGTTGCGGGGGCAGCTCAGGCACTTCTTGTCATGGTTGCTCAGCAGCAGTTCCAGATTGATCTTTCTGGCTTCACGCAGAGCGGGGGTATTGGTCTTGACGACCATATTGGGCGCGACGGGCAGCACGCAAGCGGCACCGAAGGCGCGGGCACCGGTGTCCACGACGCACATACGGCAGGCACCGATCTGGTTAATGTCTTTCAGATAGCACAGCGTAGGAATATTGATTCCAGCCTGCTTCGCGGCTTCAAGAACCGTCGTGCCGGCGGGTACTTCAACACTTACGCCGTCAATCGTAAGCTTTACGAGATTATCCATGGCGTTGTTTCCTCCTTGCACGAATTAGTCCTTGATGATAGCGCCGAAGCGGCAGTTGGTCATACACTGACCGCACTTGATGCACTTGGTGGTGTCGATCTTGTGCTGCTGCTTGACTTCACCGGTGATAGCGCCGACGGGGCAGTTACGGGCGCACAGAGTACATCCCTTGCATTTGTCGGTGATCACGTAGTTCAGCAGAGCCTGGCAGTGATGAGCGGGGCAGCGTTTTTCCTTGATATGAGCTTCATACTCATCGCGGAAGAACTTGATGGTGCTCAGTACGGGGTTCGGGGCAGTCTGTCCCAGACCGCACAGAGCGGTGGCCTTGATATTGTTGGCCAGATTTTCCAGCTTTTCAATATCGCCTTCTTCGCCCTTGCCGTTCACGATGCGTTCAAGGATTTCCAGCATGCGGCGGGTACCGACGCGGCAGGGTGTGCACTTACCGCAACTCTCGTCGACGGTGAAGTCCAGGAAGAACCGTGCGATATCAACCATACAGTTGTCTTCGTCCAGTACGATCATTCCGCCGGAGCCCATCATGGCGCCCACAGAGGTCAGGGTATCGTATTCAACGGAGATGTCCAGCAGAGAAGCCGGGATACAGCCGCCGGAAGGGCCGCCGGTCTGAACAGCTTTGAACTTTTTGCCGTTCGGGATGCCGCCGCCGATATCTTCGATGATCGTACGGAGCGGTACGCCCATGGGTACTTCGACCAGACCGGTATTGTTGATCTTTCCGCCCAGAGCAAAGACCTTGGTTCCCGGGCTGCGTTCGGTACCGATAGACTTGAACCAGTCGGCGCCGTTCAGGATGATCTGGGCCACATTGCCCAGAGTTTCTACGTTATTGATGTTGGTGGGAGCTTCGAACAAGCCCTTTACAGCGGGGAACGGAGGCTTGGGCCGGGGTTCACCGCGCTTGCCTTCGATTGAAGCCATCAGAGCGGTTTCTTCGCCGCAGACGAAGGCACCGGCACCCAAACGGATGTGGATATCGAAGTTGAAGTCGGTTCCGAAGATGTGTTCACCCAGCAGACCATATTCATGAGCCTGTTCGATGGCAACTTCCAGACGCTTGACAGCGATGGGATATTCAGCACGGACGTAGATCCAGCCTTCATCGGCACCGATGGCATAGCCACCGATAGCCATGGCTTCCAGAATCGCGTGGGGATCGCCTTCCAGCAGGGAACGGTCCATGAACGCGCCGGGATCGCCTTCGTCAGCGTTACAGACAAAGTATTTCTTGTCAGCCTTGGTGGCACGGGCAAACTGCCATTTCTTTCCGGTGGGGAAACCGGCACCGCCGCGGCCGCGCAGACCGGAAGCCAGGATTTCGTCAATGACCTGTTCGGGAGTCATTTCGGTGACAGCCTTGGCCAGAGCCTTGTATCCGTCGAAAGCGATGTATTCATCGATGTTTTCGGGATCGATCACGCCGCAGTTGCGCAGTGCGACACGCTGCTGCTGCTTGTAGAAACCGATCTCGTGAAGGGACTTCTGTACGCTGGTCTCGTGGGTCTTATGATCCACATAGACCAGATGCTGTACCTTACGGCCCTTCAGCAGATGTTCGGAAACGATCTCGTCCACGTCTTCAACCTTGACGCGGCTGTAGAAAGTTCCTTCGGGATAAACGATAACAACGGGGCCCGCTTCGCAAAGACCGAAGCAACCCGTGCGGACAACCTTGACTTCCTTGTCAAGGCCATTGGCCTTCAACTGCTCTTCAAACCGTTCGACCAGTTTGGCAGAGCCAGAGGAAGTGCAGCCGGTACCGCCGCAGACCAGCACATGAGCGCGATAAAGATCCATGGGTACTCCTCCTCATTCCGGGTTTTCTTTATTCTGCGGCGCCGATGGTATATTCTTCCACCGGACGGCCATTAACAACATGTTCAGCAACGATGCGGGCAACCATTTCAGGCTTGACTTTGACGTAGGTTACCTTTTCCTGTCCGGGCACGATGACATCCACCATGGGTTCCAGACGGCACATACCGATGCAACCGGTCTGAGACACGGTCACATGCTGCAGATTGCGCTTGTTGATTTCATCAACGAAAGCAAGCATAACAGGACGGGCGCCGGCTGCGATACCGCAGGTAGCCATACCGACTACAACACGAACGGCATCCTGATCATTGCGCATGTTGATGCTTTCCAGCGTCTTGGCGCGGATAGCTTCCAGATCAGCCAGAGATTTCATAATGATACACCTCCAAAGATTGGATTGATTTCCTCGTCTAGGGCTTCCTTCAGCCACTGTGCGACCGAAGGTTCATTGAATGGGATCTCGCTTCCGATCACATTTCGCACCTCACGGGTATCAAAGGAGCACTCTCCTTTTTCCGTTTTTCCTTCAAAAAGGAATTCGGGTGCGAGCGGATTCGTCAGCATTAGTGACAGTAGCGTGCCTGACAGATCTCCCAGCGGTAAACAATCAATGTTTTTCGTGTTCATAGTCACGGTGAGTTCCGTTCCCTTGCCCACTTCGCTGCGGATCGTCAGCTTTCCTTCAGCTTTTTCGGCATTTTCCTGCATCATGGGAATCCCAAGGCCAACCTTGCGGGTGGTCCGGGTGGTGGCAAAAGGACTTGTTACCCGGGACAGCAGTTCCGGAGTCATTCCCCTTCCGTCATCCTTCAGGATCATAGTCAGCCAGCCGTCTTCACGGATCGTGATACTGATCATGATCAGTTTCGCGCCCGCGGAGATGCTGTTCTCGGTCAGATCCAGCAGATGCAGTGAAAGATCACGCACGGTACTTGTCCAGGATCGCGGGAACCTGATCGGGAGTCAGACGGCCATAAACCTCATCATTGATCATCATGACAGGGGCAAGACCGCAGGCGCCCAGGCAACGGGTCGCGTTCAGGGTGAACTTGCCGTCTTTGGTCGTTCTGCCGACTTCGATCTTGAGTTCTTCGCTGAGTTTATCCATGACTTTCTGGCTGCCCTTTACGTAGCAGGCAGTACCCAGGCAAACGCCGATGACGTTCTCGCCCTTGGCTTCCAGAGAGAACTGAGAATAGAATGTCGCCACACCGTATACTTCGGCCAGCGTTACTCCCAGTCCGTCCGCGATGATTTCCTGAACATCCTGCGGTACATAACCGAAAATGTTCTGTGCCTCCTGCAGGACGGGCATTACAGCGCCACGTTCGCCCTTATGCTTGGCAATGGCTTCCTGCAGCTGTGCATACTTTTCCTTGTTGTCCGGCATAGTTGTCCATAACCTCCTTCAGAAATTGAGGACTTATGTAAAGGCATACTTCGCCCATTACACATTGATAATATTTTATCATACTTTGACATGTTTTGAAAGTGTTTTTCCTGCCTTTTGTTAAATTTCTGTTTGTTTTCCCGGTAACTAACGAACTTTTGCCATCAGTTCCTTTTTTTCAGTTTGTCCTATATGAATCCTGTTTCTCCGAAACGACATAAAGAGAGGCCGTTTCCGGCCTCTCCCTATTGTTACTCGTAGCATTCGCCGATATTCAAATCGACCGGGATACCCAATGCAACACCGTAGTCATCAATGACAATGAATTCTCCGGGGCGGGTGTAAACAACTGTGATCGTGACATTTCGTGCCGGCATATCGCCATCCACGATCTTCTTGTTCGGCACCATACCGGGAACATCAGGCGAGATCACATTGTAGTGTTCTTCTGGCTTCAGTATGTCTTCATAATGGGTAGCCACTTCATTCCCGTGCGTGTCAACATAATAGATCACAAGTTTGTATTCCTGATCCTGATAGATTACATCATATTCCAGATCAGAGTTCTTCATAACGCCTTCGACCCACAGCCGGTCAACCGTAAAGCCGGTGATCTCCGGGCTTCTGACCTTGAAGCTGTCTCCCGTGCGGTAATCCCGGGTGAATGTTTCAGCTGCCTGATCCCCTCCGATCGCGTAATACCAGTATCTGATCGTCACTCTGTGGATATCGCGTTCTGCGATATCTGTAGTATCGTCATCGTCTTCGGGAGTAATCGGATGATCGGGATCGTCCGGATCCGGGATCGGATTGGCGTGAGTCGACGCGCTGTTAAGCACTTCGCCCGCCAGAGCTTCTTGCTCGGTCACGGTCCACCTGGTGGTGAATGTCTTGCTTTCGCCGACTGCCAGCACCGCGATGGTTTCGTGCATACCGGTCTTGTTGTCGTTAACCTTCACATTCTTCAGAGTCACATCACCGGTGTTCTTCACCGTGATCGTGTAGGTGATGACTTCGCCGGTATGAACGGTCTTCCCTTCCTTGTCGGAAGTCTTCGTCAGCTCAATGTCGGGATTGAATTCCGGATCATCTTCCGTATCATCATCATCTTCGGGAGTGAAGGGATGACCGGGATCATCGGGATCCGGGATCGGGTCGCTGTGAGTCGTCGCACTGTTCAGGACCTCACCCGCCAGAGCTTCTTTCTCGGTCACGGTCCACTTGGTGGTGAATGTCCTGCTTTCGCCGACTGCCAGCACCGGGACGGTCTCATGCATACCGGTTTTTTCGTCGTCCACCTTCACATTCTTCAGGGTCACATCGCCGGTGTTCTTTACTGTGATCGTGTAGGTGATGACCTCGCCGATATGTACTTTCTTGCCCTCCTTGTCGGAAGTCTTTGTCAGTTCAATATCCGGGCTAAAGTCTGTCGGTGTTTCAGTGTCATCATCGTCAAAAGTATCCGGATCCTTATCGGGATCGGTACATCCCTTCGCGGTCGCTTCATTCAGCACTTTGCCTGCCAGGATATCCGCTTCAGTCACAATATGGTTATAGGTGATTGTTACCTCATCCGCAACTTCCATGGTCCCGAGAGCGGCAACGGCATCCTTCAGGGAACATCCGTCTTTGCTGAAGGTTGCAGAAGCTTCCATTCCTTCAAGCATGCTGTCCTCAACGGTGACATTGTAGAGCGTCACAGCGCCGGTATTGGTCACCTTCAGGGTGAACCTCACAGTATCACCCAGTTCGGCTTCATCGGAAGTGTTATCTGCATCCGCGTGAATGATCTCGGCAGATTTTTCGATGTCGATCTTTCCAACCTTGGTCGTAACTTCGTCACCGGGAGTATCGCTGTCACCGGGGGTAGTCACAACGACCACGTTGGTATAGAAAAGGTTCTCGCTTCCCTGCGGGATCGTTACACCAAAGCTGATATCTTTCGATTCTCCGGCTTTCAGTCCGTCAAATGTCCAGACGATCTCTCTGCCGTTCGCGGTCATGCCTTCAGGCAGGGTTCCGGCGCTAACGCCTTCCGGCAGGGTATCCGTGACTGTCACGCTCGCCGCGTTGCCCGCGCCGGTATTCGTTACTTTCACGGTGTAGATCAGTTCGACCGCGCCGGCGGACAGCTCGTTATAGCTGATCGTCTGGCGGTTGACTGTCTTTTCAATGGTCAGATCCGGCTTCAGAACATCTGTC
>JAZRXJ010000162.1:0-3591 GCA_045600165.1 Clostridia bacterium
AGATATCCTTCAGCAAAGCAGTCTTTTTCACTTTAATCTCCTGTTTACCACTCGATCTCTTCGACCGGGGTGGGATTCTCGTTGATCGTAATGCTCTCGACGCTGCCTGAACGCATTCTGATGACTCTGTCTGCCATCGGAGCGATAGCGGAGTTATGCGTGATCAGAACGACTGTGGTTCCGGTCGTGCGGCAGGTCTCCTGCAGAAGAGCCAGGATCTTCTTACCGGTCACATAGTCCAATGCGCCCGTGGGCTCGTCGCAAAGCAGCAGCTTCGGATTCTTCGCAAGTGCTCTGGCGATAGCCACACGCTGCTGCTCACCGCCGGAAAGCTGCGCGGGGAAGTTGTTTTTTCTCTCGCCCAGACCGACGCTGGCCATGACCTCGTCCACATCCAGATGATCGGGGCAGACCTGAACAGCCAGTTCGACATTTTCCTTGGCGGTCAGGTTCTGGATCAGATTGTAGAACTGGAACACGAAACCGATATCCATTCTGCGGAACTGGATCATTTCGTTTTCGCTCTGGCCGCTGACCACGCGTTCATCCACGATAATGCGGCCTTCATCACTGAGGTCAATGCCCCCGAGAAGATTCAGGACCGTGGTCTTTCCTGCGCCGCTGGCGCCGAGAATAATGGCAAACTCACCCTTCTCGATATTAAAAGAGACGTTATTGGCTGCATTGATGACAGAATCACCCATGTAATACCGTTTGTACACATTCTGGAATTCAATATATGAACTCACTTTGCTAAACCTCCCGAACAAAATTTGAACATCTACTGCAGAAGCTTCTCTGCCGGTCGCCTTTACTGCACGACCGGTCCCTTCAACTCCCCGGAAAATATAAACGCTGAAATTAAAGCAGAAAATAAAAAACAGCGAGTCTCCGCGTCGATACGTAATCGTCAAACCCTCCGCCTGTTAACTTATTAATCACTGTGCTATACTCTGAAAAACTCAAAAAACTAGATAGTTTTTTAGAGTCCGAAAGGAGTAAGCACAATGGATAACTCAACTTACGAGATCAGACTTTCCAGCTGGAAATCCGTCATCGAAGCATCTGAAAACCGGCCTCAGGATATGACCAAACATCAATGGCTTATTGACAACGGAATTCCGGAAAAGCAATACTACTACTGGCTGCGAAAAGTTAGAAGAACTGCTTTTTCACAGTTGACAGAAACGTCTCTTCCTGTTTCTTCGAGGTCTGCGGATATCTCACTCGTGGAGATCCCTCCGGAAGAGATCCTTCCTTCAACCCAGAAGCTGCCTGCGGTGGTTATCCGGACTCAGAAAGCTTCTGTGGAACTCTCCTCGGATCTTCCGAAGGAAGTCCTCCTGAAGATCATAAAGGCGGTGTCTCATGCTTTATGAGGCCGGCGGTGTATCAAAGTTCATCGTCGTCTGCGGCTATACAGATCTTCGAAAAGGCATTGACGGTCTCGCGCAGCTTCTGGAAGGGAAATATCATCTGAATCCGTTGGAAAAGAACGTGTTGTTCCTCTTCTGCGGAAACCGGGGAGACCGGATCAAAGGCCTTCTCTGGGAAGGAAACGGATTCCTGCTTCTTTACAAACGTTTTGAAGGAGGCAGCATTTCCTGGCCGAGATCCCGCGAGGAAGCGGTGGCCTTATCCAAAGGCGAGTACCGGCTCCTGCTGCAGGGATTGAATCCGATATCACGACGGATCCGGGATGTCTCGCCGGAAAGCACACTGTAATCTTTTGTACAAAACGTAGAACTTTTCCCGGCTGTTTCAGCGAGAAAAAGAGGCGTTCGCCGGTGCCTGAGATCTGCCTTTCCGGGCATCATAGGATACCTCAGAAGCTTGAAAAAGCATCGTTGTTCCTTGAAAACTCTATATTTTCAGTACTCAGTATCTCTCTGATATCACGCTGTGATCCATAGGCATAATGACGAACGGGACCATGCGGCTGATTCGACAGACCGTCTGATTTTTGGTATCATAGAGCCATCAAAACAGGAGGCCAAGACCGTGCAGAAGTATACCAGAGAGGATCTTCAAAAACTCAGTTCAGAAGAGCTTTCCCTGCTGGTTTTATCACAGCAGGAACAGCTTTCCCGTATGAATGACAACCTCGAAGCACTGATCGAGCAGATCCGTATCTCCAATGCTGCACGCTTCGGCCGCAAGACCGAAAAGCTGGATGCCATAGACGGTCAGATGTCTATCTTCAATGAAGCGGAAGCCTGTGCGGATGAATCTTTACCGGAGCCTTCCGAAGAAGAAGTGACCGTGATCAGACGTAAGAAAAAACAGGGCAAGCGCGACATGGATCTTGACGGCTTTGAAGAAAAGCACTTCTCGCATCTGATTTCGGAAGAACAGCTTGACGCGTTCTACGGGAAAGGTAACTGGAAAGAGTTTCCCTCCGAAACCTTCAAACGTCTGGAGCATGTCCCGGCTTCCTGGATCGTCAATGTTCACACCGTCGGTGTCTATGTCGGGACAGGCGGCGAACATCAGGATGAATTCTTAAGAGGCGACCGTCCCAAGGATCTTATCAGAAACAGTATCGTTACGGCTTCTCTCGGTGCTGCGATCCTGAACGGAAAGTATACGAATTCGATTCCTTTATACCGGATCGAGCAGGAATTCGAAAGAAACGGGATCCATATCTCCCGTCAGACGATGGCGAACTGGGTGATCACTTTTTCAAAGTATTTTGAGCCCTTATGGTATCGGATGAAGGAACGGCTTCTTTCCCTTCCCGTAACGCAGGCCGATGAAACGACCGTGGATGTGATACGGGACGGCCGGGTAGCAGGATCCAAAAGCTACATGTGGGTCCACCGATCCGGAGAATTCTACCGGGATACGCCGATCGTTCTGTACGAATATCAGAAGACGCGGCATCATGAACATCCGCAGGCATTCTATAAAGACTATACGGGAACGCTGGTGACGGATGGACTGCAGCAGTATCACATGCTGGAGCAGCTTATTCCGGGTCTTACGAATGCCAACTGCTGGGCACACGCCAGAAGGGATTTCTCCGATGCCTGTAAGGCGATCGGAAAAACGAATCCGGCAATGAAGCAGTCAACAGCGCACAAGGCGCTGGAACTGATCCAGGCGATCTACCATGAAGAAGAGAGGCTGAAAAACCTTTCTTCGGAAGAACGTCTGAAAGTGCGTCAGGATAAAGTCAGGCCTCTTGTCGAGGCTTATTTCGCATGGGTTCGCGAACAGCTGTCAGATCAGAAGCATCTGCCGAAAGGGAAGACAGCCGAAGGGCTCCGGTATTCGCTGAATCAGGAGAAGCATCTCCGGGTTTTCCTTGAGGATGGAGATGTTCCGATCGACAACTCGGCCTCTGAACGATCGATCCGGACGTTCTGTGTCGGAAGAAACAACTGGCTGTTCATGAACTCGATCCAGGGGGCGCAGGCCAGCGCTGTTATCTACAGCTTGATGGAAACGGCCAAGCTGAACGGACTGAGCATCTACGAGTACTTCCGGAAACTTCTGGAAGAATTACCGAAGCGAATGGACGATGCCGGAAATATAGATCCCGTAACTGTGGAAGACCTGCTTCCATGGTCGGAAACAATACAAAACAAA
>JAZRXJ010000163.1:0-15420 GCA_045600165.1 Clostridia bacterium
CCTGACGAACAGAAACCACATATAAGGTCGACTACAAGGGTAAGACTGCAAATCAAGAATGAAGCCCAATAGCTACACGGAATTGCAGGAGATAAATGTGGCAGGTAGATGGAGGGAAAGAAACGTGTGGTACCCGGGGAGGTCTGCACGGAATGCGCCGAGAGGCGTAACCGCGGTAATACAAGAAAGCCGCGCTGAACGTGCAGAAGTCAGCTGAAGCCATAGTACCCCAAGAGGGGGAAGGGCGGAACCAAGACAACCGGAGTAACCGGAGAAAGGAGGACGGCATGCAAAAGACAGAAAACATTGGAAACAATGGCTGCCTGCGGAGAGATAGCACGGAATGTGAAGGAGATGCAGGAGCGTACAGTGCCGTTCGACCGGCAAACGGAGAAACGGAAGGCAGATGTTACGGACTGCTGGAGGCGATTTTGTACAGAGACAATCTGAACAACGCGTACAGGAGAGTCCGGAAGAACAAAGGAGCACCGGGAGTAGACGGCATGACCGTAGAGGAGGCGCTCCCATGGCTCAAAGAACACGGAACGGAACTGAGGGAAAACATTCTGAGCGGAAAGTACAAACCAACACCGGTAAGACGGAAAGAGATTCCCAAACCGGATGGAGGAGTACGGAAACTCGGAATCCCCACCGTTGTTGACAGGGTTGTGCAACAGGCAATAGCCCAGATACTGATGCCGATCTACGAACCGATATTCTCGGACGGGAGCTATGGCTATCGACCGGGAAGAAGCGCACAGGATGCGATATTCAAGATTCGGGGATACGCGGAAGAAGGCTATGAATGGGCAGTATTGCTCGATTTGAGCAAATACTTTGACACGTTGAACCATGAGAAACTGCTGAACTTGCTCCGGAAGGAAATACAGGACGAGCAGGTCATTCAGCTGATTAAGAAATTTCTGAAAAGCGGAGTGCTGGATAACGGTGTCAAGATTGCCACGGAAGAAGGAAGCCCGCAAGGGGGACCTTTGTCGCCACTTTTAGCGAATGTATACCTGAACGAGTTTGATTGGGAATACGCGAGACGAGGAGTGCCGGTCATCCGGTACGCCGACGATATCGTATTGCTCTGCAAAAGCCAACGCGCGGCAGAACGACTGCTGGAAAGCAGTATCCGATACCTGGAAGGTAAACTGAAACTGAAAGTAAACCGGGAGAAGAGCCATATAGCCAAAATCAATGCTACGAGGAACTTCAAGTTTCTTGGATTCGCATTCAGCAAGGGGAAAGATGGGCTGTTCATCCGGGTGCATCCCAAATCTCTGCAGAAAGCGAAGAACAAACTTCGCGAAATCACGAAACGAAATCGTGGCGTCAGCGCTCGGCAAGTAATGGCGGAAATCAAGAAGTACATGACAGGGTGGCTGAACTACTATGCGATCGCCTCGATGAAGCAACGGATGGAAGATTGGGATATGTGGCTACGAAGACGAATCCGGCAATATATCTGGAAACAATGGAAGAAACCGAAAACCAAAATGCGAAATCTGATAAAGCTCGGCATCCCGGGATACTACGCAAGGATGGCAGCAGGATGCAGACGTGGTTATTGGTTTACGGTCAAAACAGGCGCCGTAATGAGAGCCATTACAAACGAAAGGCTCGTACGCGCAGGGTTCTTTGAACTCTCCCCGGCATACGTGTCTATTCAGTCTGCTTGTCTTGGACGCGCCGTGTACCGAACGGTACGCACGGTGCGGTGAGAGGACGGGGGTTAGTCACCCCCTCCTACTCGATTTTCAGGCAATTACTTTCTTTTTGTTGGTCATCTTGATGACGAAGAGAACGGCGAGCATCAGAACGACCGCGATGGGGGTGCTGATGTACCAGGTGGGCACGAAACCGGAAACGATGTAGCCCACGAAGGAAACCGCGGCGCAGGTGATGGCGTAGGGCAGCTGGGTGGAAACGTGATTCACGTGTTCACACTGGGCGCCGGCGGAAGCCATAATGGTGGTATCGGAAATGGGGGAGCAGTGGTCACCGCAGACAGCACCGGCCATGCAGGCGGAGATGCAGACGATGCCCAGAGGATCGCTCATGCTGAAGACACCCTGTACGATCGGAATCAGCATGCCGAAGGTTCCCCAGGAGGTACCGGTGGCAAAAGCCAGACCGCAGGCAATCAGGAACACGATGGCGGGCAGGAAGTTCTGGAAGCCGGCAGCGCTGCCCTTGACCAGAGCCTTCACATATTCCTTGGCACCCAGGGAATCGGTCATGCCCTTCAGGGACCAGGCAAAGGTCAGGATCAGGATCGCGGGGACCATGGCCTTGAAGCCTTCCGGAATACTTTCCATAATGTTACGGAACTTGATGGTCCGGCGGCACAGGAAGTAGATCACGCAGAAGATGAAAGTGATGGCGGAACCGATGGCCAGACCGACGGACGCGTCAGAATCGGAGAAAGCCTGCTGGAAGGAGATGCCTTCACCGGAGAAGAAACCGCCGGTATAGACCATGCCAAGCGCGCAGGTGATGATCAGAACAATCACGGGAAGAATCAGATCGATCACACGCCCCTTCGGATTTACAGTCTCATTATCGGTGGCATAGGGGTTCTTGCCGGAGAAGAGATCGCCCTTTTCGATGGCGTTCTTTTCAAACTTGACCATAGGACCAAAGTCCAGCTTTGCAACGACCAGGAAGATCATCATAACGATGGTCAGAATCGCGTAGAGGTTATAGGGAATCGCGTTGGTGAACAGCGTGAAGCCCTGTCCTTCTTCAGCAAAACCGGCCACAGCGGCGGCCCAGGAGGAAATCGGGGCGATGATGCAGACGGGCGCGGCGGTGGCATCGATGATGTAAGCCAGCTTGGCGCGGGAAATGTTATGCTTGTCGGTGACGGGACGCATCACGCTGCCGACGGTCAGGCAGTTGAAATAGTCATCGATGAAGATCAGGCAGCCCAACAGGATGGAAGCCAGTTGAGCACCCACGCGGGATTTGATGTGGGTCTGCGCCCAACGACCGAAAGCGGCGGAACCGCCGGCCTTGTTCATCAGGCAGACCAAAGCGCCCAGAATGACCAGGAACAGCAGTATACCGACGTTATAGGAATCGGACAGAGAAGCCACGATTCCACCGGAAAGCACATGGTTCATAGTCGTTTCCAGATTGAAGTTGGCATACAGCAGACCGCCGGTGATGATACCGACCAGCAGGGAAGAGTAAACTTCCTTGGTGATCAGTGCCAGCGCGATGGCGATGATGGGGGGCAACAGCGCCCAGAAGGTGTTGTAGAAAGGCGTCGCGGGAGCTTCGTCTTCTTCAGCTTCTTCCACGGCTTCAACAGTCTCTTCCACGACAGCGACTTCCTCAGCGACCACGTCCTCTGCCAGAGCAGGGACCATAGCGGTGAAAATCAGCATCGCGATCAAGGCAAAAACACTCAGACGCCGGAGGATTGCGGTGATTCTCATGAAATCCACTCCTATCAAAAAAATGTCATGACATTCTGTCATGACATCGGTTGAACTCCTATGCCATGCCAGCGCTCCGTCCCGGGGGACGACAGTCCGCCGGATCTTTTCCGACGGCCCGGCTATGCGGCTGCAGGACCGTTTTGCCTCGGCGAAACTCCCTTTCTGCCTTCCGCAATCCTGCTTGCATGTGGAAGACATACTCATGAGGTCCGCGCCTCTGTCATGTGGCTTTATTGTAACCTGTAATCCATGATTGTCAAGCCCTTTAATACATTAAAGCATTAAAATTCTGAAAATACTTGTCGGGTACGGGAAAAACAGCTATACTTGTCTCGTTACATATGTAACGATATACGGAATCATTATAAGGAGGAAACAAACATGAAAAAGATTCTGGCTCTGGTACTTGCTCTGACCCTGCTGTGCTGCAGCGCTCTGACTCTGGCTGAAACCGCAACCGAAACGATGACCCTTTACCTGACCGGCGTGTCTGAAGATGGCGAAACCATTCTGAATCCCGCTGATCTGGGCATGACGATGGCTATTATCCTCAATACCGACGGTACGCTGGACGCTGTTACCACCATGGCCGGTGAAGAAAGCACCACCCCGGGTACATGGGTCGAGAATGAAGACAATGCAGTCCTGACCATTGACGGTGATGACCTGACTATTACTGCTACAGAAGATGGCACTGGCTTCGTGGCTGTAATGGATGATCTTTACTACTTCTTCGGATTTGAACCCGCTGAGTCCAGCGTTGTGATTCCGAGCGCGGTAGCCGCTGAAGATATTTCTGCTTATGACGGAACCTGGACCCTGGCTCTGATCAGTGCCTACGGCATCAACCTGAATGTTCAGGATGCCATGGATATGGGTCTCGGCGATATGCTGGGCGCCACTGCCGACAATCTGGATGTCGTGATCGATAACGGCGCTGTTTCCATCTTTGGCAAGACCGCTATTCCTTTCAACTTTGAGGACGGTGCTCTGGCTTTCAGTCTGGGTGACGAAGATGTGAATCTTGATCAGTCTATTGTTCTGTGCGATGACGGATCTCTGAAATACACCCTGATGGGAATGGATCTGTATTTCATCGCTAAGTAAGTTCCATGACAGTTTAAAATCACCTGTAAAGGGATGCTTCAATATTGGGGCATCCTTTTTTTGATGTATCAAACCGGTCTGCCACAGCGAAATGACCGGCAGTCGGAAAGGAAGACTCTATTCGATCTGTACGTAAAAGAAAATACACCGGTCGCGGGGCGAACGGATGTGAAAAACCGCCCGTACCATTCCGGTACAGGCGGCAGACAGATTCAAACTGTCAGGATTATTTCGCGGACAGAGTATTGAGAATCTCGGTGATTCCCAGTTCGGCATTCTCGCCGTCAGCCCAGAACACGATTTCAACAAAAATGTCGTTGTCTTCGGTAATCACGGTCAGGGTCTTGTAGGTCGTTCCTTCGTACTCTTCCTCAGCCCAGTAACCTTCGAACACGATACCGGATCCGGAGATACCTTCAAAGGTTTCTTCCGCACCGAATTCCTTCGCTTCTTCTTCAGCAACGCTTTCGGCAGTTTCGCCTGTTGCCTTGGCCCACTGATAGACGTCAAAATCAATCAGCGACTCTTCACTCTTGTAGTAGGCAACCTGGTTCTCATCAGTGTCTTCGGCGGTGATTTCACCCTTCACATAAGCGACTGGAGTGGTGATCTTCAGGTTGGAAGTACCCAGAACAATCTCATTTTCGTTGACTTCAGTCTTCGTTTCATCGACTTCGGCAGGAGCGGCCTTCAGGGTTTCAATCTCGGCACCCAGTTCGGTCACTTTGGTGTTCAGGGTGGTGATTTCCGCATCTTTAGCTTCGATCTGAGCGGCCTTGTCAGCGACATCAGCGGTCAGAGTCTCGATCTGAGCGGCCTTGTCAGCAACATCAGTATTCAGAGCTTCGATCTGAGCGGCTTTGTCGGCAGCATCGGCAGTCAGGGTTTCAATCTGGCTGGTGGAATCCCAGGCGGCGACAGTGATGTTCTCAATCTGAGCAGCCTTGTCGGCAACATCAGCGTTCAAAGTCTCGATCTGAGCAGCCTTGTCAGCATCAGCGGCGGTCAGGGTTTCAATCTGAGCAGCCTTGTCAGCGGCATCGGCAGTCAGAGTTTCAATCTGAGCGGCTTTATCAGCGGCATCGGCGGTCAGGGTCTCGACCTGAGCAGCCAGTTCATCCTTTTCGCTGGTCAGGGAACCGACTTTGGCACTGTTGGTACCGAACAGGATACCGAACACGATGGCAAGTACTGCCAAAACAGCAATGATACCGGTAGCTAAACCTTTTTTCATTTTAGGGCCTCCTTGTTTATTATATTTGTATACCAGTGCTTTATCCTTATTATACTGAAATGAGAAAAAAAGTCCAGCGGTTTTTATACAGGAATATCAACGGTCCTGACGGTTATACTCCTGACACAGGCTAATGAATTCCGGGTCATCCAGCAGCCTGCCGACAAGCTCGGATGATTTTTTGAACAGATCTTCAAGCGGCTCCTTTTTGCGGAGCCCCCAAAGGATCTCTGCTTCATAGGATTCGGCAATATTGGTGTTTTTCAGGTAGTGCTTATAGATGTCCAGGGGCTTCAGGGAAATGTTCTGAATTTCCGGATCGTTTTCAATACTTGTCATACGTTGCTCCACCATATCAAAAATTGTTACACAGACTGACCGGTTGATTTTCCGTCAGTATTATAGCATGATTTCCATGCTTTGCAAAACCGGTAAATGACGAAAGCTGACGAAAGCTATCTGACCGTCCGGATTGCTTTTTATAATGAAATGATATAAAATATGATGAATACCTATCGGATGGAGGTGAGAGTATGCCCAAAGAATCCAGACAGTGGACACTGCCGGCTGTTTTTTCAGCGGCACTGCTGATCACATCATTCATGGGTCTGTTGCCTCATACGGTGACGATGCTGCTGCTCCCCATTATGCTTGCAATCCTGGCATATACTTCCGGACCGGTACCGACGATCCTGACAGGACTGGTCGGAGCTGCCGGATGTTTGGCTGCCGGTGCGTCTGAAATGCTGATCGTCGCGATTCCATGGAGCGTACTTTGCTGTCTCGCCGCTCTGATCCCTCTGAAAGATCAAAGAAAACGCGTCTGGTTATGGGCCGGCGTCGTGACTGCTATGTGGGCTGCCTACCTGATCATCCTTCAAAATGCTCTGGACGGGTCGCTGGTGACCGGTCTGGCGAAATTCGTGCAGGACAATCTGGAACAAAGTCCCTATTGCGATTCACTGCTGATCAACGCGTACAGTTCGGGAATGGCCCGGGTGTCCGACGCGGAAAGTATGGGATTGCTATACGCGGCTTCCATGATGAAGATGAAACTGCCCGCGGGCATCAGAACCGAACTCCTGTACAGCTTGCGCGTTTCCATGGAGGAAATAATGCCCGGTGCCCTGTGCGAAGGCTTTATCGGCCATGTGGCACTGACAACCATACTGTGCACACTGCTTCCGGATCTGATGAGAAGCAGGAATGAAGAAAAAACGATCTACCCGAAGTTCACTGAATGGCATATGCCATCCGGTATCGGACTCGCGGTCGGTGCTCTCGCCATCGGATGGTTGATCCAGATCATGACTGATTCAGATCTCTGGCTGTATATCGGGATCATGAGCGGTGCCGTGTTCGCCGTCTGCTACGGGCTGCAGGGCATCAGTTTCCAGCTGTGGCTGGAGGACAAAATGGGCATGGGCAAGTTCGCACGTGTCCTGTGGATCATCGGAATGTTGTTATTGATCCCGTTTCTGACCGTGATCCTGGGGATCGTTGATCAGCGGCGGGATGCCAGAAATCTACGAAACAGGGAGGAAACAATATGAAAGTAGTATTACTGAAAGATGTCAAAGGTCAGGGGAAAAGAGACGATATCATCAACGTGAGCGACGGATATGCCCGTAATTTTCTGTTTCCGCAGAAACTGGCCATGGAAGCAACGACCGGAGCCATGAAGGAGATCCAGCTGAAACGTGCCGCACAGGACGCCCGCGAAGCGGAAGCTCTGCGCCAGGCACAGGAAAAGGCTGACGGACTGAAGGGCAAAGTGATCGAACTGAAGGTAAAATGCGGAGACAAAGGCAGACTGTACGGATCCGTAACCAGCGCCGAAGTGGCGGATGCCCTGGAAAAGCAGCATGGCGTCAAAGTGGACAAGAGAAAGCTGGATCTTGGCGAACCCATCAAGGAAGTTGGGGAACGGGAAATCAGCGTGTGGCTGTATACCGGTGTGACGACGAAGATGAAGCTGAATATTACGGCAATGTAAGCGCACAGGGCTTAGGACCTGGGTCGAAGGACCAAGGGTTAGGGCCAATATGATTACTGTGCACTGGTTAGTGGTTAGTAGTTAGGGCAACCCCCTCAGGCGCTACGCGCCAGCTCCCCCTGACCAGGTGGAGCCTTAGTTTGTGGGCGTTTGACAGAGGTAGTAGTCCATAGAGGCAACAGAGGCCTTAACAGAAGTGTATTGCAATCGCACGACATCTGATAACTAGTAGTTTATTGGTTTGTGGAGCCGGAACGATGGAAACGAGGAATGAATTACAGGGAATGGTCCCGCCAAACAGCATAGAAGCTGAACGAAGTGTCCTGGGCGCGATGCTGCAGGACAGCTCCGCCGTACTATCCGCGTGCGAACAGCTCCACGGGGATGACTTTTATGACCCGAGAAATAAAGAAATCTTCGAGTGCATGGCGAAACTGAACCGTGAACAGTCTCCAGTGGACCTGATCACCGTAGACGCGGAACTGAACCGCAAAGGGACTTCAGAAGGCGTCGGAGGGACTGCTTATCTGCTGGAACTCGTCGGTTATGTGCCGACGACCGCCAACGTGAAGGCGTATATCAATATTGTTCTGGAAAAGAGCACTTTACGGAAGCTGATTGCCGCCTCACAGGACATCGCGAAGGAATGCTACCAGCAGCAGACGCCGCTTCAGGAGACACTGGCAAACGCTGAAAAAGCCATCTTTGACATTGTCATGAAACGCACCAGCGGAGAAAGCCTTGTTCCGGTGGGGGATGTACTGGTCAACACTTATGAACAGATCGAAGAACTGAGCCGGAACAAGGGACAGATTCCGGGAGTTCCGACCGGGTTCATTGATCTGGATAATATGCTGACCGGTCTGCACGGAGGCGAACTCATTCTGATCGGTGCGCGCCCTTCCATGGGCAAGACATCATTTGCCATGAATATTGCCAGTTACGCCAGCCTGAATGCCGGAAAGAGCGTAGCGGTATTCAGCCTTGAAATGCCGCGGGAGCAGATCGCGATGCGTATGCTCTGCTCAGACGCACGGGTGGATATGCAGAAAGTCCGAAAAGGATTACTGGGCGACAAGGACTGGATGGCGCTGGCTAATTCTCTTGGACCGATGGCCGCGGCAGAACTGTATATCGACGATACGGCAGCAATCACCCCCAGTCAGCTGCGGAGCCGCTGCCGGAAGCTGATGATGGACAAGAAACTGGATCTCATTGTCATCGACTATCTGGGTCTGATGTCCGGGGATGAAAAGAATGAGAACCGAAATCTGGAAGTGGGCAAGATCAGCCGTGATCTGAAAGCCATCGCGAAGGAGCTGAACCTGCCTCTGATCGCGTGTGCCCAGCTGAGCCGTGCCAATAAGGACAGAATTGACAAACGCCCCATTCTGAGTGACCTGAGAGACTCGGGTTCCATCGAACAGGACGCGGATGTGGTCATGTTCCTGCACCGTGAGGAATACTATAACCACGATACCGAAGACAAGAATATCGGTGAAGTCATTATCGCCAAACAGCGCAACGGTCCTCTGGGTACCGTAAAGCTGGCGTGGCTGGCTGAATACACCACTTTTGCCACGCTGGCCCAGGACCGCAGCGGCGGAGCGATGGACGCGCCGTTTTAAATCCGGGATGAAATCACGGATTTAAAACGGAATTAAGAATTATGAGTTATGAATGATGAATTATAAAGTGAAAGCAGAAGCTTGAGTAAAGAAAGAGTAAACCGAATCGGAGGAAAAACATGGACGAGTTTACAGTGAGTCAGTTCAAGGTCGGGGAGACTTATATCGGTTTCCTGCTGGTAAAATCGGCCGAAAAACGTACCAGCCCCAAGAACGGAACACAGTATGTGGATATGAATCTGGCGGACCGTACCGGTGAGATCAACTGCAAGATCTGGGACGGCAACGCCGCAGTGCCTCAAGTGAACTCGGTCGTGAAGGTCAAGGGACTTGTACAGGAGTACAATGGCAGACCGCAGTTCCGGATCGAACAGATCCGGCCCGCCACGAAGGATGACAACGTGGATATGACGAAGCTGACCAGCAGCGCGCCGGAAAGCTCCGAATCCATGATGAAGAAGATCACCGACACGGTGGACAGTTTCAAGAATGAAGATCTGAAGAAACTGGTCAGTGAAATGCTGAAGCTGGCAGGAGATGAGCTGGATTATTATCCTGCCGCGCAGCGCATGCATCACGCGGAACGCGGCGGACTGCTGCATCATACCACCAGTATGATGAGCATCGCGGAATCGATCCTGCGGGTATATACCAACCTGAACCGGGATCTGCTGCTCGCGGGTGTGATCATCCATGATCTGGCCAAGATCAACGAGATGCAGAGCGATAAGCTGGGCAATGTGGCGGACTACACCGCGGACGGTCAACTGATCGGGCATCTTGTACGGGGCGTGGTCACGCTGAACAAAGCCGCGGAAAACACCGGGATAAACGGTGAAATCGTCTTGCTGCTGGAACATATGCTGCTGAGCCATCACGGAGAAAGCGAATACGGAAGTCCGAAACCGCCCATGTTTGCGGAAGCGGAAGCCCTGCACTGGATCGATATGATGGATGCCAGAATGAACAATTTCCAGAATGTCACAGAACGGACTCCCGCCGGCGCGTTCAGTGAACGGATCCCCAGTCTGGAACGGCGTGTATATCATCCCAGATTCGGGAAAGAAGAGGAATAAGCGGCGGAATGGAAACGCCGATCAAATCGTTACTATACATGATCAATCGATCAGGATGGAGGAATGAACCATGTTGAAACGGATCCTTTGCCTCGTAATGGCAGTATGCATGCTGATGGTGCTTGCCGGTTGTCAGGAGAAGGAAGTTTTCTCGACCGAGCTGCCAGACAAGCAAGCCGCGCAGGAAGCTCAGAACGCTCCGGAGGAAGTCATGCCTCAGGAACAGAGCCTGTTTGCTACCGAAGAAACGGCGGCCGCACCCGTCGACTTTGACGACGGATCCTATGATCCGGCTTCAGAGGAGGACGGAGAGAACGAACCGGTAACGGATATCGCAGCCGAAGTGGTGGTTATCGTGACTCCCAAGCCCGAATATCCCAACACGGGAGCTACCCCTGTGCCGATCGATCCGATCGACAAACCCACCCCCACGCCTCTGCCCGCACTGACTTTTGCCTATCAGACATATACAGCCGGCAGTATGCATCTGACTTTCGAAGCTCCCACGGGATGGATCGTTGATGACAGTCAGCCGGATACATTTATTCTGACCAATCCCGATGTCAGCATGGCCTATGCCGCCAGCCTGACAGTCCGCGCGACATCGGTCAACAAGAATTACGGAAAGAATGATCTGAGCAAGGAACTGAAGGGAATGCTGGATACGCAGGCATCCTCCGGACTGAAAAACTGGGATCCTTCCAACACCGCCACCCGTACCTTCATGAACACTACCGGTGTTTATGCCAACTACAAGGCTGTGACAGCTGACGGCGAAGCAATCGCGGGCCGTATTATCGTTTGCTGTGTCAACAAGACTCTGTACAGTCTGCATGTGACTTATCCCAGAGGATACACAGAAACCTATGTGGATAAAGTTTTTGACCAGTTCCGTCATACTGTAAAGATCACTGAATAATACCGGAGGCCTTCTGTCATGATAACCAGGCACCGTTTTTTCAAAAATCTGATCGCCATACTGCTGAGCATCATTCTGATCTGCAGTATGCTTGAAGTTGTCTTCGCCGGAGAACTGACCACACTGGGAGTATATTTCTTCGGCCTTGTTCAGAAGGAAGACGGCAGCAGTGAACGTGTCAAACTGGAAGGCAAGTTCAGGATCGTCCAGAATGGAACGGAAATCGGAACGGTACAGGCAGGAGAGGAATCTGTACTTCTCACTTCTGCCGGAACAGTAACAATCCAGCCGATCCTTCAGACCATGCCGAGTGGTTGGCAGATTCCGGAGGAAGGGATGACCTTTGAACCCAGAACCGGCGGTACCGTGACTGTTCCGTTTGCCGTGCAAGCTTCGGAGGACAGCACTGAAATCACGACGGAAATGCCGGCGTTTGTCGACGCGGAGACGCAGGAACAGGAAGAACCTGAAGATGAAAATGAATTAACAGAGACCCCGGAAGAAACTGATGATGCTGCCGGACAGGTGGCTGACGAACAGCAGAACGGCAAGATCACCAATACACGGCCGGTTATTTTGAAACGTGATCAGGTCAATACGCCCACACCGGTTCCGGCTGCCACACCGGTTCCCGTAACACCGGCGCCTGCCGGTGACGCGGTTGCATCATCCCTGCTCGTGCAGGTATTCGACGATCCGAACAACAACGGCGAAATGAGTATCTACGAGTACGGCGTCGCCGGTATCCCGGTCGAGATCATTACGGAAGACGGAAGTGTCGCGGCTTACGCACTGACAGACGGGGAAGGTCTGGCCAGAATAGACGCACTGGCTCCCGGGACCTATATGATCCGAGTAACGGCTCCGGATGGCTGGGGATTCACCAAAAAAGGGAAAACTTCGGAAATCACTTCCAATTTTATGGAACAGACGATCGAGACTGTTCAGACAAGCAAAAAAATCAAACTAAATGCTCTGGAAACAAAAGAATACGGTGTCGGAATCTGGGAATTACTGCATGTCAGCGGCTTCTGCTGGCTGGAAACCGATGCTGACGGGATCCGCAAATCCGATGAATCCATGCTGGACGGTGTTCGAATCGTTCTGGAAGGTCAGAAGAATAATCTGACCTATGAGACCTATTCCGATGCTGAAGGCAACTGGTACATCGGACAGGTGAAACCCGGATTCTATAAGATGACGGTGTATGTTCCGGACGGAATGATGTTCACCAAATACAGTCGGGTCGGCGGCGACAACCGTTCCATTTTTACCATGGACGGCGCGAAGACCGGTACCAAGGTCATGGATATGAATGATGGAAAGTCCGTCGAGCAACAAAATGTCGGCTTCATGGTATCCAGCTTTATTGAAGGCCGGTGTTTCCTGGACGAGAACTATAACGGCGTTTGGGATGAAGGTGAAAAACCGCTGCCGGGTGTCAAACTGCAGGCTATCAAGCAAATTCAGAATGACGTCGTCGCGGAAACGGTTTCCGGCGAGGACGGGACATATTCATTAAGCGGACTGCGTGCAAACACTTACGTGATCAGAGCCATTCTGCCGGAGGGCGGGGCAACCTTCACCAAGACAGTCGCGACCGCCGAAGGTAACCGGTTCAAGGTCCGCTCCGGTCTGCGGGAAAGCAGTCTGGAGAATCAGCTGATCGCCAACGCGGAAGTTACGCAGATCAATGTTGGCGCGATCTACTTTGGCTCTGTTTCCGGTACGGTATATGTGGATCAGGATTTTTCCGGAGATATGAATGGAAAAGAGACACCCGAAGCAGGTCTGGGTGTGACCCTTCTGGACGGAAACGGAACGGTGGTCGCCAAAACACGGACAAATACCAAGGGTCAGTATCTTTTTGAAAAGCTGACTCCCGGTCAATATCGCATCACGATGGCTGCTATACAGGGCTATGCCTTTACGAAACCGGGCGACGGGAATGTCATGCTGAACACAACCGGCGGAAACGGTGAAACAGAGATCTTCACCCTGCCGCTCGGCGCGGATATGAATACCATGAATATCGGTATGATCATTCCGGGAACTGTTACCGGCAGTGTGTTCGCGGACGCGAATGACAACGGTATCCGTGACAATGACGAAAACGGTCTGGAAGGTATGAAAGTTGAACTGGTGGAAGATGAAACGATTGTTTTCACAACCACAGTCAACCGGAACGGCGAATTCAAATTTGACGCGGTCATGCCCGGTGAATATAAGCTTCATTATGTTCTGCCGGAATATGGGATCTTTGCTAAGGTTGACGCGGACGGAAATCAGTTTGCCGGAGAAGGTTACGCGGATACGGAACCGTTCTTCATTGCCAGCGCGGGAAGTTATACTGCTCCTTTGTGCGGCGCGCTGACGCTGGGAAGGATCAGCGGGCAGGTCTTCAGGGACAGCAACGGAAACGGTGTTATGGATGCCGGTGAATCTCCCATGAGCAATGCCGTGATCACCCTGACGCCGGGCCGTGATGATCTTGCCGCTCTGACAGTGACCACCGGTGAAGACGGTGCATTTGAACTGACGGATCTGCATCCGGACACTTATCGGCTGACAGCAGTATTCCCTGATGGATATGTGATGTCACGCACTGATCATGTCGATCTCCCCATCCATGCGGGATCCAACGCGGAAGATGCAGAGCTTCCGTTATGCATGGGCGAAAGCTTCGAAAGCCAGATCCTCGGCTGTGTCAGACCTGCCGGTCTGCAGGGCCGCATGTGGCTGGATGAAAACAATAACGGCCTGTTTGATGACGGAGAACAGACACCCGCCGGACAAAAGGTCACTGTACTGGATGAAACAAACGGTGAAGTATTTGCCGAATTGTTGACAGATGATCACGGATACTTCGGAACGCATGGTATGATCCCTGGAAAATTCACGGTGTATTATGACATGGACGAGGCTTCTGACGAGACGAAGCCGGGTGACTGTACATTCGGACGGCAGGGAAACCGCCTGATCACCAGCGGTATTCAGCTGGGAGAGGATGAGACCCGTGCGGATCTGGTGCTCGGTATTGTTCGGTTTACCTCCATCAGCGGGCAGGTGTGGCTGGACCAGGTCGGTGAGATCCTGCCTCTGGAAGGAGCAAATGTCAGTCTGCTTGATGCTGAACATAACGAAGTCTCATCAATGCTTACGGAATCGGATGGAACGTATTGCTTCACAGGACTTATGCCGGGTCAATGGTTCATCCGTGCCGAACTGCCTGAAGGCTGCCTGCTGGTTGAACCGGAAGACGAACGGCTGGAAAACGGTTTGACCAGCATAGTGAGAGAATGTGACGGACACGAGGGAATGACGGCTGCTATCGATCTGAAGATGGGTCACGATCTGAACGACATGGATATCGGCAGCGTGATGGCCGGCAAACTGGGTGACTTCTGCTGGGTCGATCTGAATGAAAACGGCTGGCAGGACGGCGATGAACCCGGAGTGCCCGGCGTCCGCGTCGTGCTATGCAGGAATGGAGAACCGATTGCGGAAACCGTATCAAACGAATATGGTTATTACTGGTTCACGGAAGTGTATCCGGCAACCTATGATCTTGAAGTCCATATGCCGGCTGAAATCATACCGACAGTCAGGAAAAACGACATCCCGCTGCTGTGTTCCGTTCTCGAAGAAGGAAACGCGGAGACAGCGATGGCATACGGTGTGGTCGTCAGAAGCAACGAAAGCAACTATAATGCCGATCTCGGATTTGTGATCCGCCCCGGAAAGGGAATGCCGGCGGGTCTCTGGGAAGGCAGAACTCAAAACTGGCAGAAAGTACAATAAGTCGTTCTTTCCAAGTGTTCCCAATAAACATAAAGCAAGCGGCACCGTAACGGTGCCGCTTGTTGCAAGTGCGCCCGGCGGCGCACGTTTCTAAAGGGTGAAAGTCCCGAATCCGCCCGGTAGCGGGAAGGAGATAGCCGAAAGCAAGGGTGTCCATCGTGAGATGGAATCTGAAGGAAGCTGGATGTGGGAACAGACTAACCACGG
>JAZRXJ010000164.1:0-1776 GCA_045600165.1 Clostridia bacterium
GGGTATCATCGCCCTCCCGGAAATACTTATCATAATTCAAGCCGCGGTTATCCGCCGGTACGCGGTAAAAATGACCCATATCCACCGCCTTGGCACACTCCTCATTGGTGAGCAGGGTCTCATACATTTTTTCACCATGGCGAATACCAATGGTGCGGATCTGATCCTTGTTTCCTCCAAACAGCTCGCATACCGCTTCAGCCTGGGTGCGGATGGTGCAGGCCGGAGCTTTCTGGATAAGCAGATCCCCGTTTTCGCCGTGTTCAAAAGCAAAGAGGACCAGATCCACCGCTTCTTCCAAACTCATGATAAATCGGGTCATATTCCCATCCGTCAAAGTGATGGGATCTCCATTTCGAATCTGACTGATCCACAGCGGGATCACCGACCCTCTCGAACACATCACATTGCCGTAACGGGTGCAGCAGATTCGGGTGTTTCCGCTATAGCGGCTCTTAGCCACAGCCACCTTCTCCTCGAATGCCTTGCTGATGCCCATTGCATTGATAGGATAAGCCGCTTTATCAGTGGAAAGACAGATAACACACTCCACCCCCGCTTCGATCGCAGCGGTAAGCACATTATCCGTGCCCATCACGTTGGTACGCAGAGCTTCCATCGGAAAGAATTCGCAGCTGGGCACCTGCTTCAGAGCGGCTGCATGGAAAATATAGTTGACTCCGTTCATCGCGCTGCGGCAGGATGCCAGATCTCTCACATCACCGATATAATACTTGATCTTATCCGCCACTTCCGGCATGGAAGTTTGGAAATGATGGCGCATATCATCCTGTTTTTTTTCATCCCTGCTGAATATACGGATCTCCCCGATATCTGTCGCAAGGAATCGGTTCAAAACGGCATTGCCGAAGGAACCGGTGCCGCCGGTGATCATCAGGGTTTTTCCGGTAAATAATGATGACATAGCTTGTTCTTCCTTCCAAATGATCCTGTCATGCTTGATATTCATGCTTCCCGATTCATTTCAAATACATTCATCCATACGGATGTATTACTCCATTTGCTATTATACATCAAAATCAAAGCAAAATAAATCCGAATTTATCTATCCCAATCCTCTAATACCCTTGATATTTCAAGGAAAATCACGGTTTCAACGCTCCGTTTTCGACTGCTTTCCCTTGTTTTTGCCCTTATCCGGCAAAATAAGGGAAAGCTTTTCTTTTTACTGTCCGACCACTTTATCCAGCAGTCTTGCCGAGGAGCGTTTTGCTTCCTTTGTCGCGTGTGCGTAGATATTCATCGTGGTACTCACATCCGCATGTCCCAGCAGTTCCTGTACGTCCTTCGGCTGTGCACCGTTCGACAGTAGGTTGCTCGTGAACGTGTGTCTGAGTGTATGGAAATGGAAGTCCTCAAGGCCCGGAACCTTATCCTGCGCTGTCCTGCACATAAGACTGACCGTGTTTGCGGATTCATAAGCCCCGTCGGGACGGAGGCAGACAAAGGAGAGTTCCTTGTAGTCCTCCGGCACTTCTTCCGTCATTCCCAGCGTGTACAGCTCATAGTAGCTTCGGCCCTTCTCCTGTACCTCTTTGCAGTAGTTCAGACTGTAAAGCTCTCCGTACCTCATGCGGTTTAAGTGCTGTTCCTTCTTTGCCTCTTTCAGAATCTCCGCCAGCGTGTCGCAGAAGTCCACCGTGCGGATCTTGCTCCGCTTGGTGGGGCCGATCTCCGTCTTGTGCCTTGCCCCGTTGTACCGCATACTGCGCCGCACTGTGATGACCTGTTCTTTCAGGTCAATGTCCTGCCAGG
>JAZRXJ010000165.1:0-1478 GCA_045600165.1 Clostridia bacterium
GGTTCCGGATTGCGCAATGGTGATCTTGTCGCCGCGTGTCAGGAACTGAGCGGCACCGCCCAGATAGTCATCGTCTCCGTGTGCATGGTCATGACCATACAGGAAGATGATGTTCAAGTCATTTCCATAGCTTTCAATAGCGTCATACAGAAACTGCGCGTAAACAGCGTCGCCGTCAGAAATCACGCGCGTGCTGTAATGAAGCGGAACATGGGACAGGATAAATACCGGTTTATTGTAATTTGCCTGTTTAAGCCCGTTCAGCCAGGAACGGAGACCATCCGCCGTCTGTTGACATAGATTCTGCGTTGCTGTGCCACCAGAAGGAAAGCTCTGCTCGTTTATGACATAGACAGAATAAGCGCCTTTATCATAGCCGCCGGTTGGAGTCAAAGCGGAGCAAAGATCATCATGGTTGCCTTGAATCAGCACCATCTTTTCATCAGTCATACCCGGGATAAGGTCTTTCATCGTACCTGAAACGATCTCGGCGCCCAGCTGTGTTTTAGCAGAGTCTCCTCTGGTCACGTCAAAATTGTAGTCACCGCCACAGAAGAAACCGCTTATCGTAGGATATACTGTCTTTACCTGCGACACGATATTTGTGAGGATCTGCGTCTGTTTGTTATAATTCCCGTTAGAGAACAGATAGGAGTTCGCCGGTTCCTGTACATCCGAGCAGGCAAGAATGACCGTCGTCTGATTACCGGAAACGTAGAGAATATAGGTAGAGAAGCCATCGGTTTCAAAAGTGACGTCACCGTCATCGTTGATTTCAGCCGTGATATCCAAAACGGTATCCGCTTCTGCATTGACATGAGCCACAGCCAAAGAGCTACTGTCTTCCACTTCAATATCCGGATGCTTGATCACAACACTTACCGTTGCATCCGGCTGCCATTCCTCACCGTTCACCCAAATGGTGATGTCGTAGGCAACATAGGACATAACAGAAGAGGCGGTTTCCTCACCTAACAGTTCTGTCAGGTCCGATCCAGTATAAGGAATTTCCTCTATTACAGCTTCTGCACCCTCTGGGAGATAGCCGCTGATTACGGCGATAGCTCCATCGGAAGCCGGGGCAGATTCGATAGTGGCATAATCCGGATTTTCAGGCAGCTCACCGTAACCGAGGATCTTACCATCGGAAAATTTGCGTTCTACCGTGCAAACACAGTCGCTCCAGTTGCCCTCAATCGTGGTGATGCTATCTTTGTTAATTTCGTAAACAAGACCCACATGATCGGCTTCGCGTGCTTCCGGCTGCTCCGAATCGTACTCGACCCAATCAAAGAAGATCAAATCTCCGGGTACCGGTTCATAGCCGCTGTTTACTTCATGATAAAGATTATTTTCTTACAGCGACTCGACCCAGCTTTCGCAATCTGCCGAAATCGGCATCAAGTCTGTTTTAACACCCGCATAATGCTGGCAGAAGGAACAGAACATGGCGCACCAGTCGCCGTACTCAATGCCAT
>JAZRXJ010000166.1:0-1325 GCA_045600165.1 Clostridia bacterium
TTCCGATTCTTTCATCAGCTCTTCACGAAGGCGGCTCAGGGTCGGAACGATTCCGGTCTTCGCAGCATCCTCATAGACTGCCTGCACACAGCGGTCGATCACGGAATTGTGCTTCGCGTTGATCTCCGTGTTCCGGCTGCCGCTGAATACGTTGATCTGCTCTGCCAGCGACATGATGAACTGCGATTTAGCGACGATGGGCTTTTCGTCCCCATAGCCTGCCTCCATTTCCATGGTGTTCAGCCGGTCATGCCCGCCCGCGGCGATATGGACAACGGTTGCCATGTCGCCCATTGCGTTGGCGAGCCTGGCATATTCGCCCTCAGGGTCGAAGATCAGCACGTCATCTTCGGAATTAAGCATCTGATACAGTGCCAGCCACTTGGCGCAGACGGACTTGCCTGAGCCGGGAATGCCCGTGATAATGGAGGACTGGTTGAGAAGCCGCTGCTTGTCCACAAGGATCGGATTGTGCGATTCGGTGTTCTCCCCATAGAAGACGCCGCCCTTGTCCATGATCTCCTGCACACGGAACGGGATAAAGATCGCAAGGCTCTGGGTCTCAAGGGTGCGGTTCGTTTCGATCCGCCATTCGCCGATGGGCAGAACAGACTGCAAGGCATCGGTCTGCTGATGCTTCAGCGGTACAATGGAAAAGGAACGGTTATCGCCGTTGGTCATCAGTGTTTTACTGTCCGCATCCAGCTGTTCCTTGCTGTCGGCGGTCAGGACAATGGTGACAGTCGCGTTCATGATGCGCTGGTCGTTCTTCTCCAGACGGCGCAGACAGTCTCTTGCGCTGTCCCGCTCCTCCGCCATCTCATAGGGAATGCTTGCGGAATAGTTTTGATTGAGATTCTGCCGCCGCTGCCATGTGGCAAGGTTCTGTTCTGTTCCCATGACGATCCGTTTCACCGCACGGACAGCCTCATCCGTTTCAATGGCAGTAACGTCGATGGAAAGCATCATGTCAAGATTCAGCGAGGTCAGGAACGAAATGAAATCATCCTTGACCCACGAAGCATAACCCTTGATATAGAACACTCTCGCGTACTGCCCGTCAAAGATTAGGTGATCCGCTTTGCGTTCATAGTGCTGCGGGCAGATAGCGTCGCGTACATCGTAATCATCCTGAAGGAGTGCTGACAGTGACTTATCAAAGCATCCGGCACTGTCCTTTCGGAAGAAGTCATGGAGCAGGCTCAGACGATCTACGGTTCCCACCGCCTCACAGGAAGAGCCCAGCGCACTGAACCGCTGCTTCAGCTTGGTTTCAATGCGCTGGAAATCCTTTCTTGCCACATCAACATCGCCATCGGCGAAGA